>NZ_JBVHFT010000022.1:0-123335 GCF_055562215.1 Kribbella sp. NPDC020701 | reverse complement strand
ATCAGGTGCCGGACCTCGGCCCGCAGCGCCGGGTGCTCCAGCGCTTGGTTGAGGAAGGAGGCGGCCAGCACCGAGGAAGTTGCTGTCAGCAACACTCTCTCCAACGCCTGGCCGGCCTGCGCCCATGCGCGCTCGTCTTCGTCCGCGGTGCCGAGCACAGCGATCCGCGGTTGTCGTTCGAACACCGCGTGCTCGCGTCCGGGTACGGCGAACCCGGCCGCCAGGTCGCGGACCATGGCCGGACCGGTTGGCGCCGGCCCGAGGGCAGGGCCGGGTATGCCGTCGTACTGGCGCTTGCCGCCGATCCATCGCCCACGCTCGTGCAGGCGGTCCTCGTCGTGCAGGTCGAGGTCGTCGGCCCTCCGCAGGAGCTGTCCGAGCTTCCGGGTGGTGTGCTCGTTCAACCAGTGCAGCTCGGCATTTTCGACCTCTGCGGCCCGGGTCAATGCGCTGATCACCGTCAGCGGGATGGCCTGGTCGAGCAGCGGGCCGCGATAGGTGTGCCGGCGCGAGATCTCGCCGAACAGGCAGGACAGCTCGGTCGCCGGGCTACCGCGATCGGACAGGTAGATCCGGGCGACCACCTCCGGTTCGGCCGGGTCGGGGGAGGCGGCGAACGTCGACTCGTGCCCGAGCATCGCGGCGGCAACGCGGAGATTGAAGGCCGCCGCGCCCAGACCGATCCTGATCGCACGGCCGGCCGGGTCGGCGGCCGGCAGGACCAGGTCCTCGTCGAGCCGGACGTCGATCACGGGTCCGGCGACCTCGAACCGCCAGGGCTGAGTGTTGCCCATGGACGGGGCGTACATCGCGGCGGTGAGCAGAATGCCCACCTCGTCGCGGGTCAGGGCTGGAGCGTTCACGGGGGTGCCCTCCTTCGCTGGTCATCTCGAGCACAAGGCAAGCGGCGGGCGGTCGGCAGGGGCCGACAGTCCCGAACCAGGCGGGACCGCCGGCAGTTGAACGTCGGTCATCGCGTAATCGCCTGTTCGGTCGCGAGGTTCATCATGTCAGCGGCTGAGGACAGCAATGACGCCGCGGACGGAACCGGCCAGGACGCGGGCGATGTTGCGCTCGCTCGGGTCGACTGGGCCGGTCACTGTGACGACACCGTCGTGGACGTCGACCTGCCAGTCCGGGTTCTCGGCCCGGATGACTTCTTGAACCTCGGCGCGGATCCGGTCGTCACGGCCGGCGAGCAGGTGGACGACGTCGCTGCGGCTGATCATGCCGATGACGCGGGTGTGATCCAGCACCGGCAGGCTCTTCATCATCGTCGACGACATCAGGTCGATCGCGACGTCCAACTCGTCGTCGGCGTGGACGGTGACCACCAGGTGGCTCATCACGTCGGCGATCCGGCGTGGTGGTGTGTCGGTGGTTGTCCGGACGGCCGCCTTCGGCGCGCGGTCGTCCAGGGGTGCGGCGTCCTGGACGAGGTCGGCCTCGCTGACGATGCCGAGGAGTACGCCGGTTGCGTCGACGACCGGCATGGCGGTGATCTTCCGATCGTCGAGGAGCCGGAGTGCCACGCCAACCGATGTCTCCGCCGTCACGGTGACCACGGGTGCGCTCATCAGGTCCCGGATCAACATCGTCATCACCTCGTTCTGCCGATGGTTCCGGCGTCCGTCGCGCGGAACTCGTGGTACGCGTCGTCAGGGTCTCGGTCCGCGTCTACCTCCACGATGTCCTGGCGGCGAAGGTGATCCCAGAGACGAAGGTCCCAGCCGGCACGGGACCTCTGTGGCTCCTCTGCCGAACGTGTGGGTGATGTGTGCGGCTGCTCGGAGGATGTGCAGATCGACAGGAGGTGTCGGTCCAGGACTCGTCGTCACGCGAAGTGTTCAGGCGTGAGACCGGCCGTCCGGGCCGGAACAGGGCCGACACTTCCTGTCGCTGTGCACGCGAGCACCCACCCATCGAACTCAGCGGTGGCGGCGGGTGCGTCGTACTGGGTCCGCAGCTGTCCCGGCGGAGGTCTCGAGCTCGCAGCCGCGGGGGGACTCGGGGAGCTTCCGGACCATGTCCTCGGAGCCGACCGTTCCGACCACTCGATCGTTCTCGACGACCGGCAGGTGCTCCAGCGTCGTCGACCGCAGGAGGGCGATCGCTGGTTCGATCTTGTCGTCAGGACTCACGGTGACGACGTGGTGCGTCAGGGCGTGGCCGACCTTGCGGGATGGCGACGTACCGGAGACGCGTCCGGCCGGGACCCGGTCGGCCAGAACCGCGTCCTGAAGGAGCTCTGTCTCGCTGATGATTCCGATCAGAGCCCCGCGGTCGTCGACGACGGGAACCGAACTGATCTGCTCCTCGTGCATCAACCGCAGAACCGACCCGGTCGACGACCGCGTTGTCACGGTCACTGCCGGGGTGGTCATGACGTCCCGGATCAGCATCGTTCTCACCTCTGTTCGACTCTCGGCTCGCTCTGCCTACAGCGTCCAGTCGGTCAACCGAGCCGTGCAGGGCCGGAAGACCCGTAACGACCGGGATCTCCTGCTACCGGGCTGCCGATCTGCGAGGTCGCCATGCGTCTTTGGTCCCGAGTCGGCGGGCAATCCGGCCCTGGTTACGGCCGGACGGCGAGACGAGGGTGGACGCACCGGCAGTGAGGAACTGGTCATGACAGAGAAGATCTCGATCGCCGTAGGTGTGGACGACAGTTGGTCCGACAACGGTGCCGTCGACTGGGCGCTGCACGAGTCAGCACTCAGCGCTGCCTCGATACGGGTGCTGCACGTGGTCGGCGAACGGCCTCCGACGGGACTCTTCCTCGACGGTCGTGGCGCCGCCGAGGCGGGCAAACAGCTGGTAGCCAATGTCCGCGAGTACCTGGACCACCATGACGGCGCGGGGCTGCACACGGCCGTGTTGCTGTCCGGTGTGCCGTCGCACATTCTGGCGCGATCCACCGGGAACGACCGGATGCTCGTGGTCGGGCGGCACGGACGTGGCATCGTAGGCCGGCTGCTGATCGGCTCCACAGCGGAAGCCGTCGTGTACGAGGCCTCGACGCCGGTGGTCGTCGTACCGCCGAAGTGGAGTCCGGGCGACCGGGTGGCTCCGATCGTGGTTGGGGTGGACGAACTCGAGCGTTGCGAGGCAGCGGTCGACTTCGCGGTCGGCCTCGCCGCGGAGCGCCAGGCTCCGGTTCGCCTGGTGCACGTCTGGGACGCCCCGGCGATGCTCACCGGCGACGAGGCCGCTGCCGCGAGCGCTGTCGAAACCAGGCATCGCTACTATGCGGACCGGCTGGATGCGGCGGTGGAGCGGTGCCGCGACAGATACCCCGGCGTCACGTTCGAGGCAGAACTCACGCGCGGTCACCCGGTCGCCGGATTGACCGATGCTGCTCGCGACGCAGACGCCCAGCTGCTGGTAGTCGGCGGCCGCACTCACCGGCGGATGATGGCGCTCCTGCTGGGCGGCACGGCCCGCGGCATCCTGCAGCACGCCAAGGGTCCGACAGCGATCGTCCACCAACCAGGAACGCACCCCTCCAGTCCTAGGTGAACTGATCAGTCACGTGAGGCCCCAGCCGATCAGGTGCCAAGTGGCGAGCTGGGCGATCACGGCGACTGAGGCAACGGCAAGTACTGCGTAGTGGAGTTTGAGCGCACTCGACCACCAGCGGAGTACCCACCCCGCGGTCATGAGGACAAGCGTGGACACGCTCAGAACGGCCAGCGCTAGCGGCAAGTGCAACGCCAGGCGCTGCGCCAAGGAGATGTCGAGCCAGCCGAGGAAGCCGGAATCCACGAGTCCAGGCATCCACGCAAGCAGGGCCACGTTGGCGATCGTCGCCATCGCTGTGGCGACCCAGGTAAGGGCGACGATCCGACGCAGGCCGGCGGGCCGCTCGCCTGAAGCCGAGCGCGACCGGTGGCGATGTACCTCACGAGCTGCGGCAGTGACGAGCCATGCGGCTGCAAGGAGGGCGGCGGTCCCGAGAACGGCCCATTGCCACAGAGCGGGGCCTTCTGCCACTCGAACGAGCCTGAGACCTTGCCATCTCGGGACAGGGCCTTGCAGGTCGAGCGTCTCGCCGTTGTCCGCGAGGAAGACGCCGGGTGTGACTTCGACGAGGTGGTGGCGGACGAGCGACTCCGTGTCGTCGACGTCAAAGTATGGGACGCCTCCGTCGACGACGAACCGTCCCAGCGGACCTGTCGGCGCGAGCACGCCCCACTCGGGCGCCCGGTACGGACCGGCGTAGCCCGACCAGCGGGTCGCCTCATCACCTGTCGTGGCCATGGCGGCGTTGGCAACCAGTTTCGTCATCCCGGCCGGGGGTTCGAATCGGCTCGGATCGACCACCGGCGGCCGCGACGGCAGCGCGAGCAGCCGGTCGCGATACACGCCCGGCTCCGTCACCAGGTCACCGAGAATCGACAACGCGAGATCTCCCTGGAGCTGGTGATCTTGGGAGTTGGTCACGATGGCGATCCCGATCCGGACCTGCGGCAGCCACCACAGATCGGAGAGGAAGCCGAAGCCACCGCCGCCGTGGGTGAACAGATCGGGTCGTTGGTCCCAGCGATTCCACTGCGTGCGCATGACGCCGAGCGCGTAGCCGGCCGGTGCTCCGGCACTGGGTGCCGGGACGGTGCGTAACTCCTCCATGGACGTCGGATCGAGGACAGCGCGACCGTCGATGGAGCCGTCGGTCAGCTCGAAGCGAAGGAAGCGGGCGAGGTCGGCGGCACTGGTGTACAGGCCGCCGGCCGCCGTCATCGGCACGTCGACCGGGATCTCGGGGAAGGGGTAAGCATGTCCCACCGCGCGATCCGCGGTCGACCGGATCACCGTCCGATCGAACGTGCTGTGGTCCATGCCCAGCGGACCGAGCAGCGAGTCGTGCATCTCCTCTGCGAACGGCTTGTTCTCGACTCGCTCCAGGATGTAGCCGGCGAGGTCGATTCCCAGGTTCGAGTACGCGTATCCGCTGCCGACCGGGAAGCGCAGCCAGGTGTCGGAGATGCTGCGGACGTGCGAGCCGAAGTCGCCGGGATCGAGCTCGTTGTTGTTGCCCACCGGGGCCTCGTGGGTGAAGCCGGCGGTGTGGCTCAGGAGCATCCGGAGCGTGATCTTCCGCTCGGGATGCTCCTCGAACGCACTGTGGACAGTGAACCCGGGAAGGTACGTCGTGATCGGCTCATCGAGATCCAGTCGACCGGCCGCGACCGCCTGCATGACGGCCGTAGCCGTGAAGGTCTTCGACATCGACTGGACGCTGAAGATCGTGTCAGCGGACACCGGACCACCGCCCTCAGGGTCCCGGTAGCCGAAGCCCTCGAGCCACAGCGCCCGATCGCCGTCCACGAGCGCGACCGCCAGACCCGGTACTCCCTGCTCGGCCATGAGCTGAGGGATCCGCTCTCGGTAGCGGTCGATGACCGTCGCCGCCACATCGGGCGTCGAGGCCGGTGGCGCCGTTCGGAGAGGAACCATCGGCGCGGCGGACCCGAGAAGGAGGCCTGCAGCAACGGTCCCTCTCACGACCCTACCCAGCCAGCATGACGCCCGGCTGACGGCGTTCGCGCTCATGTCGCCCACCAACGTGCTCGTCCGATGCCGCACCTTCCACCTCGAGCATCATCCGCCGCGGACGTGGAGCGGCAGAGTCCGAAGTCCCTAAGCGCGGGCGGCGATCGGCCGGAGGATCCGATCCGCCGAAGCATCGCGGCGGTGACCGTTGGCGGGCACGCAGAGTCGCCGCGGGCGACGGCCCGCGCCGTTGTGACGACGTCGCGATGCAGGCCCGGCGCGACATCCGTGCGCTCGTCGCGCGTCCGGATGTCGAGCCGAATAGGGATGCGTGTCGATGACGGCCGTGTCATCGTCGGGTTCCATGACAGCCAAGGAGTTCCACGACGGTGCAGACGGGTCCGACGATCCGCAGGTGGCGGAGGCCGTCGCTGCGGAGCAGGAGTCGCTGAGCCTGGAGTGCCGTGCCGACCCAGCTCGCCTGCGGAGGTTGCTGGCCCCGGACTTCCATGAGTTCGGGGCATCGGGGGGTGAGATCGAGTTCGAGGGCACGGCAGAGCTCGTCGCGGCCGGCACCGACCCGCACGGTGAACCGATCCGCTTCCACGACATGCGCGGCTACCGGTTGGGCGACGGGCTGGTGATGGTCAAATACACGTCTGACAACGGTGAGCGGCGTTCCAACAGGACCTCGCTTTGGCGTCGGGTCGCTCCGGGACATTGGCAGATGTTCCACCATCAAGGAACACCAACCCAGCAATAGGATTCGCCATGCTGCGATCCCCGCGCGACTGTCGCAGACCACGCGGCGTACGAGCGTCACGGCGTGGGCCGGCTAGGCCGGTGGGTGGTGGGAAGGGGATTGAGGGCGGGTCTTGACCAGGCCGTCTCTGATGGTGGTGAGCAGCGTGAGGGCGGCGTCGAGGTGGGTGTTGTCGTCGCCGGCTGCCTCGCGGACGGCGGTCGCCCACTCGTGCCGTACCAGGGTGGAGTTGGTCCGGCCGTGTTCTGTTGGGCTGACGGTGACGCCGCGGCCGTCGGCCGGGCTGGTCTGGCGCTGGATCATGCCCTTGTGCTCGAGGCCGCGCAGCGTCGTCGAGAGGTTGGTGCGCTGGAGTCCGGTGGCGGTGGCGATCTGGCTGGGGGCGGCTGCTGCTTGGTCCTGGAGCAGGTAGCGCATCACCATGCCTTCGGACTGGGTCAGGCCGACCGCCTCCGCGTCGGCGTAGCCGCGGTACTGGATCTCCCGGCTGATCACCAACGCGAGGTCGGCGAGGTCGGCCCAGCGCTCTTCGTCGGCTGATCTGCGGGCCTGCCGGGAGCCGTGGCGCGGTGATGGGTCCTTCGTCACATCGCCAGCCTAGTTGATTGTCTGCCGATAGTTATGAGCACATACTAATTATGTCTAGATAGTTATCAACTCATAGCTACTTGGAGCATCAATGGCCTTCACCCTCTCCGCGCGGCAGGCTGGGCGTCGCTCGCCGCGAGCGGTTGCGCTGTCCGGCGGGTTGCACCCCGTCGGCGTGTTCTTCCTGCTCGCCGGTGCGTTCCTGCCGATCATGGATTTCTTCATCACCAACGTCGCGCTGCCGAGCATCGACGTCTCCCTGCACGCCTCGGCGTCCGAGCTGGAGCTGGTGATCGCCGGGTACGGCGTCGCGTACGCCGCTCTGCTGGTCCTCGGCGGCCGGCTCGGCGACCGTCTCGGCCGTCGCCGCGTCTTCCTCGGCGCACTCGTCGGGTTCATCGTGGCTTCGGCGGTGTGTGGTTTCGCGCCGACCGTCGGCGTACTGATCGCCGCCCGCATCGTGCAGGGCGCGACCGCTGCGCTCTTGGTGCCTCAGGTACTCGCGACCTTCCATCACACGCTCGAACATGAACGCAAGGCACGAGCCCTTGCCCTGTACGGTGCGACGTCCGGTATCGCGGCCGTGGTTGGTCAGTTGGTTGGCGGCTTGCTCGTCAGCGCGGACATCGCCGGGGCATCGTGGCGGCCGATCTTCTTGGTCAACGTGCCGATCGGCCTGGTGGTGCTGGCCGTCGCGGCCCGCATCGTGCCCAACACCCGTTCGGATCACCCGGTAGGCGTCGACCTGCCCGGCACCGCGCTGTTCGCCGCCACACTGACCGCCGTACTGGTCCCACTCACCGAGGGTCACTCGCTGGGGTGGCCGTGGTGGACCTGGGCGATGATCGCCCTCGCGGTTGTCCTCGGCGCCGTCACTTTCGTGGTGGAGCGGCGGGCCGAGCAGCGTGGTCAGATCCCGCTGCTGCCGCCGTCGCTGCTCAGGCTGCCGTCGATGTCGCGCGGTCTGGTGATGGTGTTCGCATTCAGCATCGGCTTCGGCGCATTCATGTTCGTCTTCGCCCTGACCACCCAGGATGGCCTGCACGAGGATGCACTTCACGGCGGCTTGGCGATCCTGCCCATGGCGGTGCTGTTCTTCCTCGGGTCCCTGTTCGCGCCAAAGGCGATCCGACGCTTCGGGCGGGCGGCTCTGTCGGTCGGCGCAGTCATCCAGCTCGCCGGCCTCACGTCACTGGTCGCCGTCGTGGTCGACCGTTGGCCCCACGTCCACCTGTGGGACCTGGCGGTCCCGCTCGCGCTGGCCGGGGCCGGGCAATCGATGCTGTTCGCCGGCCTGTTCCGCAGTGTGCTGGCCGACGTACCGACACATCTCGGCGGGGTCGGCAGCGGCGTACTGATCACTCTGCAGCAGAGCGGCCTGGCTCTCGGCGTCGCCACCCTCGGCACGCTCTACCTCGCTCGTGCGCAGCACAGCATCCCGCATGCCTTCGCCACCGTCGAAGTCGTGCAGATGGTCATCATCGCCCTGCTCGCCGTCGGTGCCGCCGCATTGCCCCGGTTCACCAAGTCGGCCGCGGATGCGCCCGTACTCGACGCCTGACCGGATCAACATTCTGCCTCTGGGCATCGCCGTCGTTGTCGCTGTCTTCGCCCTCATCCGGATGCCCGCCTACACCTGCACTGAGCGTGCCTGCCCAGCTGACGGTCAGAAGATGTAGAAGCCGGTGATGGCGGTCGGGAGGATGCCGGCGATCAGCCAGAGCGAGAGCGGGGAACGCCGGAAGATGGCGAGTACGCCGGCGACGGTGAGGAGGCCGATGACGCCGGACATGGCCCACAGGCCGACGCCTTTGCCGAAGTCCGCCTTGGCGGAGCCGATGGCGTAGACCGCGAGAGTAATGGCGGGGACGCTGCCCACGTGGAGGAGGATGACGGACGCGACCCATCGCTGGACGGTCTCGATGTTCATCGGGCGAGGGGTTCTGCGGTGCCTTCGCTTCCCGCCCGGCACGGTTTCAGTGGGGCTGCTCACGACTACGATAGTATCCGAATGATTAGTGCCCTAACTATCTCCAGGGCTGTGACGTCCGGCACTGTTCATCAGGACCTTGCGCAGCCGCCGGCCCGCAGTAGCCGCCTCGTCGTCAGGCCGGCCGCGGCTGCCGGCCGGGGATCTGGTTGCGTTGGGTGAAGCTCGCCGCCCAGTGCCCGATGTCGAACAACGCGGCCAGCCCGATCCAGAACCAGTCGAATCCGTCCAGTCCCCCGGGCACCCAGAGCAACAGATAGATCAGGGTCGTGAAGGGCAGGAAGATGATGCCCAGCAGCGGCCAGATCCAGGTACTGAACGCCGCGTCGACCCGTTCCGGTCGTGCGACCCACACGATCAACACGCCGAGCCGCGGAAACACCCCGGCGAACAATGCGAACAGGCAGCCCATTTGGTCCCCCCTGATGATCAGTGCTTACCGACGGCGGTCGACGCGTCGCGCCGTACGGCGGGCAGTCCGATGCCGCCCGGGTCGAGCGGGCTGATGAAGCCGTCTGCGCCGCCGAACCATCCTCATCACCGGCCCGTCCGGCGGCATCACCCCCGACGGATGATTCGGCTCTTCACGACTCTGGGTGTGGCCTCAATGGCAGACAGGTGATCTGCCCTCGTCTGTTCCGGCAAGATTCTGCTGAGCTGACATGAACCTTCGCACGTGACGCCGGGCCAGATGGAGGTCGGGATGGGGTATTTGCCCTTCAGGAGTGGCTGGACGACCGGCATCCACAGCCCCTTCTTGAAGAGGTCGCTGTTGCTGCCGTCCACGCTGTAGGCGTAGAGCTCGATCGCCTCCTCCGGGTGCTTGGTGCTTGCCGACATGACCCGGCAGCTGCCGGCCTCCTGGGTGATCGGTTCCTGATAGGAGGGCAGGACGCCGATGCCGTACTTGAGATCGCTCTCTCCCATGTCGAGCAGGGTCCATTGACCGTCGATCGCCATCGCGACTCGCTTGGTCTGCAGCTGGACCGTGGTGGTCGGTGCGTTGGCGGTGTCGCCGCCACCGAGCTGGGCCGGGCTGGGTGCCACGCGGTGCTTGTCGATCAGGTCCTGCAGGTCCTGGAACACCTTGACGCATTCGGGGCTGTTGAGCGTGTACTTGGTGCCCGACTCTCCGTCACGTCGCCACCGTTGCTGCGGATCAGCGGATACCAGGTCCACTGTGTCGACAACGGAGCCGAGATGCCGAACTGGCGGATGCGATCGGGTTTGAAGCCCGGGTCGCTCGGCCGCTTGCCGCTCTGGTCAAGGGTCAGGGCGGTCGCGACTTCGAGCAGGCGATCCCACGACCAGGCTTTGCCGGCCACCGCCGGCGGGGTCATCGAGTCGTCCGTGAACAAGTCCTTGTTGTACCAGAGCAGACTGATCTCGCTGGCCGCGGGAGTTCCGGCGACCTTCTTGTCGCCGTACCAGAAGAAGTTCTGCGGCCGAGCCTTCACCTCAATCACCTTCCAAGCCCCAGATTGGTGTTGTTGGTACGTGGTGGTGGGGGACGTGCGGTCGTAGTGTCGGGGAGGGGCGGGGCGATGCCGTCCTCGGGCTGGGAGGTGATGGGCGATGGTTGACTCGGTTGCGCCGCATGGGTTGCATCACGTGACTGCTATTGCGGAGGATCCGCAGCGGAACGTGGACTTTTACACCACGGTGCTGGGGTTGCGGCTGGTGAAGCGGACGGTCAACTTCGATGCTCCGGATACCTATCACCTGTACTACGGGGATGCGTCGGGTCGGCCGTCGACTCTGCTGACGTTCTTTCCGTGGCCGGGAGCGCCGAACGGCGTGCAGGGGACCGGCTTGACCACAGCAACCGCTTTCAGTGTCCCGCCGGAGTCTCTCGGCTGGTGGCAGCAGCGGCTGCAGACACTTGGGGTCGACGCGGACGAGCCGGTCGCTAGCTCCGACGAGGAGGTCTTGAGGCTGCGCGATCCCGACGGCTTGGTGATCGAGTTGGTCGCGTCCGACGGCGACAGCCGGTCCGGTTGGGACGGTGTTGCGGCCATACCGTTCGATAACGCGATCCGGGGGCTCTTCTCGGTCACCATGACGGAGCAGCTGCTCGATCCGACGGCCGAGATGCTCGCAGGCATGCTGGGGATGCAGCACGGCCAGGACACCACCGATGGGTCACGGTTCGTGATGTCCGGCGGAGCCGAGGGTACGGCGGTGGATGTCCGGCCCAGCAACGTGTCTCGCGGAGTCCAGGCGGCCGGAACGGTCCACCACATCGCGTTCCGGGCACCCGATGGCGAGACCCAGGCGAAGTGGCGGATGGAATTGATCGAGGCCGGCGTACAGGTCACCGAGATCCTCGACCGGCAGTACTTCACCTCGATCTACTTTCGTGAACCGGGCGGGGTGCTGCTGGAGATCGCGACCGACCAGCCAGGCTTCACCGTGGATGAACCGCTGCTGGAACTCGGCCAGCACCTGAAGCTTCCGCCCTGGCTCGAACCGAACCGAGAGCAGATCCAAGCCACGTTGCCGGCCTTGCGCGTACCACCGCAGCCGGACAAAGCCGACTCATGAGCGACGACCCGCTGCAGCGGCCGCACGTCTGGCAGCCGGGCTCGTCCGCGCCGCCGCTGCTGTTACTGCATGGCACGGGAGGCGACGAGCACGACCTCCTTGTACTGCGGCAGCACCTGGCGCCCGACGCACCCGTGCTGTCTCCGCGGGGGACCGTGTCGGAGCAGGGGATGGCACGGTTCTTCCGCAGGCTCAGCGAGGGCGTGTTCGACGAGGACGACATTCGGCTGCGCGCCGACGAGCTGGCCGCCTTCCTCACCGCCGCAGAGCAGAAGTACGACGTGGCCGCCGGCTCGTGGCTCGCGGTCGGCTTCTCCAACGGCGCCAACATGGCCTCCGCGCTGCTCCTCCGCCACCCCGAGTCGCTCGCCGGAGCCGTACTGCTGGCCGCGATGGTCCCCTTCGGGCAGGACGAGCCCAGGGACCACGCGCTCGCCGGCAAGCGGGTGCTCATCGTCAACGGCGACAGCGACCCGATGGCCACGCCCGAACAGACCAGCAGACTGACCGAGCAACTCCGCCGTCGAGATGCCGACGTCGAGCTGCTGCCGTTCTCAGGCGGCCACACCATCGACCCTGGCCAACTTCCCCACATCAAGAAGTTCATCGACGCGGGCCGCCCGAGCGGCTAGCTCAGGTGAGGGACTCGATCGCGGAGTGGATGAGGTCGGCGACCGCTTGGGGCTGGGAGACGTAGACCGAGTGGCTGCCGGGGACCTCGCGGACCGTTGCGCCGGTGCGCTGGGCCATCTGGCGCTGGGCCGGCGGTGGGATCATCCGGTCGTCGGCGGCGACCAGGTACCAGCTCGGCTTGGAGCGCCAGCCGGGTTCGGTGACGGTGCCGTCGAGAGCGTTGACACCCCACGGGACCTGGGAGTCGGCCATGAAGGCTGCCTCGTCGGCGGGCAGGTCGCCGGCGAACGAGTCGTGGAACTTGTCGCGGTCCAGATACAGGTAGCCGTCGCGAGGCGGCAGGATCGGCGGAACCGGTGCGCCGGGCGCCGGGTTGGCGATCAGGGTGTTGACGGACTCGCCCTTGTCCGGAGCAAACGCCGCGATGTAGACGAGCCCCGCGACGCGCGGGTCGCTGCCGGTCTCGGTGACGACGACGCCGCCGTACGAATGTCCGACCAGGATCGCCGGGCCGTCGAGTTCGTCGAGCACCTGCATGGTCGCGGCCACGTCGCCTTCGAGTGACATGGTCGGGTTCTGTACGACGGCCACCCGGTGTCCCTGGGCTCGGAGACGATCGTACACACCTCGCCAGCCGGAGCCGTCGACGAAGCCGCCGTGGATGAGTAGGACGGTCGGCTGTGTCGTTGCGGTCATTGCTTCCTCCTCGAAATATTGGGTACGGCGGCGACGCTACGGATGGGATCGCTCTCATCGCAGCAGGGGAAACCCTCGATCGGGTCCGGCCCGACCCTCGATCGACGGGGCAGGGTGCCGGATGATGACCTGGTGGACGAGGTATCGGCGGCTGCCTACGGGCTGTACGGTCGCGAGGACGCCGTACGGGTCATTGGCGACCTCTTGGAACACGGTGGCAGCGTGGTCGCGATCGGCGAGCCGGGTGTCGGCAAGAGCAGTCTGCTGAAGGTCGCGGATCAGCTGGCGCAGCGCCGGGGGCGGAGGGTGCTGTCCGTCACGCCGACGCAGTTCGACCTCGGGTTGCCGTTCGCGGGACTGGCCGAGCTGGTGAGTCAGTGTCCGGAGTCAGCGGAGGATCGGCTGCCGGCGCCGCAGCGCCGCGCCCTGGCCGTTGCTCTGCAGCGCACGGAACCCGATGACCGCGAGGTCGACGCCTTGGCGGTGCCGTTGGCGATCCGGACCCTCCTGACCCAGCTGTGCGAGGCCGAGCCGATCCTGCTCGTGATCGACGATCTGCAGTGGCTCGATCAGGCGAGCGTCGGCAGCCTTGGGTTCGCGCTGCGGAACACCGACTCGCGTCGATTGAGTGTCCTCATCGCATCGCGACCCGATCCGGACTCCGGAGGCGACCTGATCCGGTCCTTGGTGGAGCCGCGCCGGGAGCTCATCCTCGGTGCCTTGCCGGAGTGGGCGATCGGTCAGTTGCTGCGCAAGCGTCTTGGGCCGCGATGGACTCCGCCGATGAGCGCCGGAGTGGCCAGGGCGAGCGGAGGGAACCCGTTCCTCGCCCTGATGATCGCGCAGGCCATGCAGTCCGATGTTTCGAAATGGCGGTGGAGCGCGCAGCAGGGCCACGATCCGATCTTCCCGGTCCCACCGAGCCTCACCGGACTTCTCTGCGAGAAGGTCGGACTGCTTCCGCAGGGCGCTCGCGACGTTCTGCTGCTGGTGTCCGCGGCGGGACGGCTCACAGTGACGCAGTTGCAGCGGTTCGTCGAGGAGACTCGGCTTCGGTCGGCCCTCGAAGCCGCCGGTGATGCTGACGTGGCGAAGGTCGGTGCGGGGTCGGTGGTCGCGTTCACGCACCCGCTGCTGGCCTCGGCCATGTACGACGTTGCCACGCCGGAAGAACGACGTCGTGCGCACCGGGTCCTTGCCGAAAAACTCGAGGATCCGGTCGAGCGCGCACGCCATCGCTCCACGTCGATCACCGCTCCCGACGAGATGGTGGCGAGTGAGCTGGAACGGGCCGCCGAGACCTCCCGGAGCCGTGGCGCACTGCAGTTGGCCGGTGAACTGCTGGAAGGCGCCGCTCTGGCAACCCCTTCCGATGTGGACACGGCCATCGGCTTTGCTCGCTGGCTCCGGGCCGTGGACACCTACACCGGTGCCGGCGACCCCTTGGCCGCACGTGCTGCCCTGGACAAGGGGTCGGCTTTGGCCGACGAGCCGCAGCAGCAAGCCCAAGTGCTGGTACGGCGTGCTCGGCTGGCCGACGACCTGACTGGGGCTCGAGTGCTCGCCGAGCAGGCGTTCCGGATGACGCCGCCTGGCAGTGAGAGCCGCGCCGAGATCCTGCAGGAACTCAGCGAGTACCACCGCATGGAAGGCCACGGCAGGCTCGCGCTGCGGCTGGACCAGATGGCCGTCCGCGAGGCGGCTGCGGTGAACCGTCCGGATATTCAGATCGTCGCGTTGAACCAGCTGCAAGGCGTCCAGCGGCTCTGGGGGATCGGAGATCCCGAGGAGACGTTGAGCGAGATCGACCGACTGGTCGAGTCTTCTTCACTGGAGCTGTCCCCGGCGGAGTGGGCCTGGGCTCACGGCTTTCATGCGCCCTGGAACGACGAGACCGCCGAGAGACGCACCCGCGACGGCATCGTGCGGACCATTGACGGCGGGCGATACGGAGAACTGTCGGGCCTCTTCATTTGTCTGATTCTGAACCTCATCCGCGCCTCCAAGGTTCGTGACGCCCGGGCGGCCCTGGACGAGGCGGATCGCATGGGCGCCTGGGTGAGCGGCTTTGGCCGCCAAGAAGCCATGGCTCGGGTTCTGGTCACGGAGTACGCGGGAGAGTTGGACGAGGCTCGTGTGTTGGCGCAGGCGGCGGCCGATCAAGCGAGAGCGAGCGGGCTGGTCTACTGGCTGGGTGGCTTCCTGGCACAGCTTGGGTTCATCGAGACTTCTGCCGGGGACTGGCGAGCGGCCCTCGTGCCGTTGCGTGAGCTCGCGCAGATCTTCGCGAGTACCAAGCTGGTCGACCTGGAGCAACTGCTGTGGCCGGTCGACTACGCCGACGCGGCTTTGCAGGTCGGCGCACTGGACGAGGTTGCGACGGCCATCTCCTTGCTCCGACGTCAGGCGGCGGCCGGCCGGCCCGAAGCGGCGGTCGCGGCGGACCGTTGCCAGGCACTGTTGAGTGCCGCTCGCGGGGAGATCGACAACGCGTTGTCCGAGCTTCGCAAACTCGTTGATCGGAAGGGATCCGAGTGCCCGTTCGAAGCGGCCCGGACCCGGCTGGCGCTGGGACAGGTCTGTCGTCGTGCCGGGTACCGAAGCATGGCCGACGAGCATCTGACCACGGCCGCAGAAGCCTTCGACGAGCTGGGCGTACCGCGATGGGCGGAGCGTGCCCGCCTTGAAGCCGGCCGGATCGGCCTGCAACCCACAACGAAGTTGCTCACAGCAACAGAATGCCGCGTCGCCGAGCTCGTCGCCGCCGGCCGCTCGAACCAGGAGACCGCCGCGGAACTCTTCATGTCCGTCAAGACCGTGGAAGCCAACCTGACCCGGATCTACCGCAAACTCTCGGTCCGATCCCGCACGGAACTGGCCAACAACCTGAAGAGCTCCGACTCGCCATGATGAGCGGTCACAGTGCTGGACTGCCACGTCGGCTGCACTTCAGACGAACGCCGATTGGCCGGTGATGGAGCGGCCGACGATGAGGGTGTTCATCTCGCGGGTGCCTTCGTAGGAGTAGATGGCTTCGGCGTCGGCGACGTAGCGGGCCACGTTGTGTTCGAGGAGGATGCCGTTGCCGCCGAGGAGTTCGCGTGCGTAGCCGACGGTTTCCCGCATGCGGACGGTGCAGAAGGCTTTGGCGAGCGAGGCGTGTTCGTCGTACGCGAGACCGGCGTCCTGCAACTGGGAGAGACGGGTGCAGAGGGTTGCGGACGCGGTGGTGTTGGCGAGCATCCGGACGAGCAGGTCCTGGACGAGCTGGAACGACGCGATCGGCCGGCCGAACTGCTCGCGCTCACCTGCGTAGGCAAGCGCATGACGGTAGGCGCCGCGCGCGCATCCGACCGCCATCCACGCGACACCGGCGCGGGTCATCAGCAAGACTTTGGCGGTGTCGCGGAAGGACTGAGCGCCCGCGAGGCGGTTCGTCTCCGGCACCCGTACGCCGTCCAGCGTGATGAGCGCGTTCTGTACGACGCGCAGCGCCATCTTGTCCTCGAGCTTCGTGGCCGTGAATCCCGGTGTGTCCTTCTCGACCACGAAGCCCTTCACCTGTCCGTCCTCGACGTCACGGGCCCAGATCACCGTGAGGTCGGCGAAGGTCGCGTTGCCGATCCACTTCTTCTGCCCGTCCAGCACCCACGTGTCGCCCTCGCGCCGGGCGGTGGTCTGGAGACCGCGTGAGGCGCCGGATCCGACCCCGGGCTCGGTGAGGCCGAACGCGCCGATCTTCTCCAGCCGGGCCATCGCCGGCAGCCAGCGTTCCTTCTGCTCCTCGGAGCCGCACAGATAGATCGATCCCATCGAGAGCCCGCTGTGTACGCCGAAGAACGTGGCGATCGACGGGTCCGCCGTACTGAGCTCCATCGAGATCAGGCCGTCGAGCAGGAAGCTCCGACCCGGGCAGCTGTACCCGGTGTACGGCGTACCGGCGATCCCCAGGTCACGCAGCGCCGGGACGAGTTCGAACGGGAACGCGGCCCGGTTCCAGTAGTCGTTGATGATCGGCGCCACCTGTTTGTCGCCGAACTCGCGGACGGCATGAAGGAGCTCGCGATCGTGGTTGTCCAGTAGCAGTTCGAGGCCGTAGAAGTCGATCGGGTCGGTGGTCATGGTTCCTCCTCAGCGGGATAGGAATCGGGTGATGACGGGCACCAGCGCGGGTGCCTCGGTGACGAGCTCGACGTGCCCGCCGCGGTAGATGTGCAACTCGGCGTGCGGGATCAGCCGGGCGAGGATCCGGCCGTTGACCACTGGGATGATCGGGTCGTCGTCGCCGGTCAGTACGAGCGTCGGCTGCCGGATCAGGCCGAGGAACGGCAGGCTGGTCCAGCAGGCCCCGGCCGCGAGTTGGTACAGGTAGCCGCGCAGCGATCCGGCCCGCACCTGGTTCTCGAAGACCGCCCGGATCTCCCCAGCGTGCTTCCGGGCGCTGCCGCCGTAGATGGCGCCGGCGATTCCTGCGGCGTACTCGGGATCGCCGAAGCGCCGCGGTGTGAGCATCCGCAGCAGCGTGCTCGGCCGTCCGGGCACCATCAGGATGCCCGTGCCGGTGCTCACCAGGACCAGGCGCCGGACCCGCCGCGGGTGCTGGACCGCGAGTTGCTGCGCGAGCGCGCCACCCCACGACAGTCCCAGTACGTCGACCTCGTCGTACCCGAGCTGCGACAGCATCCGGTCGACCATCCGGGCGAGTCGGGGGATGCCGTCCGGGAGCAGCCCGGTCTGCGAGCCGCCGACGCCGGGGACGTCGAACCGGATCACCGTCCGGTCCAGCGCGTCGACCACCGGCTGCAGCACTTCGAAGCCGGCGCCGATCCCGCAGCACAGCAGCAGCGGAGTACGTCGTACGTCCCCAGGGCGTACGTCGTACCGGATCCGTCTCCCGGCGGCGGTCAGCATCTCCACGTCACGTCTCCCGGACATAGCTGCCGGGCGCGGGTTCGAGCGGCTCCAGCCCGCCACCGCCGAGGCTCTCGGGCGCGGCCTTCGTCCGACCGCTCCGCCTGCCCAGCCAGTCGGCGTAGTCGGGCCACCACGACCCTTGCCGTGTCATTGCCGTCCGCAACCATTCGTCCGGATCCGGTGGGTTGGCCTCGTTGAGCTGGTACGTCGCCTTCGGATTGCCGGGCGGATTCACCATGGACGCGATGTGCCCGGCCGTGGACAACACGAACCGGCTCTCCCCGCCGAGCAACTGGGTACTGCGATAGCAGGCCTGCCAAGGGCAGATGTGATCGGAGATGCCGGCGATCACGTACGACGGGGTGCCGATCTTCCCGAGGTCGATCGCGGACCCGAGCATGGTCGCCTGACCCGGCTGGGTCAGCGCGTTCGTCATCGCCAGCTCGACGAAGCCGCGGTGCAGCGCAGCGGTCATCCGGGTGGTGTCGGCGTTCCAGAACAGCACGTCGAACGCCGCCGGTGGCCGTCCCTGCAGGTAGTTGTTGACCCAGTAACTCCAGACCAGATCGGTCGGGCGCAACCAGGCGAATACCTCGGCGAGCGCCCGGCCGTCCAGGTATCCCTTGGAGGCGGACGAGGCGACGGCCGCGGCGGCCACCCGCTCGTCGAGCGCGGCCGATGCGAATCCGGCGTGCGTCTGGTCGAGCACCGAGACCGCGAGGGTGAACCCGGCGACGCGGTCGAGTACACCGCGATCGGCGAGCTGACCGAGCAGCATCGAGGCCAGGATCCCGCCGGAGCAGGTGGCGAACAGCTGCGTGCTGTCGGTACGGCAGATTCGCTGGACGGCGTCCATCGCGTCGATGATTGCCTGGCCATAGGTGTCGATATCCCAGTCGCGGTGCCGGGCGTCCGGGTTCCGCCACGAGATGGTGAACACCTGCTGGCCCTGCTGGACGAAGTACTCGACCATGCTCCGGCCCGGCGCGAGGTCGACGACGTAGTACTTGTTGATCACCGGCGGCACGATCAGCAGCGGCACGGCGCGGACCTTCGGGGTCTGCGGGGCGTACTGGATCAGCTCCAGGACCTCGTTGCGGAACACGACCGCGCCAGCGGTCGCGGCGACCGTCTTGCCGACCTCGAACGCCGTCGGCTCGACCATGCTCGGGACGCGCGGTGCCGTGGCCAGGTCGCGGACCAGGTTGCGGGTTCCGGCGACCGAGCTCAGGCCGGCGGTGTCGATCATCGCCTTCCAGGCCACCGGGTTGACCAGCGGGTTGTTGCTCGGAGCAAGTGCTTCGACGAGGTTGTCGACAACGAAGCCCATCCGTTGCCGGTCCCGCCACTCCAGTTGCGCGTCCGCGGTCAGCGCGCCGGCGGTCTCGGCCGCGGCCAGGTAGGCCTGCACGATCCGGCGCAGCACCGGGTTGTGGGTCCACGCGGGGTCGGCAAACCGGCGGTCGCGGCGGGAAGGTGCCCGGTCGGAGTGGCCGATCGCGATCCGGCCGAGCTCGCCGGCCAGGTCTGTGGCGCGCCCGGCGACCGTGCGCGGCCGGCGAGCCAGTCCGGTCGTCATTCGGGCCCAGGAGGCGTTCGGCAGGAACCGGCGCAGCGGGCTGACGGCGGCACTGGTGAGCAGCAGGTCGAGCGCGGCGGCGAGCTCGTCGGCGTGCGCGTTGTGGGTGCTCATCGGAGGACTCCGTCCGGTACGACGACGTCGCGGCGCTGGATCTTGCCGGTCGGCCCCTTCGGCAGATTGTCGACAATCCACACCGCGCGCGGATACTTGTACGCCGCGATCCGGGTCTTGATGAAGTCCCGCAGTTCCTCGGGGGTCGCCGTCGTACCGGGCTTGAGGGCGACGGCGGCGCCGATCTCCTCGCCGAGGGACGCGTGCGGGATGCCGACCACGGCCGCCTCGGCGACCGCCGGGTGCTCGTAGAGGACCTCCTCGACCTCGCGGGGATAGACGTTGTACCCGCCACGGATGAGCAGGTCCTTCTTCCGGTCGACGATGAAGAAGTAGCCGTCCTCGTCCTGTCGCGCCAGGTCGCCGGTGCTCAGCCACCCGTCGGCGTCGACCGTGGCGGCGGTGGCGTCAGGCTTGTTCCAGTAGCCCTTCATCACGTTGTGCCCACCGATCTGGACCTCGCCGATCTCACCGGTCGGCAGCGGCTGCCCAGTGTCGTCGACGACCCGCATCCGCACGCCCTCGATCGGCGTACCGATCGACCCGGGCTTGCGGACCGCGTCCGGATGGTTGAACGAGGCGACCGGAGACGTCTCGGACAGCCCGTAGCCCTCCAGGATGATGCAGCCGAACGCGTCCTCGAAGGCGCGCAGCACCTCGACCGGAAGGGCCGCCCCGCCGGACACGCAGGTGCGCAGCGTGCTCACGTCGTACTTCTCGCGCTCGGGTACGCCGAGCATGGCGGCGTACATCGTCGGCACGCCCTCGTACACCGTGACGCCGTCGCGGGCGATCACCTCGAGCGCCTTCGCCGGGGCGTAGCGGGGGATGAGGGTCAGTGTCGCGCCGCTGGCGATCGCGGTGTTGAGTCCGCAGGTCAATCCGAACACATGGAAGAGCGGCAGGCATCCCATGACCACGTCGTCCGGGCCGATCCGGAACAGCGTCCGGGCGCTGACCGCCTGGTTGGTGTTGAGGCCGGCATGGGTCAGCTCGGCGCCCTTCGGCCGGCCGGTGGTGCCGGAGGTGTAGAGGATGACCGCCGTGTCGGAACCGTCCTTGCTGACCGGATCGGCGATCGGTTCGCGGGTCGAGATCAGAGCGCGGAACTCGTCCGGTGACACCGTCACCAGCTCGGCGCCCGCGGCCTTGGCGCCGGCTTCGGCTTCGGCGGCCACCTCGTGCCAGGCGAACAGCACCTTGGCGCCCGAGTCGGCGAGGTAGTACTCGACCTCGCGCCGCTTCAGCAGCGGATTCATCGGTACGGCGATCCCGCCGGCCAGGAGTGTTCCGTAGAACACGATCGCGAACTCGGGGATGTTCGGCAGCATCAGGCCGACCCGGTCACCGGACTGCACGCCGTACTCGCGGAGCAGGCTCACGATGCGGGCTGCGGCGTCACCGAGTTCGGCATAGCGCAGGACGTCGTCGTCCAGCCGGATTGCGGGGTGGTCCGGGTACATGGCCGCGGACTCGGTCAGGTTCAGGCTGAGATTCGTCATGGCGTCGCTCCGGGGATGGTTCGGGGGGATCTGACTCCACGATCCGTCCGGGTCCGGCCCGCGTCGATGGTCCGCAGGCCAACGTGGCGGGCGCGCGAGTGTGCCCGTGAACAACGGCCCGGGGCTTATGCTCCGAGGGTGAGCACGGAGCGCGCCAGCTCGGAGATCGAGGATCTTGTCGCCCGGCTCCGGGGCCGGGCCGGCGAATTCATCGAGGCCATGGCGGCCCAGATCGAGAGCGAGATCGACTTCTACCGCACCGGTGGTCTCGTACCGCCGGCCGCGTTGCGGGCGTCCTGCGGGGCGAACTTCGACTTCATGCTCGAATCACTGGTCGGCGACCGCTCCGACCCGGTGTCCGCCCGCGAGACCGGGCGGCTGCGGGCGGAGCAGGGTGCACCGCTGGCGGACGTGATGGCGGCGTACCGGGTCGGCACGCGCTATCTCTGGGACGCGGTGCTTACCGAGGCTCATTCCGCTGGGATCACCGACCAGGCCCTGGTGCGCGCATCGAGCCGGCTGTGGCAGATGCAGTCGTCCTACACCGACGCGATGACGGATGCCTATCGCGACGTGCAGTCCCGGCGGATGCTGGAGCAGGACCAGCAGCGCTCGGCGTTGGTCGAAGCGTTGCTCGAGGGCCGCGTGAGCGGCGGCGGCACGTTGTGGGAGGCGGCCGAGCTGTTGCGGCTGCCGCACAAGGGACCGTTCGTGGTCGTTGCCGCGGAGGTGCCCGAGGTCGGTCGGCAGGCACTGACCGCGGTGGAGGAGCGGCTGCGGTCTGTGGGTCTCGCGTCTGCCTGGCGACTGTTGCCCGAGCTGCAGATCGGCGTGGTGGGCGTGCCGCCCAGGCGTCTCGCCGTACTGATCGACCTGCTGCGCCAGTCCGCGACCGGTCGCGTCGGCGTCAGTCCGCCGTACGACGAACTCGACGGGACCGGGCAGGCGGTGCGGTTCGCGCGGGTCGCGTTGTCGGGTTCGACGCCGGACTCTCCGGTGGCGCTGTTCGACGAGTCACCGTTGACGATGGCGGCGGTCGCGGCACCGGACGTGATGCAGTACTTCGTCCGGAAGGTGCTCGGTGGGCTCGATGACCTACCGATCGACGACCGGGAGGTTCTGCTCGAGACCCTGGCGGTCTGGTCGACGCATCACGGCTCCGCCACCGAGACCGGCGAGCAGCTCTACTGTCACCCGAACACCGTCCGCCATCGTCTGCGCCGCATCGAGGAACGCACCGGGCGCTCGCTGAGCGATCCACAGTCGGTCGCCGAACTCCTCCTCGCCCTGGAAGCTTCCCGCCACGCTTAGCTCACATCAGCGGGTGATGCGGTCGATTCGGCGGCCGTTCGCGTCGAAGATGTGGAGGCGCGAGGTGTCGACGGACAGGCGTACGGTCGCGCCGGTCTGGAGACCGTCCGCGGCGCCCACCTCGATGACCAGGTCGCTCCGGCGATGTGCCGGAGTGGAAGGTTCCTCGGCCGGGGGCTGCGGGGGCCGCCGTCGGAAGGCGGCCTTGACTATCGCTCCCAGTGCTGATGCGAGTGCAGGCGAAGAGGCAGCCGCATGCCGCGTGCGTGTGCCGCTGGTCGGTGATGGCGGAGGTGGCGCCGTCGGCCGTGCCGGGACTGCGCCGACCAGGTCCGGGTTGATCATCTCGAGGTCGCAGTGGACGAACGCGATCCACTGATGACCGTGGAACTCGAGCGTTCGCAACGTTCCCGAGAGTTCGTTGGCGTCGCCGCCGGCGACCGGGGTGAACGCATCCGAGCGGGCGCCGACGATCACCTGGCGGCCGTCGTTATGCCTCAGCATCAACGACCGGCGGTCGATCGGTGGCAGCAAGATCGTCTGGGTGCCGAAGTCGAGGAAGACGCGATGGTGGTCGGTGACCCGGACGGTCGCCGACATCAGGTTGATGCGCGGGCTGCCCATGAACCCCGCAACGAAAGCGGTGGCCGGGTCGTTGTAGACCTGGGCGGGCGTCCCGACATCCTCGATCCGGCCTTCGCGCATGATCGCGATCCGGTCCGCCAGGGTGAGGGCCTCGATCTGATCATGAGTGACGTACACCGTGGTGACGTTGAGATCCCGGGCCATCGCCCCGATCTCCTGCCGCAACTCGGTCCGCATGGTCGCGTCGAGGTTGGACAGCGGCTCGTCCATCAGGAAAATCCGCGGCTGTCTCACCACCGCCCGTCCGATCGCGACCCGTTGCCGCTGACCGCCGGAGAGCGTTCTCGGCAGCCGGTCGAGATTCGCGTCGATCCCCAGGATCTTCGCCAGCCCGCTGACCTTCGCGTTCGCCTCGGTGGAGTCCTCGCCGGCGATCTCCAACGGGAACATGATGTTCCCGCGTGCCGTGCGGTTCGGATACAAGGCTCCGTTCTGAAAGACGAGCGCGACGCCGCGGTCCCGGGGTGGAAGAACTGTGGTCCTGATGCGGTCGAACCACAATTCTCCCTCGGTGATCTCCTCCAGACCGGCGATCATCCGGAGCAAGGTGGTCTTGCCGCAGCCTGATGGCCCCAGGAGCACCATGAACTCGCCCGCGGCGACCTCGAGCGAAACCCCGTCGACCGCAAGGTATTGGCCGTCGTACACCTTCGAAACAGCGTCCAGCCTGATTCCTGTCATGACCACCTCCCTCCGGCGAACACGGGCGAGTACACAGCCCAGGGATGTGCTTGTCCAGTGCCAGGGACGGGATCGAGTCCGGACAACGGTTGCCCGAGGCAAACGGTGAAAGAGATTCACTCCAGGACGGCCGACATGGAAGCTAGGCAACGGAAACGTTCAGGAACCCAGGGCGGGAGAAGGTCGACTTCGGCGACACCGCCGACGGAGTAGCTCAGCAGGTTCGCCTCGCCGGCGTCGGTGACGTTCGATCGCGAGGAGCGGTTGCTTGCCCGGGACAACGATCCGAACAGGCCCGTGCCCGTAGGGTCGTTGTGTGACCGTTGAAACGCTCCGACTGCGCGCGGCAACGCTGTCCGACGATGTGTTCACCTACACGGTGCACAGAGAGGCTCTCGGCGAGGTCGTCGAGGCCACGTGGGGGCCGTGGGACGACGTCGGCGATCGGACGGGCGCTGGTGAGACAGCCGCGGTTTCGGGTCCTACTGTGACGGGTAGAGCTGGGCTTCGATTACTTCCGGGCGGTTGCGGGCTTCTATTGACTGCAGGGACTCGCCTTGGCGCCAGAGGGTGCGGGCGATTTCGGCGTACGGGCGGACGGCTGTGGGGTTCCAGGTGTCGGGTTTCCAGGTTCTGGAGCGGGCGAAGGATTTCGGGCAGTGGAAGAACGTTTCCTCGACCGCTACGACGAGCACCACGGGGGGGCGCCGGACAGAGTGCCTGCGCAGGATCGGGGGCGTGGTCACGTCGAAGTCAACGGGGTAGTACGCACTGTGATGGGGGCTGCGCGACACTTGGCGATCGGGGGCGAAAGGCGGGGCGCGGTTCTACGATGGCGGAACGATGACGCCTACTCAGCTCCGCGCGTTCTCTGCGGTCGTCCGTCTCGGTTCGGTGAAGGCCGCCGCCGCCGAACTCCAGGTCACCGAGGCTGCCGTCTCGCTGCACGTTGCCCAACTGCGCAAGGAACTCGGGGATCAGCTCTTCACCCGGACGACGTCGGGCTTGGCGTTCACTCCCGGCGGACTGCGGCTCGCCAGCCGCGCCGTCGAACTGCTCGGGCTGCAGAACCGAACGATCCAGGAGGTCAGCCAGGCCGGGCGCGGCCGGCGGCTGATGCGGATCGCGTCCTCGACGTTGTTCGCCGAGCATGCCGCTCCGGGTCTGATCGAACTGTTCGCCGCCCGGGCCGACGACCTGGACGTCGAGCTGAGTGTGCACCATCCGCGCGAGTTCGCCGCGCTGCTGTCCGAACGCGCGGTGGACGTTGCCCTGGGCCCTGTTCCGGCCGACCTGCCGGATTCGATCCGGCGGATTCCGTTCCTCAACTACCGCCTGGTCGTGGTCGCCGGCAGTGCGCACCCCGCGGCGATCGGCCCGGCCCGGCCGGCGTTGCTGCGCGAGCAGACGTGGTTGCTGGGACCCTCGGCGGTCACCGACGGCGCGGTCGCGGCGATGCTGCGCAAGCTGGAGGTTCCGGAGTCGAGGCAGCGGATCTTCCAAAGTCACGCGGCGGCGATCGAGGAGGCGAAGCGTGACGGGGGAGTTGCCGTGGCGCTGTCGTCCGCGGCCGCCGGTGATGTGTCGAGTGGCCGGCTGACGATCGTCACCGGGCGGGGGCTGACGATGGGCGGAGTCTGGACCGCGATGACGCTGCCCGCGCATGCCGTCGTACCGGCGGCCGCCGAGTTGACGCGCTTCATCACCACACCACGTGCCACCCAGGCGATGCTGCGAGGAGCGGGGGTGACGATCGGGCATTTCCGGCCGTCGATCCACGTCACCTTGTGGAGTTGACCACCTCGGCGAGGCCATCGAGGGTGTTGCCGGGGAGCAGAGCATCGCAGTACGGCAGTGCGGCGACCAGCGCGCCGGTGAGTGGTTGGTAACCGGGTGCGGCGACTCGCGGGTTCAGCCAGATCACCCGATGGGCGCGTCGGGCCAGCCGGGCCATGGTCCGAGCCAGTTGCCCGGGATCGTCGCTGTCCCAGCCGTCGGAGGCGATGATCACCACCGCACCACGGACGAGAGCGCCGTACCTCGACTTCAGCAGTGCGCCGAGATTGGTAGCGATCCGGGTCCCGCCGAAGCGGTCCGTGACCAGCTTCGTCGCCTGGTCGACGGCCACCGCGACATCACGATGAGCGAGTACGGCGGTGAGCCGGGTCAACCTGGTCCCGAAGGCGAACACCTCGGCGTCGGCGGTGATCGTTGCCGCGCGCATCAGATGCAGGTACGGCGTGATGAAGGCCTGCATCGACTGGCTGACATCGCACAGCATGACCAGTCGTCGGGGTTTGTGGACGGGTCCGGTGCGAACGAGCTCGGTCGGTTCCCAGCCGGTGCTGCGTGAGCGTGCCATGGTGGCCCGGAGATCGATCATCGTCCCTCGGCTCCGCGTCGCGAAGCGGCGAGTACGACGGGTTGGCCAGTGCTCGCGAGCACTTTCGAGCCACGCTCCGACTTCCGCCAACTGCACCGGGTCGAGGACGTCGAACGGGGTGTCGCGCAGCCCGGCCAGTGCGCTCGGAAGCCGTTCGGGGACAGCGAGACCGGTGTTCGCCTCTTCGGCGCGGCCCGTGGCTGCGGCCACCGTGATCCACGGCAGACCTTCACCGTCCTGAACCGCCGAAGTTGGTGGCGAGATGGGGCCGGAAGCGCGCTCGAGGGCGGAGTCGAGCGGTCGGCGCCGGGTCTGTGGGTCGACACGGAGGACCGCGTCGGCGAACACGGCGGCGAACACGGCGTCGTACTTGTCGAGATCCGGCCGGCGGCGAACCAGGGTGACTCGGCCGAGCCAGTACAACCGGCGCCGGTCGGGTGCCGGGATCACGGTCAACGCCTCGGTGAAGATCTCGGTCGCGGTGAGATCGACGGCAGCTCCGGCCAGCCGTAGCCGTTCCGAGAACGCTACGGCGAAGGCCGCGCGGTCCACCGCGCGAAACAGGACAGCGTCATCGGACAAGGAAGTAGATCACCACCCCCACGACCACGACGCTCACGAGCACCGGCAACGCCCGTCGAGCCACCGATCCACCTGCCAGCTGCATCAGATCGAGCGGAGCTGGTTCCTCGCTGCTGCTTGACGTCGTGCCCGGCGACGGTTCCGCCACAGTGCTGGCTGGGCGATTAGCAGCGTGCCCGGCGCTCGTCGCGGTGTGCTGCGGTGCGGACACTTGTTGTGTCCCCGAGCCCAGTGCGCCCGCCGCCAGCTTGGCTTCCAGGCAGGTGGTGAACTCTCCGAGGAGCTTCTCGGACACCTGCTTGATCATGCTGCTGCCGAACTGGGCGACCTTGCCGGAGATGGTCAGATCGGTGTCGACACTCACCACAGTGCCGGCCGGATCGGGCCTGAGGTCCGCGGTGATCCGCGCGGCTGCGTTGCCGGCCCCGCGGGAGTCCTTGCCTTTGGCATCGATCACGGCGTGGTGCGTCGCCTCGTCCTTGGCGGTGAACCGGGCGGTGCCGCCGAAGTCGCTGATCACCGGTCCGAGCTTGACCCGGACCTTGCCCTGGTAGGTCTCGCCGTCGAACCCGGTCAGGCTCGCACCCGGCATACACGGCGCGATCGCCTCGAGGTCGGTCAGCACCGCCCAGGCCTCGGCCGGCGGTACGCTCACGGTGAACTCGTGGGTGATCTTCATCCTGTGCCCTCGCTCGGTTCGAACAGTTCGGTCATGGCGTCCACGTCGTCGGGCGACTTGGCGATCGCCGACAGGGTCCGGAGCGCGTTGTCGCGACCGAGCGAGCTCACACCGAGCGCGCTCAGTGCGGCCACCCAGTCGATCGTCTCGGCCAGCCCCGGCGGCTTGTCGAGATCCAGTTCCCGAGCCCGCCCGACGAAGTCGGTGACACTGCGGACGAGCGCTTCGGCGGCCGCCGGGATCCGGCGCCGGACGATCCGGACCGCTCGGTCGGGCGACGGGAACTCGATCCAGTGGTAGAGACAACGGCGCCGCAGCGCGTCGTGCAGCTCGCGGCTCCGGTTCGAGGTGAGGACGACGTACGGCGGTCTCGCGGAGGCGAACGTACCCAGCTCCGGGATCGTCACCGACGCCTCGCCCAGGAACTCCAGCAGCAGCGCCTCGAATTCGTCGTCGGCCCGGTCGATCTCGTCGAGCAGCAACACCGGCGGCACCGGCCCGGTCGCCGTCACACTGCGCAGGATCGGCCGCTCGATCAGGAACTCGGCGGTGAACAGGTCGGCATCCTCGAGCCGGTCGTGCCGGGATTCGGCCAGCCGGATCGCGAGCAGCTGACGCTGGTAGTTCCACTCGTACAAGGCTTCCCGCGCGGTCAGCCCCTCGTAGCACTGCAGGCGGATCAGGGACGTACCGAGAACCGTCGCCAGCGTGAGCGCCGACGTCGTCTTCCCGACCCCTGGCTCGCCTTCGAGCAACAGCGGCCGGGGGAGGGTCGACGCGAGATACAACGCCATGGCGGTGCCTTCGTCGAGCAGGTGCCCGGCCTCGTCGAACCGAGTGACGACCTCCTCGGGATCCTGGAACGGCGCCGTCATCGCCCGATCCCCTGTGCCAGCAGGCTTTCGTAGTCGGCCCAGGTGTCCACGTCGGCCGGCACGTCATCGTCCACGGGAACCTCGACGATGGCATGACTGCCCGACTCGATGAGCTTCCAGACCCCCTTGTCCCCGTGCAGGTTCGCGAGGTCGGGGAACACCGACCGGGCGAACCAGAAGGGATGGCCGATGCCGTCGCGGTACCGGCAGACCGCGATCGGCGCGTCCGGACGGATCACCGAGCGGGCCGACTCGGCACCCACTCCGGGCTGGTCGCCGAGCAGGAGCACGATGCCTGCCGAGCGATCGTCGACCGCCTCCAGCGCGGTGACGATCGAGGAAGAGCAGCCGGTCCCGTACGACGAGTTGAGAACGACCGCGGTCCCGGTCAGATCCACCGCCTCACGGACTTGCTCGGCAGCTCCGCCGAGGGTCACGAGCAGTTGGTCGAATGCACAGTCCCGTGCGGTGCGCAGTACGGCGTCCAGCAGCGTCGTGCCCTGGTAGGGGAGGAGTTGCTTCGGCCCGCCCAGCCGACGCGACCCACCCGCGGCGAGCACGAGTCCGGTGACGAACATGCCGCTCAACCCGTGACCTGCGCGGCGTACGCCTCACGGCAGCCGGTTCCGCAGAACCAGTAGGTGGTGCCATCGACGTCCAGGTACGGCGTGTCCGGTGTGATCACCACCGACATTCCGCAGACCGGATCAAGAGCCTGTGCAGGCACTGCGCTCTGCCCGGGAGCCGGGCCGAGACCCTCCTGCCGGACCGAGCGGACGATATCGGCGAGAACGGAGAGAGCGATCTCTCCCGGGGTCTCAGCGCCCAGATCGAGGCCGGCCGGGGTTCGGATCCGCGCACTCTCCTCGTCCGTCAGTCCGAGCTCGGCCAGCACCGCACGACCACGCTTGCTACTGGCAACCAATCCGACGAAGCCGACGCCGGCGTCGAGCGCGGCCCGCAGCGGTCCCGTCTCGTCCCGGCCGAGCCCGGCCACCACGATCGCCAACGTGCCCGGCGACGGCGGCTTGGTCCCGTCGAGCCGATCGATGGCGAAGCCGGCCGCGGCCCCGACCGCGGCGATCGCGTCGGCGATCGGAGTCGACCCCGAGATGCCGAGCAACGGCGGCGGGATCTGTGGTCGGAGGAAGATCTCCAGCGCGCCGCCACTCAGGCAAGGGTTCGTCGCCACCACCGCGCCCGGTACCTCCGGAAAGGCACCCGCCTCGGTGGGCACGACGCGCAGCAGGACCGCGCGGCCGTCGGCGAGGCTGTTGAGGGCGGCCGAGACCACCGACCCCTCGGCACAGACTCCGCCGACGAACCCCTCGATCGATCCGTCCGCGAGCACGATCGCATCGTCACCCGGGCGCGCCGAGGTCGGGTGCTCGGCGCGTACGACGGTCGCGTGGACGAAGGGCACCCGGGCACCGGTGAGCTCGGCGACCCGATCCGCGACGCCTGTCTTCATCAGCACCTCACACCGGGGGCCGTGGGTGGCCCTGCATGGCGTCCCAGACTCGCGACGGCGTCAGTGGCATGTCGGCGTGCCGGACCTCGAACGGCTTGAGCGCGTCCACCACGGCGTTGACGACCGCCGCCGGCGACCCGACGGTGGCGGACTCACCGATGCCCTTCGCGCCGATCGGGTGGTGCGGCGACGGAGTCACGGTGTAGCCGGTCTCCCAGTCAGGGACCTCCAGCGCGGTCGGAATCAGGTAGTCCATCAGCGATCCGCCGAGGCAGTTGCCGTCCTCGTCGAAGGCGATCATCTCCATCAGCGCCATCCCGACCCCGTCGGTGAGGCCGCCGTGCACCTGGCCCTCGATGATCATCGGGTTGATCCGCGTCCCGCAGTCGTCCACCGCGACAAACCGCCGTACCTTGACCACGGCCGTGCCCGGATCGATGTCGACGACGCAGATGTAGGCGCCGTACGGATAGGTGAGGTTCTCCGGGTTGTAGCAGATCTGGGCTTCCAGGCCGCCCTCGATGCCCTCGGGCAGATCGCCCGCTCCATGCGCCCGCATGGCGATGTCCTGGATGGTGACGGCAGTCCCCGGGTCGCCCTTCACATGGAACGAACCCTTGGTCCACTCCAGGTCCGCGACCGAGACCTCGAGCATCCCGGAGGCGATGATCCTGGCCTTGTCCCGCACCTTGCGGGCGACCAGGGCGGCTGCCGCCCCGGAGACGGGGGTGGAGCGGCTGCCGTACGTGCCCAGCCCGAACGGCGTGTTGTCCGTGTCGCCTTGCACCACCTCGATGTCATCGGGTGGGATACCGATCTCCTCGGCGACGATCTGCGCGAACGTCGTCTCGTGCCCCTGGCCCTGGGTCTTCACCGACAACCGGACCACGGCCTTCCCGGTCGGGTGGACCCGCAGTTCGCAGCCGTCGGCCATGCCGAGGCCGAGGATGTCCATGTCCTTGCGCGGCCCGGCGCCGACCGCCTCGGTGAAGAACGAGACGCCGATCCCCATCAGCTCGCCGCGCGCCCGACGTTCGGCCTGCTCGCGGCGCAGCTCGTCGTACCCGGCGAGCTCCATCGACAGCCGCATCGTCTTCTCGTAGTCGCCGGAGTCGTACACCCAGCCGGTCTTGCTCTGGTACGGGAACTGTTCGGGCCGGATGAAGTTCCGCAGCCGCAGCTCGACCGGGTCCATCTGCAGTTCGTCCGCGAGACAGTCGACCAGCCGCTCGACCAGGTACACCGCCTCGGTGATCCGGAACGAGCAGGCGTACGCGACACCGCCCGGTGCCTTGTTGGTGTAGACGGCGGTCATCTTGCAGTACGCCGCCTCGAGGTCGTAGCTGCCGGTGAACACACCGAAGAAGCCGGCCGGGTACTTCACCGGAGCCGCCGTGCCGTTGAACGCGCCATGATCGGCGAGCACGTTGGTCCGGATCGCGAGGATCTTGCCGTCCCGGGTCGCCGCGATCTCACCGCGCATGATGTAGTCGCGGGCGAAGCCGGTGCTGGTCAGGTTCTCCGACCGGTCCTCCATCCACTTGACCGGCTTGCCGAGCACGAGTGACGCGACGATCGCGCAGACGTACCCGGGATAGATCGGGACCTTGTTGCCGAAACCGCCGCCGAGGTCGGGAGCGACCACCCGGATCTTGTGTTCCGGCAGGCCTGACACGAGTGCGTAGATGGTGCGATGGGCGTGCGGAGCCTGACTCGTGGTCCAGAGCGTCAGCTTGCCGTCGACACGGTCGAAGTCCGCGACACACCCGCAGGTCTCCATCGGGGCCGGGTGGACCCGCGGATAGACGATGTCCTGCTTCACGACGACATCCGCCCGGGACATCACCTCCTCGGTCGCGGCCGCGTCCCCGGTCTCCCAGTCGAAGCAGTGGTTGTCGGTCTTGCCGTCCAGATCGTCGCGGATCACCGGCGCGTCCGCGGCCAGCGCCGTACGAGCGTCAATGACGGGCGGCAGCGGGTCGTAGTCGACGTCGATCAGTTCGAGTGCGTCACGGGCGGCGTACCGGTCCTCGGCGACGACGAAGGCGACCTCCTGGCCCTGGAACCGGACCTTGTCGGTGGCCAGCACCGCCTGGACGTCGTTGGACAGGGTCGGCATCCAGGCCAGGCCCTTCTCGGCGAGGTCGGCACCGGTGATGACCGCCTTCACCTTGGGATGCGCCTGCGCCGCGGAGACGTCGATGCTGAGGATGCGTGCGTGGGCCAGCGGCGAGCGCAGGACCGCGAGGTGCAGCATGCCCGGTAGCTGGATGTCGTCGACGTACCGGCCGAGGCCGCGGATGAACCGCGGATCCTCCTTGCGCAGCATCCGGCCGTGCCCGAGCGGCTTCTGGTCGTTGTTGTCGAATCTCTCGGTGGGACGAGTCGGTGTCGTGGTCATGCTGAGCTCCCGGCGGGCTCGGTGGCGCCGACGGCTTCTGGTTGCACACCGTCGGGATGGGTGGCGGCCCAGCGGATCGACCGGACGATCGTCGAGTAGCCGGTGCAGCGGCAGATCTGGCCCGAGATCGCCTCGCGGATCTCCTGCTCGGACGGGTCCGGCGTACGGTCGAGCAGTGCCCGAGCGGTCATCATCATTCCCGGCGTGCAGAAGCCACACTGCAGGCCGTGGCACTGCATGAAGCCCTGCTGGACCGGATCCAGCCCGTCCTCGGTCTCCAGGCCCTCGACTGTCCGCACCTCGTGTCCGCCGGCCATCGCCGCGAGCACCGTGCAGGACTTCACCGGTTCGCCGTCCATCCACACCACGCAGGTCCCGCAGTTGCTGGTGTCGCAGCCCCAGTGCGTCCCGGTCATCCCGAGGTTGTCCCGGAGGAAGTGCACGAGCAGAGTGCGACCCTCGATCTCGGCCGAGACCTCTTGGTCGTTGACGGTCATCGTCACCTGCATGGTCAGGCCCTCTCTTCCCCGGAGCGTTCGGCGTACCGCTGGACGGCTGTTCGGAGCGCGCGGGTGGTCAGCTCCGCGGCCAGATGCCGCTTGTACTCGGCACTTCCGCGCATGTCGGTGACGGGTTCGCTCGCCGCCGCGGCGAGCTCTCCGGCCTGCCGGAACAGCTCCTCGGAGGGCGGGTTGCCGCGCAACGCCTCGGAGATCGCCGGGATACCGGTCGTGTTCGGTCCCACGGCGGCCAGCCCGGCCCGGGCGTCCACGATCACGCCGTCGCGGATCCAGACCGCGGCACCGGCGGAGACGACCGCCCAGTCACCGGCTCGGCGCTCGACCTTGTAGTACGCACTGGAACCACCCGGCCGGATCGGGAACCGCACCTCGGTCAGGATCTCGTCGTCGCCGACCGCCGTCTCGTAGGGGCCGCGGTAGAACTCGTCCATGGTCACCACCCGGGTGCCGGACCGTCCCCGGATCACACAGCTCGCGTCCAGCGTCGTACACACCGCGGACAGGTCCTCGGACGGATCGGCCTGGCACAGGGAGCCGCCGATCGTCCCGCGGTTGCGGACCACGGGATCGGCGATCACCCGCTCCGCGTCGGCGAAGATCGGGAACAGGTCCGCGAGCTCGGCCGACTCCAGCAGTTCGCGGTGCCGGGTCATCGCGCCGACGCGGACCTCGTCCGGCGTGACCGTGATCCTGCCGAGCTCGTCGTGCAGGTCGTTGATGTCGATCAGGTACTCGAAGTTGGCCAGCCGCAGCTTCATCATCGGCAGCAGGCTGTGCCCGCCGGCGACCAGCCGGGCGGTGCTTCCCAGCCGGTCGAGCAGCTCGACGGCGTTGTCAACACTGGTGGCGCGCTCGTACTCGAATGGTGCTGGAACCTGCATGCCGGGTCCCTTCGTCGACGCTGACACCTCGATATCACCGCTCCGCGGGAGCGCTGTCAACGAGCACCTAAGACATCGCTTAGGTGCTCAGGCGGGACTTGCGCCAGACAATCGCCTGCGGCCTGGTCCAGCGGTCGCGCGGGCTACTTTCGACGTACCGGAGAAGGAGGCGGGATGCGCGATCTGCTCGACGACATCGACCGGTGGCGAGCCGACGGCCGGGCCGTCGTACTCGCCCGGGTGGTGGACTTGGAAGGCTCCGGCCCGCGCGGACCCGGCGCCGCGATGGCGGTCAACGACCGCTTGGAAGTCACCGGGTCGGTCTCGGGCGGTTGTATCGAGGGTGCGCTGGTCACCGCTGCCGAGGAGGTCTTCGCGACGGGGGAGCGTTCGGTCCACACATTCGGCTACTCCGACAGCGAGGCGTTCGCCGTCGGTCTCACCTGCGGCGGCACGATCCACGTGTACGTCGAGCCTCTCGACTGGTGAGGAACGTGTACGCCGAACTCGCCGACGCACTGCGCACCCGGCGGCCCGTCGTCCTCGTGACCGTGATCGACGGGCCCGAGACCGGAGCGAAGCTGCTGATCACGGCCGAGGGCGAACGATTCGGGAGCCTCGGCGACGAGACCCTCGACGAGCGGGTTGGCCGGGACGCATTCGGAGCGCTCGCGGCGGGCCTGACCGGAGTGCGGCACTACGGACGCCACGGCGAGCCGGCGCAGACCGAGCTGACGGTCTTCGTCGAGTCGTTCACGGCACCCCGCCGGATGATCATCTTCGGTGCCGTCGACTTCGCCGCCGCGCTGTCCCAGGCCGCAACTCTGCTCAAGTACTCCGTGACGGTGTGCGACGCGCGGCCCATCTTCGCCACCCGGGCGCGCTTCCCGCAGGCCGACGAGGTCGTCGTGGACTGGCCCCAGCGGTTGCTCGCCCGGATCGGACCCAGCCTGACCACCCGAGACGCCGTGTGTGTGCTCACCCATGATGCGAAGTTCGACGTACCGGCCATTGTTGCGGCGCTGGGAACCGAGGTCGGCTACCTCGGTGTCATGGGGAGTCGTAACACTCACCGCGACCGGTTGGAGAGACTCCGTGCCGAAGGCGTTCCGCCGGAGTCACTCGAGCGCCTGCACGCGCCGATCGGGCTGGACATCGGTGCCTTGACACCAGAGGAGACCGCGATCTCGATCTGCGCGGAGATCATCGCCGAACGCGCCGGCCTCGACATCGTCCGGCCCCTGCGACAGCTGAGCACCCCGATTCACCACTAGGCCGGGATCCCTGAGCATTCGAGTCAGCTGGTGGGACGGCCGTGGTTCTTCCGGCCGGATGCGACGGGCAGGTGATAGACAGGCTGTTTGAATCTGGGGACGGAGCGCGGCTCGGATGGTGATGGCCTGGCGGTTCGGCGCGATTGGCGTCGACGCCGTGATGGCGGTCGTCCAGGACGCGGAGCGGATCGCGGACTGGGTGGTCGCCGTACCGCCCGACGTTCGCGCCGATGCGCGCTGGCCACAGGCCGGCAGCGTGGTGCTAAAGGACACTGACCGGGAGCCCCATGGCAGGCACGCCTACGACCGCCATCTGACGGTCGCCGTCGTCGAGACCTGGCGGCCGGACCAGGAGTTGGTCCTCCGCCTGCGGAGCGGCCTGGGCGGATGGATCCGGCTGACGATCAGACTCCAGCCGCGTCCGGGCGGCTGCCTGATCGAGGTCAGGTCCGATCCGCTCACCGCCTCGGCCCGGCTGAGGTACGCCGGCCCGGCCCGATCCCGCGCCGAAGAGCGCTGTGCCCTGGTCGCCGAGCACCTGATCGAACTGGCAACGTCACCGGAGCCTGAGCCCTGATCGTGTGGACACCGCGCGGCGCGGTAGGCAGAGTTGGGCGGCCAGTAGGCCTGCCGCGCCGATCAAGGGCCATATGAGGAGACCGAAGTCCCGCGCGCTCAGACCCACGTCGCTGACATGCAGGGGCAGGCCGACGGTGGACTGGATGTAGACGAACTCGCCGACCACGGTCATCACGATCGCCGTCAGCCCGGCGGTGGGTACGGCGGACAGCACGATGGTCCATCGCCCGCCGATCTTGTCGGCGAGGTAGCCACCGATGGCGTTGCCGAGCACGTTGCACAGACCGGACACGCCCAGCACCAGCCCCGCGGCACCGGCGGAATAGCCGCGCCCGGTCAGGTAGAGCACGATGAACACGGGCAGGAAGTTGCCGACCCGGTTGACCAGGATGCCGAGACTGACGATCCACACCCTGCGGGCAGGCTGCGCAGTGCGTCGCGGAATCGCGGCTCGTCGACACCCGACCGGTCCGAGCCGCGCGTGACCATCTGGAGCGCCGCGGACACCCTTGACCCGGGGTTGGGGCGCGGAGGAGGCTGGCGGTAGTTACGACGCTGGGAAGGGGATTGCGATGCCTAAGGTGCTGATTGTTACCGGGGACGCGGCGGAGGATCTGGAGGTGTTCTACCCCTATCAGCGGTTGCTGGAGGAGGGGTACGACGTCGATGTGGCCGCGCCGGAAGTGAAGAAGTTGCAGTTCGTGGTGCATGACTTCGTGGACGGGTTCGATACCTATACCGAGAAGCCCGGGCACACGTGGCAGGCCGACGTGGCGTTTGCCGACGTGGACCCGGCGGACTACGTGGCCCTGGTGATTCCGGGTGGGCGGGCGCCGGAGTACATCCGCAACGATGCCGACTGCCAGCGGATCGTGAAGCACTTCTACGGTGAGTCGAAGCCCGTGGCCCAGCTCTGTCACGGACCGCTCGTCGCTGCGGCGGCCGGCGTACTGGCCGGTCGCAAGACTTCGGCCTACCCAGCTCTGGCGCTCGACATCAAGGCTGGGGGAGCGGAGTGGGTCGACGGCGACGCGGTCGTCGACGGCAACGTCGTATCCGGCCGCGCCTGGCCCGACCACCCGACCTGGATGCGCGCCTTCATGACGATCCTCAAGGAGCACGCACCTGCCTGACCCAGAGTGGTGGTGGCTGGCCCCGAGCCAACCGAGTGGGGTTCGAAAGTACGGCCCGAATCAGGCTGACTTTCAGCTGGGGAGTTTGCGGGTGTCGATCAGTTCCTGGGCGACGTCGCGGAGTTTGGTGTTGGTGTCTTGGGAGTAGCGCTTCAGGATGGTGAAGGCGCGGTCGGCGTCGACGGCGTACCGCTCCATCAGGATGCCCATCGCCTGGCCGACGAGCTTGCGGGCGTCGACCGCGGCTTCCATGGTCCGCTCGTGCCGGGCGGTCGCGAGCGCGACCGTGGCGTGCCGCGCCAGGATGTGGGCGATCGCCTCGTCGTCGGCGTCGAAGGCGTCCGGTTTGGGGCTGTACAGACCCAGTACGCCGACAGTCCGTGACGACTGCCCGAGCGCCAGCGGCACGTCCAGCACGCTGCGGACTCCGAGGGCGCTGACCCTGGCCGCCCAGTTGGGCCAACGGTCGTCGGTCGTGGTGTCGCGGACCAGGACCGTGGCCCGGTCCCGCATCGTCGCGATCAGCGGACCTTCCTCGCCGCGCAGCTGGGACTCGTAGATCTCGGCGACCACGGGGTCGGTCACGGCGGGTATCTCCGGCGGCCCGCCCCGGGTATGCAGTGCGACCCCGGCGAAGGTGCAGTTCAACGCCTGCAGAGCGAACTGGACGACCGACTCGACGGTCTCCTCCACGCCTTCGGCCTCGTGCATGTCCAGCGCCAACTGCGCGAAGGTCTCCGCCATCCGGCCACCGACGGGATCATCCGCCGCTAACTCACCTTCTTCCATGCCTCCCATCATGCTCCTCCTCAGACGCGCCGAGGCCACGAGTGGCGGGTCTCCACCATTTCCGCGGCGGCGGACCGCGGGATGCAGCATTCGTGCAGCGTTCCAAGCGGCAGGGTGGGGGATGAGTGGGGATTGGGTCGCGGAGAGGGGAGATCATGCCTGTCGCGCCGTTGAAGGGGCTTGTCGACGAGGCACTGGCCAAGGGGTACGCCGTACCGGCGATCAATGTGGTGGACGAGCTGAGTCTGCGGGCGGTCGTCGACGCGGCGGTGGAACTGGGGTCACCGCTGATCATCCAGACGTCGGTCAAGACGGTGAAGTCGGTCGGCCTCGATGTCGTCAAGGCGATGTTCGACGCGACGGTCGCTTCGGTTCCGGTGCCGGTCGCGCTGCACCTCGACCACTGTCCTGAGCGCGACGTGATCAGCTCGTGCCTCGCCGCGGGCTGGAACTCGGTCCTGTTCGACGCCTCCGCGCTCCCGGTCGAGGAGAACCAGCGCCAGACCGTCGAGGTGGTCGCCGAGGCCAGGAAGTACGGCGCTCACGTCGAGGGCGAGATCGAGGGCATCACCGGTGTCGAGGACGGCGTGGGTTCGGACACCGAGGCGGAGCGACACTCACTCGAAGTCGCTACTCGTTTCGTGGAGACGACCGGTGTGGATGTCTTCGCGCCGGCGATCGGGAACGCCCACGGCATCTACCACTCGACGCCCGAGCTGGACTCGCAGCGGATCACGGATCTGGTGGCGGCCACCGGCATCCCGATGGCGTTGCACGGCGGCTCGGGGCTGACCCGTGAGCAGTTCCAGGACCTGATCGGCCGGGGCTGCGCGAAGGTCAACATCTCCACGGCCCTCAAGGTCGCGTACATGACCTCATCGCTCGAGCACCTCGAACAGGCGCGGGCCACGAACAAGTGGGATCCGCCGACCTTGTTCCGTCACATCCACACGGCCGTGAAGACTATGACCGCCGAGCACATAGAGATCTTCGGCAGCGGCGGCCGGGTATGACCGCTTTGCTCTTCGACTGCGACGGTGTGCTGGGCGACACCGAGCGCGACGGGCACCTGCCGGCGTTCAACGCGACCTTCGAGCAGTTCGGGCTCCCGGTGCGGTGGTCGGTCGAGGACTACGGCCGCCTGCTCCGGATCGGCGGTGGGAAGGAACGGCTGGCGACCGTCCTCGACGACCCGGATGTCTGGCGCGCGGCTGGTTCACCGGCGACGCCCGAGGAGCGCGCCGACGTGGTGGCGACCTGGCATCGGGCCAAGACGAAGGCGTTCACCGACCTGGTCGCAGCCGGGGTCGTTCCGCCGCGTCCCGGCGTACGGCGGGTGATCACCGACGCACTGCGGGAGGGCTGGACGGTCGCGGTCGCGTCGACCTCGGCGGAACCGTCGGTCCGCGCGGTCCTCGCCGGAGCGGTCGGCGATGAGGTCGCGGCCACGATCCCGGTGTTCGCGGGTGACGTCGTACCGCGGAAGAAGCCCGACCCGGCGGTCTACCAATTGGCTCTCGAGAAGCTCGCCCTCGACCCGGCCGGCACCCTCGTCATCGAGGACTCGCGCAATGGACTCCTCGCTGCCATCGGTGCCGGGCTGGCGACGGTGGTGACCGTCAGCGGCTACACGCGCGACGAGGACTTCACCGAAGCCGCCCTGGTCCTCACCAGTCTGGGCGACCCCGACGGCGAACGGCTCGAGGTACTCGCGGATCCGTCCGGCATCGGCCCGGTCGACGCGCTCACCCTGGCCGATCTCGCCCGGCTGGCCGAGAACGCACCACGACCCACGCAAGGAGGCCAGACATGACGGACAGCTGGGGCGAGGTCGACCTCGTCCTCACCACGATCATCACCACCTGCCTCGACAACGAGAAGTACTTCGGCGACCTGGACTCGGTGGTCGGCGACGGCGATTTCGGCTACTCGCTGGCCCGCGGTTTCGAGAAGCTCCAGGACCAGTACGGCGATCTCGACCGGACCGACATCGGGACGTTCCTGAAGAAGGTCGGGATGCTGGTGACGTCCCGGATCGGGGGTACGTCGGGACCGATCTGGGGGACCGGGTTCCTGCGGGCCGGCATGACGGCCGGTGCGACCACCTCCCTGGACGGGGCCATGGTCGTGGCGATGCTGCGCTCGGCCGTGACGGGGATCCAGGCCCGCGGCGGCGCCGAGCTGGGGGACAAGACCCTGCTCGACGCGATCGTCCCGATGACCGATGCCATCGAGGAGTCCCTCGCCTCCGGGGCAAGCAGTGACGAGGTCGTCGAACGGGCCGCGGTCGCGGCCCGGACCGCGGCCGACGCGACGGCGGAGCTGGTCGCGAAGCGAGGCCGAGCCGCCTACACCGGCGAGCGGAGCCGTGGATCGGTCGACGCCGGAGCCACCGCCGTCGCCGTGATCATCGAGCAGATCGCAGAGGTCTGGAAGACAAGGGAGTCCCGATGAAGAAGTTCGTCAACGACCCGAAGAACTACGTGCCCGAGATGCTGCGGGGCATCGTGCTGGCCAACCCGGACACGCTGAAGTACGTGCCGGAGTACAACCTGATCATGCGGACGGACGCACCCCGCGACGACAAGGTCTCGATCGTGCAGGGCTCGGGGTCCGGACACGAACCCGCCCACGTGATGACGGTCGGCAAGGGCATGCTCGACGCCGCGTGTCCCGGCGACGTCTTCGCGGCGCCGCCGATGGACTACGTGTACGAGACCACCAAGCTGCTCGCGTCCGAGAAGGGCGTGCTCCTGCTGGTCAACAACTACACCGGTGACCGGATGGCGTTCGACATGTCGCAGGAGCTGAGCCAGGCCGACGGGCTGAACGTCCGTACGTTGATCATCGACGACGACGTCGCGGTCAAGGACTCGACGTACACGGTCGGCCGGCGCGGCGTGGCCGGCAACTTCTTCGTGATGAAGGCGGTCGGCGCGGCGTCCGAGCAAGGGGCGGATCTCGACGAGCTGGTCCGGATCGGGGAGAAGGTCAACTCGGTCACCCGCACGATGGGCATGGCGCTCACCGCCTGTACGCCGCCGGCCAAGGGATCCCCGCTGTTCGAGCTCGGTGCCGACGAGATGGAGATGGGTGTCGGTATCCACGGCGAGCCGGGCCGCAGCCGCGAGAAGCTTGCCTCGGCCAACGAGATCATCGACCAGATGCTCGAGGCGGTCCGCTCCGACCTGCCGTATGAGTCCGGTGACAACGTCGCGCTGATGATCAACGGTCTGGGCGGTACGCCGATCAGCGAGCTCTACCTGCTCTACGGTCGCGCTCACCAGGTGCTCACCGACCGTGGGATCAACGTACGGCGCAACTACGTCGGGGAGTACTGCACGTCCCTCGACATGGCCGGCGCCTCGGTCACGCTGGTCAAGCTCGACGACGAGATCGACGGTCTGCTCTCGGCACCGGCGGAGATCGCGATCCGGGTCTTCTGAGGGTTCAGCCCTCGGTCCCGGCCGGGTCCAGTCCGTAGTCGGCGCGGAGACGGCGTACTTCGGACTGGGCCGCGGGCCGGAGTGGGGACGTCGGGGACAGCAGCGTCAGTTGGCGTTCCCACGCGGCCAGGTCGTTCACTCCGGCGTACGAGCGTGTCCACGCCGCGACCAGGTCGACGTCGTACGTCTGCAGGACGGCGGCCCGGATCCGGTTCTCGAGCCGGTTCCGGGAGGCGACCACGCCTGGTGCGTCGGACTGCGGCAGCAGAGGGCCTGCGTAGCGGCGCAGGGCCGACGACAACAGGTGCGAGTCGAGGTCGTCGGCGGTTTCGAGCCAGTCCGCGGCGATGTCCGGGTGCAGTCGGTACGGACGTGATTCGACGATGTCGGCGCCGAGCAGAGCGCGGAGGCGGGTGACCTCGCCGCGCAGTGAGGACTGGTGGTCGTCGCCCTCGCCGTACAGGGCGTCCGACAGTTCTTCGGCGCTGAGGCCCTCGGGGTGTTCGGCGAGGAGAACCACGATGTCGCTGTGCCGTCGGCTGAGCCGGAGATCCCGGCCGTCGATGCGCACCGCCGCGTCCGGTCGGCCCAGTGCGGAGATCCGCATGCGCCGGGTCGAGTCGCCAAGGACCTTGCGAACGGTCATCAGTCGGCCAAGCTCGGCCTCGGCCATCCGGGCCGCAGCTCGCACCATCGCCAGCGACAGGGGTGAGCTGGCGTCGGCAGTGCCGGTGATGTCGACGACCCCGAGCACTCGCTGGGTCTCCGGATCGTAGATCGGTGCGGCGGCACACGACCACGGCTGCACCAGCAGGGTGAAGTGTTCCGCGGACCGGATCTGCACCGGTCCGGCCACTTCGAGGGAGGTGCCGAGGGCGTTGGTGCCGACCTGTCGCTCCGCCCACCAGGCGCCTTCGGTGAAATGGATGCCGTCGGCGGCGCGGAGTACGTTCGGCCGTCCGCACACCCACAGCAACCGGCCGTCACTGTCGCCGACCGCCATCACGAAGTCGCTGTCCTCGGCGGCCCGGCCTAGTACGTCGTACAGCATCGGGAAGACCGCGGAGAGTGGATGCTCGGCCCGGTACGCCGCCAGTTCGTCGGCCTCGAACGCGAAGGGTGCCGCCGCGTCGGACTGGAGCCCGGCCGCGATCGACCGCCCCCAGGAGGCCGCGACAAGGCCTCGCACGTTCCGGCCCCCACCTTCGAGGAACTCCTGGTGTCGGCGGTGAAGCCACCGGTCGACAGAATCCACCTCTCCAGGGAACTGCCGAACCCCCCGAAAGTCCAGCCCTACCCCGTCGGACCGTCGGCGAGCAGGTCGAGGGCCTCGGTGATGGAGTGGGTGACCGGGGCGCCGGTGGTTTCCAGGGCGTGGCGGGTCATGGCGCCGGTTGTCACGAGGATGCACTGGGCGCCGGCGGCCTGGGCTGCGTGAGCGTCGTCGACGACGTCGCCGATCAGCACAACCTCGGCGGGGTTCAGGTTCTGGGCCTCCAGGTGCTGGATCAGGCTGTCGGCCTTGGAGCCGCCGCCCACCTCAGCGGCCAGGCCGTCGATGCGCGTGAAGTACGGCGTGAGTCCGAACTGTTCGATCGTCGGGGTGAGCCGCGTGTGGAACCACATCGACAACAGTGACTGGGTACGCCCGCTCTCGGTCCACTGCCGTAGGACGTCCGGCACTCCGGCCGCGAGACCACAGCTGTGCAGGAGAGCGTCGTACCGCTCGTGGTAGAGCTTGTCCACGCGCGCCCACTCCTCGTCGTCGAGCACCCGGGACAGGATCGTCTCGTACGAGACCCGCATCGGCCGTGCGTACGCCGTCTGCCACTCAACCCACGTCAGATCCGGCCGGCCGAACCCGGCGCACACCTCGTTGACTGCCGCCAACACGACCTGGTTGTCATTCAGCAACGTCCCGTTCCAGTCCCACACCACATGCGAAGCGCTCATCACGCGCGCCACTCTAGACGGACGATCCGACGTACCGATGCCGGATATCGTTGAGCGATGACTCTCTCGCGGCATGTGATCAGGTCTGTCACGACGGCTGAGATCGGGTACCGGTACCTCCGCCCGGTGGGCCGGAACTCGTTCCGGGGCGAGCACGGGAGTGGCGGTACGACGACGGTGTACGTCGTCGAGACCGATCGAGGGGCCACCGGGTGGGGGCTCCCCTTGCATCAAGGCGACCCGGGTCCGCTCGTGGGGCGGAACCTCGCCGAGTTGATCGATCCGGACCGCGGCGTGATCGAGCCGGCGGCCGAGTTCCTCGACTACCCGCTGCATGATCTGGCGGCGCGGATCCTCGAGGTTCCGGTCTACGCGATGCTCGGGTCCGCGGGGACGCCCGAGGTCCGGTGCTACAGCGGCGGCATCTACTTCGACGACCTCGAGGGCGGGATCGAGGCGATCCGGGCGAATCTCCAGCAGGATCACGAGGCCGGGTTCCGCGACTTCAAGTTGAAGGTCGGACGGGGCTACCGGTGGATGGACTCCGAGGCCGGCCCCGCGCGGGACATCGAGGTGACCCGGCTGGCCCGCGAGCTGTACCCGGACGCCGACATCCTGGTGGACGCGAACGACGGCTTCACCGTGAACACGCTGCTCGCCTATCTCGAGGCGGTCGAGGACTGCCGGCTCTACTGGCTCGAGGAGCCGTTCGCGGAACGCTGGGAGGACTTCCGGTTCCTGCGCAAGCGCCTTGGCACGGCCGGGACGAAGATCGCGGACGGCGAGTTCGACCCTGACGAGGAGTACATCGTGAGGCTCGCGCAGGAAGGGCTGCTGGACGTCGCGCTGATGGACGTCACCGGTCACGGCCTGACTGCCTGGCGGCGGACGATGCCGCGCCTCGTCGGGGCCTCCACCGAGGCGTCCCCGCACGCCTGGGGCCTGCCGATCAAGACCCTGTACGCCGCTCACCTGGCCGCCGGACTCGGCAACATCCCGATCATCGAAGGCGTCCCCGGTCACACCGAAGGCACCGACGGCGACGGCTACACCCTGGCCGACGGGTACGTCAGCCTGTCGGATCAGCCGGGCTTCGGTATCAAGTTGCCGTAGCCAACGTTTGCCGGATGGCGTCGGTCAGCGTCGGGAGGTCCTGCGGGCCGTCGTGGCGGTGACTGTTGATGAAGAAGGTCGGCGTACCGGCGACCCCGCTACGGTCGGCGGAGTCGATGTCCTGGGCGATCCGGGCGGCGAAGTCGTGCGCGGTGAGATCCGTCCGGAAGCGCTCCAGGTCGAGACCCAGCGTCGCGGTGTAGGACAGGATGTCGTCGAGTTCGAGGTTGTCCTGGTTGAGCAGGAGGAGGTCGTGCATCTGCCAGAACTGCCCCTGCCGGCCCGCGGCCTCGGCGGCTTCGGCGGCTAGTTGGGCGTGCGGATGGACGTCGTGCAGTGGCAGATGCCGCCAGACGTAGCGGATGTGGGTGTTCGACGCGATCAGTTCGCGGGCGGTGGGGGCCGCCATCTGTGTCCACGGGCACTCGAAGTCGCCGTACTCGACGACCGTGACGACCGCGTCGGCCGGACCCCGGATGTGATCGCGGTCGGGGTCGACCGGGGGAGCCAGGTCGGTGAGCTGACCGCCGGTCCCGAGCAGGGCGCGAGTACGCGCGCGAGCGGGCAGCAGCGTGATCACCCGATAGAAGGCCAGTGTGAGCACGGCCGCTCCGAGAGCAGCCGCGAGTACGCCGAGCTTGGCCTCCTCCAACGCGGTCCCGGTGAAGGCAAGATCGGCGATCAGCAACGACAGCGTGAACGGCACTCCGGCGATCAGCCCACTGCCGACCACCCCGGCCCACCCGACCGACGGCCGCACAGCACCGTGGCTGGTCCGGGTGAGCAGCCAGGACGTCCCCGCGACAGCCACCGGCTTCCCGACCACGAACGCGACGAAGAGCCCGATGGTGACCGGCGCGGTGATCGCCTCGGTCAGCAAGCTGGGATGCAAGGCGATGCCCGCGTTGGCCAGCGCGAACAACGGCACGATCCCGTAGCTCGTCAGCCGGTGATACGTGTGCTGCAATCGCGCATTCGCCGACAGCGTGCCGGTCAGCTCGCGAGTAGCCGCCCGGGCGAGCTCCGGCGTCGGCTGCTCGCGGAACAGCCGGACCACCGTCGTCGCCTGCTCCAGGGCGTCCCGTCGAGGTACGTACGCCGACGTCGCGAGCCCGACCGCGAGCCCGGCGACGACCGGATCGATGCCGCTGGCAAGTAACGCGCACCACAGCACTACCGCGAGCCCGGTGAAGACCACGCGTCGGCGTGGGTACCGCAGCCGGGTGGCGGCCAGGAGTCCGGCGTACGACGCGATCGCCACGAGCAGGCCGGTCACATGCACCTCGTCGGTGTAGGCGAACGCGATCACCACGAGCGCGACCACGTCGTCGACGACGAACACGGTGAGCAGGAACGTGCGGATCCGGTCCGGCACCTGCTTGCCGGCCACCGCGAGTACGCCGAGCGCGAGGGCGGTGTCGGTCGACATCGCGGCGCCCCAGCCGTGCACTCCGGCGCCGGAGTGGTTGAACGCCAGGTAGATCAGCACGGGCAGTGCCATACCGACGAGGCCCGCCGCGACCGGGAGGATCATCCGGCGGCGTTCCCGGAGCTCGCCGAGGTCGAACTCACGACGCGCCTCGAGCCCGACGACGAGGAAGAAGAACGCCATCAGCCCGCTGTTCACCCAGGTGCGCAGGTCCAGGCTCGTGGACAGCGGCCCGAGCCGGACCGGCAGCTCTTTGGTCCAGAACGTCTCGTACCCGGTGCTCGTCACGTTCGCCCAGACCAGCGCGAGCGCGATCGCGGCGGCGAGGACGGACGCGCTGGCCGCCTCGGTCCGCAGGAACGCGCGCAGCGGACTCGTGGCCGGCCCGGACATCGACATCCCGCGCGGGTCCAGGTCCGTGTGCTCGGTCATCGGCGACGGATCTCCTGCAGGGTCCAGGTGTTCCCGTCCGGGTCGGCGAACTCGGCCAGGCTCGCGTACGCGCGCCGCTCGGGATCGGATCCGGGGGCGAACTCACCGGCCCACTCGGCGACCGGCGACTTGTGCCGGATGTCGCCGACCTTGATGCCGCGAGCAACCAATTCCTCGCGGGCAGCCTCGAGATCCTCGACGACGAGGTAGCTGGCGCGTGCCGATCCCGGGGCCGCGTCGGTCAACCCCGCACCGAACTGGATCGAGCAGGCCGACCCGGGCGGGGTCAGCTGGACGACCCGGAAACCGTCGCGCGGGTGATAGTCCACGTCGAGGTGGAAGCCTAGTGAGGTGTAGAAGGCCAGCGCGGTATCTACATCGCTGACGGCGAGAGTGACGACTTCGAGCTTGTAATCCATCACATGTCCAGGACTAGATCGGTGGTTGGGCGAGAACAGCAGATGAGGATCTGGCCGTCCGGAGGCGTCTCGAGCGGACTGGGGGAGTATCTGACCTCTCCGGACAGGAGCGGCGTGACGCAGGTCTGACAGACGCCGGTCCGGCAGCTGAAGCGCGTCGGGACATCGCAGGCCTCGGCCAGGTCGAGCAGACTGCCTGCACCGAACGGTGTCGAGATCCCACTCCGCGAGAAGGTCACCAGCGGGCCGGTGCCGAGTTCGGTAGGTTGGTGGGGTGGACGGACGGTCTGGTCGACGAGGCCCGGGTTGGTCGACGGCAGCGCACTGAACAGCTCGGTGTGCACCCGCTGGATCCCCACAGCCGTCAGTGCCTCGCGCATGTCGGTCATGAAGGACGCCGGACCGCAGATGTACGCCGTCGCATCCGCAGGGAGGTCCAGGTCGACCAGCATGTCCTTGGTAAGCCGCCTACCAGAGCTGTAGTAGATGTGTTCATGCGCATGCGCCAGCGTCCCCAGCACTTCGTGGGCTTCAGCGGCCAACGGGTGTTCCGCCGGTCGGCGAGCGGTGTGGATCCACCACACGTCGCGCGTACTGCGCTGTGCCGCCAGCGAATGCAGCATCGCCATCACCGGAGTGACGCCGATGCCGGCCGACACCAGGACGACCGGATCGGTGCCGTCCTCGAGCAGGAACTCACCACGCGGCGCGGCGACCTCAAGTACGGCGCCAACCGCCAGCCGGCTGGTGAGGTAGCCGCTCGCAATCCCGTGCGGCTCGTGCTTGACGCTGATCCGGTAGCTGCTGCTCCCGGGTGTGGAGGACAGCGAGTAACTGCGCACCGGGACCGGTAGACCCGCGTCCGGCAACCGGAACGTCAGATACTGGCCCGCCCGGGCCGCGGGCAGGTCCATACCGTCAACTGCGGCCAGGCTGATCGAGGAGACGGTCGCGGTCTCCGCCACCACCGCGGTGACCTGCAACTGGCGGAAGCCCTCCCACGCAGGTGGTGTCGCCGCTGTCGTCCCAGCGGCCGTGAACGTGCCGGCACCGGTCGCGTCAGCCTCGAGCAATTCGCGGAACGAGCCCTGCCAGCCGGGACTCAGCGCCGGGATCTCCAGAGCCCGGCGTACCGCCTCGAGGTCACGGTGCGGCAGGTAGAGCAGGGCATCGATGTCGGCGACGCTGAGTGCCCCCGGACCGGTCCGGGTCTTGACGATCGCGTCACCGGCTTCGATCTGCCCTTCGGTGATCACCCGGAAGTAGAACCCCGGCCGGTGGTGGGCGACCAGCAGCGCCGGCAGTTCCGGCTCACCCATCCGCAGTCCGACCCGATAGCACGTGACCCGCGGTTGCGTGACCTCGAACTCGGCCGCGCCGATCCGGTACCGGTCGCCGATGCACACCTCGTCATCCGCGAGCCCATCGACCGTCAGGTTCTCCCCGAACTGCCCGTACACGAAGTCGTCCCGGCCGAAGTGCTTCTCCCAGTGTCGGTACGACTCGATCTGGTAGACGAACACGGCCCGCTGCTCGCCGCCGTGTCCGGCGGTGTCGCCCTGGCCGTCTCCGTCGAGATTCAACCGCCGGGCCATCACCGGTCCGTCGACCTGCTCCTTCCAGACGCCGGTGTAGACGGTCTTGCCGTTCCACGAGACGTTCTTCGGCAGTCCGACGTTCACCGACAACAAAGTGGCACTTGTCATCCGGAAAGCTCCTCCACAGTCAGATCCCGGTCGATGCCGTGTGAGATCACACTCTGACCAGGTTCCAACCGCAGTCGCCGTCCGTCGAGTTCCACCTCGATCTTGTCCGGCTCGAACGAGACCATGCCGGAGATCCGCCGTACCTCGGTCCAGGCGTCTTCGTACCCCCACGCGGCGCCGCGAGCCTCGCCGATGTCCCAGTAGCTGCACAGGCCCTTGTAGGGACAGAACGTCTGGCCTTCGACCGGAGTCAACGCGTTGTCGTCCACGTCCTCGCGCGGTACGTACCAGCGGGGTGCGAACCCCGATTCGTAGAGCACCAGCGGGCGTGAGGAGTCCGCAATGACCCGGTCGCCGTCGCGCACGACCAGATGGCGGCTGGTCTGCCGGATGTCGATCCGGTGGTAGGCGTCGGCAGCATGACCGACGATCCGCTCGTCCTCCTCGTAGAACGCGTCCATCGCCCGCCACGCGAACGCGACTCGTCCCTTCAGCTCACCCGCATGGTCCGGCAGCGCGGTGTGCTGCCAGGCCGCGCGAGCCTTGCTGCTCTCGCCCGCGGCGACGGTGTACCACGTCGTCTCACCGAGATCGCGGTGCTGCGTGGTGTGCTCCGCGGCCTCGAGTACGTCGGCCACCACGTCACCCAGCGGGAAGTACGCCACCGGATACCGGGCGGGCTCATGGAGCAGTACGACGTCCTCACTGTCGGCGATCCAGGTGTCCCCGAATCGGACCCGCATCCGCCGGCGCAGTGGCTCGGCGAACAGCATCCGGTCGGGCAACTGCTCCGGAACCAGGAACTTGCCGATCCCACCGGTGGCGAGCGGTCCTTGCTGCCAGGACAGACCCATGACTCAGTTCCTCTCAACTCAGCGGTTCACGGCTGCACCCGGGCTCCGGGCGGGCGAACCGCGACCGGCGAGCACTGAACGAGCGTGCGCCGTGGCCGGTCGGGTTCGCATCCGCCAGTGGCTGGCCACCCCCGCGAGACGCCGGCAAGCGTTAGCGTGAGTGCGTGCATGGGCCTGCGGATCTGCTGGGATGGCGGCGCGCGGCGGAACTGACGGGCCGCCACGCGGAGTGCGCCGTCCTCGACCAGGTGATCGGGGCGGTGCGGTCGGGGGAGAGCCGCACGCTGGTGCTGCATGGGGAGGCCGGGGTCGGCAAGACCGCACTGCTGGACCAGTTGGCAGCACGAGCAAGTGGATTCCAGGTGACGCGGGTCTCTGCTGTGCAGTCCGAGATGGAGTTGGCCTTCGCCGGTCTGCACCAGTTGTGTGCGCCGGCACTCGATCGCCTCGGTCAGCTGCCCGCACCACAGTGCGAGGCACTGCGGACCGTGTTCGGCATCAGCGCCGGACCGCCGCCGGACATGTTCCTGATCGGCCTGGCGGTGTTGAGCCTGCTGTCCGAGGCCGCGGAGCAGCAGCCACTGGTGTGCTTGGTCGACGATCAGCAGTGGCTCGACAAGTGCTCGGCGCAGATCCTCGCCTTCGTGGCGCGCCGGTTGGGAGCGGAGTCAGTCGGCCTGATCTTCGCGACCCGCGAGGTCGGTGACGTTCTCGCCGGAGTCCCTGAGCTGCCGGTCGCCGGGCTGCGTGACGCCGATGCGCGTCTGCTGCTGGACGCCGTACTCACCGGACCGATCGACTCGCAGGTTCGGGATCAGCTGGTGGCCGAGGCGCATGGCAATCCGCTCGCCTTGCTGGAGCTGCCGCGCGGGTTGACTCCGGCACAGCTGGCCGGCGGATTCGGACTGCCCGGTGCGGGCGACATCGAGGAGAGCTTCGTGCGCCGGGTCAACGCCATGCCGAACGAGACCCGGCGGCTCCTGGTACTCGCCGCGGCCGACCCGTCCGGCGACGACGCCCTCGTACGCCGTGCGGCCGCGCGACTCGGGATCGGTCCGGACGCGGCGGCAGCGGCGACCGACGCGGGACTGGCCGAGTTCGCGACCCGGATCCGGTTCCGGCATCCGCTGGTGCGGTCGGCGGCGTACCGCTCGGCGTCGGCCGCGGAACGGCGTCAGGTGCACCAGGCCCTGGCTGAGGTGACCGACGCCGAGGCTGATCCGGATCGGCGGGCGTGGCACCGGGCCAAGGCCGCGGCCGGGCCGGACGAGGAGGTCGCCGCGGAGCTCGAACAGTCGGCCGGGAGAGCGCGCGCCCGCAGTGGCTACGCCGCGACAGCCGCCTTCTTCCAGCGCTCGGCTGAACTGACGGTCGATCCGGCGAAGCGAGCCGCCCGGGCCCTTGCGGCCGCACAGGCCGAGATGCAGGCCGGTGCGTTCGACTCGGCGGCCGAGTTGCTGGCCATGGCCGAGGCGGGTCGGCTCACCGAGCTGGAGCGTGCCCGCGCCGAGCTCGTCCGCGCACAACTCGCGTTCGTCACCAACCGTGGCAACGACGCGCCGCAGCTGATGCTGAAGGCGGCCAAGCGACTCGAGTCCGTCGACGTTGAGTTGTCGCGGGCGACGTACCTGGACGCCCTGTCGGCGGCCATCTTCGCCAGCAGCCTGGCCACGCCAGGTGGCGATGTGGTCGCGGTGGCGCGGGAGGCCGCGGCAGCACCGCGACCGTCGGTACTGCGCTCCGCGGACCTGCTGCTCGACGGGAGCGCGCTGTACTACCGGGACGGGTACGCCGCGGCCGCACCGCTGTTGCACAAGGCGCTGGCCGAGTTCGGGACCGGTGTGTCCGTCGAGGAGGAGCTACAGCTGCTGTGGATGGCGACCACCACGTCGCTGCGTCTGTGGGACGCGGATCGCTGGGAGGAGCTGTCCCGACGGCACCTTCAGCTCGCCCGTGAGACCGGAGTGCTCAGCAATGTCGCCCTCGCGCTCACGTCACTCGCTTATGTCTCGGTGTTCTCGGGAGATCTCGCCGCCGCGGCGACGTTGACCGACGAAGTGCAGGCGGCCAACGAGGTGACCGGCGGCAAGCTCGCTCCGTACGGACGGCTGGCGCTGGCGGCCTTCAGCGGTGATCGGGCCGAGACCCTCGCGCTCGTCGAAGCCACCAAACAGGACGGCACCCGGCGGGGTGAGGGGATCGGGATCGCGTTCGCCGAGTGGGCGAGCGCCGTACTCGACAACGGCCTCGGCCGCTACCAGGACGCGGCTGACGCGGCCGCGCGCGCGTTCGCGGATCCGCGTGACGCGCTGTCGATGATGCTGGTGCCGAGTGAGCTGGTCGAGGCCGCGGTGCGGACCGGGGCGATCGACACCGCGCACCGCGCCGGTCAAGCGCTCCGGGAGATGGCCACGGCGACCGGCACCGACTGGGCCCTCGGGGTGCATGCCCGATCCCAGGCGCTGCTCAGTGCCGGCGACACCGCCGAGCGCCTCTATCGGGAGGCGATCGCCCGCTTGGAGACGACCCGGCTCCAGGTCGAGCTCGCCCGTTCCCACCTCCTCTACGGCGAATGGCTGCGCCGGGAGCGACGCCGTACCGACGCCCGCGAGTACCTGCGTACGGCGTACTCGAGCTTCGAGGCGATGGGGATGACCGGCTTCGCCGAACGCGCCCGCCGCGAACTCCAGGCCGCCGGCGGCACCGCCCGCAAGCGCGTCGTCCCGGCCCAGAGCGAACTCACCGCCCAAGAAGCCCAGATCGCTCGCATGGCCCGCGACGGCCTCTCCAACCCCGAGATCGCCACCCGCCTCTTCATCAGCGCCCGCACAGTCCAGTACCACCTGCGCAAGGTCTTCCCCAAGCTAGGAATCACCTCTCGCAGCCAGCTGGACCAAGTCCTACCGCGCTAGCTCCACGGCCACACCGGGTGCGGCGTCGACGGGCCGGCGTACGGCGTGTCCGCGTAGTGCCCCTGCAGTTCGGCAAGCTGCTCGGTCAACGCCGCACGGGTCTCGGCGTACGCCGGATCGTCCGCAACGTTGACCAGCTCTTCCGGGTCGGCCCGCAGGTCGTACAGCTCCCACTCCGAGTCGAAGATCCGCTCCGACGACCCCGGTACGCCGAGGCCGGCGCCGTAGTAGTGGATGAGCTTGAACTCCTTTGTCCGTACGCCGTAGTGCGCCGGAGCGTGGTGATTGGGGTCGTCGTGCTCCCAGTACCGGTAGTAGATCGCGGACGGCCAGTCCGGGACCTCCGTACCGCGCAGCAACGGCAAGAAGCTCCGGCCCTGTGACGTCGGCAGCACCGACGCGGCCTCCAGCCCGGCCATGTCGAGGAACGTCGCGGCGAAGTCCACGTTCGTCACCATCGCATCGCACGTGCTGCCGGCCGGGATCTGCGACGGCCAGCGGATCATCATCGGCATCTGCAGCGACTCGTCGAACATCAGCCGCTTGTCGTACCACCCGTGGTCGCCGAGGAAGAACCCCTGGTCGGAGGTGTAGACGACGACGGTGTCGTCGCGGAGCCCTTCGTCGTCGAGGGTGTCGAGCACCCGGCCGACGTTGTCGTCGATCGACTGGACGCACTGCAGGTAGTCCCGCAGGTAGCGCTGGTAGTTCCACCGCATCCGCACGTCCCGGTTCTCCGGGCCGCGCAGCTCGGCGGGCAGCTCCTCGCCGAGCTCGTCCGTACCGAGGTCGTCGGCCACCGACATCCGCACGCCCCGGACGGCCTGGCTCCGGGTGGAGTAGTCGTCGAGCAGCGTGGCCGGCTCCGGGATCGATCCGACCGGGTAGAGGTGCTTGTGCTTCTCATCCGGCACCCACGGCCGGTGCGGAGCCTTGTGGTGCACCAGCAGCAGGAACGGCCGGTCCGGATCGCGCTGCCGGATCCAGTCGATGCTCTGCTCGGTGACGATGTCCGTCGCGTAGCCGGGCACGGTCTCGGCGCCGTCCGGTCCGAGCATCAGCGGATCGACGTACTCGCCCTGCCCGGGGAAGACCCGCCAGGAGTCGAAGTGCCGCGGGGCGGACTCCGGTCGCTCACCGAGGTGCCACTTGCCGAACAGCGCGGTCTGATAGCCGGCGTCCTTCAGCACCTCCGTGAACGTCGGCACCCGGTAGTCGATCTCGGTGTAGATCGACGCCACCCCGTTGACGTGGCTGTAGGTGCCGGTCAGGATCGACGCCCGCGACGGCGAGCAGATCGAGTTCGTGCAGTACGCCGCATCCATCCGGACCCCGTCCCGGGCCAGCCGGTCCAGGTGCGGGGTGCTGTTGACCTTGCTCCCGTACGCCGAGATCGCGTGCGCGGCGTGGTCGTCGGACATGACGAAGACGATGTTCGGTCCAGGCATCACCTCACCCTAGCCGGAAGTTGTCCGGCATTGGAGATCGTTTACCGCCGGAGCGTCGCGAGGCGTAGGTTTGTTGCTCATGGCCATGTTCGACCTTTCCCTCGACAAGCTCCGTGAGTACCGGCCCGATGTGGCCGCACCCGCCGACCTGGTCGAGTTCTGGCGCCGTTCCATCGAGAAGGCGCGCACCGACGACCTGTCCGCCTCGTTCACGGCGATCGACAACAAGCTCGCCGTCATCGACACCTACGACGTCACGTACGCCGGCTTCGGCGGTGCGCCGGTCAAGGGCTGGCTGCACGTGCCGGCCGGAGCCAGCGGTCCGCTCCCGACGGTCGTGCAGTACCACGGCTACTCCGGCGGCCGCGGCTTCCCGCATGCCACCACTCTGTGGGCGCAGGCCGGCTACGCCCACTTCGTGATGGACACCCGCGGTCAGGGCTACAGCGGCGGCGGCACCGCCGGTACGCCGGACGACAGCGCGTACGCCGGTCTGAACCACACCCCGGGCTTCATGACCGCAGGCATCACCGACCCGGAGACCTACTACTACCGCCGTGTCTTCATCGACGCGGTCCGCGCGATCGACGCGGCCAAGGCGTCACCGCTGGTCGACCCGGACAAGATCATCGTCACCGGCGGCAGCCAGGGTGGCGGGATCGCGATCGCGGCCGCCGGGCTGGCCGGCCTGGCCGGGATCGAGTTGCTCGGCTGTGCGCCCGACGTACCGTTCCTGTGTCACTTCCAGCGCGCGCTGGAGATCACCAACAAGGAGCCATACGCCGAGATCACGCGGTACCTGAAGGGGTTCCGCCAGGACGTGGACGCGGCGCTGCGGACACTGAGCTACTTCGACGGCGTGAACCTGGGCCGCCTGGCCACGGCGCCGGCGCTGTTCTCGGTCGCCCTGATGGACGCGACCTGCCCGCCGTCGACGGTGTTCGCCGCCTTCAACCACTACGGCAGTGCGGCGAAGGACATCGAGGTCTACAGCTACAACGAGCACGAGGGCGGCCAGACGTACCAGCAGCTCGCCCAGCTCGACTGGTTCGCGAAGATCTTCGCTGCGAAGGAGTCATCGGCGGACCGATGAGTTTCTGGTCCGGGCGGCGTTACACGATCAACAGCGTCGGTCAGACTGTGACCGACCCGATCGCAGGAGGCCGCAGATGGACTGGAAGCTCCAACTCGTCATCGTCCCGGTGTCGGACGTGGACCGGGCGAAGAAGTTCTACACCGAGCAGCTCGGGTTCCACGAGGACGTCGACCACAGCGCCGGGGATGCGTTCCGGGTCGTGCAGCTGACCCCGCCGGGGTCAGCCTGCTCGATCACGATCGGTACCGGGCTGACCAAGGCGGAGCCCGGCACGTACCAGGGCACGCATCTGGTGGTGAACGACATCGAGGCCGCCCGGGCCCAGCTGGTCGAGCGGGGTGTGGAGGTCAGCGAGCCGTTCCACTTCACCGCCGAGGGTCAGCAGACCGGCGTGAGCCCGAAGCGGGCCGACTACGAAACCTTCCTCACCTTCGCGGACCCGGACGGCAACGGCTGGACGGTCCAAGAGGTGGGGAAGGCCTAAAAATGAGCACGCTGGAGGAGGCGGCGTTCGCGGGTGATGAGACCGCGTTCGCCGACCTCGCCGGGCAGTATCGGCGTGAGCTGCACGTGCACTGCTACCGCATGCTGGCGTCCTTCGACGATGCGGAGGACGCCGTCCAGGAGACTCTGTTGCGCGCCTGGCGCGGCCGGGACTCCTTCGACGGGCGGACGTACTTCCGGGCGTGGTTGTACCGGATCGCGACCAACGTGTGTCTGGACGTCGTACGGCGGCACACCCGTCGTACGGCGTCACCCGGGGACCTGGTCTGGCTTCAGCCGTACCCGGACCAGCTGCTCGACGAGATCGCCCCACCGGCTGACCAGCCGGATGCGGTCGCGGTGGATCGGGAGACGATCGAGCTGGCGTTCCTGGTCGCACTGCAGGCGTTGCCGGCGCGGCAGCGGGCTGCGCTGATCGCCCGGGACGTGCTCGGGTGGTCGGCGGCGGACACCGCCGTACTGCTCGAGACCAGCGTGGCCGCGGCGAACAGTGCGTTGCAGCGGGCCCGGACGACGATGCAGCAGCGACTGCCGGCTCGTCGTGCGGACTGGAGCGCACCTCGGTCGACCGCGGAAGAGCGTGACGTTCTGGATCGGTTCATCGACGCGCACCAGCGGTGTGACGCGGCGGCGGCGATTGCGATCGCGGCCGAGGAACTGCGGGTGTCGATGCCGCCGGACCACCTCTCGTTCGACGGGCTCGCCGCGTGCCTTCCGCTCTTCGAGCGGGCGTTCGGGCCGGACCGCGACGGCGAGTGGCGCCTCGTCCCGACCTCGGCGAACCGGTTGCCCGCGGCAGCGTCGTACCTGCTCCGTCCGGGGGACACGGTGTGGCGAGCGTTCAAGCTCGACGTCCTGCGGGTCCACGACGGCAAGATCGTCGAGATCATGACCTTCGGCTACTCCCGTTTCCCCGCCTTCGGTCTACCGAACCAGTTGACGACCTAGTCTGGGGACATGCTGGGACTTCCTGCGGGGATCCGGGTCTGCTTGTTCGACCTGGATGGTGTGCTCACCGATACCGCTGCCGTCCACGCCGCCGCGTGGAAAGAGATGTTCGACGAGTTCCTCCGGGACTATGCGGAGCAGCACGGGATCGCGTTCGTCCCGTTCGACGCGCGCAAGGAGTACGACGCGTACGTCGACGGCAAGCCACGGGCCAGCGGGGTGCGGGACTTCCTCACCGCGCGCGGGATCGAGTTGCCCGAGGGTACGCCGGACGACCGGCCGGCCGCGATGACGGTGAACGGTCTCGGGAACCGCAAGAACGAGGCCGTTCAGCGCCGGATCCGGACCGAGGGCGTGCACGTCTTCGAGGGATCGCGGCGCTATCTGCAGGCCGCAGTACAGGCCGGACTCCGGCGGGCCGTGGTGTCGTCGAGCGCCAACACCCAGGAAGTGCTGAAGGTAACCGGACTCGCGCAGTACGTCGAGCTGGTCGTGGACGGCGTCACGATTCGGACCAAGGGCCTGCAGGGGAAACCGGCGCCCGACACGTTCCTGGCCGCGGCCAAGGGTTTCGGGGTCGATCCGGCCGAGGCTGCGGTGTACGAAGACGCACTGGCAGGTGTGGCGGCCGGCCGGGCTGGGCACTTCGGGCATGTCATCGGTGTGGACCGCGTCGGACAGGCGGATGAGCTGAAGAATCACGGCGCCGACGTCGTGGTCCGGGACCTGGCCGAACTGCTGGAGGACGAATGATCGACCGCGGACATCATCCGATCGAGCCGTGGCGGTTGCGGGAGACGCGGCTCGCGCTCGACAAGCTGGCGCAGTCGGAGTCGCTGTTCGCATTGTCGAACGGGCATATCGGATTGCGCGGCAACCTCGACGAGGGTGAGCCGTACGCGATCCCCGGCACCTACCTGAACTCGTTCTACGAGCAGCGCCCACTCCCGTACGCCGAAGCCGGCTACGGCTACCCCGAGTCCGGTCAGACGCTCGTCGACGTCACCAACGGCAAGCTGATCCGCTTGCTCGTGGACGATTCGCCGTTCGACATCCGGTACGGGTACCTGAGCAAGCACGAGCGGTCCCTGGACTTCCGCACCGGGATCCTGGAGCGGGACGTCGACTGGACCTCGCCGGGTGGCAAGCGGATCCGGGTCCGCAGCCGTCGGCTGGTGTCGCTGACTCAGCGGGCCGTCGCGGCGATCGAGTACATCGTCGAGCCGGTGGACCAGCCCGCGCGTTTCGTCGTCCAGTCCGAGCTGGTCGCGAACGAGGCCCAGCCGAAGCTGTCCGACGATCCGCGGGTGGCCGCCGTACTGGACAACCCGTTGAAGCCGGTCAGTCACGACGGCGGTGAGAACGGTGTCGTCCTGATTCACCGGACCACGCGCAGCCGTCAGCTGATGGCCGCCGCGATGGGCCACGAGGTGGACACGACGGTCCGCTACGCGATGGACCTGGACGTCCGCGACGACTGGGCTCGCTCCACAGTGATCTGCCAGCTTCAGCCGGGAGAGAGCCTGCGCGTGGTGAAGTACCTGTCCTACGGCTGGTCCAGCCTGCGGTCGGAGACTGCCATCCGGGACCAGGTCACGGCAGCGCTGGCAAGTGCCCGGTTCTCCGGTTGGGACGGGCTGACCAAGCAGCAGGTCGACTTCCTGGACGACTTCTGGGACGGCGCCGACGTGGAGGTGCAGGGACATCCAGAGTTGCAGCAGGCGGTGCGTTTCGCGCTCTTCCATGTCCTGCAGGCCGGTGCTCGGGCGGAGCGGCGGGCCATCCCGTCGAAGGGACTGACGGGCGCCGGGTACGACGGCCACACCTTCTGGGACACCGAAGGGTTCGTCCTCCCGGTGCTGACCTACACGATGCCCGGTGCGGCCGGCGATGCCCTGCGCTGGCGATATTCGACTCTCGGTATGGCCCGCGAGCGCGCCGAAGTACTGGGCCTGCGCGGCGCGGCCTTCCCCTGGCGCACGATCCGGGGACAGGAGTGCTCCGGCTACTGGCCTGCCGGTACGGCGGCCTTCCACGTCAACGCGGACATCGCCGAAGCGGTGATGAGGTACCACCGCGCCACCGGCGACGACCAGTTCCTCGAGGAGGTCGGGCTGGAACTGTTGATCGAGACGGCCCGGTTGTGGATGTCGCTGGGCCACCATGACCGCAACGGCCGCTGGCATCTGCCGGGCGTGACCGGACCGGACGAGTACAGCGCCGTTGCCGATGACAACGTCTTCACCAACCTGATGGCGGCGCGCAACCTGCGCTCGGCGGCGGAGACCGCGGCGCGGCTCCCGACCATGGCCCGGGAGCTCGGTGTCGACTCGGAGGAGGAAGCCACCTGGCGGGATGCGGCCGCCGCGGTGTACGTGCCGTACGACGAGGAGCTCGGCGTACACCCGCAGTCGGAGGGCTTCACCGGGTACGCCGTCTGGGACTTCGAGGCGTACAAGGACAGGTACCCGCTCCTGCTGCACGCGCCGTACTTCCAGCTGTACCGGATGCAGGTGGTCAAGCAGGCGGATCTGATGCTGGCGACGTACTGGTGTGGCGACGCGTTCACGCTGGAGGAGAAGGCGCGGAACTTCGACTACTACGAGCGGCTGACCGTCCGGGACTCGTCGTTGTCGGCGTGTGTGCAGGCCGTGATGGCGGCAGAGGTGGGTCACCTGGATCTGGCCTACGACTACGCCTACGAGGCTGCGCTGATCGACATGCGGAACCTGCATCACAACACCGGCGACGGCCTGCACATGGCGTCGCTGGGTGGTGCCTGGAGTGCTCTGGTCGCCGGCTTCGGCGGTCTGCGGGAACGGGATGGTTGTCTGTGCTTCGATCCTGCGCTGCCGCAGGGCCTGTCCGGGCTGAGCTTCGCGATCCGCTGGCGAGGTGCCCGGTTGAAGGTCGAGATCGATCCGCTGTCGGTGAAGTACTCGGTGCACAACGGCGAAGATGCCAGCGTGACGCTCCAGCACGCGGGGGAGGAGATCACCGTCACCACGGACCAGCCGGTGATCCGGACCCTGGAGAAACGCCGACCGCTGCTGCCCCGGCCGCCCCAGCCACCCGGCCGCGAACCGCGAGCGGCGATGGCCAGCAACGACCGGGGCAGCTGACCCTGCGTCGTCAGTGCCTGGTTGTTGTGCGTGGTTGCTAGTTCTTGATGGCCTGGTGCTTGCGGGCCGACAGGGATTCCGCGGTGCCGACCAGCAGCACCGAGGAGATCACGGCGACGATGAAGCCGAGCACGTTCAGCTCGAAGATGCCGCCGGTGCCGAGCACGCTCGCGATCGTGCCACCGATCACCGAGCCGGCCAGGCCGAGCAGCAGCGTGGCGAGCAGGCCGAGCTTCTGCTTGCCGGGCGTGAAGAGCCGTGCCAGCGCTCCGATGATGAGTCCGGCGACGATGAAGCCGATCATGTTCTGTGTCCTCCGAGAGCCAAGGGTTTCTGTTGTCCAGTGTCCGGCCCGGCTGAGGCCGGCGGCAGTGGAGTTCACCCTGATCGCACCCGGAGTCGACCCTGGTCGCTATTGGGCCACTGCCTCATAGAGTCTGCTGGTCTCCAGCAGCCGCGCGGTCCGTTCCAGCAGGTTCAGGACCGCGGTGCCGGTGCGCTGGGCGGCCCGCTCGTCGTTGCCGAGCAGGGCCTTGTATCCCGCGCGGCAGGTGGACTTCGCATCGAGGATCTCGGCGTACAGCTCGACGCCAAGTAGGTCCTTACGGACCTTCAGCATCTCCAGAGTGGCCTTCGTGCACCGCTGTAGCGTCGGACTGACCGTCTTCGCGTCGAACTGGGGCAGCAGTTGGTCGGCCAGTCCCTTCGCCACGAAGTACTCCGCGCTCGACCTCTTGTCCCGCAGATACCGCACGGCCGCGGTCCTGCGCACGTCGTCAGTGAGCCCGCAGACCGCCCACTGCGGCGGTACGACGAACACCTGCGACTTCGGCAGGTACGCCGGAAGCCCGCGATCGACGTCCGTGTTTCCGGTGCCGGCGGTCGCGGCCAGCGCCGCCTTCGACGCCTCGTCCTTGGGGCTCGCGGACGGCGCCGCGACCAGCCGGGTGGTGAAGCCCGAATCGGGAATGACGAGTACCGAAAGGCTCCCGGTGTTCTGCACCAGCAACGACGTCAGGCTCGGGTCGGTACTGATCTCCAACTGGACGCCGTCCACATCGGTCTCCGGCTGCAGCGGCTCTGTGGACTTCGAGCAATCCGTCGCGGGCTTCAGCGCCGGCGGCGTCTTCGGGATGACGATCGAGGGAGTCGGTACGACGGTCGTGCCGCCGTCTCCGTCGCCCGCGCCTTCCGCACTCGAACAGGCCACCGCGGTGACCACCACCATCAATACACCAAAGGGCATAAGTGCCCGACTACATAGCGCCACGATGACCCCCAACACCACCGAACTTTTCGGTCCCCACCTTCCAGTTCACTCCCAGTCTTGCATTACGCGGAGTAGCTGGACAACGTTTCGGCCGTCTCCGCAACTCCCACCGCCCAGGATTCCGGCATTCGCGGACCCACCGACGACCCGGACCGTTCCGGCCTGGTTACGCTGCGCGGCAGCCGCAGGTGTCCTGATCGCGGGGGAATTGTCTATGGGGTGGCTTAGCCTCGCGGTGTGACTGTGCATCAGCTTTCGCGACGGGATGCTCGGCGGATCGCCGTGCGGGCGCAGGTGCTGACGAGCGAGCGGCCGGGCGATCTGTTCGAGGTCGTCCGGCGGCTGACGGCGGTGCAGTTCGATCAGACGGCCGCGGTGGCGCCGAACGCTGATCTGGTTGCGTGGAGCCGGCTCGGATCGTCGTACTCGCCGAAAGAGTTGACCGAGGCGCTGGAGACGCAAGCGCTGGTGGAGTTGCAGGGTTTCGTCCGGCCGCCCGAGAGTGTGGCGCTGTTCCGGGCCGAGATGGCGGAGTGGCCGGGGAGTGGGCCGCTGCTCGACTGGCAGGAGTACCGGCGCGACTGGGTGATGGCCAATGAGGGGTGCCGCCTGGACCTCCTCGAGCGGCTCAGACAGGACGGCCCGCTGGTGATGCGCGAGCTGCCGGACACCTGCGTTGTTCCGTGGAAGTCATCCGGCTGGACCAACAACCGGAACGTGTCCCAGCTGCTCGAGTTCATGCTGCAACGCGGTGAGGTCGCGGTCGCCGGTCGCCAGGGCCGCGATCGCCTGTGGGACCTGGCCACGCGCGTCTACCCCGACGAGCCGATGATCCCGGTCGCCGAGGCGGAGCGGATTCGCGACGAGCAGCGGCTGCACGCGCTCGGCATCGCCCGACCCCGGGGTGCGGAGTGCCCGGTGGAGCCTCTCGACGCCGGCGTGGCGGGGGAGTGGGCCGTCGTCGATGGTGTCCGGGGCGAGTGGCGCGTCCACCCGGAGCTGCTCGGCCTGCCCTTCTCCGGACGTACGGCGCTGCTCTCACCACTCGACCGTTTGGTGTACGACCGCAAGCGGCTGACGGACCTGTTCGAGTTCGACTATCAGCTGGAGATGTACAAGCCGGTCGCGAAGCGCAAATGGGGGTACTTCGCGCTCCCGATCCTGCACGGCGACCGTTTGGTCGGGAAGGTCGACGCCACGTCGGACCGCAAGGCCGGTGTGTTCCGGGTCGACGCGATCCACGAGGACACGCCGTTCTCGAAGTCGCTCACCGCCGCCATCCACCGTGAGCTGCGCGACCTCGCCCAGTGGCTGCAGCTGGAGCTCGTCATCATGATGTGACCCCAGTCACATCGATGTTGACGCAAACATGAAGCATTGACGTGCCCGTATGTTTACGTGAACATCGCGGCGTGAGATCAACAGTTCGCCGTATCGCCGCCGCAGCCCTCGCTGCCACCGCCATCGCAGCTGCCATCACCGTCCAGGCCGAGGCGTCGCCCACCGCGCCGCCCACCGCGCCGCCGACCGCGCCCGCCGCCGCCGTGCAGGCGGGCGGACAGGCCGGGACCAACGACTTCCGGGGGGTGAACTGGGCCGATCCGCGGGACAACTACGCGGACGACGAGGTGGTCCCGTCCGGACTGAGCACGACCGACGACTACCGCACGACGTACCAGAAGGCCACCGGGATCGTCGGGGAGTTCCGCAAGGAGCTGAAGGCCAACACGATCCGGCTGCCGATCAACCCGTCGAGCGTGGGGACCACCTGGTGGAGTTCCTACCGCGGGGCGATCGACGCGTCGGTCGCGAGTGGCTTCAAGGTGATCCTCAGCTACTGGGAGGCCGACAACGCCAAGGACGGGCGGGTCGACGACCCGGCCGAGTACGCCGCGATGTGGGACACCGTGGTGCAGGCCTACGGCAAGAACCCGCACGTGTACTTCGAGCCGATGAACGAGCCCTTCGGCTACTCGCTGACCGAGTGGGTGTCGCTGACCTCGTCCTGGATCGCCGACCACAGCACGGTCCCGCGCAGCCGGATCGTCATCTCCGGCACCGGCTACAACGACAACGTCACCGGTGTCGGCGCGGCGCCCGAGCTCAACGGCACCCTGCTTTCGCTGCACTTCTACGGCTTCTGGGCCTCCGACACGACCGAGGCCGCCTGGCTCGCGAACCTGCGCCCGCGGATCGGTTCGTACGGCTGGCGCACGATCATCGACGAAGCCGGTTCGCCGATGACGATCGGCCTGAACTACGGCAACCACGAGGGCAACGTCTACACGGCGTACCTCGGTGCGCTCACCCAGGTGGCGAACGAGCAGAAGATGGGCATCGTCTACTGGCCGGGGCTGCGGACCGGCGACTCGTACTCGATGACCACGCAGGTCGGCCCGCGCGATCTGCAGGTCAACAGCGAGAGCGGCCGCGCACAGCTGTGGTGGGGCTGGGGTCTGCTGAAGAACGAGCCGACGAACACGCTGCCGCCCGCTCCGCCGGGTGAGCCCTTGCGCGGTGTGGCCAGCGGCCGGTGCGTCGACGTACCCGGCTTCTCGACCAACCCTGGTACGGCGCTCGACCTGTGGGACTGCAACAACGGCGGGAACCAGTCGTGGAACTACACCGCGACCAAGCAGCTCACCGTGTACGCCGACAAGTGCATGACCGCCGGCACCTCAGCCACCACCATCGAGGCCTGCACCGGCGCCGCCAACCAGGCGTGGGAGCTCAACGCCGACCAGACCGTCACCAGCGTCGCCACTCCCGCCCTCTGCCTCACCGCCACGGGCACGGGCAACGGCGCCGCCGTCACCACCGCCCCCTGCAACGGCTCCGACGACCAGAAGTGGACCCGCTCCTAACTACCTTCCTCGGACGGACCCAACCGCCGAGGACCTCGCCCGCACGGCGGGGCCCTCGCGGCGGGTGCGTTCGATGGATTGGCCCCAGGTGGTGCCGGCCAGCATGAGGACGGCGCCGAGTGCGGCCAGGGCGGTGAGGTGTTCGCCGCCGAGAAGGATGCCGATGGCAACGGCCCAGATCGGTTCGGTGCCGAGCAGGAGACTGGCTCGGCTGGCGGACGTTCGTTGCACGGCCCAGGTCTGCGCCAGGAAGGCGAACACGCTGCAGAACAAGGCGAGATAGATCAGCTGCAGCCAGGTCGTGGTGCCGGTGATGGCCGGCAGTTGAGGTACGGCGGGTGCCGCGAAGAGCGCCGTACCGACGAGGGTCTGGACCGCGGTCACCTGCAGCGGGCGCAGGCCGGTGGTGAGGCGGCCGACGAGCGCGACATGGCCGGCGCGGACGGCGGCGGCCGCGAGCATGAGCAGATCGCCGATGCCCGGGGTGTGCAGACCGTTGCCCGACATCAGCAGGCCGACCGCGACGACGCAGACCCCGGCCGCCAGGAAGAACCGTGGCGGGACCCGGTGGCGATCCAGGAGTGGTGTGAGGACGAGCGTGAGGCTGATGATCAGTCCCGCGTTGGCCGCGGTGGTGTGCGTGACGCCGTACGTCTCCAGCACCAGGACGGCCGCCTGGGTGAGGCCGAGCAGGCCGCCGATCTTCAACTCGTCGCGGCTGATGCGCCGGACGAAGAGGAGCAGGGCGATCGCGGAGATGCCGTAGCGGACGAAGAGTACGGCCAGCACGGGCACGCTGCCGGTCGCGGTCTTGGCCGCGAGGTAGCTCGAACCCCAGACCAGGGCGACCAGCAACAGGACGAGGTCGGTACGGCGGGTTCCGGGCACGGCTCAACGGTGCCGGGTGACGACGTTGTAGCCAAGGACCACTGTCTAAACCAACCTTGTAGAGCACCTACAGTGTGGAGATGGACGAACGGCAGCTACGGGTACTGAGGGAAGTCGGTGAGCTGGGGAGTGTGACCGCGGCCGCGGACGCGTTGCTGGTCACGCCGTCGGCGATCTCGCAGCAGTTGCGGTTGTTGCAGCGATCGATCCCGGTCCCGCTGACCGAACGCGACGGCCGGCGGGTGGTTCTCACCGCGGCCGGGCGGGCGCTCGCCGGCGCGGCGGCCGACGTGGAGTCGGCGCTGGCCCGCGCTCGGCACACCGTCGACGAGTTCGTCGAGCAGCCCGACGGTTCGGTCTCCGTCGCCGCCTTCCACAGCGCCGCCGCGACGTTCTTTCCGTTGCTGTTGAAGGCCGAGGCCGCGCCGCAACTCAGCCTGCACGACGAGGATGTGCCGCAGGACGAGTTTCCACCGCTGACCCGCGAGTACGACCTCGTGCTGGCGCATCGCCTCGATCACGGTGCCGCCTGGCCGCGCACGGTCGCGATCACCCCGCTGCTGCATGAGCCGCTGGACGTCGCCGTACCCGCCGGCCATCCGCTGGCGGCCAAGCGATCGCTGACCCCGCGCGACGTCGCCCGCGAACCGTGGATCACCGTGCACGACGGGTTCCCGCTGATGGCGACGATCGAGGCGATCGGCGCTGCCGCCAACCAGCGCTTGGACTTGGTCCACCGGGTCAACGAGTTCACCGTCGTCACCGAACTCGTCGCTGCCGGCGCGGGCATCGCCCTGATCCCTCGCTGGACCGCCCGCCGCCACCCAGCCGTCGTACTCCGTCCGCTCCGCGGAGTCCACGCCCGCCGGCACATCGACGTACTCCACCGCCCCGAACGAACCGCCCGCCAAGCGGTCCGCACCACGCTCGCGAACCTCCGATCTGCCGCCGCAACCATCAGAGCCTGAGAGTCACCGCCCGGAGATCCTGCGGTTCAGGGAGAACAGGCGACCGAGCACCGGCATCAGCACGATGTTCAGGCCGTGCAGTACGCCGATGACGAGCAGGATGCCGCCGATCCGGCCGGCCTCGAAGGCGACCTGGGCGGGCAGTACGCCGAGACCCCAGGTCTCCCGTGGTTCGAAGCTGACTGTGAACAAGATGTAGGCGGAGAAGATCAGGTAGTACACGATGTCGGTCAGCACGATGTAGCTCTTGCCGGTCTGCGGATTGTCGTGGAAGACATCCGCCGCGTACGCGCGGCCGAACCGTTTGATGAACGGCCCGAGCCAGAGCGCCAGCCCGATCAGCAGGACGTCGGTGAACAGTTCGAGGATCCACCAGTCCATCACCAGGTGACCGTTCGCCGCCGGCGGCGTGACGAGCAGAACGATTGCCGTCAGCAACGAGATGCCGATGGCCAGTCCGAGCGCTGCCCGGGTGATCCGGCGGCGCCGGATCCGGTCGTCGGCGATGCTGCCGAGGACGCGCTCGAACAGGTCGGGTGCGGGTGGCCGGGTCGACGCCGGGTCCAGAGCGTCGTACAGGCGGCGCTCGACCTCGGACGGCTCGTCGCCGGGAGTGCTGGGTCGCTGGGTCATCCCTGGACCTCCAGATCGGTTTTCAGCGCGCGCAGGCCGCGTTGCAGGTGGGTTTTGACCGAGTTCGGCGACAGGCCGAGGGTGTCGGCGATATCGGCGATCGAGAGTTCGAGGTAGTAGCGCAGGACGACACAGTCCCGCTGGCGCCGGGGGAGTGCGCGCAGGGCCGCGATGACCGCTTGCCGGCTTTCGCTGTCACCCGCGCCGCGGCGGTGGCTCGTCTGTCGTAGTGATCCGTGCTCCCAGCATGGACGTCAAGGGGGAGAGATGACAGTACGAGTGCTGACCACGACGGCGGCCGGACTCGGGCTCGGAGTGGGCTGGGGGATCGCAGCCCGGGGCTGGATGCGGCTGATCTCCACCGAGCCCGAGTTCAGCTGGACCGGGACCGCGATGATCCTCGCGCTGACCGGTGTCTCCGGCCTGGTCCTCGGTCTGCTCAACGGCCTCCGCCGTACCGGCCGGTCACGGTGGTGGCGGGTGCTGGCGATCTTGTGTCTACCGACGTTCGCCAGCCCGGGGATGCTCTTTCTCCCCGCGTTCCTGCTCGGTGGTCTGCTCTACCTGCCGCACCTCTGGGCGCGGCTGGCGGGCGTCGTCGGGATCGCGCTCTCCCAGGCCGGACTGTGGGTCACCACCCGAGACGACCCGGTCAGTCCGTGGGTGCTCCACGGCGGCTTTCTGGTCCTCTCGCTGACCCTGGCGGCCGGGGCCGCGGAGCTCTACCGGCCGAGTCGATCAGGCGAAGCCGCCGTTGCTCAGCAGGAGTTGGCCGTTGATCCATTCGCCGCGCGGTGAGCAGAGGAACTCGACCAGGTTGGCGGTGTCCTCCGGCGTACCGAGCCGGCCGAGCGGGGTCTGCTTGATACCGCTGGCCCGGATCTCGTCGTTCATCCAGCCGGTGTCGATCGGGCCGGGGTTGACCACGTTCGCGCTGACTCCGAGGTGTGACAGTTCGTGCGCGGCCGCCAGGGTGATCCTGTCCAGGGCACCCTTGCTCGCGCCGTACGGAAGGTTGTTGACTGTGTGATCGCTGGTCAGCGCGATGATCCGGCCGGTGCCCCGCGGTCCGGTGAAGCGGCGCCCGAACTCGCGGATCAGCAGCCAGGTCGCCCGGGCGTTCACCGCGAAATGGCGGTCGAAGCTCTCCACGGTCGTGTCCAGAATGCTGGAGTCGACCGATTCGCAGTGGCACATCACCAGCGCGGTGACGTTGCCCAGCTGCTCCTCGGCCGTGGCGAAGATCCGCTCCGGCGCCGCCGGGTCGACCAGGTCCGCCTCGATCGGGACCGCAGTCGCGCCGAGCGCGGTGAGCTCCTTGGTGATCTCGGCGGTCGCTCCGGACTCGACGCCCCAGTCCATCCGGTCGTCGTACGCCGTCCAGTAGGTGAACGCGATGTCCCACCCGGACGCCGCGAGCCGGCGGGCCAGTCCGGCACCGATACCGACGGTGCGGCCGACACCGGTGACGAGCGCGACGGGACGATCTGAGGTGGGGAAAGTCATCCCCCGATCCTGCTGGTCCAGGCCGTCATCGGGCAACTGGATTCGACTCGGTCACTCCGCGTGGATGATGTGGGCGTCCGGCCCGGGGAAGAACAGTGACTCGCTGTCGGTGTCGCTCCAGTGCACCAGGTAGGGAGGTGCGCCGTTCGGGTCGTGCACCTCGACGATCTCGCCCTGCCGCCGGTGCGCGCTCACATGGTTGCCCTCAACAACAACCTGGTCACCCGCCGCCGCCTTCATCGCTCCCACCCGCTCACGCCGTTCATCACATCGCCCCATCACCACCGAGAGGGTGACGCCTGCCCGCCACCCGGGATCACCCCCAGCTTTACCCCGGAACCCCGGCCCGCACCACCCCTCAGTGAATGTCGGTGGCTCAGCGGGGGAGGGTGATGGTGGCGGTTGTTCCGCCGGTGGGGGAGGGGGTGAGGCTGATGGTGCCTTGGTGGGCTCGGGTGATTTCGAGGGCTATGGACAGGCCCAGTCCGGAACCGCCGCTGGCGCGGGCGCGGCTGGTGTCCAGGCGGACGAAGCGCTCGAAGACGCGGAGGCGGTCGGCCTCGGGGATCCCGTCACCGTCGTCGGCAACGGTGATGATGGCTGACCCGTTCTGCTCGGCCGTGGTGACGTGGACGGTGCTGTGGGCGGCGCGGGCGGCGTTGTCGACCAGGTTCCGGAGTACCTGACTCAGCCGGGCCGGATCCCCGACCACGCGGACGGGGTGGACCTCGCCCGTCACGGCGAGATCGGGTGCGGAGCTCCGCAGCCGCTGGATCTCCGCCGCGACCAGGTCGTCGAGGTCGACGTCCGTACGCCGCATCCGCAACCCGGCGTCGTCCGCTTTCGCCAGCAGGAGCAGATCCTCGACGAGCTGTCGCATCCGGTCGGTCTCGGCCGCCATCACCTGATGCAGTTCCTGCCAGGCCCGTCCCGTGGTGTCCGCCTCCACAACCTCCAACGCCGCGGTCAACGTGGCCAACGGTGACCGCAGCTCATGACTGGCGTCCGACACGAACCGCCGCTGCATGGCCTGCCCGGTCTGCAGCCGATCGAGCATCTCGTTCATCGTCGTCGCGAGTCGCGCGATCTCGTCCCGCGTCGGAGGAACCGGGACCCGCTCACTCAGCTCTCCCGACCCGATTCCCTGCACCCGCGCGCGGATCCGCTCGACAGGTCCCAGCGCCTGCCCGACCAGCAACCAGCCCGCGACCCCGACCACGACCAGCAGCACCGGGAACCCGACCAGCAGGTACTTCGTCACCGTGGTGACCGTCTCCCGCTGCGTCTCCACCGACGACGCGACGACCACGGTGTACGTCTGCCCGCCGTACGCGGCACCCTGCGCGACGATGAGGTACTCGTGGTCGTCGTCGATCAGCGGCATCTCGCCGACGTCGGCCCGCTCGAGCACCCCCGGCGCGGGACGCAGGTCCGTCAGCGCCTTGTCGTCGACCCGCGCCGACGAAGCGGCGACCACCCGCCCGGACGCGTCCAGCACCTGGATCAGCTGGCTCGGCCGCGTCGACTCGGTCAGGTCGCGCGCCAGTCCCGACGTACCCTCTTCGGTCACCTGGCCGGCCACGTCGCCCGCCCGCCCGTCGGCCGCGTCCGAGACCCCGGTAATCAGCGCGCGCTGCAGGAGCAGCAGGAGTACGGCGGCCCCGAGCGCCATCGCCGCGGCTACGACGATTACCGCCGCCGCGGTAGACCTGCTCCGCACACTCGCCCGCCGCAGCTCACCGCTCACCCTGCTCCACGCCGCCACCGGACGCGCTCCTTTCCGGCGCACGAGGCTCACCCGCCGCCGGTCCTCTCAGCGACCATCTTCCCAGGTCCCGGGTGAGGTAGGCACCGGTCGCCACCAAGCTCAACCACGTCACCGCCAGCAGCCACCCGGCGAGTACGTCGGTGGCCCAGTGGTAGCCGAGGTCGATCCGGCTGGCCCGGACGGGAACGAGTAGGTGGTGTCCGCGCTGCCCAGCGTATAGACGGCCCCCGGCCGTGGTCGCCCGACCAGTAGTTTCACCCCGTAGGTGAGAGCCCCCGAGCCGTCGAAGGGTCACCGCTCAGCCGCCTTCGGGGTCGAGGCGGTAGCCCATGCCGCGGATGGTTTCGATGGAGTGGCGGGCGAAGGGGGCGTCGAGCTTGAGGCGGAGGTAGCGGATGTAGACCTCGACCACGTTGGGATCGCCGTCGAAGGCGGGGTCCCAGACGCCGGCGAGGATCTCGAGCTTGCTGACAGTGTCGCCGCGGTGACGCATCAGGAACTCGAGCAAGCCGTACTCGCGCGGTGTGAGCGCGATCTCCTGCCCGGCCCGTTCGACCCGTCGCCGGGCCGGATCGAGCATCAGGTCACCGGCGGTCAGCACCACCGGGCGCTCCGGACCGCCCCGCCGGATCAGCGCCCGCAGCCGGGCGATCAGGACGAGGAAGCTGAACGGTTTGGTCAGGTAGTCGTCCGCACCGAGGTCGAACGCATCGGTCTGGTCGTACTCCCCGTCCTTCGCGGTCAGCATCAGCACCGGCGTCCAGACACCCCGCTCCCGCAACTGCTCGAGCACCTTGTACCCGTTCAGCTTCGGCAACATGATGTCCAGCACGATCACGTCGTAGCTGTGTTCGGTCGCCGCCCACACCGCGTCCTCGCCGTTGTGCACCAGCTCCACCACGAACCCGCCGTCCGTGAGACCCCGACGGACCGTGTCGGCCAGCCGGATCTCGTCCTCCACCATCAGCACCCGCATGGTCTCAGTCTCACTGCCGGTCGCTGAGAATCCGCTGAGTAGACCTCATCGGAGCGTCGCGAACACGTCGTCGAGCCGGCTACCAGGTGTCCGGCCGTGTTCGACGTACCACTCCCGCCCGAGCACTCGCCGGAACAGCCACGGCGGTAGCTTGAGCAGCAGCCCGAGCGTCCGCGGCCCGCCGTCCGAGCTCGCCTGGCTGGCGTGCGCCCGGAACGCCTGCCGCTTCTGGTCCGCATACGCACGGACGTCGACACAGTGCGTGATCGCCGACGCGGGGGAGTACGCGCGGTCGTAGTCGGCTGCCCGGACGGCCGGCAGTACGCCGGGAATTGCCCCGGCCACGCGCACCAGCCGACGGATCAGCCGCCGGTCGATCGTTGCCTGCAGCACCAACGGCGTACCGGCCTGTGCGGCCGCGTACACGCCGGCCGCGTACACCTGCTTGTGGTCCGGATGTCCGTACCCGCCGGCCGGATCGTAGATCGTCAGCGCATCGGCGCGCTCGGCCCGCAGCAATTCGATCAACGGCGCCGCCGCCATCTCGACCGCGAGACGACTGAACGCGCCGTCGGCTACCGCACCCGACGACCCCGAGTCCCGGAACCCGAGCCGCACGACCCGCGCACACCCCAGCGCCGCCGCCGACCGCTCCAGCTCATCCCGCCGGTACGCCGCCAGCCGTCCGGCCGACCGGTACGGCGAAGCGGCCGCACCCGCCTCGCCATCCGTGGCGACGGCCAGCACGACGCGATGTCCTTCGGCGGCGAGCCGGGCCAACGTGCCGCCCATCAGCAGCGCTTCGTCGTCCGGGTGCGCGTGGAAAGCCACGAGCGTGAACCGGGCAGCGCCGGTCTCCTGCGGATGCGCCATGTCCCGAGCATCGCACGGCCGCCAGGGGTCGTTCGACCGACTCTCAGGGCCCTCTCAGCAGCCGCCTCCCACGATGGTGCGATGAAGTCCAGAGCCCCCCGCCGGGTCGTGACCTCGGTCGTGAGCGGGGTGGCGACCGCCGCCCTGATCGTCCTGCTGCCGCGAGCGGTGGGTGCGACCTGGAGCGAGGTCGGTGCCGTCCTCGGCCGGGTCTCCACCGGTGCACTCGTGGTTCTGGCGATCGTCTGGATCGCCGGGTTGTGGGCGCATTCGTTCGTCCTGGCCGCGTCCCTGCCAGGACTGACGAAGCGCCGCGGCCTGACGCTGAGTCTGACCGGCAGCGCCGTCGCGAATGTCCTGCCGCTGGGCGGCGCGGCCGGTACCGGGCTGAACTTCGCGATGGTCCGCCGCTGGGGTTTCAGCCCGGCCGCGTTCGGCGGCTTCCTCGCCGTGACGACCCTGCTGAACATCGTCTCCAAACTCGGGGTGATCGCGGTCGCACTCGCGCTGGTGCCGATCCTGCACAGCGCGTCGGCGTTCGGTGCGGCGAGTCTGGTCTTCGTTCCGGTGCCTCTCGCCGTGGTGGCGGTCATCTGGATGCTTGCCGACGAAAACGTTGCTGCGGGCATCGGTGCCGGACTGGACAAGCTGATCCGCCGAAAGCAACTGGCCGTAAGGATCCCGAAGCTGCGGCGCTCGATCCTGCGGGTGCTGCGTCACGGCTGGCGTCCGATGACGGCCGGCATGCTCGCCTACCTCGCGCTGCAACTGGCCCTGCTCTGGCTGTGCTTCCACGTCCTCGGCATCTCCCTCGGCCTTCCGGTGCTCTTCACCGCGCTGGCCGTCGAGCGACTGCTGACCCTGGTCGCGATCACCCCAGGCGCGGCCGGGGTGGTCGAGGTGGGCACCGCCGCCGCGCTGGTCGCCCTCGGCGGCGACCCTGCCGGCGTCGCGGCCGGGCTCCTGCTGTTCCGCGGTTTCACCTACGTCCTGGAGATCCCGGTCGGCGGTATCACGCTGGCGATCTGGTTCTGCACCCAGCGCCGGACCCGGGCACGCTCGGCCGAACTGGAAGCGGCCGCCGGATGAAGATCGCTCTGGTCAGCGACTGCTACCTCCCACGACTCGGTGGGATCGAACTCCAGGTCCACGACCTCGCCGGACAGCTGATCCGCGCCGGCCATCCGGTCACCGTCTTCACCAGCACCGACGGTCCATCCGCGGCCGGCGACGTTCCCGTCGTACGACTCCCGGCGCTCGGCGGCGTACCGTTGCCTGCAGCAACCGATCGTCTGCGTCGTGCGCTGGACGACTTCGACGTCGTGCACGCCCACACGTCCCTGCTGTCGCCACTCGCCTGGCGCGCGGCGCGCCTCGCCCCGGCCGCCGTGATCACGCTGCACTCGTTGCCCAGTCCAATGATGCCGTGGCCGCTCGCGCAGCTCGACCGGTACGTCGATCCAGCTCGATGGACCGCGGTCAGCGAGGTGGTGGCCGCCGTACTGCGTCGGTCGTTGCCAAACCGGCCGGTCGACCTACTGCACAACGGCGTCGATCCCACGCACTGGCGATTCCCGAGGCATGGCGGGCATCCGCTGACCATCGTGAGCACGATGCGGCTCACCCGGCGAAAGCGCCCGCTCGCCCTGCTGCGGACCCTCGAGCGGATCCGCAGCGTCCTGCCCACCGACGTGGACGTCAGAGCCGTCATCGTCGGCAGCGGGCCGCAAGCCGCGTCAGTTGCCGCCGAGGTGCGGCGCCGCGGCCTGACAGGTTGGGTCGAGTTGCCCGGACGCCTGACCCGCTTCGAGATCCAGCAGTTGTACGCCGCCGCGGACGTCTACCTCGCGCCCGCCGGTCTGGAGTCCTTCGGAGTCGCCGCGCTGGAAGCCCGCTGTGCCGGCCTTCCCGTGGTGGCGATGGCCTCCGGTGGGGTCGGCGAGTTCATCCGCCACGGGGTCGAGGGCTACCTGGTCGACTCCGACACCCAGATGGCTGAGACCACCGCAGCGCTGCTCAGCGATCCAGCGCTCCGCACGCGGATCCAGCGGCACAACCACGACACCGATCCAGCCATGACCTGGGACCACGTCATCCCTCAACATCTGACGACGTACCAGACTCAGGTGTCTCTCAGTGCCCTGACCCTAACGTCGGCATCATGACCTCCGACGACTCCAGCACGACCGAACTGTCCGGCTGGGGGCGGACGACTCACAAGCACTGCCAGGTACGGCGTCCGGACACCGGCGGCGGCGTCGTCGACGCAGTACTGGCCGATCCCAAGGTGACGATCCGCGGTGCCGGCAAGAGCTACGGCGACGCGGCGTTGCCTTACTCGTGGGCCGCTCTGGTCGGTGCCGGGCTCTACCTGCCCTGAGACCCGAGCCGGACCAACTTGACGGCGTGAAGTTGCCGACCTAGCGTTGTCGAAGCGCTTCGATGCCCAGCTGAGAGAGGCTCCGCGATGAAGTTCACCGATGGGTATTGGCAGCTGCGGGCGGGGTTGGAGCGGTTGCGGCCGGCTGAGGTCGAGAGTGTGGTGGCGGGCGAGCGGGAGCTGACGGTGTTCGCGCCGGCCAAGCGGATCGAGCGGCGCGGTGACACGCTGAACCAGCCGATGTTCACGGTGACGTTCTCCTCGCCGGGCCGCGGCGTGATCGGGGTCCGGATCGCGCACCACCTCGGTGGGTTGCCCGCGCGGCCGACGTACCAGCTGGACACCGACGACGATCACCCGGTGAAGGTGGACGTCGGCGCCGCGGAGGCACGGTTGACCTCAGGTGAGCTGAGCGTGGTCGTCCAGCTCGAGGGGCCGTGGGACGTGCGGTTCGAGCATGACGGGCGCCCGCTGACGAACTCAGGTGCCCGCAGCGTCGGCCTGATCACCGACGCCGGCGGAAAGCACTACCTGCACGAGCAACTCGCACTCGGCGTCGGCGAGACGATCTACGGCCTCGGTGAGCGCTTCGGCGCGCTGGTGAAGAACGGTCAGATTGTCGACAGCTGGAACGCTGACGGCGGTACATCGAGCGAGCAGGCCTACAAGAACGTCCCGTTCTACCTGAGCAGCAAGGGGTACGGCGTCCTCGTCGACAGCCCGGCCCGGGTGTCGTTCGAGGTCGGTTCGGAGGTCACCTCGCGCAACCAGTTCAGCGTCGAAGGCCAGGAGCTCGGGTACTACGTCTTCGCCGGCCCGACCCCGAAGGACGTCCTGCGCCGCTACACCGGCCTCACCGGCCGGCCCGCCCGCGTTCCCGCGTGGTCGATGGGGCTGTGGTTGTCGACGTCGTTCACCACCGACTACACCGAAGAGACCACGAGCGCCTTCGTCGACGGGATGGCCGAGCGCGACCTGCCGTTGAGCGTGTTCCACTTCGACTGCTTCTGGATGCGGCAGTTCCACTGGTGCGACTTCATCTGGGATCCGATTGCGTTCCCGGACCCGGCCGGGATGGTCCGCCGGCTGAAGGATCGCGGCCTGCGCGTCAGCCTCTGGATCAACCCGTACATCGCGCAGCGCTCGATCCTGTTCGACGAGGGCCGCCGGCTCGGGTACCTGCTCAAGCGCCTGGACGGCTCGGTCTGGCAGTGGGACATGTGGCAGGCCGGCATGGCGATCGTCGACTTCACCAACCCGGACGCGACCGCCTGGTACCGCTCGAAGCTGCAGGCGCTCATCGACCTGGGTGTCGACTGCTTCAAGACCGACTTCGGCGAGCGCATCCCGACCGACGTCGCCTGGTACGACGGTTCCGACCCGGAGCGGATGCACAACTACTACGCGCAGCTCTACAACGCCGCCGTCTTCGATCTGCTGAAGGAGAACCGCGGCGAGGGCGAGGCCGTACTGTTCGCGCGCTCGGCGACCGCGGGCGGTCAACAGTTCCCGGTGCACTGGGGTGGCGACTGCGAGTCGACGTTCGAGGCGATGGCGGAGTCCTTGCGTGGTGGGCTGTCGCTGGCCGCGTCCGGCTTCGGCTACTGGAGTCATGACATCGGCGGGTTCGAGGGCACGCCCGACCCGGCGATCTTCAAGCGCTGGGTTCCGTTCGGGCTGCTTTCGTCACACTCGCGGCTGCACGGCTCCTCGTCGTACCGGGTCCCGTGGGCGTTCGACGACGAGGCGGTCGACGTACTGCGGAGGTTCACCAAGCTGAAGCTGTCGTTGATGCCGTACCTGATGACGGCGGCGGCCGAGGCGCATCACGACGGGGTGCCGATGATGCGGCCGATGATTCTGGAGTTCCCCGACGATCCGGCTGTCGCGCACCTGGATCGCCAGTACATGCTCGGTCCTGACCTACTGGTCGCTCCGGTGATGAGCTGGGACGGCGAGGTCTCGTTCTACCTCCCCGAGGGCCGGTGGACCCACCTGCTGACCGGTGACGTGATCGCCGGCCCGCGCTGGGTGCGGCAGACCTACGGCTTCGACAGCCTGCCGGTGTTCGTCCGCGAGGGCGCGGTCATCCCGATCGGCGCGGTCGACGACCGACCCGAATACGACTGGGCCAACGGCGTCGACCTCCGCTGGTTCGCCCCGTCCGAGGGCCTCACGACTACCGTCGAACTGCCGGACGTCAACGGGGGAGTGGCCGCGGCGATCGAGCTCACCCTCCACGACGGCGAGGTCGAGTCCCGGGTGGTGGAGGGTGTCTGCGACGGCTACACCGTCACGCTCTCCAGTACGACGGACGCCGTCGAAAAGACCACGTAGAGCGTCTGGACTCCGCTCGCCGGTGCCAGCTCCGTGGCGATCGAGGTCAGCTGGTCCGTCGGTGCGATGGTGCCCAGCAGTTCGCCGTGCAGCGGATCGTCCAGGCGTAGCTCGATCGTGGCCGGCTCCGGGCCGCGGTTGGCGGCCGACACGTGACAGCTCTCGCGGCCGTCCAGCAGGACGTCGTGAAAGGCCAACCAGGCTTGGGGTTCCAGGGAGATGACCGCGTCGCCGCGCTCAGGTGACGCGGTTGTCATGGTGATGGCGCAGTACTCGTCGAAGCTGGTGGCCGCGAGGTGGTCGAGCGAACGTGGTGGGATCTGTTCGCCGCGGACATCGAGGGTCGCGGTCAGCCGGAGATCGGTGCTGGAACGGCCGATCATGATGCTGTGGCGTGCAGTCTCGATGCAGTGACGGTCGCGGGTTGCGTCCCAGAAGCCTAGGTCGGCCGCGGCGATGGTCAGCTCGACCTCGGCGCTTTCACCCGGCAGCAGTGAGACCGGTTGGAAGCCGCGGAGTTGCCGGAGTGGTTGCTTGACGCGTGAGCGTTGCTGGTGGGTGTACAGCTGGGCGACCTCGCGGCCCGGCCGGTCGCCGGTGTTGGTGATCGTGAACGTGACCCGGACCTCGCCGTCCGCCGGGACGGAGGGTGCGCTGAGCTGCAGGTCGCCGTACGCGAAGGTTGTGTAGCCGAGGCCGTGGCCGAAGGGGTAGAGCGGCGTGCCTCGGTAGTACAGGTACGTCGCGTCTGTCCCGATGATGTCGTAGTCGAGGAGATCGGGCAGGTCCGCGGCGGAGTGGTACCAGGTCTGCGTCAGCCGGCCGGCGGGGTCGGTGTCGCCGAACAGTACGTCGGCCAGCGCGCGACCGTACTCCTGGCCGCCGTGCGCCGACCAGAGGATCGCCGGCAGGTGCTGTTGCGCCCATCCGATTCCGAACGGGTAGCTGCTGCTCATCACCAGGACCGTGCGCGAGTTGGCCGCATGGACCTGACGGATCAGCCGGTCCTGCGCGGCCGGCAGTTCGAGGCTGGCACGATCCTCGGTCTCCCGGCCGTTCACCAGCGGGTGGTTGCCGACGACAACGATCGCGACGTCGGCGCGGGCGGCGGCCTCGGCGGCCCGGGAGGCGCCATCGATCACGATGTCGAGCTCGAAGGCGGTGGCCTGGTCGGACAGGGTGACGGCGCCGGTCGTGTCGACCTGGAGATAGCGCTCGCTGTGCAGATGCTGGATGGTCAACTGGTCAGACGTGTGCACGAGCCGGAACGTCTGCTTGACCTCCCACCCGTTCGGGCCGGGCTGGTCCGCGACCAGCTCACCGTCGTCGGTGACGGTCAGGTGCCGGCCGTTCCGCACCGACCTCAGCGCCCATGCATCACCACCCCAGTCGAAGAGGTCGAACTCACCGGGCTCGGCCTCGGCCCGCAGTACGGCGTCCGCACCGATAGCCAGGTACGACGATGAGCCGGCTACGCGGAGCGTGATCCGGTCGACGCCCTCGCAGTACCCGACGCGGTCCGATCCCAGCCGCTCGATGATTCCGTCCAGCGCAGTGATCTGGTACGGCAGGGTCCCGGCGTACCAGTCCTCCGACAGGGTGCCGGCGAGCGGGCCGACGACGGCGATCCGCTTGATGTCCGCGGCCGATAGCGGGAGGACGTGGCACTCGTGCTTGAGCAGGACGATGGCCTGCCGGGCGGCGTCCTGGGCGAGTTGGCGGTGGGCCGGGCAGTTGACCAGATCCGGCTCGAGCGAGCGGTACGGGTCGAGCTCGGGTGGGTCGAACTCGCCGAGCCGGAAGCGGATCGCCAGCACTCGCCGGACCGCGGCGTCGATCTCCGCGGCAGTGATCAAACCGCTCTCGAGCGCTTTGGTCAGCCGCTCGATCGTCGGAGCGGAGTCGGAGTCGTCCTGCGTGAAGCTGTCCACGCCGGCTCTGAGTGCGGCGGCGTACGCGGTCGGGCCGTCGGGGTAGTACTGCTGCAGGCCGAAGAGATTGGCCGGCGCGTACGCGTCGCTGACCACCAGCAGATCGTCGGTGGTCCAGGTGCGGAGCGCGTCGTTGATGAGCGGACTGAGGTGGGCGGGCCGTCCGTTCACCAGGTTGTACGACGGCATCACCGCGACGGCCGCGCCGGACGTGATCGGCGCCCGGAACGCCGGGAGCTCGTAGTCGTGCAGCACCCGGGGCGGCAGGTTGCTCGAGGTCGTGCAGCGGTCGGTTTCGTTGTTGTAGGCAAGGAAGTGCTTGAGGGTCGGCGCGGTCTTCAGGTAGGCCGGGTGGTCGCCGGCCAAGCCGTGTCCGTAGGCGGTGGCGATGACACCGGTCAGCCACGGATCCTCGGCGTACCCCTCCTCGTTGCGTCCCCAGCGCGGGTCGCGGAGCGGGTTGACCACCGGGGCCCAGACGTTCAGGCCGACGCCGACGGGGTCCTTGGAATGGAAGACCCGCACCTCGTCGCCGACCGCGGCGCCGACCGCGCGGACGAGGTCGGTGTTCCAGCTGGTCGCGAGGCCGATCGCCTGCGGGAACACCGTCGCCGGGCCGAGCCAGGCGACCCCGTGCAGGGCCTCGGTCCCGGTGCGGAACGCGTCCAGGCCGAGTCGGTCGATCGGCGGCTGGTGCTGATGCAGGAGCGCGGTCTTCTCGTCCGGGGTGAGCCGGGCAAGCAGGTCGTCGATCCGCTCGCCGACCGGCCGGGCCGGGTCGCGGAACGGGGGAGGCGTGGCTGGAGTACTCATCGGCGTCGACTCCACTGCGAGCTGTGTGTCGAAGCGCTTCGAGCGGCTCGAACAAATGGTGATCGAAGCGCTTCGACAGATGGGCGTGAAGAGAGGTTCGCATCCCCGGCCGCCGAGGTCAAGACCTCACCACTGTCCCCGGCACACGCTTTCCGCGCGGCCCGGCGGTGATGGGTCGGGGAGGATTCTGCCCCCGAATCGGGCCGAGATCCTCCCCGCCTCGGATCAGGGGGTGGGGAGGTTGCCGCGGGTGAGGGGAGCGAGGGCTTGGGCGGAGGCGCCGAGGGGAGTGGCGGTGTGGGGGAAGGTGGAGGCGGCGAGGGTGCAGCCGCCGGCGTCGGGGGCGATGGTGGCTTCGCGGAGGGCCTTGTCGATGGCCGGGATGAGGTGGGTGGCCAGCAACGCGTAGGCGCCGCCGAGGAGGACCACCTCGGGGTTGAGGATGTTGACCAGCGCGGCGATCCCGTGGCCCAGATGGGTGCCGGCCTCGGTCAGGACCTTCGTGACGGTCGCTTCCTCGGCGTCCGCCCGTCGGATCAGCTGCTCGAGCTGGAGCTGTGGATCCGCCTCGGCCGGACCGTCGATCCGGGACAGAATCGCCGGCAGGCTTGCGAGTGCCTCGAGGCAACCGCGCCGCCCACAACCACACAACGGCCCGTCCGGCACCAGCCGCAGGTGACCGATCTCGCCGACATAGCCGAGGTGCCCCTCCAGCGGCCGGCCGTCGGCGATGATCCCGGCCCCGACGCCCGTGTCCCCGGTGAGCTGGATCAGGTTCGCCGTACCGGCCAGTGGGCCGTAGAGATGCTCGGCCAGGACCCCCAACGACGCATCGTTGTCGACCGTCACCGGGATGTCCGGCCGCCCGAGCGCCGCGGCCAGCTCGGCCCGCAGCGGGACATCCCGCCACCCCAGCCCAGCCGCGAGTACGACGGCGCCCTCGCGATTCACGAGTCCCGGTACGCCGATGGTGATCCCCAGGACCCGCCGGCCCGACGACTGGACCGTGGTGATCGCCCGTCGAGCCAGCGCAGCCAGAGCCGCGATCGTCTTCGCCGGTCCGGCATCGACTCCCGGTCCGGCGCGGTGCCAGCGCAGCACCTGCTCGCCGGCCGTGTCGCAGCCGAGCGCGGTCAGCCCCCGCGAACTCACCTCCAGCCCGATCGTGGCGTACGCCGAACCGTCGAGCACGAGCAGCGTCGCCGGACGGCCGACGTGGTTCTGGGTCTGCTGGGTCTCGCGGACCAGCCGCCGGTCGAGCAGGTCGGAGACGATGCTCGTCACCGTCGCCTTGTTCAGCCCGGTCCCCGACGCGATCGCGGCCCGCGAGCAGGGAGCCTCGCGGCGCAGGTAGCCGAGCACCGCGGCCAGGTTGGTGGCGCGGATGTCGGTGTGGTCCGCGGTCTGTGTGGTCAAGGTCCGTCCCTCGATTGAGTCCTGGGTCAGTTCTACACCTTGTCGGGCTGTCGGCTCTGAGCTAATTTGTTTGGCTACCAGCCCAACTAATTCTAAGGGATCAACTATGACCGGACCAGTGGGCGGCGCCACCAGCCGCCGGACGTTCATTTCCTTGCTCGGCGCGGGCGCCGCGGCGACGGCGGTCGGCGGTGTCACGCTGACCGGCTGCTCGGACGGCAAGGCCGCGACGACGTCCGGCCGGGCCGAGACCGAGGACAAGCTGACCGGTCTGCTGCCGAAGTACGTCCCGTACGAGTCGGTCAAGCCGGACCTTCCGGGCGAGAACGGCGCGTCACCGGGCTTCTCGAAGTACCCGAGCCAGCTGCAGCGGGCGGTGCCGGACAAGGCGGTGCCCAGCGGCAAGGAAGTGTCGGCGATGACGCCCCTGTGGAGCCCGCTGCCGCCCGGGCTCGGCAACAACTCCTACTACGACGCCAACAACGAGCGAATCGGGGCGCCGGTCCGGTTCAACATCCTGAACGGCAACGACTACGGCGACAAGCTCGGCCCGATCCTTGCGGCGGGCAACGTTCCGGAGCTGCTCTGCATCCCGGGCTGGAACATCTCCAGCCTGACCCGGTTCAGCCAGGCCGCGGACAAGCTGTTCGAGGACCTCACGCCGTACCTGGCCGGTGACAAGGCGTCGGCGTACCCGATGCTGGCGAACCTGCCGACCCGGGCCTGGGCGTACGGCGTCTGGAATTCGCAGCTGAAGGCGGTTCCGTTCCCCGGCGACGGGTTCCCGTGGGCACTGTTCTACCGCAAGGACATCTTCGACCAGGTCGGTGCCGAACCGCCGAAGACGGCCGACGACCTGCTGGCCCTGGGCAAGCAACTCACCGACGCGAAGGCGAACCGCTGGGCCTTCGGTGCGATCGCCGACGAGGTGGTCCGGGCGTTCCGGGCGCCGGCCGACTGGCGCAAGGGCTCGGACGGCAAGCTGGTCAACAAGATCGAGACTCCCGAGTTCGAGGAGGCGGTCGCGTTCGTCCGCAAGGTGTTCCAGGCGGGCTATGTGCACCCCGAGGTGGTCGGGAACGCGTCCGCGGATCAGAACGCGCTGTTCGAGGGTGGCAAGCTCGTCATCCGGCAGAACGGTCTGGGTGGCTGGCACGAGGCTTTGCAGCGGCAGTTGACGATCAACCCGAAGTTCAATCCGCAGCCGGTGATGCCGTTCGCCCACGACGGCGGTGACCCGATCGTCTGGGGTGGTGACCCGGCGGGCATCTTCACGTTCATGAAGAAGGGGCTCGGCGAGGCCCGGATCAAGGAGCTGCTCGGGGTTCTGAACTACACCGCTGCGCCGTTCGGCACCGAGGAGTACCAGCTCTACAACTACGGGGTCGAGGGCAAGCACTACACCCGGCAGAGCAACGGTGCGCCGAAGCTGACGGCGCTGGGACAGAAGGAGGTGTCGCAGACCTACATCTTCCTTGGCGGACGGCCGGTTGCGATCACCGAGAGCGAGTATCCGGGGTATGTCCAGGCGATGAGCGAATGGCAGAACGCGGCGGCCAAGGTCCGGCAGAAGAGTCTCTTCGACGGCATCCGGGTCGAGCAGCCGGCCAAGATGGCGGCCCTGAACCAGCCGTTCGACGACGCGCTGCAGGACATCTTCCGCGGGCGCCGGCCGGTCAGCGAGCTGAAGACGGCCGTCAAGCAGTGGCAGACCAACGGCGGTGACGAAGGCCGCGACTTCTACGCCAAGGTGCTCAGTGACAACGGTCGTTAAGCCTCCGCTGAAGGCGGAGCGTGCCCCAGAGCCCAACCGATCCAGAAAACGCCCGAAACGTGGCGGGGCGGGTTTTCGGCATCGGTTCGTGCGGGACTGGCCGTTGTTGGTGATGGTTCTGCCGGTGGTGGTGTTGCTGGGGGTGTTCCACTACTTCCCGACGCTGGGGAACGTGATCGCCTTCCAGGACTACTCGCCGTACGCCGGGATCCGGGGGAGCGACTTCGTCGGGTTCGCCAACTTCAGCCGGATGTTCTCCGAGCCGGCCTTCTGGAAGGCGGTCGCGAACACCTTGTCGATCACCGCCGTCCAGCTGGTGTTCTTCTTCCCGATCCCGATCGCTTTGGCCCTGCTGCTCAACAGTGTGCTGTCGAGCAAGCTGCGCAACCTCATCCAGGGCGTCGTGTACCTGCCGCACTTCTTCTCCTGGGTGCTCGTCGTGTCGCTGTTCCAGCAGATGATCGGCGGCGCCGGCCTGCTCGCGCAGACCCTGCGCGACAACGGTCACCAGGCGATCGACCTGATGACGAAGCCGGACACGTTCATCCTGCTCGTCACCGCGCAGTCGGTCTGGAAGGACGCCGGCTGGGGGATGATCGTGTTCCTCGCCGCGCTGTCGACCATCAACCCGGCGCTCTACGAGGCCGCCGCGGCCGACGGCGCGAACCGCTGGCGACGGCTGTGGCATATCACGCTGCCCGGGCTGCGGCCGGTGATCGTGCTGCTGCTGATCCTGCGGCTCGGTGACGCGCTGACGGTCGGCTTCGAGCAGTTCATCCTCCAGCGCAGCGCCGTCGGCGGCGGTGCCGCGGAGGTGCTGGACACGTACGTCTACTACCAGGGTCTGCTCGTCGGCGACTTCGGGTACGGCGCTGCCGCCGGCCTGTTCAAGGGCGTCATCGGTCTCATCCTCGTCCTGGTAGCCAACCGATTCGCGCACCTGGTGGGCGAGCAGGGGGTGTATTCGCGCTCATGACGACAAGGGCTGTCTGGGAGGAAGAGCCGACCGCGGTCGGCCGGCTGAGCAAGCCGGTTGTGTTGACCCTGATCGCGCTTGCGGTGGCGTTCCCGCTGTACGTCGTGGTCGTGACGAGCCTGTCCACCACCGAAGCCGTGACCCGGGCCGGCGGGCTGGTCGTCGTACCGCGGGAGCTCACGGCGGCGGCGTACGTGCAGTTGCTGTCCGGGGGCGTGGTGACTCGTGCCTTGATGATCAGCGTGGTGATCACTGCGATCGGTACGGCGTTCAGCCTCGGGATCACCGTGCTTGCGGCGTACGGGCTGTCGCGGCCGGGGTCGTTGTTCCATCGGCCGCTGCTGTTCGTCGTACTGCTGACGTTTCTGTTCGGGCCGGGCATCATCCCGAGCTATCTCGTGGTCAACGCGCTCGGACTGATCGACAACTATGCGTCCCTGGTGCTGCCGACCGCGGTGTCGGCCTTCAACCTGATCGTGATGCGGTCGTTCTTCATGGGGATCCCGGGGGAACTGATCGACAGTGCGCGCATCGACGGGGCCGGGGAGTTCGCCATCCTGCGGCGGGTCGTACTGCCGCTGTCGAAGGCCGTCGTCGCAGTGGTCGGGTTGTTCTACGCGGTCGGTTACTGGAACGCGTTCTTCAACGCGCTCCTGTACATCAACGACAACAACAAGTGGCCGCTGCAGATGGTGCTCCGGACGTACATCGTCCAGCAGCAACCGCTGCCGACCGGAGCCGGCGGGGTGGCGAGCGGCGTCGGCCTCGGGATGGCGCCGGCGCCCGGTCTGGCGATCAAGATGGCGATCGTGGTGATCGCGATCGTGCCGGTCCTACTGGTCTACCCGTTCATCCAGCGGCACTTCACCAAGGGTGTCATCATCGGCGCGGTGAAAGGCTAGGCGCATGACGCGACTTTGGTACGGCGGCGACTACAACCCGGAGCAGTGGGACCCGGCGGTGTGGAAGGAGGACGTCGACCTGATGCGTCAGGCCGGCGTCAACCTGGTGACCGTCGGAGTGTTCTCGTGGTCGAGTCTGGAGCCGTCCCCGGGGCGGTACGAGTTCGGCTGGCTCGATCAGGTGCTCGACGGGCTACATGAAGGCGGTGTGAGCGTCGATCTGGCCACGCCGACCGCCTCACCGCCGCCGTGGTTCAGCCGGTTGCACCCGGAGGCGTTGCCGGTCACGGCTGACGGCGTACGACTGACGCACGGCAGCCGAGACACGTACTGCGCTTGCGCACCGGCGTACCGGGAGGCCGCCCGTGGGATCGCGCGGGCGTTGGCCGAGCGGTATCACGATCACCCGGCGCTGGCGATGTGGCATGTCCACAACGAGTACGGGACCACGTGTCACTGCGACTTGGCGGCGGAGCGATTCCGGACGTGGTTGCGGGAGCGGTACGGCTCGCTCGACCGGCTGAACGAGGCGTGGACGACGGCGTTCTGGAGCCAGGGGTACGGCGAATGGGAGGAAATCCAGCCGCCGCGGAGGACGCAGTACCTGGTGAATCCCACGCAGTTCCTGGATTACAAGCGATTCTGGTCCGACGAGCTGTTGGCGGCGTACCTGGAGCAGAAGGCCGAGCTCCGAAAGCGTTCGGCTTTGCCGATCACGACCAACTTCGTCTTCGGCGGCTGGGTGCCGGTGAACCATGCACAGTGGGCGGCCGAGGTCGATGTCGTTGCCATCGACCACTATCCGGACCAGACCGGGATCGGCGCCGAGGAGCAGACCGCCTTCGGCGCCGATCTCGCACGCTCATGGGCCGGCGGGAAGCCGTGGCTGCTGATGGAGCAGGCGGCCGGGACACTCAACGACGGGCAGCGGCTGCACGCGAAGGAGCCGGGGCGGATGGCGCGGCACAGCCTGTCGCACATCGCTCGGGGCTCGCAGGGTGCGTTGTCGTTCCAGTGGCGGGCGTCGCGTGGTGGGTCGGAGATGTACCACTCGGCGATGGTTCCGCATGCCGGAGCGGACAGCCGGATGTTCCGGGAGGTCGTGGAGCTCGGGTCAGTGCTGCCCCGGCTGGCCGAGGCCGCGGGCAGTACGGTCATCGCGGACGTCGCGATCCTGTGGGATGCCGAGTCCTGGTGGGCGATGCAGGGGACGCATTTGCCGTCGTCCTCGCTGGATTACCTGACCGCGGTGCGGTCCGCACACCGCCACTTCTGGCGGGCCGGCGTGACGGTCGACTTCGCGTCTCCTCATGCCGATCTCTCGTCGTACAAGATGGTTGTCGCGCCGAGCTTGTACGTGGTGAGTGATGAGACCGCGGCCGCTCTGACCACCTATGTGGAGGGTGGCGGGCAGTTGGTGGTCGGGTACTTCAGCGGGATCGTGGATCCCGACGTGCGGGTCCGGCTCGGCGGGTATCCGGGCGCGTTCGCGGAGCTGCTCGGCGTGCGGGTGGAGGAGTTCCATCCGTTGCCGGCCAACGGCGGGGTCGCATTGTCGTCCGGTGGGCGCGGGCGGCTGTGGAGTGAGGACGTGCGGGCCGTCTCGGCCGAGGTCGTGGACCGGTACGCCGGGGGAGTGCTGGACGGGAAGCCCGCGATCACCCGACGCGAGGTGGGCGCGGGCACGGCCTGGTACGTGTCGACCGAGCTGGATGACGAGACGGCAGCGACGTTGCTGGGGCTGACGACGTCGCCGGTCGAGATCGTCCGGCGACGCGACGGCGACACCACGTGGACCTTCCTGTTCAACCACGGTGATGCGGAGGTCGACGTACCGGCCGAGGGGACCAACCTGGTCGTCGGCGAGCTGCCGTTGGCACCTGGCGGTTATGCGGTGCTCAGGTCGCCGTGACGCGCCTGGCCGGTGCTCGCCCGCGCCGTGAGCGTCGGCGGGAGCAGGGTCAGCTCGGGTACGTCGCCACCCTCGAGCTTGGTGATCAGCGACTCGACCGCCTGATCGCCGATCTGTTCGGCCGGGATGGTCACCGACGACAGCTGCGGGACCTGGCGCTCGGCGACGTCGTCCGCGCAGATCGCCACCAGCGACATGTCCTCGGGCACCCGGCGGCCGAGCCGGCGCAGGACGTCGAGGAGCGGGCCGATGATCGGCTCGTTCTGGACGACGAGTCCGGTGATGTCCGGGTGGTCGTGGAGGAGCTGCTCGACGGTGTGCAGGATCGCGTCGAAGGTGTGCTCGCACGGAGTCTCGACCCCGAGCACCCCACGCCGTTCGGCGGCCTCGGCGAACCCGGTCAGCGTCCGTTGCGCGAAGCCGGTTTGCCGTTCGTAGACGGCGGACGGCGTACCGAGCAGTGCGAGCGAACGGTGCCCGAGATCCGCGAGGTGGTCGACACACTGCGCGCCGGCGGCAACGAAGTCGAGGTCGATGCAGGTCAGCCCGTCGGCGCTGTCCGGGTACCCGATCAGCACCGACGGCATCGGCAGCTCCCGCAGCACCGGGACGCGCTCGTCGTGCAGCTCGACGTCCATCACCACGAGCGCGTCCACGAGCGAGCTCTGAGCGACCCGCTCGAGGCCGTCCGGACCTTCGTCAGCGGTCAGCAGCAGTACGTCGTGGTCGTACCGGCGGGCCGTGGTCACGACCGCGGCGGCGAACTGCATCATCACCGGGACGTGCATGCCGGTCCGCAGCGGGATCACCAGCGCGAGCACGTTGGACCGCTGGCTGGCCAGTGCGCGGGCGCTCGCATTCGGCCGGTAGCCGAGCGCCTGGACACTGCGCTGCACTCGCTCACGGGTGTCCGACGAGATCGACCGCTTCCCACTGAGCACGTAGGAGACCGTGCTGGCCGCCACCCCGGCGTGCCGAGCAACGTCCCCAATCGTGACCATCGTCGTACTCCTTCGTGTGGTTGTCCCCTTTCTACAGCAGTCGAAGCGCTTCGACTAGCCCATCTCTCTCGGCACGCGCAGTGTCGCGAGCTAGCCCAGTTGGATGATCCGCGCCGACGGCTCGGTCAGCTCGGTTCTGACGGTGAGTGCGTCGCTGGACCAGGTGTAGGTCCAGCCGTCGGCGTCCGTCGGGAAGAGGGGCGCGATGGGGGCCTGGGGGAGGGGAAGAGTGATTTCGGCTGGGCCGGGAGTGCGGTGCCAGAGGGCCAGGTAGTCGCCGAGGCCGAGGGCTAGCCACTCGTCGTCCCACGCCGGGAGGCCGAGCGGCCAGTGCGGGATCAGAGTCTCGAGGTCCTTGAGTACGGCGCGGTGCGCGGCCAACGCCGATCGGACCAGGTCCAGTTCGGCGGTCGTCATCTGGTTGAGGTGACCGGAGAGGTAGAGGCGGCCGAGGATGCCGTTCACCAGGGCGAGCGTGAACTCCTCCCGCGTGGTGCCGCTGATCGGGTAGGCCCAGTGGCCGGCCTGCTCGGGCAGGACGGCGGCCGGTGCGGCCGCGGTGATCGGTGCGTAGAGCAACGGGTGTTGCTGATCCGATGTCGACTGTAGGTGCAGCCGGGACAGCATCGCGTAGTCCATCCGCATCGCCCCGGACGCGCAGTTCTCGATCAGCAGATCGGGGTGCCGTGCCTGGACCGCGTCGAGCCAGTCGAGCAGCGCCCGTTGGTGTTCGAGCAGCCCGTGGCCGAGCGACGTACCGCCCTTGTCGGTGCCGGGGCCGGTCATCGTGTTGTTGTCGAACTTGAAGAAGCCGACGCCGAAGTCGGTGACCAGCCGGTCGACCGTGTCGTCGAGGTGCTGCCGAGCCAGCGGGTTGCGCAGGTCGAGCAGGTAGCGGCCGTGCTCGGCGACGCGGATGCCGTGCCGGGTGAGGAACGCGTCGTCGGGGAGTTCGCGGGCGATCGGCGCGTCGACCCCGATCACCTCCGGCTCGAGCCAGAGGCCGGGCACCATGCCGCGCTGGTGGATCCGCTCGATCACCTCGCCGAGCCCGTTCGGGAAGCGGGTGGCCGACGGCTGCCAGTCGCCGACCGTGCTCCACCAGTCGCCTTCGGCGTACCAGCCGGCGTCGATGCAGAAGTAGTCCGCGCCGACGGCGGCCGCGGCATCGATGAGCGGGAGCAACTTGTCCGTCGTCGGGTCACCCATCAACGTGTTCATGTAGTCGTTGAAGATGACCGGCATCCGGTCGTCGATCGGCCGGCGCATCCGCACCGCACGGCGCTGGCGAGTGAGTGCGGCGAAGGTGCTGTCGCGATCGGTCCCGGCGACGAGCGACACCGGCACCGTCGTGAACGACTCCGCCTCAGTGAGTCGCACGGTCCACTGGTGCTCCTGGCCGGTCGGCCCGCTGAGCAGGAGGTACCCGCCGCGGCGGTTCTCCCCGAGTTCGTAGTGCCAGGGCCCGTTGTGCTCGATCTGCCAGCCGAGCGCGTACGACGTACCGACCAGGACGCCGACGGGAAGCCGTTCACCGGTCGACCACGAGCCGGTATTGGTCACGGCGAGCCGGCTCTTCGCGATCGGGAAGTGCGGGTCGCGGACGATCTTCGTCACGCCACTCGTGCGCAGCGATTGCACGGACCAGCGGTTCTCGCCCATCCAATCGTTGGCCGCGGAGTGGAACTCGGCGTCGACGGACTCCAGGCCGACGACGAGGGACGAGAGGAAGTCCAGGATGAGCTCGCCGGGTCGCGTGAGCGACGCCTCGGACCAAGTCCTGACCCCGGCTCCAGCTTCGAAGACGCTGGTCACGCGGAGACCGGTGTCGGCGTCCTCTTGCACGATGCGCAGGGTCGAGCCGTTGTCTTCGTGGGTGACGTAGCGCAGGCGCCGGCCGAGGACAGTGTCGACGTGACGGTTGGTGCCGGGGGAGCGCCCGTACCCGATCGCGGACACCTCCACGAGCGGTTGGGTCAGCTCACGGTCGGACCCGGTGATCAGCCGCACCGGCCCGTCGTCGATCGCGAACGTCAGGGTCAGCTCCGGCGTACTCCACTCGAGGTTCATCGATAAACCTTAGAAGGCTCCTCCCTTCGGACCTCAACCCCCGATCCGCGTCGTGGACGGCTCAGTGTGATCCCCAGCAGCACCAGTGCCAGCCCGAGCACCTGCCGAAGGGTCAGCACCTCACCCGACACCAGTACGCCGAGCAGTACGCCGGTCACCGGGTTGAGCAGCCCGATCAGTCCGACCGTGGCGGCGGTCAGATGACGCAAGCCGGTGAACCATGCGGTGAACGCGAGCGCGGTCGCGATCAACCCGACGTACGCGAAACCGGCGAGCGCCGGGCCGTCCAGCCTCGGCGGCGCACCCTCGAAGATCACCGCGAACGGGACCAGCACCAGACCACCCGCGATCAGTTGCCAGGAGGTCGTCGCGAGCGGACCGTCGGCGCGGCCCCACTTCTTGGCGAGGATGTACCCGCAGGACGACATCGTGAGGGCCGCGACCGAAGCGGCGACTCCGCGCAGGTCGACCGCTGTCGACCCCGCGCCGAGCAGGAGGAAGACACCGGCGATCCCAGCCGCGGCGCCAGTCAGCACTGCTGCGGTCGGCCGTTCCGCGAGCAGCGCCCAGGCGAACAACGCCATGGTCAGCGGCGAGGCGGACATGATCGTCGACGCCAGGCTGACCGGCAGTAGCTGTGACGCCAGGTAGATGAGCGCGAAGAACGCGCCCATGTTGCACACGCCGAGCAGCAGCGACCGCCACCACCACACCCCGCGCGGACGGCGCCGGGCCAGGCACAGCAGGAGTACGCCGGCCGGCAGCGCCCGGAACACCGCGCCGTACAAGGGGTAGCCGGCGGGCAGGTACTCGTGGGTGACGAAGTAGTTCGTGCCCCAGGCCACCGGGGCGATTGCCGTGACGAGCACCCAGCGCAAAGTATTTTCCATGGAAGCTATTATATCTTCCGTGGAAGATATAGTCAGTGGCATGACCGACGACCGGGTGGCCAGGATCCAGGCGGAGTGGGCGCGGGAGCGGCCGGACGTCGACACGGGCCCGCAGGGCGTGATCGGCCGGCTGCACCGGATCGCGAACCACCTGACCGGCGAGCTGACCCTGCTCTACGCGCAGTACGGGCTTTCCGAGGGCGAGTTCGACGTACTCGCGGCCCTGCGTCGCGCGGGAGCGCCGTACGAGCGTGCTCCGGGGGAGATCGCGCTGCACACGATGGTCACCACCGGAGCGGTCACCAAGCGGGTCGACCGGCTCGAGCAGGCGGGCCTGGTCCGGCGCCGCCGCAGTGACGACGACGGTCGCGGTCGCGTTGTCCGGCTCACCCCGGCCGGCAAGCGCCTGATCGACAAGGCCTTCGCCGCTCACATGGCCAATGAGCAACGGCTGCTGAACGAAGCGCTGACTCCGGCTGATGCCCAGCAGTTGGAGCGGCTGCTGGCTGCCTGGCTGGCCCGGATCGAGACCCCGGACAGTGACCAGGGCACCACGGTCTGATCCGAAAGCCCTCTTTTACCGGTCTAGAGGAGAATTTTGCCTCCCGATGCAACTTTCCTGTGGACTCGCGACATCTACGGAGTAGTCGGGGGCCGGCTGGTCTGGGGAGCGAGGGGGGCTATGAGCAACAAACAGGACATTTCCGGAACCGAGATCGCGGTGATCGTGCCTTGTTACAACGAGGCCGCGGCGGTCCGGAAAGTCGTCTCGGAACTGCGGGCGTCGTTGCCGACGGCCACGATCTACGTGTACGACAACAACTCCACCGACGACACCGCGGCGATCGCCGCGGCTGCCGGTGCGGTCGTGCGGCACGTGGCGCGCAAGGGCAAGGGCAACGTCGTACGCCGAGCCTTTGCCGACGTCGAGGCCGATGTCTACGTGCTGATCGACGGAGACGACACCTACGAGGCAGCGCGTGCGGCCGAGCTGGTCCGCGTGCTGCTGACCGGCCCGTACGACCACGTTGTCGGCGTACGGAAGCACTCCAACGTCGCCGCCTACCGGCCCGGCCACACCTTGGGCAACCGTGTGCTCACCGGTGCCACCGGCCTGTTGTTCGGCCGGGAGATCACCGACATGCTCAGCGGCTATCGGGCCTTCTCACGGCGATACGTCAAGTCGTTCCCGGCGTTGTCGCGGGAGTTCGAGATCGAGACCGAGCTGACCATCCACTCGCTGCACCTGCGGGTCCCGGTCGCGGAGATCCCGGTCGGATACAAGGAACGCCCCAGCGGTGGTGAGAGCAAGCTGCGCACCTACCGCGACGGTGTGCGCATTCTGCGGTGGATTCTGAGCCTGACCCGGCTCGAAAGGCCAACGCTCTTCCATGGTGTCCTGGCCGGCGTGCTCGGTCTGGTGGCGCTGATTCTCGGTGCACCCGTCGTACTGGACTATCTCGACACCGGCCTGGTGCCGAGGTTCCCGACCGCCGTCCTGGCCTCGTCGATCGGTCTGGTTGCCATCCTGATGCTCGTGCTCGGCTACGTGCTCGATGCTGTCGGGCGCAGCCGGCAGGAAGCCGCGCAGCTGTCCTACCTCAAGCATCCAGCGCCGTCTGCCTCGGTTGCCGAGTCCCGGCAGGCAGTATGAGGAGGAGGTTCCCCTGGCTCGGCCGTCACTGGCCGGTCCTGGTCGCCGCGGCGGCGGCCGGTACGACGTTCGTCGCGAGCGGGATCATCCGCGGCACCTACCCGTTCGGCGATCGCGCCCGGAGCACCAACGATCTCGGTCAGCAGTTCGTCCCGATGTATGCGCACCTGCGCGACATCGTCACCGGTCAGGCGCCCGGCGATCTGCTCTTCAACTGGTCGAGCGGATTCGGCGTTCCGTTCCTCGGTGATCTGATGGCCTACGTCGGTTCGACGCTGTCGTGGATCGCACTCGTACTGCCTCGCAACCGGATCGACCTGGCGCTGTTCTTCGTCGCGGTCGCCGCGATCTCGCTCGGCGCCGGCGCGATGACGGCGTACCTGCGTCGCCTGCGTCCGGCCGGACCTGTCTGGCTCGCGATAGCGGCCGGGCTCTCGTACGGCGCCTGCGCCTGGGCGATCGATGACGCGGCGTACATGACCGTGTGGCTGAACGGGATGATCGCTTTCCCGGTGCTCTGCCTGCTCTGCGAGTGGATCCTGCGCCGGCGGTCGATACCGTCGATGCTGGTGACGCCGTTCGTCGTCGCGCTGCTGTGGACGTCGCATTTCTACACGGTGTACATGGCAACGATCGGTGCGGCCATCGTCGTCGTGGCGCGCATCCTGTCGTACGACGCTGTGGTGTCCTGGCGTGATCGCCTGACCGGCGCGGTGCGCTGCATCGTTGCCGTCGGCCTCGGTATCGGACTGGCGGCGCCACTGCTGGTGCCCACGTTCCAAGCGATCCGGGCCGCGCGGCCGAGCCCGAAGACCGAGTTCCAGCCGATCTCCTGGGCGGACTTCCTGTCCCGGCTGCTCCCTGGCAGTGAAGGTGTCGGGACCAGCCCGGGTCTTGCCGTCGGTACGTTGATGTTGCTGCTGGCATTGAGTTTTCCGGTCAACCGGGCGATCCCGGTGCGCGAGCGGATCGTCTGGTCCGTCACCGTGCTGCTCACGCTGCTGAGCCTGCAGATCCGGTTCACCCACGAGGTATGGCACGGATTCGACTCGCCGAACGGCAGCCCGTTCCGCCAGGCCTTCGTGCTCGCCGGGATGCTCGTGATCATCGGTTGGATGTCAGCGGCCGCCGGCCTCCGTACGGTCGTCGCCGTCGCTGCACCGATCGCGGTGGTCTTTGTCCTGTACGCCGTGACCTGGGACATCGGCTATGTCACGGCGACCACGCGCATCGCCGTACCGGTGCTCGCTGTGCTCGCGGTCCTGGCCTGGCTGGTCAGTCGCCGTCCGCTGCCGGATTGGGCGCGCCGCGGGGCGGTCGCGTTGCTCGTCGGCGCCGTACTGGTCGAGGTGACGATGTCGTCGGTCGCGATCGACGTGGCGCGCGGCAGGATCCTGAGCGCCAAGGCGCCTTGGGGGAAGGAGCACGACGAGATCCGTTCGCTGGTGCTGTCCGCGGACGACTGGCCGCAGCAGCGGACGGCTCCCGGCGCGGCGCTGACGGTGAACGATCCGATGCTGATCGGGGGCCAGGGACCGCAGTACTACTCGAGCACCATCCCGGACGCCGTCTCGAGGGAGCTGATCGGGCTCGGCTTCGGGTACAGCTCCTACGGGCGGGCCACGGTGGATCCGCAGAACCCTGTGGTCGACGCGGTGTTCTCCGTCGGTGCTCGGGTGGTTGTGGACGAGGACTCCGAGACTGGTGACGGCGAGGTAGTACGGCTCGTGAAGAACGACCACGTGGGGCCGCTGGTCAGCGTGCGCCCGGTCAACGCCTGGGCGTCGGGCGACCCCGCCCCGTTCGGTGTGCAGGAGACCGCGCTCGGGTCCGACGTCTACACCGTTCCCAAGCTCGAGGCCCAGGACGTTCCCGCTGTCAGCGTGTCCGACCGGCAGGGGAGTCTGCTGCTCACTCCGGACGCCGCCACGCCGACCGAAGCGCGGTTCGTCGCGTCGTGCCGGCCCGGTTCGGAGGTCTATTTCGCGGCGCCGACCTTCATCGGCGAGGTGCTCGTCGATGGGACCCGTTGGGTGACGAACCTGGACCCGCAAGCGAAGCGTCCGGGCATCTACTCCGGAGCCCCGATGCGCCGGATCGGCACCGTCGGCGCAGACGGCGTCGTCGACCTGGCGGTGCGGGTGCGAGGCCCGGCGCGGCTGCCGGCCCCGGCGATCGGCTGCCTGAACCATGATCTGCTCACCGCGGCGGTGGGGCGGCTGAAGGCGAGTAGGCCGGCCGCGGTGAGCGTCGGCGGTCACAGCATCGACATCCGGCTCACTTCGGGTGCGCCTGGCGCGGTCGTCATCGGCGTGATCCGGATCGAAGGCTGGCGCTGCTCGGTCGACGGCGGCGCAGCGACCTCACCCAGCACGCGCGCAGGACTGATGGCGGTGCCGATCGGGGCCGGCGCCTCCGAGGTGTCCTGCGTCTACCGTCCCGTCGGCGCGCGCATGGGTCTCGCCGCCGGCGCGACCGCCCTGCTGGCCTTGGTTCTGCTGGCCGGAGCGCTCGTACTGACCCGCCGCCGCTCTACGACCTGAGCTTGGTCTTTCTGGCAGGCGATCTGGACCGGACCACTACCGGGCTGACCGCGCGCGGCCCTGCCTGCACTGGGCTTCAGGCACCTGTGGGTAACCTCGCCTGGTCGCCAGGTGAGCCGATAGGAGATGATGCCCACCGTGACCGGACCACGTACCCAGGACGCGCAGGACCGGCAGCCGCCGACCGAGGTCGATCCGGCTATCGCCGGCCTGACCGTTGGGCTCGGTGGGCCGACCGGGCGGTTCGCCCGGCTGAGCTCGTCCTGGTGGACGCCGCTGCGGATCGCGCTCGCGGTGTGCACGATCACGTTCGGTCTCGGCGTACTGCAGAAGGCGCCATGCATGGAGGCCGGCTGGGACCGGCAGAGCTGGCGGCCGTTCAAGGCGCTCTGCTACTCCGACATCGGGTTCCTGTACCAGGAGCGTGGTTTCGCCGAGGGCAACCGGCCGTTCCTGGACACCGGCAACTACCCGGTGCTGGAGTACCCGGTGCTCACCGGCGGCTTCATGGAGGTCGCGGCGAGGATCACCTGGCTGTTCACCGGAGACCCGAAGAAGGACCTGACCGTCGAGCAGAAGCGCGACACGGCGGGCGTGTTCTTCGTCGTCAACGTGGCGATGCTGTTCATCTGCGCACTGTTCATGGTCGGCTTCACCCTCGCCACCGCACGCGGCGTCGAATCGCGCCCGGGTGCGGCCCGAGGGCAGCCACTGGACGCGCTATACGTCGCCGCCGCGCCAGTACTCGCGCTCACGTCGACGATCAACTGGGACCTGTTCGCGGTCGCGCTCACAGCCGGGGCGATGTTCGCCTGGTCACGCGGGAGACCGATCTGGTTCGGCATCCTGCTCGGGCTCGGGACGGCGGCGAAGTTCTATCCGTTCCTGCTGCTCGGGCCGCTGCTGATCGTGTGCATCCGGGGCCGCAAGCTGTGGCCATGGTTCCAGGCGACGATCGCCGCGGCGGTCGCGTGGGGTCTGGTGAACGCGCCGATCTACCTGCTGGCGAAGAACGAGTGGATGTCGTTCTGGACGTTCAACGATCAGCGGGAGAGCGACTACGGCTCGATCTGGTACGTGCTGAAGCTGGCCAAGCACGAGGTCGCGGACGTCAACCAGCTGAACATCGTGATCTTCGCGGGCCTGTGCCTGTCGATCGCGATCCTCGGGTTGATGGCGCCACGACCACCTCGCTTCGCCCAACTGGCGTTCCTGGTGGTCGCCGCGTTCCTGCTGATCAACAAGGTCTACTCACCGCAGTACGTGCTGTGGCTGCTGCCGTTGGTGGCGCTGGCCCGGCCGCGGTTGCGGGACTGGCTGATCTGGCAGGCATGCGAGTGTTTCTACTGGATGTTGGTGTGGATGCATCTGGCCCAGTTCCTCGCGCCCGGGAATCCGGAGGTGCCGGACCGGATCTACTGGTTGTCAGTGATCCTGCGGATGGCCGGGACGCTCTGGCTGATGCTGGTGGTGGCGCGCGACATCCTGCTGCCGGAGCACGATCCGGTTCGCCAGGGTGACCTGATCGACGATCCGAGTGACGGGGTCAGGTCCGGCGCGCAGGCCCGGTTGGTTCCCGCCTAGAGCATCAGCTTCGAGACGTCCAGGTTGCCGCCGCTGACCACAGCGGCGGTGACCCCGTCGAGTTGAATGCTGCCTTCGAGCAGGGCGGCGAACGGTGCGGCGGCCGCTGGTTCGAGGGCGAGTTTGGTCCGCGACATCACCAGCCGGGTAGCCTCCAGCAGTGCGTCCTCACTCACGCGTACGACGGTGTCGACGTACTGCTGGATGAGCGGGAGGTTACGCGTGCCGCAGACCGGTGCGGCCAGCCCGTCGGCGATAGAACGGGCCGTCGGGAGCTTCTGCGGCTCGCCGGCTGCGAGGCTTCGGCTGACCACATCGGCCTGCTCGGGCTCGATGCCGATCACGCGGATCGTCGGCTTCACGAGCTTGACCGCCGTCGCGACGCCCGAGATCAGCCCGCCGCCGCCGACCGGGACGAGCACGGTGTCGAGATCGGGACGATCCGCCAGCAGTTCGAGGCCGAGGCTGCCGTGCCCGGTGATCACGTCCTCGTCGTCGAACGGGTGAACGCCGGTCAGCTTGCGCTCGTCCCGGATCCGCTCGTACTCCGCCATCAGGTCACCCTCGACCAGTTCGACGGTCGCGCCGTACCCGCGGGCCGCGTCCACCTTGGCCGGTACGGCGGTCTTCGCCATCACCACGGTCGCCGGCACACCGGCGTTCCGGGCGGCCCACGCGAGTGCGCCCGCCGCGTTGCCGGCCGAGACCGTGATCACGCCGCGATCCCGCTCCTCGGCACTCAACCGGAGCAGCTTGGTCAGCAGACCGCGGACCTTGAAACTGCCGGTCTTCTGGAACAACTCCGCCTTCAACGCGATCTCACCGCCGAACCGCTCGTCCAGCGCGCTGGAGCTCAGCATCGGGGTGCGGTGGATCCGGCCATCCAACTGTCGCGCGGCCTGGCGGATATCGTCGAGCGTCGGCATGCCCCGACCCTATCCGGCGGCCGCGAGCTAGATGCGGGCCGCGACGGTGGCAGCGAGCTTCTGGGTTGCTTCCGGGGAGTGGGGGAGGAACAGGTAGGGCTCGATCAGTTCGAGCTCCATCAGGAGGAAGCGGCCGTTGACGACCACGCCGTCGACGCGTGCGTACGCCGGCGTGGGACCCGCCGCCTCCAGGGCTGTCCGGGCACCGTCCAATACGGCGGGTGCCGGGTCAGTCAGGATCGAGTGGCCGCCGCGGTGTTCCTGGACCCGGTAGTCACCAGCTGCCGGGCGCTTCACGACGGCGTGCGTGTACTCACCGTCGATGAACATCAGGGACCACTCGCCGTCGGTGAGGATCTCGGACTGGAACGGCTGGACCAGGTAGACGAGGTCCGGCAGTTCGTCCAGGGCTCGGTCGAGCTCCGCGGATCCGGCCAGCCCGCGGATCGTGTGCAGGGCGCTCGCGCCGACGATCGGCTTGATGACGATCTCCTGGCCGCTCAGCCCGGCGACCACCTCGCGCAGGCAGGCACCGGCGGCAACCTGGGACGGCACGATCGCGACACCACGCTCGCGGAGCTCGAGCAGGTACCGCTTGTCGCCGTTCCAGCGGACCAGACCGCTGTCGTTCAGCACGGGGACGCCGGCCTTGTCGAGCTGCGCGAGCCACTCGGTGAACTCGTCGTACCGGCGGTGGTAGTTCCAGACCGAGCGCAGCAGGACGGCGTCGTACCCGGACCAGTCGACGGACGGGTCGGTCCAGATCTCGACGACCGGGTCGAGCCCGGCGGCGCGGAGGGCGTCGACGAGCGGGAGGTCGTGCTCATGCAACTCGGCGAAGTCGGCCGAGGTCGCGAGGGCGATGCGTTTCGTCACGCCGATCAGTGTTGGGTGGCGAACGTCGGCGCGTCAAACGCCTTTGCTGTAGCGGTTCGGCGACGGATGGTGAGGGTGATGACAACGATGACAGCCGCGGTGAGGTGGATCAGGCCCTGCCGGGTGTCGTGCCCGAAGCTCGCGTAGGCCAGGTACGACGCCAGCGGTACGGCGAGCCACTCGGGCCGGCGCGCGAGGATCGCGAGCGCGATCAGCGGGAGGCCGTACCACGGATAGGTCGGGGTGGCGATCAGCAGCGCGGCGCCGTACAGCCAGCAGCAGGTGACGGCGATCGGGTCGTGTTTCGCCCGCCGGAGAGCCGTCGCTGCCAGGGTCAGCGCGAGGGCCGCGGCGACCAGCTGACGGGCCTCAGGAGGCAGCAGGAGCGCGAGAATCGCCGATCGGGAGCTGCCGTCGTCGAAGCCTTCCTGGGTCAGGTAGCCGGGCAGGAAGCCGAGCACCAAGGTGCCGGCGGCAAGGAACTGCGGGACGTACGACGCGATGAAGGTGCCAACGGCAACTATTGGTCGCCGGCCGCGGAAGGCGGGGAGCAGCAGGAGCGGCAGCAGCTTCACGCTCGCGGCCGCGCCGAGGAGGACCGCGGCGAGCTTCGGGCGTCGGGTGGCGGTGACGACCGCGGCAGCGATCAGGAGCGCGGCGAGGACGTCGATGTGTGCGGCGTTGCCGGCCTCGAGGGCGACGATCGGTGACCAACCCCACAGAGCTGCCCACCTTGGTTCCCGCACTGCGAGTAGCCAGGTGAGTGCTAAGGCGATCAACGCTGCTGCTATCTGGAGACCTAACGTCCCCGCGAACCACGGCGTGAAGAACGCGACCACCGTGAAGTAGGCCTGCGCGACGGGCGGGTAGATGGTCGGCACGCGCGGCCGGTTGATCCGCGTCCGCGGGTCATCCTGCGAAAGCGCCGCCAGCGCCGCCGGGTCCTTGGGCACCCGCGGTGGTCCGCTCACCCCCGACCGCTCGGTCGGCCCTAACCCCGGAAACAACACGGGATCCCGCAACCGCGCCAGGCTGTCGTCCAACGGCACCCGCGCGTACGGCGAATGGCCCGACAACTGCACCCGCCCGTCCCACACGTACCGGTAAGCGTCCGTACTAGTGATCGGCCCCTGCATCAGCCCAGGCAGCTGACACAACGCAGCAACCACCACCACGGTCGCCACGGTGAGCCCCTTGACCCACCACACGACCCCCATCACCACCAAACACCCCACCACCAGCACCACATTCGGCAACCACTTCCCAGCCGAAGCCCCAATCACCCCACCACAACACCCCACCGCCACCACACCCCCCACAACCCCCCGCATCCGCCGGGGCATCAGGCGGACCGGCGGAGGGTCAGGAAGGCTCGGTGGGCGGCTCGCCAGTCTTCGGTGGGGTGGAGGTTGGCGTGGCGGGCGTGCCGGAGGACGGCGCGGGTGCCGACTCTTGCCCAGGGCAACGGTGTGGAGCGGCGGCCGGTGGAGCTGCGCAGGACGATCGGGGCGGGGTCGTCGAGGTCGTCGTCCGGGTCGACCTCGACCAGGACGAGTCCGTCGGGGCGGACGAGTTCGGCGCAGCGACGGAGCAGGTCGGACGGGTCGCCGCCGATCCCGATATTGCCGTCCATCAGCAGCACACTGCCCCACCGCCCCTCACCCGGCAGTCGATCCTGGACCGGCCGCCGCAATGCCGCCGCACCACGGGCCGTCGTCAGCGACACCGCCCGTGGCGACACATCGACCCCCAACGCGGGGATCCCTCGCTCCGCCAGCGCGGTCACGATCCGTCCCGGCCCGCAGCCGATGTCGAGCACCGGACCTTCACACCGGCTCAGCGCGAGCCGGTCGACCTCGTCCGCGGGCGACTGCCAGCGGTCCAGCTCGGACAGCGACGGTACGGTCCGCCCATCGATGCCGGTAGCAACGACTCGCGCCGTACCGCCCAACGCCTGCTCGAACAGCAACCCCGGATGGGCCGCGTGCCGCAGTCGCTCGTGAAGCCGGGACATGCGCAACGACGGATGCGCGGCAGCGATCAGCGCGGCGTCGCGAGGCGTATCCATGTCGCGCAAAGTCGGCAACAGCATCACCCGCAGTCCGAGTGCTCGCAGCCGCCGCAGTTGGTCGCGACCGGTGTGATCGGTAGACATCGGTACGCCGATCAACGCCCGCCGATCAGGCACCCGGAGTCCGAGGCACCAATAGCCACCGTCGGCGGTCAGCCCGAGGACAGCGTCGTACCCAGGCCACCGGAACCCCAGCAGAGCAGGCGTCACCTGAGGCGTGTCCATGCCGACGAGCAGCATCGGCGTACCGTCGAAAGCGTCCTCGAACGCTGCCGCCAGCCGCTCGGCCAACCCGTCTCCACGCTGCCCGACGACGTCGAAGCCAGCTGGGAGCCAAGGACCAGGCGAGCCGTCGAGCGCGAGGACCCGGCGCGAGGCCGGCGCCGAGCGCACCGCACTCAGCGTGTCCACGAGCGACGCCCGGGCCAGCACCGCAGCCTCGTCAGCGGTGAACTCGGTCTGCAGCCGCGTCTTCACCCGCCCCGGAACCGGCTCCTTCGCGATGACGATCAGCGTCCCGCGGGTCACCTCGCCAGCACCTTCGACATGTCGAGGACGGCCCGGGCCGCGCCGAGCGGCGTACCGGTGACTTTGGACCGCCCGGAACGCGGCAGGTAGTCGACATCGACCTCCGCGATCCGCCAACCGGCGTCGGCGGCGCGGACCACGGTCTCCAACGGGTACCCGGATCGCCGGTCCAGCAGCCCAAGGTCCAGAAGCGCGGTACGCCGGGCCGCCCGCATCGGGCCCAGATCGTGCAAGCGGATCCCGGTACGGCGTCTGATCCGGCGAGACAGCTCGGCGTTCGCCCACCGAAGATGCCACGGCCACGCGTCCCGGGACACTGCCCGTCGACGGCCGACCATGAGATCGATCGACCCTGCCAGCACCGGAGCGGTCACCCGGACCAGCTGCCGCGGATCCAACGACGCGTCGGCGTCCATGAACGCGACCACATCGGCCTCGGCCGCTTCCAGGCCGGCCTGACACGCGGCGCCGTACCCTTTCGTCGGGCACCGGACGACGGTCGCGCCCAGATCCGCGGCCACGTCCGCTGAACCGTCGGTGGAACCGTTGTCGACGACAACCGCCCGCACCCCGGACGGCAACCGTTCGAGCACCCAGGGCAGGGCGGCAGCCTCGTTGAGGCACGGCAGGACGAGATCGACTGACACACTTCGACGGTAGGGAACATCGGTCCCGACAACGGACCGAGCGCGACTACGGATCGCTTACATCGCGACGCCGCACGGTGCGGACCGGGGGTGCAGTCGATCCGAAGATCTAGGCTCTAGGCGTGGCTACTCGTGTGCTCGTGGTCGACGACGACCCGACCGTGTCCAACGTCGTCTCGGCGTACCTGACCAAGGCCGGGTACGACGCCCGCGTGGTGGCCGACGGTGCCGCGGCGGTCGAAGTCTGGCAGCAGTGGAAACCGTCGGTCGTCGTCCTGGACGTGATGCTGCCCGGACTGTCCGGGCTGGAGGTGCTGCGCCGGATGCGCGCGGCCGACGACGGGGCCGCGGTGATCATGCTGTCCGCGCGCGGCGAGGAGGAGGACCGGCTGGTCGGACTGGAGGTCGGTGCGGACGATTACATGGTCAAGCCGTTCAGCCCGCGGGAGCTCACACTGCGAGTGCAGGCGATGCTGCGGCGCGAGGAACGGCTGGCCGGGCTCGACCTGACGCCGACCAAGCTGAGCGCCGGGCCGATCACGGTCGACACGGCAGCCCGGATCGCCTACCTCGACGGCACGGAGCTCGCTCTGACTCATCGCGAGTTCGACCTGCTCGCGTACCTGGTGTCGCATCCCGGCAAGGCGTACACGAAGGCCGAGCTGCTGCGCCGGGTCTGGGGGTGGGACTTCGGCGACTCCTCGACCGTCACGGTCCACGTCCGGCGGCTGCGTGAGAAGATCGAGGTCGATCCGTCCGATCCCCGGCTGGTACTCACGGTGCCGCGGACGGGCTACCGGTTCGTCGGGGACGCCGAATGAACAAGGACATGTTCACGATCCTGGCGCTCACCACCGTGTGGACGCTGATCGTGGCGGCTCTCGGGGCCGGGATCCTGTGGCAGTTCCGGCGGCGGTCGTTGCGGATCACGATGATCGTGGCGGCGCTGGCGCCGATGGCGGCCGCGTTGGCCGCGGTGCTGCAGAGCGTGCGGGCGATGTTCATCTCCGAGCACGACTCGTGGGTAGTGCTCTGGACCCTGGCGTTCGCGGCCCTGCTCGGGCTGGGGATGTCGGTCCTGCTCGGGCACTGGATCAGCACGGGATCGCGCGACGTGGGCCGGCGGTTGCGTCACCTCGGGACGTCGTACGAGGCGCCGGTCGCACTGGCCGGTGCGGTGCCGGCCGAGCTGGCGGAATTGGCGGACGAACTGGAGATGACGCGTCGGAAGCTGGCGGCGTCACATCAACGCGAGCGTGCGCTGGAGGCGAGCCGGCGGGAGCTGGTGGCGTTCATGTCCCACGATCTTCGTACGCCGCTCGCCGGGTTGCGGGCCCTGTCCGAGGGGCTCGAGGACGGCGTGATCGACGACGCACCCGGCGCTCTGCGGCAGATGCGCGCGACGGTGGATCGGATGACCGGGCTGGTCGACGACCTCTTCGAGCTGTCCCGGTTGTCGGCGGCGCCTCCGCCGCGGCGCCGGTCGGCGGTGAGTCTGCGAGAGCTGGCCGAGGACGTGGCGGGGGAGAACGGTGAGCACGCACGGTCTTCGGGTGTCGGGCTCAAAGTGTCGACGCCGTCGGACAACGATCGGCTCGCCGTCCAAGGTGATCCCGACGAGCTCACCCGCGCCGTCACCAACCTGGTCGGCAACGCGATCCGTCACACCTCACCCGGTGGGACGGTGACCCTGGCCGTCGACCGCGAACCCGACGGCCGCGTCCGGCTCGCCGTCACGGACGGCTGCGGCGGCATCCCGGCCGATGACCTCGAGCGCGTCTTCGACATCGGCTGGCGCGGCGACGAGCAGCGCACCCCGGACGCCGATTCGTCGACCGGTGGCGGACTCGGTCTCGCGATCGCCCGCGGAGTCGTGGAGTCCCACGACGGCCAGATCGGCGTCAGCAACGTGGATGGCGGCTGCGCCTTCCAGATCGACTTACCGCCGGTGCCCGCCGGCAACTAGGTCGGCGAGGCCTGTCGTGAGGTCGTAGGTGGGCTTCCATCCGAGGGTGTCCTTGAGCCGATCCGACGAAGCGGTGATGTGGCGGACGTCGCCCAAGCGGTACTGCCCGGTGACGACCGGAGCCGGTCCGTTGTAGGCACGGGAGAGCGCTGTCGCGACGTCGCCGATGGTCTGAATGGTGCCGCTGCCGACGTTGTAGGCGGTGAACGCCGGCCGGTGGGGGAGTGCGGCGGCGGACATGGTGACGCCCGTGGCGATGTCCCGGACGTGGATGAAGTCGCGCCGCTGGCGGCCGTCCTCGAACACCCTCGGCGCGTCACCGCGCTCCAGCATCGAACGGAAGATTGCCGCGACCCCGGCGTACGGCGTGTTCCGCGGCATGCCCGGCCCGTAGACGTTGTGGAACCGGAGAGCGCTCACTTTCCCGCCGGTTTCGCGTGCCCACGACGCGGCCAGGTGCTCGCCGTTCAGCTTGCTGGCCGCGTAGGCGTTGCGTGGATCGAGGAGCGCGCTCTCTGCGACCAGACCCGGCCGGAGCTGAGCGCCGCAGATCGGGCACGGTGGTTCGAAGCGACCCGCCTCGAGATCCTCGGTACGGCGTGGACCGGGCGCCACCTGACCGTGCTGATCACAGTCGTAGCGGCCCTCGCCGTACACGACCATCGAACTGGCATAGACGACGTGCCGGATCTTCGTGTGCGCGAGTTGCCGGAGCAGGACCGCCGTACCGACGCTGTTGCTCGAGACGTAGTCGTCCAGATCGTCGAGATCGACGCCGAGCCCGACCTTCGCGGCGAGATGGATCACGGTGTCGATGCCGTCCAGCGCCGCCGCCACGGTCGCCCCGTCACGCACATCGCCGACGATCAGCCCGGGTCGCGGCTTCGGCTTGTGCGCGTGCACGTCCGGTCGAAACGAGTCGAGCACCACCACTTCGTGGCCCTCAGCAAAGAGTTGGTGGTGGACATGCCGTCCGATGAACCCGGCGCCGCCGGTCAGCAGAACCCTCACCGGGCAGCCGCCGTACCGTCGAGGGCGTGGCGGCAACTGCAGTCGGCGTCCGGCTTCGGCAGTTGGCCGATCACCTCGGTGAGCAGGTGCCGCAGGCGCTCGATGCTCGCGCCGAAGACCTTGAACACCTCCGCCTGCGTGACTCCCTCGCCCATCTGGATCCCCGCGTCGTGGTCGGTGACGAGCGCGATCGACGTGTAGCAGAGCGCGAGTTCGCGGGCGATCGACGCTTCGGGAGCGCCCGTCATGCCGACGATCGACCAGCCCTGCGCCGCATGCCAGATGGACTCGGCGCGAGTGGAGAACCGAGGCCCGTTGATGACCACCATCGTGCCCCCGGGTACGACGTTGCCCGCGGCAATCACCGTCGCGCGGCCGGTGGGACAGTACGGGTCGGCGACGGACGTGTGCACCACCGGCCGGCCGTCGTACACCGTGTGTTCGCGCCCCCAGGTGCGGTCGACGTACTGATCGGGTACGACGAACGTGCCCGGCACGAGCTCCGGTTGCAACGAGCCGACCGCACACGGCCCGAGCACCTGCCGTACGCCGAGCTCCCGCAGGGCCCACAGGTTGGCTCGGTAGTTGACGCGATGCGGCGGGAAGCGGTGATCGGCACCGTGCCGGGGGATGAACGCGACCGCACGCCCGCCGAGCTCACCGACCACGGGCGGCTCGCTGGGCGGGCCGAAGGGTGTGTCGAGCTCGACGGTCTGTGCGTCGGACAGGAACGAGTAGAAGCCGGAGCCACCGATCACGCCGATATCAGCCATGATCCCGACGCTAGTACCGGGCGATGGGACGACTACCGGATTCGGCCGGACCGTCAGCGCTCCGTAATCGATGATCGAATGGTGCCGTGGAGGTCTCCTGGGCGCTGCTCGCGATCGGCGTGGTGCTGCTGCTGTTCGGCGCCTACGCGAGCTGGACCGCCGGGCGGCTGGACCGCCTGCACCACCGGGTGGACCTCGCCCGAGCCTCCCTCGAGACCGAGCTTTCCCGCCGGTCCGCCCTGGTCGCCGAACTGGCCGGCACCGGCATCCTCGACCCCGCGTCGTCCTTGCTGTTGCTCGACGCGGCGCACCGCGCCCGGACCGCGCCGCTGGATGCGCCGGCCGATCTGGAGGCGCGCGAGCAGGCGGAGTCCGCCCTGACCCGCGCGATCCATGCCACCGGCACCGATGTCGAACCGTGGGCCGGCGAGCTGAGCCTGGCTCAACGGCGGGTCCAGTTGGCGCGCCGCTTCCACAACGACATCGTGGTGTCGACGCGCGACCTCCGCCACCGCCGCCTGGTCACCTGGTTCCGCTTGGCCGGCCACGCGCCGATGCCGTGCACGATCGAGCTGGAGGACGGGCGTTGACGTTCGAGGAGCAGGCCGAGCGGTACCGGCACGAGCTGCGGGTGCACTGCTACCGGATGCTCGGCTCGTACGACGACGCCGAGGACCTGGTCCAGGAGACCTACCTCCGTGCCTGGCGTGCCCGCGACACCTTCGACGGACGCTCGTCGTTGCGTGCCTGGCTCTACCGCATCGCCACCAACGCGTGCATCGACGACGTACGACGCCCGCAGCGAGTCCTCCCGTATCAGTTGGAACCGGCAACCTTTCCAGCGACGGCGCTACCGCCTCGCGAGGATATCCCGTGGCTCCAGCCGTTCCCCGACGTACTCCTGGACCGCGCCGAGGAACCTGATGCGGTGGCGATCCGGCGGGAGACGATCGAGCTCGCTTTCCTGATCGCGATCCAGCACCTCCCACCCCGCCAGCGCGCCGTGCTGATCTTCCGCGACGTCCTCGGCTGGCCCGCCCGCGAAACGGCGTCGGTCACCGACCTGACGGTTGCCGCGGTCAACTCCGCCCTCCAACGAGCGCGCCCGGTCCTCCGCGAGCACCTGCCCCCGCACCGGTCCGAGTGGTCCGCCGCAACCCCGTCGCCTCAGGAACAGGAACTGCTGAACAAGTACCTGGCTGCCTGGCATGCTGCCGACCCGGGGGCGCTCGCCGCCCTGATGCACGAGGACGTCCGCATCACGATGCCGCCGTACCCGTTCTGGTTCGAGGGCCGCGCCGATGCCGTCCGCTCCTTGGTCCCCAACCTCACGCCGGCCTACCGCGGTCACTGGCGCTTCCTGCCGACCACGGTCAACCGCCAACCCACCCTGGCTGCCTACCTGCAACCGCCGAATACTTCGGGATTCAGGCTGTTCGGCCTGGACATCTTCCGCATCGAACAGGGCTTGATCGCCGAGATGACGGCCTACGAGACCACCGACTTCGCCCGCTTCGGGCTTCCCGCCGAACTCCGCTCCCCGGTGACGCGGTAGGCGCCACCGGGGAGGGAGCCGGGTCACTCAGACGCCGTGCTCGTTGCCGCGTTTGGGCGTGCGCCGGGAGAAGTCCCCGGTCACCCGGCCCTTGGTGTCGCGAACCTTGCCGTCGTCACCCAGACCACCCGACCGGGTCGCCTTCTTGGCCTGACGGCCCGACAGGGTGCCGCCGTTCTCCACCGCGTCCCGCCGCTGCTGAGCCTTCTTGTCGCCCCATGCCATGCGCCTCACGTCCTTCACTTTGTCGTGACGAATCCCCCGTGAAGTGCCTTGCTTTTCTGACGAACCCGGCGAATGTACTGCTGTCGTCAAGACGCCGGCACCCGATGCAAAGCATCAGTTCGGTTACGTCGCACGGTCTGACGCGCGGGCCGGCGCATCGGTTCCGGCCTACTTCGCGTCGGCGTACGTCGTGACTGTCGCGGTGGTGAACGCGAAGCGTGCGGGAGTGCGGCCGAACGTCAGTGTGCCGGCCAGATCCGACGCGGACTGGACGGCCTCGGCGACAGTGTCGGCTTCGTCGGCCGGGCAGTGCACGATGACCTCGTCGTGCTGGAAGAAGACCAGCTCTGCTTTGAGATCCGTCAGGGATTGCCGCAACGCCGCGAGCATGAGCAACGCCCAGTCGGCGGCCGATCCTTGGACGACGAAGTTGCGCGTGAAGCGACCGCGCGCTCTGGCATGGCGGGCGTCGGTCTGTGGCTCGTCGGCGGGTGGACCTTCCAGCAGAGCATCGTCCAGCGGAGCGCCCGCGGGTGGGCAGGTCCGGCCCAGCCAAGTCCGGACAAGGCGGCCTTCCTCACCCGCCCGGGCCGCGTCGTCCACATAGGCGACCGCTGCCGGGAATCGCTTCCGCAGCATGGCGAGGTTCTTCAACCCATCACCCGAGGTCTGGCCGTAGATCGCGCCGAGGACGGCGACCTTCGCCGTCGCGCGATCGCCGGAGAACGCCTTGTCCGAAACCGCCTTGTAGAGATCGCCGGGATCACTGGCCACCTCCATCAACGCCGGGTCGCGGGAGATGGCAGCCAGGATGCGCGGCTCGAGTTGGGACGCATCGGCAACCACCAGACGCCACCCCGGATCGGCGACGACGGCTCGGCGGATGACCTTGGGGATCTGCAGACCGCCGCCTCCATTGGTGATCCAGCGACCAGAGACAGTCCCACCGGGGACGAAGCCGGGCCGGAAGCGACCGTCATGGACCCAGTCGTGCAACCACGACCAGCCGTTAGCGGTGTAGATGCGATAGAGCTTCTTGTACTCGACCAGTGGCGCGACCGCCGGATGGTCGATCGTCTCCAGCTCCCAGCGGCGCGTCGACTTCAGCTGATGACCCGCCTGCTTGAACGCCTTCAGTACGTCGGCCGGCAGATCAGGCCGCACCCGCCGGCCGAACGCCGCCGACACCTCGTCCGCAAGCTCGGTCAGTCGCCGCGGCTCTCCGGTCCCGCCGAAACGATCGCCGAGCAACTCCGCGAGTACGTCGCGATGCGCGGACTCACTCCACGGCAGCCCGGCGCGATCCATCTCGGCGGCGATCAGCATCCCCGAAGACTCCGACGCCGTGAGCAGCCGCATCCGGTCCGGGTGCTCGGTGAGACCATGCCGCCTGAGCTGGTCGGCGTACACCCTGAGGAGCGCTTCGAAGGCCACGGGCTCGGCGGCGATCTCGAAAAGCGATGACTGCTCGCCTGGCACGACGCCTCGCAGCGGCGGATCGGGTGGCACCGGTCCACCACTCAACCGCGCCCAAGCCGCAGCCGCCGAACGGGGCTCGCCCAGCCGTCCCTCGTGCCCCAGCAGCAGTCCCTCGGTGTTCTCGATGTCGTAGCAGCGCTCGACCCGCACGCCGCTCGCCAGCAACCGCGGGTAGATCTCGGCCGACGACCGCCACACCCAGCGCGTCACCTGAGGACGCGAGGCCACCGCAGTCGGCAGGTCCGGCTCGTGCAGCACCTCACCGGCAGGCTGACCGTCCGGATGCAGGGCGACAAGCACCGCTCCGCCACCCTCCTCCGGCGCAATCGCCCACCGCTCGTCCATACCCGAATCCAACCACCCGGCATGGACAGTCCTCGGTTCATCAGGCCAGTGGTGGCAGACTGGACTTATGTGGCGGGAGGCTGACCTCGATACGGCGGACGGGACGAAGACCGAGCAGGTCGAGGCGCTCGTGCTGCGGCGGATCGAACGGGGGGACCTCTCGATCGGCTCCCGGCTGCCGTCGGAGCGGGTGCTGGCGGACCGCCTGGGCCTCAGCCGGGTGACCGTCGTCCGCGCGTTGGAGAACTTGCGGGCGGACGGCGTACTGGAGACCAAGCGGGGCTCCGGGACCGTGGTCCGGCCGCTCGATCGGCTCCTGGACCCGATCGCGCCGGCGTCCACGGTGACGGCAGGGGATCAGCCCGTGCTGGATCTACGCTTCGCCACGACCGCGGCGCCGCACGATGTGGCTGAGGTGGCGGCTCAGATCGTGCGGGATGGTCTCCCGCAGGCCATGGGCGGAGACGGGCCGCCGCCGGGCGGCTCTTTGGAGCTACGTACGGCGCTCGCCGAGCGGCTGACCCTGGAGGGCGTACCAACCGAGCCGGACCAGTTGACCCTCACCGTCGGCGCGGCAGCCGGTTTGAATGCCGCACTGGCCGGACTGGACCTCGGACCGGGTGTAGCGATCACCGAGACACCGACGTACCCGGCCGCCTTCGACCTGCTCAGAAAACACCGCCTGGATGTAGCAGGTTGGCCGGCCGGCGTCTGGGACACCGACCAGCTCGCACACCTCTGCCGACGACACCGCCCGAAGGTCATCTACCTCCAGGCCGACAACCACAACCCAACCGGCCTGAGCCTCCCGGCAGATCGCCGTACCGCGGTAGTCGAGATAGCACGCCGGTACGGCGCCGCACTGATCAGCGACGAGACCATGCGACCGCTTTGGCTGGCCGGCGGGAAGCAAGCGGAGCCACTGAGTCGCTACCCGCGCACGGTCAGTGTGGGCTCGCTGAGCAAGACCGTGTGGGGCGGACTGCGCGTCGGCTGGGTCAGAACCGGCAAACAGCTCCGCAGACGCATTAACACCGCCGCACAGCTCAGCGTCGCGTCACCCAGCGCTCTCGACGACCTACTGGCCCAGGCCATCGTCCAGAAGCTCGACAAGGTGATCAGCCGCCGCCGCACTCGGCTGCGCGCCAACCTGACCGCTCTGGAGACAGGACTCAGGACTCTCGACGGTGTGGCGTGGCCCACGCCCACGGGCGGGATGACCCTGTGGCTGGAGCTGACCGAGACCAGAGCACGCCGAGTGCTGGAGGCAGCGCGTGAGCACGGTCTGCTGCTCGGTGCCGGCGACCTGTTTACGCCGGAGGGGACGGACCGCCGGCACATCCGGATTCCGTTCACCGCACCGCCCGCCACGCTCCGGCTGGTGGTCGCCCGGCTCGGCGAAGCGCTGGCTCAGTCCACTTGATCTGAGGTGGACTGAAGATCCATGCCGCCCGCCCCCTAATCTGGAACCGAGCCCCACGACCAGGAGGATGCAGTGACCGAGAACCAGACTCCCCAGACCGGTACCGCGAAGGTGAAGCGCGGCATGGCGGAGATGCTCAAGGGCGGCGTGATCATGGACGTCGTCACCGCCGAGCAGGCCAAGATCGCCGAGGACGCGGGTGCGGTCGCGGTGATGGCGCTGGAGCGGGTTCCGGCCGACATCCGCGCGCAGGGCGGCGTCTCCCGGATGAGCGACCCGGACATGATCGACTCGATCATCGCTGCCGTGTCGATCCCGGTGATGGCCAAGGCCCGGATCGGTCACTTCGTCGAGGCGCAGGTGCTGCAGAGCCTCGGTGTCGACTACATCGACGAGTCCGAGGTGCTCACCCCGGCCGACTACGCCAACCACATCGACAAGTGGAACTTCACCGTCCCGTTCGTGTGTGGTGCGACCAACCTGGGCGAGGCGCTGCGCCGGATCACCGAGGGTGCGGCGATGATCCGCTCCAAGGGCGAGGCCGGCACCGGTGACGTGTCCAACGCGACCACCCACATGCGCCAGATCCGCCAGGAAATCCGCAAGCTGCAGAACCTCCCCCAGGACGAGCTGTATGTCGCCGCCAAGGAGTTGCAGGCGCCGTACGAACTGGTCAAGGAGGTCGCCCAGCTCGGCAAGCTCCCGGTGGTGCTGTTCACCGCCGGCGGGATCGCCACTCCGGCCGACGCCGCGATGATGATGCAGCTCGGCGCCGAGGGTGTGTTCGTCGGCTCCGGCATCTTCAAGTCCGGCAACCCGGCGCAGCGCGCCGAGGCGATCGTCAAGGCCACCACCTTCTACGACGACCCGGACGTGCTCGCCAAGGTCTCCCGCGGTCTGGGCGAGGCCATGGTCGGCATCAACGTCGACGAGATCCCGCAGCCGCACCGGCTCGCCGAGCGCGGCTGGTGACGACCCCCGAGGGTCTGCTCGCGGTGGACGAACGGACCGCCCGGGAGCTGCGGGGTCTGGCCCGCGTCCTGGTGCGGTCCGGGTACGCCGACCACGCGGCGATCACGGCCGCGCTGACCGAGGCGGTTCAGGAGGACGCTCCGTCGATGGACGCGGCCACCCTGGTGCCGCTGCTGATCGGCGAAGCGGTGATCGATCTGAACGCCGAGGCGGCTGGGTGGCCGTCGGCGACGGATCCGGACCGGCTGGACGCCGTACTGTCCGAGCTGGAGTCCCGAGGCATCGTGGTCGTCCGCTACACGTCGGACCACCACGCCGCACGGCAGGCGCTGGAGGCTGCGGCGGACCCCCGGGGACTGGTCTTCTTCACCGACACGGACGTCTGGCACGCCGTGGACTTCGGGATGCTCGAGCTGAAGGTCTGGCACCCCGACACAGCCAACGTCGCCCCCGGCGAGCCGCTCCTCGAGGACGTACTCGCGCTGTTGTACCAGCACGACCTCCCGGCCGTCTTCGACGAAGGCCGGATCGAGGTCACCCTCAACTGGCAGCGAAAGGTGTCCATATGACCGTGATCGGTGTGTTCGCGCTGCAGGGGAATGTGCGGGAGCACCTGGCCATGCTGGCCGACGTCGGCGTCGAGGCCCGGCCGGTACGGCGTCCGTCCGAGCTGGAGCAGGTCGACGCGCTGGTGCTGCCGGGTGGCGAGTCGACGACGATGGACAAGCTGGCCCGCTCGTTCGAGCTGTTCGAGCCGCTGCAGAAGCGGATCGCGGACGGGATGCCGGTCTTCGGCACCTGCGCCGGGATGATCATGCTGGCGAACGAGATCACCGGCGGGATCGAGGGCCAGGAGACGCTCGGCGGACTGGACGTGACGGTCCGCCGGAACGCGTTCGGGCGGCAGGTGGACTCGTTCGAGGCGGATCTGGAGTTCGCCGCGTTCGACACGCCGTACCACGCCGTGTTCATCCGGGCACCGTGGGTGGAGCGGGTCGGACGGGACGTCGAGGTACTCTCGACGGTGAGCTCAGGCCCCGCCGCGGGTAGGATCGTCGCGGTCCGCCACGATCGGCTGCTGGCCACGTCGTTCCATCCGGAGATGACCGGGGACGCGAGGCTGCACGGCTACTTCGCCGAGCTGGTCCGCGGGCTCTGAGTCGACAGCGGTAAAAGAAGGGTTGGGTTCGCCATGTCAGGCCACTCCAAGTGGGCCACCACGAAGCACAAGAAGGCCGTCGTCGACGCGAGGCGCGGCAAGCTCTTCGCGAAGCTGATCAAGAACATCGAGGTGGCCGCCCGGATGGGCGGTGGCGACCCTGGCGGGAACCCGACCCTGTACGACGCCATCCAGAAGGCGAAGAAGTCCTCGGTCCCGAACGACAACATCGACCGCGCGGTCAAGCGTGGTTCCGGTGCCGAGGCCGGCGGCGCGGAGTACCAGACGATCATGTACGAGGGCTACGGCCCGAACGGCGTGGCGATGCTGGTCGAGTGCCTGACCGACAACCGCAACCGGGCCGCCGCCGACGTCCGTACGGCGATGACCCGCAACGGCGGCTCGCTGGCCGACCCGAACTCGGTCGCCTACCTGTTCAACCGCAAGGGCGTCATCGTCGTCGCCAAGAACCAGGACGGGAAGTCGCTGTCCGAGGACGACGTGATGGAGGCCGTGCTCGAGGCCGGCGCCGAGGAGGTCAACGACCTCGACGAGTCCTGGGAGGTCGTCACCGAGGCGACCGACCTGGTCCCGGCCCGGACCGCGCTGCAGGACGCCGGCATCGACTACGAGTCGGCAGACGTCCAGTTCGTCCCGTCGATGACGGTCGAACTGGACGCCGACGGCGCCGGCAAGATCTTCCGCCTGATCGACGCCCTCGAAGACAGCGACGACGTCCAGAACGTCTACGCCAACTTCGATGTCTCCGACGAAATCATGGCCGAGGTCGGCTGACCTCACAGTGCGAGCTCAGGGGTTGACGATCTGGTCGCCGACCAGGGCCAGGGTTTGGATGGCGGCCAGGCCGTAGAGGGCTGTGGTGTTGGTGGAGACCCACTTCGCGGCCTTCGTCGGGTTCAGGGTGGAGTCCACCTCCTCCGAGGCCCACGGCAGGTTCGGGCCGTAGCCGTCACCGGTGTAGAACTCCTTCCACGCCCGCGCGGCCAGGTCGTCACGGTCGAGGCGGACCGCGGCGTACGCGGTCAACCGGGAGTGACCCTGGCGGAGGATGAGGTTGCCGAAGTACGCACCGCACTCGGCCGTCTGCTCTTCCCGGGTGGCGTTGAACAGGCGGCAGTACTGCAGCCACGCCGCCTCGAACGCGGGCAGGTCCACCAGGTCGATCAGCTCGGCGCAGATCTCCACCTGACCGAACATCGCGCTCAGGTGCGACACACTGACCGTCTTCTCGGTCACCGGCGCGAAGCGACCGGTGTCCAGGTCATAGAGCCCACCACCGGTGACGAACCCGTTCGGCATCGCCCCGATCGTCTCCATCGTCCCGAGCAGCTTCGCGTGAGCAACGTCGGCCTTTGGCCCCTGACGCTCCCACTCTGTCAACCACGCGGCCGCCAGACCACTCCAGTCCGTACCAAGACCGATCGCCAGCGCATGCGGGTCAGGCGTGTACGGCTCGGTCCTGATCTTCCGCAGTGGGTCCAGCACCAGGAAGGTCCGATCGGAGTCGACCAGCTCCGACAACAGGTCGCCCGTACGCTCGTCTGCCGTCAGGTAGTAGTAGAACCGCCGGTAGATCGCCGTACTGATCCGCTGCTGCTTCGCACTGTCCGCCCAGTGCTGTACGCCGTGCCTCGTACCCAGACCGGCCCACTGACCGAGGTGATAGACGTCGACCTCACCAGTGTGTCGCGTCATCGCCTCGGCGAACCGGAAGATGTCACTGCGACCGGACCGCAGGAACGCGTACCAGAGCCACAGATCCGGCGAGAGTTCCGAGTTGTCCCACGCGTACCCGCCCACGTCGTACCGCCAGACGAGTCGGTCCTCGTCGAACGTGTGCATGATGTCGCCGTAGTCCCAGAACCCGTACCAGTGCCGTGACTCGACCTGACCGCGGTAGTAGTCGAACAAGAAGTCCAGATGGTCCTCGATCGACTTCTTCGCCGGCACCGACCGGTCCACCGGCGTGACCAGCCCACCGAAGACGCGTGTGTTGACGATCTGGTCCACCGGGTTGATCAGCTGCGGAGGAGTCCGCACCTGGTCCGCCATATCACCCAGCCGAGCCGCAGTGGGCGTCGCCGCCAGTGCCCAGAACGTGAGCTCTGAAGTCCTGGCGATCCCGTACGGCGTCCCGAAAGCCGGCTCGTAGTCCTCGTAGGTGATGTTGAGGCCCTCGAGCTGCTCCGGATACGTGTCCTGCCCCATGCCGTCGTGGTAGAACCGCGTGTCCATCGCACCGGCGTCCGGCGACCACAGCCACACGGTGACCTCGGCCTCCTCGGTCGCGGCCCCGCGGATGTCCAGCTGCGTGGGGTGCCGTTGCCAGAAGTCCCTTAGTCCAAAGGCGAACCCGCCGCTCACGCCACCGACATACCCGAGCCCGGATGCACGCTTCCCCTGGTCCACCGAGATCCATCCATACCCGCGCCGCGTCCGCTTCTTCACCGTGAAGCCATCGGCGTTCAGCTGGCTGAGCGAGTAGTCACCCCACTCGGGGATGTACTGCAGCCGCGTCGTCACCCGCTGGTCCCAGGTGGCCGGATCCGGCAGCTTCGTCCCCGCGATCTGCGCCGCCCGAACAGCGGCACCCGGGTCGCGCCGCAGACCGGTGATCCCCTTCACCGCCTCGGAGACCATCCCATGACCCTCACCGACGAACCGGACATGCCGGTCGTACGCCGCATCCCGCAGCGGCACCCGGAAGCGCACACCGAGCCCGGCGATGTAGTCCTGCTGCCCATCGCGGTCGTAGACGAACGTGTGCACCATCCGCACGTTCTCGGCACCCGCGACGAAGTACAGCCGGACCGAGAACGGCAGCCAGGTCCTGCCCTTGCGGGACTTGTGCCGGCCATCGATCCGGACCACCGCGCGAACCGGGCCGGCCTGCTCGACCGTGACGCGGGAGATATCGCTCTCGTAGCGTTCCCGGACGCTGCCGCCCTCTTCGTCCTCGGCGATCTTGTCCTGCTTCAGGTTGACCAGCTGACCCTTGCGCGCGATCAGCACGTCACCACGCCAGATCTGACTGATCAGCTCCGTGCCGCTCTTGCGGATCCGGGTCTTGATCACCCCCGTGTCGACATCGACGTACAGCTTCTCGTTCTTGACGGTCACCGGCTTCTCCGGTGCGGCCGTCCTCCCCGGGCCGAGGGTGTACGACTCGGCCGGTGTGTCCACGGCGATGGCGTGGGCGCTCCACTTGAGTGAGCCGTCCGGCCAATAGGCGGTCGGCCAGCTCTGCAGCGGTACGGCGCTGCCGTCGGCGGACTGGAGTGCGAAGGACTGGCTGGCTGGTACGGCGCCTTTCGGCCACGGCGTACCCCACGTCGTGACGGCGGCCGTGGTCGGCTTGCCTTCCAGCCAGGTGAGTTTCACTTCCGGTGCCTCGGCCGCAACTGCCGCCGGGGCGCTTGTGAGCAGTGACGCAGCAGGTACGGCTGCCATACCTGCTAGGACGGTGCGTCGGGTGACCTCCATGCCTTTCCACCTCTGTCAGGTCGGTGTTCGGGGATCAGGGACAGGTTCTGGATCGCTGCGAGCGCGTACTGCGACGCGCCGTTGGTGCTGACGAACGCGGCCTCGTCGACGGGCATCAGGGCGCCCTCGATGTGCGTGGTCTTCCAGTCCGCCTCGCGCTGCATCGCGTTGCGGTTGAGGTGGTCGCCTTCGTCGACGAAGAACTTGCGCCAGGCCAGCCGCGCCAGCTCCGCGTCACCGGTGCGGGCGGCGGCGTACGCGGCGAGCCGGCTGTGGGCCTGCACGAGTGAAATACCTTGCAGTGGTTGACCGACCTCGGCCGTCTGCTCCTCGGGCTTCAGCAGATAGAGCCGGCAGTAGTCGAGCCACGCCTTCTCGAACCCGGGTACGTCGAGGTCCAGGTCGATCAGCTCCGAACAGAGCTCGGGAAGCCCGAAGAGCGAGGACAGGTGAGACACCGCGATCCCGCGCCGGCTGGTGTCGAAACGTCCGGTGGACAGGTCCAGTCGCGCGTTGCCGGTGAGGAAGCCGTAGTGCAGTGCTGCGATGTCGGCCATCGTTCCGACCAGCCGTGCCCGGGCTCGCTCGTCGCCATGCCGCTCCCACCGTGTGAGCCAGGCCGCGGCGAGCGCACCCCAGTCCACTCCCAGTTCGACCGAGAGCGCATGCGGGTCGGGGGAGTAGACATCAGGCCGCACCTTGCGTTGCGGATCGACTGTCAGGTACGTCTCCTCGATCGCCGCCAGCTCGTCCATCAGGTCGCCGGTGCGCTCGTCCGCGGTCAGGTAGTAGAAGAAACGTCGATAGATCGCACTGGAGATGCGCACCTGCTTGCAACTGCAACCCCAGTGCTGCACGTTGTGCCGGGACCCGAGTCCCTTCCAGCGGCCGAGGTGATGGACGTCGACCTCGCCGGTATGCCGGGTCATCGCCTCGGCGAACCGGAACACGTCCGCCCGTCCGGTCCGCAGGAACTGGTACCACAGCCACAGGTCCGGTGAGAGCTCCGAGTTGTCCCACGCGAAGCCGCCGATGTCGTACCGCCAGGTGTGCCGGTCCCTGTCGTAGGTGTGCATGACGTCGCCGTAGTCCCAGAACCCGTACCAGCGTCGTTGCTCGCGCTGGCCGACGTAGTACTGGAAGAGGAAGTTCAGCCGGGCCTCGATGTCCTGATGGTCGGCCGTGGGCAGGCTCCAGCTGCCGAAGACATTTGCCTCCAACAGCCGGGCCGGAGCCGCCACGAGCAGACCGGGGGAGTTGAGCAGCGCTGCGTGCTCGGCAAGGTCCTCCGCCGACGGAGTGGAGTCGTGGACTCGCAACGTGAGCTCATGCGTACGCGCGATCCCGTGAGCGTTCCCGAAGCCCGGTTCGTAGTCCTCGTAGGTGATCTCGAGTCCTTCGAGCTGTTCGGCGTACGTGTCCTGGTCCATGCCGTCGTGCCAGTAGCGCACGTCCATGGCCGGCGCGCTCGGCGACCACATCCACACTGTTGCGGTGGCGAGGTCGCTGGCGGCGTTGCGGATATCGAGGCGAGTCGGGTGCAGCTTCCAGAAGTCACGCAGTCCGAAGCCCAGTCCGCCGCTGACACCGCCGACGTACCCGTAGCCCGGCGATCTGGTCCCGGCGGGGATCGTCACCCACGCATGCCCCGGGGCGGTGCGCTTGCGCAGGGTGAAGCCGTCGGCGCTGCTCTGGTCGAGGGTGTAGTCGTTCCACTGCGGGATGAGGTGCAGTCGGTCGGACACCTCGGGGTTGGGGATCTCCTCGATCGCACGGCCGGCTGTCTGCGCACGTCGTACGTCTTCGCCTGGATCGCGGCGCAGACCGGTGAGACCGCGGACCGCCTCGGTCAGGAAGCCGGATGGACCGGCCAACCGGATGTGGCGGTTGTGCGGCTCGTCGCGCATCACGACATCCGCACTGAGGCCGAGACCGGCCAGGAAGTCGCGGTCCGGGTCGCCGTCCCAGATGAAGCTGTGGACGACGCGTACGTCGGTCGCACCGGCATAGAAGTAGAGCCGGACGGAGAACGGCAGCCAGTCACCATGCTTGCCGTCCAGCCTGACCACGGCCCGAACCGGTCCGTCCTGTTCGACAATGAGATTGTCGACAGTCGCCGTCGTCTGTTCCCGGGTGCCGCCTAGGTCCTCGTCCGGCGCGTCCTGGCGGAGACTGACCAGGCGGACATTGCGCACGACCTCCTGCTCGCCGTACGCGATGGACGCGATCAGCCCCGGCTTGCGGAGTACCCAGGTGATCTCGCCGGTGGTGACCCGGACCTCGCCACCGGACCGCTCGACGTGCACGGGCTGGGCCGGCGGAGCGGGGTCACCGGTGACCAGCTCGTACGACGACTCCGGATGCTCGGCCGGGCCGATCGCGTGGGCGGACCACTTGATCGAGCCGTCCGGCCAGCTCGCGGTCGTCCAGCTCTGGACCGGCGTACCGTCCGCCAGCGCGAATCCGGTGCCTTCGGCAACCGTTCCACGCGGCCACGGAACACCCCAGGAAACACCTTGTTTGCAGGGAGTTTCCAGCCATTGCAGTGTTGTCATTCCTTCACCGATCCGATCAGGACGCCCTTGGCGAAGTGCTTCTGCAGGAACGGGTAGAAGAACAGGATCGGCAGCGTCGCCACCACCACGACCGCGAACTTCAGGCCCTGCTCCGGGAACGTCACGGTTTCCAGTTGCTGCAGCACGTTCGCCGAGTCCGCGTTCGCCGCGGTGAGCTGACGGACGATCATCTGCAGGGTCCACTTCTTGCTGTCGTCGATGTAGAGCAAGGGCGACATGTAGTCGTTCCAGATCCCGACCGCGTAGAACAGCGAGAACGTCGCGATGATCGGCTTCGACAGCGGCAGCACGATCCGCAGGAACACGTTCAGCTCGTTGCAGCCGTCGATCCGGGCCGCCTCCTCGAGCGCCTCCGGCAACTCCTGGAAGAAGCTCTTCACCACGATCAGGTAGAACGGGTTGATCGCCAGCGGCAGGATCAGCGCCCAATAACTGTCCAACAGCCCGAGATCACGCACCACCAGGTACGTCGGGATCATGCCGCCGCTGAACACCAGCGTGAAGATCACCAGGTTCAGGATCAGCGCCCGCCCCGGCAGGAACCGTTTCGCCAGCGGGTAGGCCATCGTCAGCGTCAGTACCAGCTGGACCACGGTGCCGACCGCGGTCACGCCGATCGTGGTCAGCAACGCCCGGACGAAGGTATCGGTGGAGAAGATGTAGTGGTAGGTGTCGGTGACGAACGTGTGCGGCCACAGGAAGAACGGCCGCGAGCTGATCTCGGACTCGCTCGCGAACGACCCGGCCAGGACGTACAGCAGCGGCAGGACCGTGACCAGCGACAGGGCGGTCAGCAGGACGGCGTTCGCGATGTCGAACGCGCGGCTGCCGCGGGAGTCGTAGTACCGGACGGATTGAGTGGTTGCCATGGTCACCGCCCCTTTCAGAACAGGCCTCGCTGGCCCAGACGCTTGGCCAGGAAGTTGGAGCCGAAGATCAGCACGACCCCGACGACGCCCTTGAACAGGCCGACGGCGGTCGCGTAGCTGAATGAACCCTGGGTGATGCCGACGTAGTAGACGAACGTGTCGAACACGTCGGCGACGTCGCGGTTGAGTGACGTGGTCATCAGCCAGATCTGCTCGAACCCGGAGTCCATCAGGTGACCGGACGTCAGGATCGCCATCACCACGATCGTCGGCCGGATCGCCGGCAGCGTGATGTGCCAGAACTGCCGCCACCGGCCGGCGCCGTCCACCCGGGCCGCCTCGTACAGCTGCGAGTCCACCCCGGCGAGCGCGGCCAGGTAGATGATCGTGCCCCAGCCGGTCTGCTTCCACAGCAACTGCAGCACGATCAGCGGCCGGAACCAGTCGGCCTGCGCGACGTAGTCGGTCTTCTGCCCGCCGACCAGGCCGTGGATCCAGTTCGCGATTACGCCGAAGTCCACCGAGAAGAGCAGGTAGGTCAGCGACGCGACGATCGTCCAGGACAGGAAGTGCGGGATGTAGATCAGCGACTGCACGGACCGCTTCATCACGTTGACCCGCAACTCGTTCAGCATCAGCGCGACGACGATCGGGGCCGGGAAGACGAACACGATCGTGAGGAGCGCGAGCAGCAGGGTGTTGAACATCAGCCGGCCGAAGTCCGGCCCGGTGAACAACTCCTGGAAGTGCTTCAGCCCGACCCACTCACTACCCGAGTAGCCGAGGAACGGCACGTAGTCCTTGAACGCGATCGTGAGGCCGTACATCGGCAGGTATTTGAAGACGGCGAAGTACACCAGGCCAGGGAGCAACAGCAGATACAGCCAGCGGTACCGCAGCAGCTCCCTCCACAGCGGGACCTGACGGCGCTTCTTGCCCGGTGGGGCCTGCCGCGGAGCTCCCGCGGCAGGCTGAACCACCTCAGGCACCAGATCGGTGGCCATGAGTCAGACGCCTCTCAGCCGCCGGCCTTGGCAGCCAGGTCGTTGACCTCCTGGGCGATCTGCGTGCCGCCGCCGTCGTACCAGCGCTTGATCTGCGCCTTCAGCTGGTCCTCGGTGATCGCACCGGACAGGTACTTGATCCGGGCGTCCGGGATGATCGTGTCCAGGGTCTGGCCCTTGGCTACCGCGGTCGGCGCGATCACGCTGAGGGCCGGGTTGAAGACCGCGGTCTTCAGGTCCTCGTTCATCAGCACGTCGAACTTCGCCCGCATCGTCCGGCTGGCCTCGTCGTTCGGCCGCAGCGCGTACGCGCCGAGTCCGACGGAGGCGCGCGTACCGAGCTGGATGAAGGCCTTGTCCACGTCGTTCTGGACCGCCTTGACCTTCGGGTCGTCCTGGTTGATCGGTACGGCGTACTGCCCGTCGACCTTGAAGTTGCGGCCCTCGATGCCGTTCGTGAGCAGGATCGAGCCCTCCTTGGACTCGAGCTTGTCCAGCGTCTGCAGCACCTGGTCGAGCTGTTCCTCGGTCCGGACGTGCTGCTTGGAGATCGCCATCACCATGTTGTAACCGGTGAACGGGTAGGAGAACTTCTGCCCGTCGGAGCGCTTCAGGTTCCCGACCAGGGTGACCTTGTCGAAGTCCTTCGGGTTCTTCTCCTTGAACAGATCGAGCAGCTGGGTGGCCCGGACGTTGACGTCGATGATCATGCCGCCCTTGCCTTGCACGAACGGGTCGTTCCAGTTCGCGCTGTCCAGGGTGGCGAAGTCCGGGTTGACCAGGCCCTCGGTGACCCACTTGCGCAGCCACTGGTTGGCCTGCAGGAACTCCGGGGTGTCGAAGCCCGGGACCAGCTTGCCGTCGCGCTCACCCCAGCCGTTCGGGGCACCGAACCAGGTCTCGATCACGTCGTACGGGCTGGCACTGGCGTAGTTGCCGGGCCACTTCGGGATGATCAGGCCGTAGGTGTCCTTCTTGCCATTGCCGTCCGGGTCCTGCTCGGTGAACGCCTTCGCGATCGTGTAGAGGTCGTCGACGGTCTGCGGTTCCTTCAGGCCGAGCTTGGCCAGCCAGTCCTTGCGGATCACGATGCCGGACCGCAGCAACGGGCGGACCCGGTAGATGCCGTACGTCTTGCCGTTGGTCATCGAGTTCTTGGCGATCTGCTCGTTGGCCGGCTTGAGGTTCGGGTACTTGTCCAGCTTGCCGCTCAGGTCCCAGAACGCGCCGGCCTCGGCCGCCTTGACGAACGAGGGGCTCTTCTCGTTCGCGACCATCACGTCCGGGATCTTGTCCGAGGCGAGCGTGACGTTCGACTTGTCGCCGTACTCGGCGTTCGGCACCCAGGTGATCTTGAGCTTCTTGCCGATCAGCTTCTCGACCGCCTGCTGCAGTTCGCCGCTCGGGTCCGGAGCGGTGCCGAACAGCGGCGCCATCACGGTCAGCTCGCTGCTGGCGGCCTCGCTTGATTTGTCCTCGCCACCACCGGAACAGGCCGATGCGAGTAATGCCGTCGACAGCGCGACGGTGACGGCGATTCGCCGTCGGGAGAAGATGGTCATGAGTTCCCTTTCAGGTGCAGGCGCGCCTCGTTCTCGGCGAAGAAGCGCAGGCAGAGCCAGGTGTCGATCTGAATCCAGGCGCCGGTCGCCAGCACGAACCCGAGCACCGGGAACTTCGCTGACACGTAGGCGATGGACACCGCGACGAAGAGCAGGACCAGCGACGACGCCGGCCGCGCAAGCGCGACCAACGATGCCTTGGGCAACAACTCGCGGACCCGGAGGTCGTAGTGCACGGCCATCGGGAGCAGGTAGGCGGCGATCACTCCGAGCGCGACGAGCGCTGCCAGGCTGACCAGGCGGGGGAGTGACGCCTTCGCGCCGAGCGACGCGAAGTACAGGTAGTTGCCGATCAGTACGACGGCCGCGGCGACGAGGGGCAGCACCACGAGCGTGCCGCGGCGGAACTCCCGGCGGAATGCGGCACGGAAGGCAGGCAGAGCATGAAACGATTCACCCGAAGACCTGCGTCTAGCCAGGGAATAGGCTGCGAGCGTAGCCGGGCCGATACCGAGCGCAACTCCGCCGAGCAGGCTGAAGAGCATCCACAGGGCGTTCAGTTTGATCGCCCAGACGACTTCGTCCGCAGCGTCGTACAGCTTGATCGACCAACCAGTACTGCTCATGTTCCTGCCTTGTGACGTGGGTGTTTCGGGCGAAAAGTGATGTGACCATATGGTTGAATCGTCTCAATGTCAACGCCTCGGAAAGCGTTTGTCAGAGAGTGGTCATGGAGTGCCCCGAGCCTGTGGCCGGGGTGTGCGTGAAGGCGGTGCTCAGCGCTGCGAGATCCGCAGGTTCGCGTACTCGCCGATCAGCGGCGCCATCTGGCGGAAGCCGATCTTGCCGCCGGTCAGCGGGCGGTCGTCGTACCACTGGAAGCTGTCCAGGTCGTTGATCGCGAACGTGATCAGGCCGTGGTCGACCGAAAGCCTCAGTTTGTAAGGACCTTCGGCGTCGTGGACGTCCGGGATCGGATCGGCTCCCTGCGCGACCAGGTGGAAGCCGTGACTCTTGCGCAGGTTGCAGGTGTGGAAGGCGCGCTCGGCCGGCCAGCGGCGGCGGAAGTACGAGACGTGGTACGTGTCGAGGTCGCCGTGGTGGTACTGCTCGTACGGGCCGGTGCGCGGGGTCAGCTCGAAGAGATCCTCTCCCTGACGGCCCTTGGCATGGAAGAACAGGATGCAGAGGCCGGGCTCACGAATCGGCCAGAAGTCCCACTCCACGGTGATGTCCGGCGGGAAGTCTTCTGGACACCAGAGGACGACGTTGGCGTCCTGCCCGTCCTCCGGCGGTCTGGTGCTCTCGAGCCGGAGCCGTCCGAGCGGGAACGAGACCGCGCCGTCGCCTTCCATCCGGAAGCCGTCGAGGTCTGTGCTTGCTGCCAGCGGATTCTCGTACAGCATCAGCGGCGGGTGTAGTCGCTGGACTCACGGACGATCAGGTCCGGCTGGAAGATGACCTGGCGGTGGCGATGCCGGTCGGCCGCCTCGACCTCCTCCTGCAGCAACTCCATCGCGGATCGCCCGAGCAACTCGGCGGGCTGCCGCACCGACGACAGCGGTACGGCGGCGGCCCGGGCGAAGTCGATGTCGTCGTACCCGACGATCGCCATGTCCCGCGGCACCCGCAGGCCGGCCACGGACATGGCCTGCAGGAAGCCCAGCGCAAGCAGGTCATTGGCGAGGAACGCCGCGGTCGGCCGGGACCTCGCCGGCATCGCCGCAATCTGCTCACCGATCGCGCGCCCCTCGACCACGCCCATCACGGCGACTTCGTAGTACTCGAGATCAACGCTCTTCTGCTCGGCGGTGGCAGTGATGCCGGCCATCCGGTCGGACACCTGCTGCATCGTGAAAGGCCCACCGATAAAGGCGATCCGGCGATGACCGGACTCGATCAGGTGATTCCCCGCGAGGCGTCCACCGAGCTGGTCGTCGACGCTGACCGAGCAGAGCCCGCGGTCGGCGGCCCGGTCGACCAGGACTACCGGCGTACCGCGGGCGACCAGCGCGGTCAGCCGTGGATCGTTGCTGTCGAACGGCGTGATCAGGATGCCGAGAACGCGCTGCTGCTCGAGCTGATCGAGGTGGTGACCTTCGCGGACCGGGTCGGTCTTGCTGTTGCAGAGCATCACCACGGTGTCGTGCTCGTACGCCAGCGCTTCGGCGCCTTCCGCGAGATCGGTGAAGAAGGGGTTCGCCACGTCGAGCACCACGAGCCCGACCGTCCGGCTCTTGCCGGCCCGCAGATGCCTGGCCGCCTCGTTCCGCACGAACCCGAGCGCGTGAATGCTGTCCTGCACCCGCTGCCTGGTCGCCGGCGCCACGATCCACGGCCGATTCAGCACGTTGCTGACCGTGCCCACCGAAACCCCGGCCCGATGCGCAACCTCTTTGATGCTGGGCGTCGCCATCGTCCCCCGTCCAGCAGCGGTCACGTTGGCGGCAGTCTATCCGGCCGAATTGAATCGTCTAAATCCGTTCGCATCTGAAGTAGAGCAGACCGGGTACCGCCTGCCAGACCGGGCGCTCGCCGACCGGCTCGACCATCCGTACGACGTTCAGCCCGGCCGCCACCAAGGTGTTGAGGTACGTCGACAGCATCCGGTGGTACGCGACCCGCGGCAGGATCGCCCACCGGGTGACGCTGTCATACGGCCCTTCCTCGAAGTACCGACCTGTGATCCGCCGAGTCGAGCCATCGACGTGGTCGATCAACTCACCGTCGGCGGGCGTCTTGTAGCACGGGTGCACGATCGAGGCTGCGAACCATCCACCAGGCTTGAGGATCCGGGCGATCGACCGGACGGTCGGCTCGAGCTCCGGGATGTCCATCAACGCCATGTAACACACCACGCCGTCGAACTCGCCGTCGCCGATCTCACGCAGTTGCTGAGCATCGCCATGGACGTAATGGATGCCTCGCGGTACGCGCTGCTCGAGCCTGCGCGCATGGGCCAGGAGCGATTCCGAGGCGTCGATGCCGACGACCTCGGCGCCGAGATCGGCCAGGCGACGCGCGTCGCGGCCCTGACCGCAGGCGATCGCGGCCACGCGCTGACCACGCACATCGCCCACCAGAGCGTCGAATGTCTGATCGTCCAGGCCGGCGCCGTCTGGATCGACGGTCGCGTGGTACGCGTCTGCCAGCTCTTCGTATGCACTCGTCAGGTTGCTCATGTGCCTACCAACGGCAGCCGCCTCCCCGACGTTCCAAATCTGCTACAAGCTAACGAGGTCCGACACCCCATCACGGCGATCCGGGTCGTCACCTGCCTCTCCTTCGATTGCAGCCGGTACGACCCACCGCCAGGCGCACAGCATCCTTTTGGGACCTTCGGTATATCAGCCCTTCGGCTTCCTGCGGTGTGACGTTTCCCCTTGTGGATAAGGGCTTTGCGGCTGCCGGCCGGTTTGCATCCGGCTGAGTTGATTGCGTAAGATCGAACACATGTTCGAAGGAGATCTGACGACGCTGTCGACGGCCGACCTGCTGGACTCGGCCGCCGAGCACCGCGCCGAGGCCAACC
>NZ_JBVHFT010000021.1:0-137798 GCF_055562215.1 Kribbella sp. NPDC020701 | reverse complement strand
ACTGCCGACCAGACTTCCCGGCGCTCCAGGCCCAACCCTCTCCCATCAAGCAGGCGATACGCAAACACCCAGCGCCGTGTCCGCGGTGCGGCGAATGCGACGTACGGCGGGAAGCCGTTCGTGGTCCTTGATGTCGGTGAGGACGGTGTCGAGGCGTGGGGTGGTGGCTTCGCCGATAGCGGGTCGGACGTGGTTGTTCAGGGCGCGCCGGTAGGTGTCGAGGGAGGTGTGAGCGTGTCCCGTCGGCGACCAGTCCTTCGAACCTTCGCTCCCACAGGTCGAGGAGGTGGTTGATCCGGCGCGGTTCCGGAGTTTGGTGAGCAGGGCGGTTCGTGCGGCGGTCTTGGTTTTGCCGGTGGCGGTGACGGCGCGGACTTTGCCGTCGTGGTCGCGGAACTTGGCGTGGGTCAGGTGCTTGGCGGGTTTGCCGATCGTGGTGGTCTTCGTGGTTCTGGTGGAGATCTGTCCCCAGGTTCCGATGGGCAGGGGTGGTGGCCTCGGCAGGTGTTGCCTCCAACCGGTGTGAGCGTTGCCTGTTCAACACGCGGCCGGTGTGGAGGATCGGCGAGGTCGTTAAGGTCGCGAACCGATGTGATGTGACGCACAGTCACGATCAGGTGATGGCTGCAAGGTCGAGCGACCGGGAGAGATGCGTGGCTGAAAGGTCGAATAGAGGTGACCTGCAGGCATGAAGAAGCCCAGGTCACCGTGGTGACCTGGGCTTTTGTGCGCTGCCAGGGACTCGAACCCCGAACCCGCTGATGTGCAGCCGAGGGTGATCATGGTTTGTCGATGATGAGCGAAAGCTCTTATTCATAAGGGATCCGGTGCCTGCGTGGCCTGCGTGAGTTCTCATCGCTACGCGTCCCTTCGCGCTGATTAGGGTGCGTAAACAGGTGCGTTTGGAGTTCCCGTGCGATGCGCAGCCGCTGCTCGGCGACCTGGCGCGAGCTTCCTCTTCGCGGGTGGCTTCCCCCCTCGGCCCGTTCCGCGGCCTCATAGGCGCGCCACGTGCGCAGGCTGGCGCCGATGACCGCTGCAATCCCGATGAATGCGACCAGACCGAAGGCGTCCCCTCTGACGACCGAGCCGGCGGCGGCCGCGTCAGGCCGGCCGCGGACGCCGGCGGCGGGTACCCATCTCCGAGGCCCGGGGCGCGTGGCCGACCGGCGGCCAGGACGTGGCACCGAGCTCCCGCGAGACCGACCGTGCGGCAGTCCGCAGGCTCGCGACGACGCCGGCCGGGACTGGCCAATCGCTGGTCGGGGCGACAAGGCCCATCGAACCCACCGCGCCCCCGAGCCTGTCGCTGAGAACGGCCGCGAGGCCGCACTCCCCGAGCACGGCCTCCTCGACCTCCTCGGCGATGCCGGTCACGCGAACCTCGTCGAACTGCTTGCGGAGCGCGCGGGCATCGGTCATCGTCTCACCGGTCATGCTGCGGAGGGTTCCTCCGTCGAGGAGCCCTTCAGCGGCCTCCTCGTCGAAGGCGAGGATCGCCTTGCCGAGCGCTGACGCATGGGCAGGAATCACGATGCCGACCTCAGGCATCTGGCGCGAACCGTCAGGCCGGGGCTCGTGGTGCACCACCACGACGTCCTCGGCCATGGCCACGGCGGTGCGTACGGCGAGACCAGTGCGGCGGGCGAGATCCTCGGCCCAGGGCGCGACGCGGGACCGCAGCTCGAGGGTGTCGAGGTAAACGTTGCCCAGGGTGAGCACGGCCGGGCCGAGGCGGTACTGACCCGAGTCGTGCTCCTGCACGATCATGCGGTGGACGAGAAGAGTGCGCACGATGCCGTGAACGGTGGACGGTGGAAGGTCGAGGCGCTGAGCGATCTCGCCGAGGCTGAGCCGGTGACCGCCCTGGAGCACGGTGAGGATGCGCAGCGCGCGGTCGACGGACTGGATCAACTCGTCACTCTCCAAGCCAGCTCAGATCGGGTCGGCGCAAGGTATTGCGCGGTGTCAAGCAGCAGCGTACCTTCGAGCACCATTCGACATTATCGAATGGTATTCCAAGCAATGCCGAGGCCCGCCGGGCGCTCGGTGGAGGAGATGCCATGAGCGAACCGTCCACTCCCCAGAAGATCGCCTCCGAGGTCATCGGGACCGCGTTTCTCGTCTTCATCGGCGTCGGGTCGGTACCTGCGACCCTCATCGTCAACGGCGACGCCCCCTTCACCATGGCCGACCTCGGGATGATCTCGCTCGCGTTCGGGACCATCGTCGTGGCGACCGTCTACGCGTTGGGTCACATCAGCGGCAACCACATCAACCCCGCCGTCACCCTTGGCCTCGCCGTAACCAGGAAGTTCCCGTGGAGGCAGGTGCCCACCTACCTCGCCGCGCAGGTCGTCGGCGCGACGATCGGAGCCGCGGCCATCATCGCTGTACTCGGCGACAAAGCGAGCGAGGTGGGCCTCGGCGTCGCGTCGTACGCCGACACGGTCGGTGTGCCGCAGGCGTTCGCCGCGGAGTTCGTCGGGACCTTCATCCTCGTGTTCACCGTGCTCGGCGTGATCCATCGAAAGGCGCCGGCCGGGTTCGCGGGCGTGGCCATCGGCCTGGTCGTCTTCGCGGCCATCATCCCGGTCGCCCCGGCCACGGGCGCCTCCATCAACCCTGCTCGCACCTTCGGCCCGATGTTCGTCCTGCAACTGGCGGGAGGCACGGTGAAGTGGGAGCAACTGCCGGTCTACGTCGTCGCCGAACTCCTCGCCGGAGCGCTGGCGGCGCTGCTCTACCAAGCCCTCGTCAAGGGTGTCGGCGAGGTCGTCGAGTCCCCCGACAGCACAGTACCGGCGCCCTTGCTGGCCGAACCCGCCAATCGCGCCTGACCTCCCGCCTCCACCTGAAGCCCGACCAGCACGAGGAGCCAGTCCCGTGAAGAAGCTCATCAATGACCCAGCCAACGTCCTGTCCGAGTCACTGCTCGGTGTCGATGCCGCCCATCCGGAGCTGCGCGTCGACCACGAGCACAAGGTGATCTTCCGTGGCGATGCGCCGCGGCCGGGAAAGGTCGGCCTTGTCTCCGGAGGTGGTTCGGGGCACGAGCCCCTGCACGGAGGCTTCGTCGGTCACGGGATGCTCGACGCCGCCGCCTGCGGCGAGGTCTTCACCTCGCCGGTCCCCGACCAGATCACGGCCGCCACGAACGGTGTCGACGGTGGAGCCGGCGTGCTGCACATCGTGAAGAACTACACCGGCGACGTGATGAACTTCGAGATGGCCGCCGAGATGGCCGGCGCGACCGGTGGTGCCGAGGTCGTGGCCGTGGTGACCGATGACGATGTCGCGGTGCAGGACAGCCTGTACACCGTGGGTCGCCGCGGTGTCGGCGTCACCGTCCTGGTCGAGAAGATCGCGGGTGCGGCCGCGGAGGCGGGGCGGAGTCTGTCCGACGTCGCTACCGTCGCCCGGCGGGTGAACGCCGCCGGCCGGAGCATGGGCCTGGCTCTGACGTCCTGCACGGTGCCCGCGGCAGGGAAACCCACCTTCGATCTGCCGGACGACCAGATCGAGGTCGGCATCGGGATCCATGGGGAGCCCGGCCGGACACGCGTGCCGCTCGCGCCCGCGGCCGAGATGGCCAGGATGCTCGTCGATCCGATCCTGGACGACCTCGAGTTCTCCGGCGACGGCGTCCTTGCCTTCGTCAACGGCATGGGCGGAACGCCCCTGATCGAGCTCTACCTGATGTACCACGAGATCGACCGGCTGCTGGCGAAGGCAGGAGTTTCGGTGACCCGGTCGCTCGTCGGGAACTACATCACCAGCCTGGACATGGCCGGTTGCTCGGTCACACTTCTCAAGCTCGACGACGAGATGCTGCGGCTCTGGGACGCCCCGGTGCGGACTCCGGCTCTGCGGTGGGGCCTGTGAGCACGCCGCCGGTACCAGAGGTGCGGGCTGTGGTCGACGCAGAGGCGATCCGATCCTGGCTGAGCCTGTTCGCGGCGGAGGTCGCCCGCAACCGAGACCTCCTCACTCGGCTCGACGCCGCGATCGGTGACGCCGACCACGGCGCCAACCTGAGCCGGGGCACATCGGCCGCGGTGTCTGCCCTCGCCGGTGACGCCGCAGTCTCGCCGGGAACCCTACTGAAGACGATGGGGATGACGCTCGTGAGCTCGGTCGGAGGTGCCAGCGGCCCGTTGTACGGCTCTCTGTTCCTCCGGATGGCAGGCAGTGCGGGCGACGTCGACTCGCTCGACGCGCCGGCGTTCGCCGCGGCTCTGCGCGCAGGTCTGGACGGTGTCGTGGCCCGCGGACGTGCACAGGCCGGGGATAAGACGATGTACGACGCACTCTCGCCCGCCTGCGACGCGTTGGACTACGCCGTCACGGCTGGGAAAGACCTGGGCCACGCGTTGTCGCTCGCGACCGCGGCGGCGGACGCCGGGTGCAACGCCACGATCCCGATGCTGGCGCGGAAGGGTCGGGCGTCCTACCTCGGCGAGCGCAGCGTGGGACACCAGGACCCGGGCGCAACGTCGGCAGCGCTGCTGATCTCCGCCGCGGCACGGGCGCTGTCCGGGGACGTGTCGCAGTGACGGGCCTGGTCGTGGTGTCCCACAGCCGGGCCCTGGCCGAGGCGGCGGCGTCGCTCGCGGCAGAGATGCTGCACGGCTCCGAGGTCCGGATCGCGGTGGCCGCCGGCTTGGACGCGGCGACGTTCGGGACCGACGCGACCGCGATCGTGAAGGCGATCGAAGCGGCCGATGACGGTGCGGGCGTCGTGGTGCTGATGGACCTCGGTAGCGCGGTTCTGTCCGCTGAGATGGCTCTGGACATGGTCGACCCCGATGTCCGGGAGCGTGCGGTCCTGTGCGCGGCCCCGCTCGTAGAGGGGCTCGTCGTGGCTGCCGTCGCCGCGGCGGGCGGCGCGACCCCCTCGGAGGTCGCAGCCGAGGCGGTCGGGTCGCTGGCCGCCAAGCAGGGGCATCTGGCCGCGCCCCCACCGGGCCCATCGATCGTGGCTGACCTCTCGGCCGCCGACGGGCTACCCGCGGACACCAGCAACCAGACGCCGACGTACACAGCGGTTGTGAAGATCGCCAACCGGCACGGCCTGCACGCGCGACCCGCCGCCCGGCTGGTCCAGGAGTCCCGTCTGTTCGACGCCCGGATCGAGCTACGCAATCTCGACACCGGGGCAGGCCCCGTTCCCGCCACCAGCCTGTCCCGGGTCGCCACCCTGGGTGCGCTCTGCGGCCATCGGGTGGAAGTGGCCGCGACGGGCAGCCAAGCTCACGAGGCCCTGAATCACGTCCTCGCGCTCGCCGATCGTCGTTTCGACGAGCAAGACCAGACCAGCGCAGCCGGACCTCAGAGATCCACCGGACATCGCGCGCACGGGACACCGATGCCGGCGTCGCCCGGCATCGCCATCGGTCCGGCGGTCTCGATGCGGGCAGCCGACGTCGAGATCCCAGACGAGGTGCCTGGCGACAGACCGACTGAGTGGCGACGCGTCCGGGCCGCGATCGCCGAGGTTCGACGCGAGATACAGCGGATCCGGGTCGCGGCCGCACGCGAGGGCGGCGAAGGCGAGGCGGCCATCTTCGATGCCCACCTCATGCTCATCGACGACACCGATCTCCTCGACAAAGTTCGCGCCCACATCGCGGCAGGCCAGGCGGCACCGCGCGCCTGGATCGACGCGATCGCGTCCGTCGAGGCGGAGTTCGCGGGCGTCTCGGACGAGTATCTGCAAGCCCGCGCCCTCGATGTTCACGCGGTCGGGCAGCAGGTAGCGCGTGCGCTGACCGGCGCGCCGGCGATCAGCATCGAGGGCGAGGGCGTGCTGATCGTCGATGACCTTGTCCCGGCCCAGGTGGCCGACCTGGACACCTCGCGAGTGACGGGCATCGTCATGGCCGCGGGGAGCCCGACAAGCCACAGCGCGATCCTGGCGCGGTCCCGCGCCATCCCCACTGTGGTCGCTGCCGGACCAGCTGTGCTGGACGTACCATCCGGTACGACCGTTGCCGTTGACGGTACGACGGGACGGGTCTTCGTCGACCCCGGCGAGGAGACGCTTCGTGAGCTCGACGCCGCCGACCGGCAAGCACGGGCGAAGACCGCGCTGGCGAGGGCGGGAGCCTTCTCGCCGGCCGTCACGCACGACGGGGTCGAGGTCCTTGTCGGGGCCAACCTCGGATCCGTCCCGGACGCGCGCGCAGCCGCTGACAACGGCGCCGAACTCGCCGGCCTGGTCCGCACCGAGTTCCTGTACCTCGGCCGGCACCAACCACCCACGACCGAGGAACAGATCGAGGTCTACCGGTCGCTGGCCGACGCACTCGGCGGACAACGCCTGACCCTGCGGACCCTCGACATCGGAGGCGACAAGCCGCTTCCGTACGTACCCCAGCCGCCCGAGGCCAATCCATTCCTGGGTATGCGGGGCATCCGGCTGGCACTGGCCCAGCGCGACCTCCTCGACGACCAGCTCCGTGCAATCGTCGCGGTAGCCTACGAGACGCCCGTCAGCGTGATGTTCCCGATGGTGAGCACCGTCGACGAGCTCGCGGACGCGCGGCATCACCTCGACCGTGCGATCCAGCTCGCTGGCCGCGGTCGGCCGGCGGGACTGCAAGTCGGGATCATGGTCGAGGTCCCGGCCGCGGCCCTCAAAGCAGATGCCTTCGCGCCGCACGTCGACTTCTTCAGCGTCGGCACCAACGACCTCACCCAGTACACCGTGGCCGCCGAGCGGGGAAACCCGTCAGTCGCCTCGCTGGGCGACCCGCTCGACCCTGGCGTGCTGCACCTGATCCGGGCTGTCTGCCGGGCCGCCGAAGGCCGCTGCCTGGTCGCCGTCTGCGGCGAGCTGGCGGCCGACGAAGCGGCGACTCCACTACTGGTGGCACTCGGCGTCCGCGAACTCAGCGTGGCACCGTCCTCCGTCGCTGCCGTGAAGCAGGCCGTCCGTCAGATCGACCGTGCCGCAGACGCCGACCTGGTACACCGCGCCCTGACTGCGGCAGGACCCCGAGACGTCCGCGCGATCCTCGGCTGATCCGCACAGTGTCGGCGGGCGCCGAGTGTGGTGTGGGGTTCGGTCGTTGTGGGGTCGATGGCGAGGGCGGCGGTGCTGCCGAGTTCGCAGGCGGATGTGGACGGTCGTCAGCTGGACGTCAGCGGCGAAGGAGTCGTGGTTGAAGCCGACGATCGAGATCTCTTCGGGGACCCGGAGTCCGGCGTCGCGGAGTGCCTGCCTGGCGCCGGCGGCGACGTGGTCGGTGTGGGCGAGTACGCCGGTGAAGCTGGGCGGGCCGGATTCGGGAACCTCGCGCATTCGGGCGTACCCGGTCACGCGGTTCCAGGCCGGACGGATCTCCAGATCGCGGATCGGGCCGCCCGTCCTGAAGTCGTCTCGGCTCGAGGAGACAGGATCAGACGTTGCGATCCGTATCGTCTGGTGCCGGGCGGTCGCAGGTGGTGGTGAGAAGGACGGGGGCGTTGGTGTCGGATGAGGTTTGTACGGCGGTGAGGGAGTCGAGGACGTGGAGGGCGAAGGTGGCGTTTGCTCGGTGGGGGCCGCCTTCGATGGCGGTGGCGAGGTCGTTGACGCCGAGGCCACGGCGGGCTTGTTCGCGGGTGCCGACGGCGCCGAAGAGTTCGGTGACCGGTGGTAGGACGACCCACGCGTCGTCGGTGTGGCGTTTGAGCCGGACGTCGCCGTCGAAGTGATTCGGGTTCGCCAGCGAGAGGGTGCCGCGGGTGCCGTAGACCTCGATGTGAGGCAGGTCGCTGTCCCAGACGTCGAAGCTCAGCTGGGCGGAGGCGATGACACCGGAGGCGAAGGTGAAGATCGCCGCCGCATGGGTCGGTACGTCGACCTCGATCGTGTCGACCGCGCGGTTCGGAGACGTCACGGTCCGCACGGCTGCCCCGATCCGGCTCGAGGCGCTCACCGAGGCGACCGGGCCGAGGAGGTTGACCAGGATCGCGAGTGAGTACGGACCCATGTCCAGGACAGGCCCGCCGCCGTCCCGGAACAGGAACCGTGGATCCGGATGCCACTTCTCGGCCTTGCTGTGACCGATGAAGAAGGACGCGCCGATCGGCTCGCCGATGAGGCCGTCGTCGAGCGCCTTCCGCGCGGTCTGGCTCGCGCTGCCGAGGAAGGTGTCCGGCGCCGAGCCGAGGATCTTGCCGGTCTGCGCGGCCACATCCAGTACGGCTCGAGCGTCGTCGACCGTGGTCGCCAGCGGCTTCTCGACGTACACGTGCTTGCCGGCCCGTAGCGCGGCCGTGATCGTGGCAGCGTGGTGCACCGGCGGCGTGAGGTTGACGACGATGTCGATCGAGTCGTCGGCGTACAGGTCCTCGTCGTTGCCCCAGTCCGGGATGCCGAACTCGTTCGCGGCCTCCTTCGCCCGGGTGGTGTCGATGTCGCCGACCCGCGCGATCTCCAGCGACGGGTAGCGGCTCAACCCGGTGACGTAACGGCCGAAGATGTTGCCACTGCCCAGGATTCCGAGGCGATGGTCGGCCATTACCGACCGCCTCCGAAGGTAGCCCGCATCCAGGTCGCAGACGCGACGGCGCTCTCGTACGGGTCGTCGATGTCGGGCTTGTCCACCTCGACCATCAGCCAGCCGCCGAAGTCGTTGCCCAGGGCACCGAGAATCTCGACCAGCGGCAGCTCACCGCGGCCCGGCTCGGCCCACAGACCGGACCTGACGATCTTCTTGTAGTCCCAGTCCCCGGAGCGCCCCTCCCGACCGACGCTGAGACGGCAGTCCTTCACGTGCACGAACGGGATCCGGTCGGCGTAGTCGCTGATCAGGGCGCCGACGTCGACGCCGGCCCAGGCGAGGTGACCGGTGTCGGGCAGGAAGCCGAGCTTGTCGGCCGGCACTGCTTCGAGGACCGCGCGGCCCTCGCTGTCCGTCTCGCACCAGGTCCCGACGTGCGGGTGCAGGGCCGGGCGTACCCCTTCAGCCGTCATCACGTCGGCGATCTGGCCGATCAGCCCGGTCACCGACTCCAGTCGCGCGGCCTCGGCGTCGTACCCCTGCGCCGGATGCAGCACCCGGACGGCGTCCTGCTTCATCCCCATGCCGAGCCCGATGTCGGCGAGTCCGAGTTCCGCGTGCTGCCGCGCAACCTCGCGCGCGCTCGCCAATACGTCGCCCTCGGTGCCATCGCGCCCGTCCGAACGGCAGACGAAGTACCCGGGTGCCAGGGCCAGGCCGGCCTCGCCGACCGCCGCCTGGTACTGCGAGACGGACCAGTCGGCCGGTACCGCGGCCATCACGCCGTCGAAGCCGGCCTTCTTGACCAGTGCGAGCTGCTCCGTGGGCTCAGGCGCCTTGGACGGGTCGAGCCAGCCGTCGTCGGTGGCCATCCACTGGATCGGGTTGAGCGCGAGACGCGAGCTGGGCAGTGCGGTCATGGTCGTCCTTCCATCGGGGTCAGGCCGTCGTCGCATGCTATGGACGATGCGGCTGGAGGGGTCAGCGTCGTGGTCCGGTAGGCAAACCGATCGCGACCTTTCCGGTCACATGGCCGGCCTCCACCAATGCGAGTGCATCACCGGCTTCGGCGAACGGGAACACGTGCCGGACACCGGGATCGACTTTCCCGTTCGCGACCAGCTCGGTCAGTACGGCGAGCACCTCCGGATCCCCGCTGCGCTTGAGCGGACGAGCGCCGTACTGCGCAAGCACGTCCGGATCCGCGACGCCCAGGATCCGATCGCCGGTCACGTGGTGCAAGGCATCCCCACCGACCAGATCGAGTACGGCGTCGGCCCGCGGCGGAGGCTGGTCATGGTCGTAGGCAACGGCTCCGAGTGACTCGACGTAAGCATGTTTCGCCAGGCTGGCCGTCCCGGCCACCTCGATCCCACGCATCATCGCCAGTTGCGCGGCAACCGTGCCCACGCCGCCGCCGACCCCGAGGATCAGCAGGCTCTCGCCGGGTTTGAGGTCCAACGCTTCGAGTGCCTCGTACGCCGTACCGGCCGCGATCGGAAGCACACAGGCGTCCGTGAACGACAGGCCGGCGGGCATCCGGGCCGCGCGGTCCGCGGGGAGGAGCGCGACCTGGGCGTATCCGCCGCATCCACCGACCGTCGGCCCACAGATCCGGTCACCTTCCTGGAAACCGGATCCGGACCGGAGCACGGTTCCGGCCACTTCGCGACCGAGGACGGCGGGCAACTCGAGTGGGAGGAAGGCGCGGTGCTTGCCTTCGCGGACCTTCCAGTCGACTGGGTTCACCCCGGCCGCGTGTACCGCGACGAGCACCTCGCCGGAGCCGGGTTCGGGCATCGGAAGGTCGAGGAAGCGCTGGAATTCAGGGCCGCCGTACTCAGTGAATCCATAGGCGAGAGGCATGGCACCGGACGCTAGCCGCGGGGGTGCGAGTCCCGGCCGGACGGTGTTCCGGTCAGCGAACCGAGTCCGGCACGGGCGCGATCCGGCCGCCCTATGGTGTGGCGATCACTGCGAGGACCGGACCCCGATCCGGTCGCCGCCCCGGCGTTTCCTCACTGCGCTTCGCACTCCGTTCACGGCAGGTGTCAGGACTAGCTCGAGGAGTTTCGATGTCACTCAAGAAGACAGCGGTAGCGGCGGCTGCCGCCGTGGTGATGCTTGCCGGCACCGCGTGCAGTGCCGCCAACCAGAACGCAGGCCAGACCGGGCAGGCCGCGCAGAGCACCGGACCGGTCCACAACGGCGGCAAGCTGGTCGTCGCCCAGGCCTACGACCCCGACCCGGCGTCGTTCCTGAAGACCGCGATCGGCAACATCGTGACGGAGTACGCCGTCCTCGAGACGCTGACCCTGATCGACCCGCAGACCGCCGAGCCCAAGGGTGTGCTGGCGAAGTCCTGGACGCTCGCTCCCGACGGCAAGGCCATGACGGTCCAGTTGCGTGATGACGTCACGTTCCACAGCGGTCGCACGCTCACCGCCGCGGATGTCGCCTTCACGCTCGCCAAGGCCAAGGATCCCGCCGTCGGCGCCGCCAACCAGAAGATCGCCGCGCAGATCGCGGCCGTGCAGGTGAAGAGCGATGACGAGCTTGCGCTGACCTTCGCCAAGCCGCTGCCGAACATCTTCGACCTGTTCGAGACGATGCCGATCCTGAACAAGGACGCGTATGCCGACTACGCGGCCGGCAAGAAGGTGGACGGCACCGGCCGGTTCGAGTGGCAGTCGTTCACCCCGGGCGGCAAGGTCGAGCTCACCAAGTACGCCAAATACCGGGACGTTGCCAACACGCATCTCGACGCCATCGAGGTCAGCATCGTCAAGGACCCGACGGCTCTTGTCTCGGCGATTCGGAGTGGAAGGGCGCAGTATGGGGTCGGAGTTGCTCCGGTGGACGCGAGGAGCCTGGGCACGCAGCAAGGGTTCGCGCTGCTCAGCTCGGGCGGTGCCGCGTTCCACCTCGGCCTGGACGTGACCAAACCGCCGTTCGACAACAAGTCCGTGCGTCAGGCAGTCCAGTACGCGATCGACCGCGACCGCATCGTGCAGCAGGCCGAGGGTGGCAAGGCCACCGCCGCCAGTCTGCCGTGGCGGCCGTCGACCGTCGGCTACGACAGCGCACGGTCCGGCCACTACACCTACGATCCGGCCAAGGCGAAGCAAATGCTGGCCGCGGCAGGAGTCAAGCCTGGTACGACGTTCGACGTGGCGACCGCTGACGGCCCCGAGTCACTGGCCATCTTCCAGATCGTCAAGAACAACCTCGCGGCGGTCGGCCTCGAGGCGAAGCCGGTGACCATGAATGTGCCCGACTACCAGCAGAAGCTGGCCACTCGCACCTTCCGGACCGCGGCCGTCCTGATGCAAGCCAGTAACGGTGCTTCACCGGCGACCGCGATGGTCAGTAGGCCCGAGCTGTCAGCTGAGCAGAACATCACCTTCTTCAAGACCCCGGAGTACTCCGCCATCGCGCAGGCGGTGTCGAACGCGAGCACCAAGGCCGCCCAGGAGAAGGCGCTGAACGACTTCGACAGCTACTTCCTCGACCAGGCGTTCGCCGTCGCGCTCATCACCCGTCCCACCCTCACGGTACGGTCCACCTCGCTGAACAACATCGTCGCGACCCAGATGGGCTTCCTGAACCTCGGCCAGTCCTGGCTGAGCGACTGAAGGGCGCGACCCGATGATCAGGTTCCTGCTCCGCAAGACACCGTCGGTCCTGTTCGTGCTGTTCGCCAGTTCGGTCATCGCGTTCTCGCTGCCGCGGCTGGCGCCGGGTGACGTCGCGGTCGTGCTGGCCGGCGAGGATCCCGACGCGCAGACGATCGCGGCGATCCGCGAGCAGCTGGGGTTGAACAGGTCTCCGCTGGTGCAGTACTTCGACTGGATCGGGGGACTGTTCCAGGGGAACCTGGGGGAGTCGTTCCTGCTGCACCGCAGTGTGGCGAGCCTGATCGGGGACCGGATCGGGAGCACGCTGGAACTGGCCGTGCTGTCGACGGTCTTCGTGATCGTGATCGGCGCCGGGCTCGGGATCCTGGCGGGTTCGGCCCGGATCGGCTGGGTCCGGGCCCTGCTGGACTTCACCGACAGCCTGTTCGTGGCGGTGCCGTCGTTCGTGGTCGGGCTCGGACTCATCCTCGTGTTCGGGGTGTTCAACCGCTGGCTGCCGGTCAGTGGAGAGGTTGGGGTGCTGTCCAACCCGGCGATCGGGATCCAGTACCTGGTGCTGCCATCGCTCGCGCTCGCCCTGGGACCGGCGGCGGTCGTCGCCCGATTCATCCAGACCGAGATGGCGACGATGCGGAAGGCGGAGTTCGTCGATCTGGCCGTCAGCAAGGGGGCGTCGCGGCGGCGGATCACCTACCGGCACGTGTTCCGCAACAGCCTTGGCAGCGCGGTCGTGGCCGTCGGTCTCCAGGTCGGGCACCTGCTGGCCGGTGCGGTCGTGATCGAGGCGATCTTCGCCCGTAACGGTCTCGGCCAGTTGGCCGTCACGAGTGTGCAGTCCCGGGACTTCACAGTCTTGCAGGTGCTGATCCTGGGTGCCGTCTTCGTGGCGGTCATCTGCCAGCTCGGCACGGAGATCATCTTGGCCGCGCTCGATCCCCGCATCCGGTTGGGAGACTGACGATGACGAACCTCCAGGTGACCAGCGCCGGCCTCGCCAGGACCCGCCGGCTCAATCCGACGGTCGCGCGCTACCTGTCCGCGTTCCGCACCCCGCGCGGCATCATCGGGGTGACTGTGCTGGGCATCCTGGTGCTCGCCGCGTTGCTCGCGCCGGTCCTGTTCCCCGGCGGCTATGACCAGCAGAGCAGTACGTCGCTGACCGGTCCGTCGGCCGCACATCCGTTCGGCCTCGACGAGTTCGGACGGGACGTCCTGACCCGCAGCGTGTACGGGTTACGAATCGACCTCAGCCTGATCTTCGCCGCCGTACCACTGAGCATGGTTCTCGGGATGACGCTCGGACTGGCCGGCGTGATCTCGGAACGGCTCGGGGCCGCGATCCAGCGCCTGCTGGACGTGATCGTCGGGTTCCCGGGTCTGCTGCTCGGCATCTGCCTGGTGGCGATCCTCGGCCCGGGCTGGCCGGCGTTGTTCCTCACGATCCTGATCTCGGGCATCCCATCTGCGGGCCGGCTGGCTCGGGCGGCGTGGCTGTCCCAGCAGTCGCGCGAGTACGTGTTGGCCGCTCGGGTGCTCGGCGTACCGAGGTGGCAGGTCATGACCCGGCACATCGTGCCGAACGCAATGGACTCGGCAGTGGTCAATGCGTCGATCTGGATGGTGATCGCCGTGTACATCGAAGCGGGGTTGAGCATCGTCGGACTCGGTGTCCAGCCACCGACACCGAGTCTCGGCGTACTGCTGAACAACGGGCTGCGGTTCGTCACCCAGGCGCCGATGTACCTGATCGGTCCCGGGCTGATCCTTCTTCTGCTCGCGGTGGCGTTCAGCCTGATCGCGGACTCCCTCAACGAGGCGGTGAACCGGTGAACAATCCAACGGTGGTGCGGACGGCCGCTCGATCGAGAGGCGAGGAGAGTCGAGCTCTGCTCAGGGTCCGGAATCTGCGGACCGAGTTCAGGATCGGTCCGGACCGCATTCGGGCCGTCAACGACGTCAGCTTCGACATCCAGCCGGGTGACGTGCTCGGCATCGTGGGTGAGTCCGGCTCAGGCAAGTCGGTGACGGCGCGCTCGATCATGCGGATGGTCCGTGCTCCGGGTGAGATCGTCGGTGGCTCGGTCGAGTTTGACGGCGAGGATCTGCTCGCGCTGCCGGAACGCGAGATGCGGCGCCGGCGGGGGAGCGGCGTGGCGATGGTGTTCCAGGATCCCCAGGCCGCGCTGAACCCAGTGATGACGATCGGTGACCAGATCATTGAGGCACTCACCCTGCACGGCACCAGCAAACGGGATGCCCGGCCACGCGCGGTCGAGTTGCTGGGCCAGGTCGGCATCCCGGATGCGGCGGTGAAGATCGACCAGTACCCGCATCAGTTCTCCGGTGGGATGCGGCAGCGCGTGGTGATCGCGATCGCCCTCGCGAACGATCCGGTGCTGCTGATCGCGGACGAGCCGACCACCGCGCTGGACGTGACGATCCAGGCGCAGATCCTGCGTTTGTTGCTCAAGCTGCGCAACGACCTCGGCCTGGCTATCGCGATCATCACCCACGACATGGGAGTGGTCGCGGAGATGTGTTCGAAGGTCGCGGTCATGTACGGAGGCCGCATCGTCGAGCAAGGGGCGGTCGAACAGGTCCTTCGCACCCCACGGCATCCCTACACGGCCGCACTGCTGGCTGCGATGCCACGGCTCGACGATGAGCGCCTGGGGCAACCATTGCCGGCCATCCCGGGTTCGCCGCCCGATCCGGCGGCACTTCCGCCAGGCTGTGCCTTCGCGCCCCGGTGCCGGTTCGTCGAGGACGGCTGCCATCACGACATCCCGGCCTTGCTCCAGATCGGCGACGAGGGACAGCTGTCCGCGTGCTTCGTGGCACAGCGAGGTGTCGGGATCGATGGTGTCGTCGCCCCTGACCTGGTCGAGATCCAAGAGAGTGCTCCCCGTGGGTCTTCTCCGGTGCTGGAGGTTCGCGACGTCCGCGTCGACGTCGGATCGCGGCGCCGGGGCTTGTTCCACCGCGAACCTTCGGTGTACGCCGTTGATTCGGTCAGTCTCGCGGTGCACGCGGGCGAGACGGTCGGCCTGGTGGGCGAGAGTGGTTGCGGCAAATCGACGCTTTCCCGCAGCATCGTCGGCATCACGCCGGTGGCCGGCGGGTCGGTCGAGGTCGAAGGCCATGACGTCACGTCGATGGGCGACGAGCAGCTCGACCGGATCCGTTCGTCGGTGCAGTACGTGTTCCAGGACCCGTACGCCTCGCTGAATCCCCGCCGCACCGTACGCCAGTCACTCGCAGAGGCCCTGTCGCTGCGAGGTGTCCGAGGGGCGGAGCTGGAAGCGGAGTCTCTCGCGCTGATGGACCGGGTCGGTCTGCGGCCTGAGTACCTGGATCGCTACCCGCACGCGTTCTCCGGTGGCCAACGGCAACGAATCGGGATTGCCCGGGCGCTCGCCCGCCGGCCGAAGGTGCTGATCCTGGACGAGCCGGTGTCCGCCCTGGACATGTCGATCCAGGCGCAGATCATCAACCTGCTCGAGGAGCTGCAACGCGAGCTTGGTCTGGGCTACCTGTTCATCGCGCACGACCTGTCGGTGGTGCGTCACCTCAGCGACCGGGTCGCGGTCATGTACCTCGGCCGCATCGTCGAGACCGGCACGGCTGCCGAGGTGTACGGCGATCCGCAGCATCCGTACACCGTCGCACTGCTGTCCTCGTCGCCGACGCCCAATGTCGAAGAGCGGACCCGGGAACAGATCGTCCTGCAAGGCGATCTACCGAGTCCCGCCAATCCACCGTCCGGCTGCCGGTTCCGCACCCGCTGCCCGATCGGCCCACTCACGCATCCCGACCGGAACATCTGCGTGGAACAGGATCCCGAACTGATACCGCGCCGGAACCGCCAAGCCGCCGCGTGCCACTTCCCAGGAGAACTCGTATGACGATCGACGCCGCGGTGGACCGACTCCGCGAGGCGGCCCGAACGATGACCCCGTGCCCACCCGTGCGCGACCTGATCGGTCGCGACGACATCAGTACGGCGTACGCCGTCCAACGGGTCCTGGTCGCGGACAGACTGGCCGGCGGCGCCCGAGTGGTCGGCCGGAAGATCGGCCTGACCTCACCGGCGGTCCAGCAACAGCTCGGTGTCGACCGGCCCGACTTCGGGGTGCTGTTCGCCGACATGGAGATCGCGAACGGCGGCGTCGTACCGGCCGGGGTGCTGTTGCAGCCGAAGGTCGAGGCCGAGGTGGCGTTCATCATGGGGCGTGACCTGGACGAAGACGGTGACGTCCGGGATGCGGTCGCGTTCGTGCTGCCCGCCTTGGAGATTGTCGACAGTCGGATTGCAGACTGGGACATCAGCTTCGGCGACACCGTCGCGGACAACGCGTCGAGCGGTCTCTTTGTGCTCGGCGACGCCCGTACGGCGCTCGCCGAGGTCGAGCCGGCCGACGTGCGGATGACGATGCGCCTCGACGGCGAGACCGTGTCGGAAGGATCCGGCAAGGCCTGCCTCGGCGACCCGCTCAACGCACTCGCCTGGCTGGCGCGGACCGCCCGAACCTTGGGCGAGCCACTGCGCGAAGGCCAGATCGTCCTGTCCGGTGCGCTCGGACCGATGGTCGCCGTGACCTCGGGTGCCCGGGTGGACGCGGAGCTTGCCGGGCTCGGCCGCGTCGCGGTCACCTTCAGCTGAAAGGAACTCATGGAACGCACCAAGGTCGCCGTGATCGGGTCGGGCAACATCGGCACCGATCTGATGATCAAGATCATGCGGCTGTCGGAGACGCTCGAACTGGCCGCGCTGGTCGGTATCGATCCAGCCTCCGACGGGCTCGCCCGTGCCGCCCGGATGGGCGTGACCACGACCCACGATGGTGTCGAAGGCCTGATTGCTCTCGACGGCTTCGACGAGATCGGCATCATCTTCGACGCGACGTCGGCGAAGGCCCACGAGGTGAACGCGCGCGCACTGGCGCCGTACGGCAAGCGGCTGGTCGACCTGACCCCGGCGGCACTCGGACCGTACGTCGTACCCGCGGTCAACCTAGGCGACAACATTGCCTGCGGCAACGTCAACATGGTGACGTGTGGCGGCCAGGCGACGATTCCGATCGTCGCGGCGGTCAGCCGGGTTACCGAGGTGGTGTACGCCGAGATCGTCGCGTCGATCGCGTCGAAGTCGGCCGGTCCCGGGACCCGGGCCAACATCGACGAGTTCACCGAGACCACGGCGGCCGCGATCGAGAAGGTCGGCGGCGCCCGGCGCGGTAAGGCGGTCATCGTGCTGAACCCGGCCGAGCCGCCGCTGGTCATGCGCGACACCGTGCTCTGCCTGATCGACGCTGCGGACGTCGCGACCCACGATCGGATCCGGGAGTCGATCCGGGAGATGGTCGATGTGGTGGCCGGCTACGTGCCGGGCTACCGGTTGAAGCAAGAGGTCCAGATCACCGCGGTGCCGAAGGACCAACCGGTGCACACACTGACCGGCGGAGAACCGCTGAGCCATCAGGTCTCGGCGTTCCTCGAGGTCGAAGGCGCCGCGCACTACCTTCCCGCGTACGCCGGAAATCTCGACATCATGACGTCCGCGGCACTGGCCGCGGCGGAGAGGATGGCCCGGGCATGACCGCGTTGATGCCACGCCTCCGGCGCGGCGGGTCATGGGGCTTTGACTCCCGGCCTTCCCTCGTCGCTCCGGTCGCTACGCTCCCTCCGCTCCTCAGTCCAGGCCGGGAGGCCCCATGACCACGCTGTTCATCCAGGACGTCACCTTGCGAGACGGCATGCACGCCGTCCGGCACCGGATGGCGACCGACGACGTCGCGCGGATCGTCTCCGCGCTCGACGCGGCAGGGGTAGACGGTATCGAGGTTGCCCATGGCGACGGTCTCGCCGGCGGCAGCCTGACCTACGGGCCTGGCTCGCACTCGGACTGGGAGTGGATCGAGACCGCGGCCGCGAACATCTCCCGCGCGCGGCTCACAACGCTGCTGCTGCCCGGCATCGGGACGATCCAGGACCTCAAGCAGGCACATAGCCTCGGGGTTCGGTCGGTGCGGGTTGCGACCCACTGCACGGAAGCCGACGTGTCGGCCCAGCACATCGCGACCGCGCGTGAGTTGGGGATGGACGTGTCCGGCTTCCTGATGATGAGCCACCTCGCGCCCGCCGCCGAGCTGGCCAAGCAGGCCGCCCTGATGGAGTCGTACGGCGCCCACTGCGTCTACGTCACGGACTCCGGCGGCCGGTTGCTGATGGACGGCATCCGCGAGCGGGTGCGGGCCTACCGCGACGTACTGGATCCGGCGACCGAGCTCGGCATCCACGCCCACGAGAACCTCTCGCTGGCGGTGGCGAACTCGGTCGCCGCGGTCGAGGAAGGGGTGACCCGAGTCGATGCCTCGCTCGCCGGTCAGGGTGCCGGGGCGGGAAACTGCCCGATCGAGCCGTTCGTGGCGGTGGCGACGTTGCAGGAGTGGGAGCACGGGTGCGACCTGTTCGCCCTGCAGGACGCGGCCGACGACATCGTCCGGCCGTTGCAGGACCGGCCCGTGCGGGTGGATCGCGAGACGCTGACGCTGGGCTATGCGGGGGTGTACTCGAGCTTCCTGCGGCACGCGGAGGTCGCGGCCGACCGCTACGACCTGGACGTGCGGACGATCCTGGTCGAGGTCGGCCGGCGCAAGCTGGTCGGCGGTCAGGAGGACATGATCGTCGACGTCGCACTGGACCTCGCGAAGGCCTGAACGATCAGCGGAGGAAGTCGCCGACGAGCTTGGCGACTTCCTCCGGCGCCTGTTCCATCAACGGAATCGTGCCGCCTTCGACGATCGCGGAGCGGACCGAGCGGGCCGCGACCAGGTGCTCCTGGAGGATGGCCACGTTGGGGAAGGCGAACGGATCGGCACTCGCACCGATGAGCAGGACCGGAGCTGTCACCAGCCCGATGCGGTCCGCCATCCGGTACCGCGCGCAGGCGCGATGACCCTCAGCCGGGTCGACACCGGGCGCGAGGGCGTCCCGGACGAAGCGCTCGAGCAGCTCGGGGCGGCCGGCGGGGTAGTAGGGCTGACGCAGTTGCCAGAGCTCGGCCAGGTGATTGCCGTCGGCATCGGTCTCGACGTCGTCGACGCCAGTCCCGTGAGACGTCCAGGGTGGCGAGGACAACACCAGCGCGCTGACTCGGTCCGGGCGCGACGCCGCCATCTCCACCGCGACCGCTGCCCCGGTGTGATGCCCCAGCACGGCCGCGTCGGGCACGGAGAGCGCGTCCAGCAACGCGAATGCGCCCGCCGCGTACTGTTCGATTGTCTGTGGCGCAGGCAGTACGGCGCTCAGCCCGAAGCCGAGCATGTCCATCGCGATGACCCGGTGCCGCCCCGCGAGCAACGGCTGGACCTCGCGGAACTCGTCGTACGAGCGCGGAGTCTGGTGCAGGAGCAACAGCGCGGGACCGGATCCGGCCTCGGCGTAGTGCAGTTGGCCGAACGGCGTATCGGCGTACGAACGCCGCGCGGTCATCCAGCGACCAGCGGAGTGTCGACGCCGACCTCGCCGAGCTTCTGTGCGCCGCCGGGATCACCGAGCGGTGCGTCCCGGCCGGGCAGTGGTAGCTCGAAGAAGACCCGGGAGTCGTCGAGGTGTTCCTTCAGCGCGGGGTCCTTCCGTGCGGCCCGGTCGACGACGATCGCCTCGACCGGGCACTCGACCTCACAGGCACCGCAGTCGATGCACTCGTTGCCGTTGATGTAGCTCTTGCGCCCGCCGACATAGATGCAGTCGACCGGACACACCTCGACACAGGAGCGGTCGAGAACGTCGATGCAGTCGGCGCCGATCACATACGTCATGGCAGGTCCTCTCAGGCGGCGTCGGTGGAATGGCCGGGGAACAAGGTCAGTTCGGGGTCCAGGTCCACGGCCACGTGGTTCATGGCAGTGGCGACCTCTCCGAAGCCGACGGACATCAGCTTGACCTTGCCGTCGTAGTCGGTCAGATCGCCGGCGGCGTACACGCGGGGCAGGTTCGTCCGCATGGCCCGGTCGACCGCGACCGACCGGCCGCGGAGTTCGAGACCCCAGTCACGCAACGGCCCCAGATCGCTGATGAATCCGAGCGCGGCGATCACGTGGTCGGCCGGAACGACTGTCTCCTGGCCGTCGCTCGAGCGCAGCGTGACCTTCGTCAGCCGGCCGTCGTCACCTTCGAGCGCGACGACCTGGGTGTCGGTGTGGATCCGGCTGCCGCCGGCCTTGACCCGTTGGACGGTAGCCGCGTGGCCACGGAAGATCGCGCGCCGGTGCACAAGCGTCACGGACCTGGCGATCGGCTCGAGCGCGTCGGCCCAGTCGAGAGCGCTGTCACCTCCACCGACAATGACCACGTCCTGGCCGGCATGCTGCTGTGGGTCCGTGACGAAGTAGGACAGCCCGGAGCCGAGCCACTCCTGGCCGCAGTCGAGCGGCCGAGGGGTCGGCGTACCGATGCCCGAGGTGAGGACGACGGCCCGGGCCCGGACCACGGTCCCGTCGTCGAGGATCGCTACGGCTTCGTCGTCGGTGTGCTCGAGCGAGCGTGCCTGCCGGCCGAGCAGGTACGTCGGTTCGTACGTCGCCGCCTGCTCGACCAGGGCGGCGACGAAATCGCGGCCCTTGATCGCGGGGATGGCGGCGACATCGCGGATCTGCTTCTCCGGGTACAGCGCCATCACCTGGCCGCCGGACTGCGGCAGTACGTCGACCACGGTGGTGGTGAGGCCACGGAAGCCGGCGTAGTAGGCGCCGTACAGGCCGGTCGGTCCCGCGCCGACGATGAGTACGTCGGTCGAGACGGTCTGGGAGGTGGTCACGAGAGTCCTCCTGAGAGATGGGGTGCGCTCGAATGTAGGTATTGCGTACCGGCGACGTCGCGTGGTCGGGACCGCTCACCGGACCGGTAGCCCGAATTCATCCGTGCCGGCAGGGGCGTTCCGTCAGACGAACCGAACTTGTTGGTCTGCCCGGCGCCCGGTGATGTGCTCACTCCACCGATCGCGACGACCAGTGGAGCTGACGTGACCGACACCGTTGAGAAAAGGCAGGTGCGCAAGCATCGGGCCGGCCGGCTGCCCGGTCGGCAGGACTGGTCGAGCTGGCCGCACTATCAGGCCGCCAAGGCGGGATTCCGCGGCTACTGGTACCCGGTGTGCTTCTCCTCGCAGGTGGGGGAGAAGCCGCGTCAGGTGACACTGCTCGGTGAGCGCCTGTTCGTCATCCGCGACAACGGCAAGGTGTTCGGGATGAAGGATCGGTGCCCGCACCGGGGTGTCCCGTTGAGCTACGGCAACAAGCAGTTCCCGGGCACCTTGTCGTGCGTCTATCACGGCTGGACGTTCGACCTGGAGACCGGCGACCTGAAGGCGGCGATCACCGATGGGCCGCAGTCGCCGATCTGCGGGAAGGTGACGCAGCCGACGTACGACGTGGAAGAGCGGCTCGGGATGGTCTGGGTGTACGTCGGCGACGGCGAGCAGCCGCATCCCATCGACGAGCAGCTGCCCGAGGAGCTCGTGTCCAACCCGGCCGTGGTCGGTGCGCGGATCCAGCCGCGGGAGGGCAACTGGCGTTTCGCCTGCGAGAACGGGTACGACGAGGGCCACGCGAAGTACCTGCATCGGACTGCGTTGTGGCGGCTCTTCAAGCCGATGCCGGTGTGGAACACGACGCGGATCGTGAAGCGTGGCCGCTGGATCTACCGGGTCCAGCAGGAGCAGTTCTGGGACGCCGACTTCCCGGGCCTGGGGCACTGGAGCGGCACGGCCTGGTACAAGTTACGGCCGCCGAAGGAGACCAAGAACATCGGCAACACCTCGACGCATCGCGAGACCAACCCGGTGATCGCGGCGCAGGAGTTTCCCGGCTTCGCCTCGGTCAGCATGCCCGGTGTCCTGCGGATCGCCTACCCGACCTTCATCCACTACGAGTTCTACGTACCCGTTGACCAGGGCAATCATCTGTACGTCGGCGTACTGGCGGACTTCAAGAAGGGCCTGAAGACGCTGCCCTTCTACGCCAAGTACCTCGGCGCGGTCCGCTGGCTGTTCCACGGCCAGTTCTCCGGCCAGGACAAGTGGATGGTCGAGGTCACCGACGCGCCGCCGGAGAAGCTCTACCGCCCGGACGACTCGCTGCTGCAGTGGCGCAAGCTCGCCGAGGACACCACCGAGGATCGCCTCGACCGGCTGCGCGAGCAGGGAATCGAGCTCGCCCATGACTGAGATCCTGCTCGGCGTCGGGGCATCGCACTCGACGCTGATGAACACGCACTGGGACCACGTCGTCCACACCGACCGCGCCGAGGCGTTCCGGGCCGCCTTGATCGAGGCCAGGCGGGCGATCGCCGACGCCGACCCCGATGTGGTGGTGATCGTCGGATCGAACCACTTCCGTGGCTTCTGGCTGGACCTGATCCCGTCGTTCACCCTCGGCGTCGGCGAGGTGATCGCGTCCGGCGAGTCGGGTACGCCGAAGGGTCCGCAGAAGACGGATCCGATGTTCGCGCAGGCGCTGGCCACGCACCTGGTCGAGGGCGGCACCGAGGTCGCGATCTCCGCGCGGCTGCAGATCGATCACGGCCAATCGCACGCGATCCAGTACCTGTTGGACGGTATCGACGTACCGGTCGTCCCGTTGGTCGTGAATGTGTTCGCCCAGCCGCTTCCGACGCTGGCCCGTTGTGCCCAGCTGGGGGAGCGGTTGGCGACCGTTCCTGGGGACAAGCGGGTGGTGGTGATCGCGTCCGGCGGGCTGTCGCATCAGTTGCCGTGGCCGAGTGACTGGACCGATCCGGAGAGCGAGGACGAGGCGTTCCTGGTCGAGGCATGGCTGAACGGCCGCGGCGAGTGGGAGCGGTACGACAAGCGTCGCCGCGAGATCATCGTGGCCGCCCAGCCGACGATCTTCCCCGAGTTCGACGAGGCCTTCCTCGACGATCTGGAGAAGGGCGACCTGCGGCGGTACACCGCGATGACGTCGGCGGACCTGGAAGCGGTCGCCGGGAACGGCGGCCAGGAACTGCGCACCTGGCTGGTGATGGCGGCCGCCCTCGGCTTCACGCCTGGCCGGCGACTTTCCTACGCACCGATGCCCGAATGGCTCACCGGCATGGGCGCGGCCGTCATCGATCCTTCGGAGGTACGCCGATGACCACGGCACCGGCTCGGTTGTCCTCACCACCGGCCGGCCCCGCGCCGGAGAGCCGGTTCGTCCAGGCGGACGGTGTCACCTATCACTTTCACCAGCTGGGTGATGGCCTGGACACGATCTTCCTGCACGGTGGCGGTCCGGGTTGCACCGGCTGGAGTGACTTCGGCCCGGTGGCGCCGTACTTCGCCGCGGATCGGCATTGTTTGATTGTTGACATCCTGCAATACGGCAAGTCGGACAAGTGCCGGATCACCGGGCCGATGTGGGACTTCCACGCCGCGAAGACCGTCGCGCTGATGGACGCACTCGGCGTCGGCAAGGCCGATTTCATCTGTAATTCCTGGGGTGGCACCATCGCCCTCTGCCTGGCCGCGCGGTACCCGGAGCGCGTCCGTTCCCTTGTCGTCACGGGCAGCATGCCGGTCTTCTACGGACCGCTGGCTCCGCTACCGGAGCGAGGCCACCGCGGCCGTGCCGCCCGTGACATCTACTACGGCGGCGAGGGCCCGACCCGGGACAAGATGCGTGCCCTGATCACCAGGCTCGAGTGGTACGACGCCGACCGGCTGCCCAAGGAGACCGTCGACCTGCGGTATCAGCAGAGCCTTGACCCGGACGAGCGGGAACTGGCCGCGATGTCGGACTCTCCGCGTGGCGACTGGCAGGACCTCACCAACGAGCTGCCCCTGATCGAGGCGCCCGCGCTCTTCGTCTGGGGACGCGAGGACGCGTTCCTGACGCCGGACTATCCGCTGATGCTGTCGCGGATGGTGCCGCACGGAAACCTGCACGTGATGAATCACGTGTCCCACCACCTGCAGGAGGAACGGCCGGCCGCGTACCACGCCGTGGTCGACGGCTTCCTGCGTTCCGTCGACCATCCGTGATCCAGGAGAACCATGAAGAAGATCCTCGTCCTTCTCGCGGTGCCGGCGCTGGTCGTCGTACTGCACAAACTGCTTGCCCGGAGCAACACCCAGATCCACCGGATCAACCAGCACCGTTGACCACTGGAGGAACCGATATGACGCTTGCCGAGACCATCTGGACCGAGCTGACCGGCACTGAGTTCCGGCTCACGACGGTCGACGCCGGCGGTGTGCCGACGCGATCGCTGCAGGCCGGCGCCGGAGAGCCGGTGATCTTCCTGCACGGCACCAGCGGCCACCTCGAGGCGTTCACCCGCAACCTCGGTGCGCACTCCGGGCGGTACGCCTGCCACGCCATCGACATGCTCGGCCACGGCTACACCGGCAAGCCGGACTACCCGTACGAGATCCCGCGGTACCGCGACCACCTGCTCGCCTACATGGATGCCGTCGGCATCGAGTCGGCCCACATCATCGGCGAGTCCCTCGGTGGCTGGGTCGGCGCCCGGACTGCGATCGACGTACCGGACCGGATCGCGTCACTGCAGCTGCTGTGTGCCGGCGGGACCGTGGCCAACCCGCAGGTGATGGAGCGGATCCGGACCAGTACCCGCGAGGCGGTCTCCCGCGACGACGTCGAGCTGACCCGAGCACGGCTGCGGTTGCTGATGGCGGATCCGGTCGACGCGACCGAGGAGCTCGTCGCGGTCCGGCACGCGATCTATCACCAGCCCGACTTCGTCGAGAACATCGACAACCTGCTCTGCCTGCAGAACATGGAGGTCCGGCTGCGCAACGTGCTGCGTCCCGAGCACCTCGCCCAGATCACTGTCCCGACGCTTGTCGTGTGGGGACGCAACAACCCGTTCGGTGAGGTGCCCGAGGCGAACCACATGCACGAGGCCATCGCCGGGTCTGAGCTGGTGATCTTCGATGAGTGCGGTCACTGGCCGCAGCACGAGCAGGCTGCCCGGTACAACGAGCTCAGCCTCGAGTTCCTCGCGAAGCACCCGGCCTGAGGTGACTGCGATGCGAGCTGTCCGAGTGCACGCATGGGGTGCGGATCCGGTGGTCGAGGACGTCCCGGCGCCGACGCCGAAGGACGGCGAGACGCTCGTCCGCGTCGAGGCGGCCGCGGTGGCTCACCTCGACCTCACCGTTGCTGGAGGCAACTTCGATCTCAAGCCGCAGCTCCCGTACATCGGTGGCGTGGAGGGCTGCGGGACCGTCGTCTCCTCCGACGTCCACGAGCCTGGCACTCGGGTCGTCCTCCGCGGTGGTGGGCTCGGTCTGGTCCGCAGTGGCACGTGGGCAGAGTTTGTTGCCACGCGCAAGGGTGCGACTCCGATCCCCGCCGATCTTCCGCCTGAGGTCGGAGCCACCTACTTCGTCCCGACGACGACGGCGTACGTCGCTCTGCACGACATCGGACGGCTTGGCGCCTGGTTCGGGGCTACTGAGGATGAGGTCGTCGTGGTGGCGGGCGCCGCGGGTGCGGTCGGCTCGATGGTCGCGCAGCTCGCGCTCCGGGCCGGCTGCCAGGTGATCGGTGTCGTCGGGGCCGCACAGGTTGGCTCGCTTCCCGCAGGTGTCGAGCCAGTTCTCCTCGACGACGACGAGCGTGCGGCCGAACTGCTGAAGGACCGGCCCGCCACGCTGCTCGTGGACACGCTCGGCGGCCAGGGCGTGGCCCAGCGCTCGCGCTGGGTGCGACCGGGTGGGCGTGCCGTGATCGTCGGGTATGTCGCCGGCACCGAACTCGGCCTGGATGTGCCGGCCTGGTTGCTCGACGATGTGGCGCTGCTGCCGGTGAACATGATCCGTCGGGACGCTCTCGCCCTCGAGCACGCGCCGCTGCTCGCCGAGCTGCTCGCGAAGGGTGAGCTGACGCTGGAGGTCCAGTCCTTCGCGATGGTGGACACGGCCAAAGCGCTCAATCTGCTGGCGACCGGTGGGCTGCGCGGTCGCGCAGTGATCGTTCCAGGGCCTTGACCATGGCGATCGAGCAGGCGGTGGAGCGAGTGATGCGGCACGTCACCCGCGACCAGCTCGCGGACGCCGTCTGCGGGGTCGTCGACATCCCGAGCCCGACCGGTGCTGAGGGTCGGCTCGCGGCGTGGATTGTCGACAATCTGATCGTCCACGGAGTCGGTGCGCACTTGCAGCCGATCGACGAGCTGCAGGCGAACGCGGTCGGCACGATCCGCGGTGGTGACGGCCCGTCCACGCTGCTCTATGCGCCGCTGGACACGTTCACGACCGGCGATCCGGCGTACGACGTACCGTCGGCGGCCCTCGCGATGCGGGCGGACATGTTGCCGCGGGCCTCGGTGCACGGCGAGCTCGTGCAGGGATTGGGTGCCGGGAATCCGAAGGGCCACGCGGCGTGTGTCCTGGTGGCCCTGGAGGCGCTGGCTGCGTCGGGTGTCGAGCTCCCGGGGGATGTGGTCGGTGGGTTCGGCGCTGGTGGAATGCCGAGCTTCGCCGTCGACGGTGTCCGGCAGAACACGGGTCACGGGGTCGGCGCCGCCTTCCTGCTCGAACGCGGCTTCACCACCGACCACGCGGTGATCGCCAAGCCGGGCTGGACCGTCTCCCATGAGGAAGTCGGCCTGGTCTGGCTCGACGTACTCGTGCCCGGCATCCACACGTACGCCGGGAGCCGGCATCGACTGCAATACCGCAACGCCATCGCGCTCGCCGGCGAAGTGGCCGGGCACCTCGAGTCGTGGCTGGGCGAGTACGCGGCCCGCAACGAGCACGACACCATGCGTCCGCAGGGCATCGTCTCGTCCGTCGTTGGTGGCTCGGAGCGGCTCGCCGCCTCGACCCCGGCGCAGGTTCGGCTGCGGCTGGACCTGCGCATCACGACCGCGCAGACCCCGCCCGGCGTGACCCGCGAGGTGCGGGCAGAGGTCGAGCGACTCGGGGAGAAGCTTGGCGCGGCGCTTCGGGTTGAGCAGGTAGCGGCCATTCCCGCTTCGCACACTTCACCGGATGCGCCGATCGTGCGGGCGACAGTCATGGCGTGGGAGGCCGTGGCGGGGGAGCGGCACGTGCCGATCATGGCCAACAGCGGTGCTACGGACGCCAACATCCTGCGAATGCGCGGCGTTCCCACTGCACGCGTCGGGATGCCGAAGGTACTCGCGACTCCGGCCGGAGAGCCGGTCGACTTCACCGCCGGGATGAACCTGGTCGACCTCCGGGAGATGCGTCGCCTGGTCGAGATCCTGGTCCGGACCGTGCTGTTCGTCGAAGGGAACTGACATGGACGTTCCGCGCGCACGCCCGTACGGCGATGGTCTCGGAGCCGGGGCGAACAGTGTTCTGGGCAAGGCCCGGCTGATCCTCGAGGCATTCGAGATCGACGAGCTCGACCTGTCCCTGTCGGAGCTGTCCCGTCGTACCGGCATCTCCAAGGCCTCCGTGCACCGGTTGTCCCAGGAGTTGCTGGAGTGGGGGATGCTCGAGCGGTCCGGAGCGGAGTACCGGCTCGGGATGCGGGCGTTCGAGCTGGGCTCCCGCGTGCCGCGATTCCGGGTGCTCCGTGACGAGGTTCGTCGGTACATGGAGAACCTCCATCACGCAGCGAAAGAGGCCGTCCATCTGGCGGTGCTGGACGGTCTGGAAGTGCTCTACCTGGAGAAGATCGCCGGCGGGCCGCAGGCGGCGCGACCGTCCCGGATCGCCGGCCGGATGCCGCTGCACTGCACCGCGACCGGCAAGATCCTGCTCGCGTATTCGCCGCCCACGCTGCTCGACGACGTACTCTCCCGGCCACTCGAACGCCTGACGCCGTCCACCGTGATCATGCCCGGGGCGCTGCGCGAGCAGGTTCGCAAGATTCGCGGCGCCGGTCACGCAGTGGAGTCGGAGGAGACGGTCATCGGGTACTGCTCTGTCGCGGTGCCGCTGTTCGGCAGCAGCGGACTGCTCCTCGGTGCGCTGTCGATCACCGCACCCACCTTCCGCGCCGACTGCGCCAAGTACGCCACCGCCCTGACCGATGTCAGCCGGAAGCTGGCGTTGACGCACCAAATCAACTGAGGGCGTGCGTACTGTTCTGTTGTGGAAGAGGTGAGCCCGCGCCGGTACGGCGAAGGCCTCGGTGAGGGGGCCAACAGCGTGCTGGGCAAGACCCGGCTGATCCTGGAGGCCTTCCAGCTCGACGACATCGACGTCTCGCTGTCGGAACTGTCCCGTCGTACCGGCATCTCCAAGGCGTCCGTGCACCGGCTGGCGCAGGAGTTGCTGGAGTGGGGGATGCTGGAGCGGTCTGGTGCGGAATACCGGCTCGGGATGCGCGCATTCGAGCTGGGCTCGCGAGTCCCGCGGTTCCGGGTACTGCGTGACGTGGTGCGGCCGTACATGGAGAACCTGCATCACGCCACCAAGGAGACCGTCCATCTGGTCGTCCGCGACGGGCTCGAGATCCTCTACCTGGAGAAGATCGCCGGCAACGCACAGGCGACGAAACCGTCCCGGATCGCCGGCCGGATGCCGCTGCACTGCACGGCGACCGGCAAGGTGCTGCTGGCCTTCTCCGCACCGACCTTGCTGGAGGAGGTGCTGGCCCGGCCGCTGGAGCGGCTGACGCCGTCGACGGTGACGCTGCCGGGGATGCTCAGGGAACAGATCCGCAAGGCACGGAGCGCCGGGCACGCGATCGAGCTGGAGGAGACCGCGATCGGCTACTGCTCGGTGGCCGTGCCGGTCTTCGGCAGCAGCGGATTGTTGCTCGGGGCACTGTCCATCACCGCGCCGACCTTCCGGGCCGACACCGCCAAGTTCGCCGCCGCGCTGGCCGAAGTGATGCGGAAGGTCGCGGCGACGGGGCAGATCAACTAGCGACCGGTGAAGGCCGGTGGGCGCTTGTCAAGGAAGGCCTGCAGTCCTTCGGCGGCGTCCGCGAGTTCGAGGTTGCGCAGGACGAACTCCTCCTCGACCGCCATCGCCTCGTCGATCGGCAGGCCCCAACCGCCGTCGATGACCTGCTTGACCAGGCCGATGGTTGCTGTTGGCAACGCGGCGAGCCGGGCCGCCTCCCGGTCCACGACCGCGTCGAAGTCACCGCCCGCGACCAGGTCGACCAGCCCTTCGGCCAAAGCTTCCTCGGCCGTCAGCCGGGCGCCGTCGATGATGAGGCGCTTGGCCCGGTGCGGACCGATCAGCCGTGGCAGCCGCTGCGAGCCGCCGGCGCCGGGGAAGATGCCCAGCCGTGTTTCGGGAAAGCCGAAGGTCGCGCGGGCGTGCAGGATGCGGAGGTCGCAGGCCAGCGCGAGCTCGGCGCCGCCGCCGAGGGCGTGACCGTTGAGCGCGGCGATCACCGGCTTCGGGGCGAGCTCGAGTGTGCGCTGCACCTCGACCCAGCGCCGCATCGCCCGATATGTCGCCGGTTCCAGCCGCCGCATCACGGTGATGTCGGCGCCTCCCACGAAGACCTTGTCCTTGCCGCGGACAACGATGCACCGGACGGCGGGATCGTCGGTCAGCGCGGGCAGACTGTCGATGAGCCGCTCGATCAGGCGCGGATCCACGGTGTTCACCGGGCCGTTGTCGATGGCCAGCGTCGCGATCGGGCCGTCGTACCGGATCTGGAACCCGTCGTTCATTCGAGGACTCCTTCGACGTGGAGGTCGGCGAGGTGCTCCGGGGCGAGGTGGAGCAGTTCGGTGAGCAGTTCGTCGGTGTGCTGGCCCAGCAGAGGAGCTGGGTGCCAGAGGCCTCCGGGAGTGCTGTGGAGATGTGCGGTCACGCCTTCGTGCAGCACCGGGCCGGCGAGCGGATGAGCGAGCTGTTGGTAGAAGCCGCCGGAGGCGAGTTGCGCATCGCGCTCGACCAGATCGCGGCCGTCGCGCACGGGGTAGGCGGGGATGTTCAGGAATTGGAGACGGGCGGCGAGAGAGTCAGCGTCCTGCTGCGCGACGACATCAATGAGATCCGCCGCCGTTGTGCCGAGCGCCGAGGCCAGGGCGTCGTCGGTCAAGGCCGCGATGGCGATCCAGCGGTCGTCGCCGAGGCACCTGATCACGCGCGGGAGCGGGGCTGCGGCTGGCCGCTCTCCGTCGGAAGGTAGCGCTGCCTCGATCACGGCTGGGCCGAGGTGAGCTGCCATGGCTTCCAGCTGGGACAGGTCAACGTGGCCGCCGATGCCTTGGTGGAGGAAATCCAGGATGGCGAGGGTCGCGGCGTTGGCGGCGACCATGTCGCCGAGGCCGAAGGTCAGGCCCTGCGGTGGCTGGCCCGTCTCGTAGGTCAGTCCGGACATCGCGGCCAAGGTGTCCGCGAAGGTCACCGCCTGCCGCCACGGACCGGTCTGCCCGACCCCTGCCATCGACACGAGCACGACGTCCGGGTTCAGGTTCCGCAGGTCCTGGTAGCCAAGACCCCAGCGGTCCAGAACGCCTGGGCTGAAGTTCTCGATCACGACGTCGACGGTGGCGGCGAGTTGCCGCAGCAACTCCTGGCCCTCCGGCTTGCGCAGGTTCAGCGCGAGGCTGCGCTTGTTGCGGTTGAAGTTGAGGAAGTAGCCGCTGTCGTCGTACGTCGACTCCGGCCGCAACCGCATCGACGGCGCGAAGCGGGTCGGGTCCTGCCGGTGCATCGACTCGACCTTGATGACGTCCGCGCCGTGCTCGGCCAGCTGCTTGGTCGCATACGGACCGGCCAGCACCCAGGTGAGATCGAGGACCCGGACGCCGTCGAGAGCCGCGCTGCCCGCCGTACGACGTCTTGGCGGGGCGACCTGGTCACGGCGCAGCCAGCTGACGGAGGCGTCGACCTCCTGGGGTTCGTGGAGTCGCACCGGCCTTGTGAGCGACTCGAACGGGAAGCCGACATCGCGGACCAGGCCTGCTGTGGTCTCGATGTCCAGGAAGAATCGACGATCCAGCAGTTGCGGGTTCGTCAGCACCTCGGGCGGCGCGGCAACAGTTGCCCAGGGCAACCCGCGAGCCCGGGCGCCGGTGGCGATCTCGTCGGTGCTGCGCCGGGCGACGAACGCGCCGACCACGTCGTCGACGTACGGGCGGTGGTGCCAGCGGTAGGCCGCGTCCTGCCAGCGATCCTCGGTCAGGTCGGCGGCCTCGCCTTCCTCGGCCATCCAGGCCAACAGGTCGTCCCACATCCGGTTCGGTCCCGAGTAGCCGCCCGCCACATGGCCGTCCTTGGCCGCGAAGACGCGATGCGCGACGTGGCCGTATACACCCGACGTCCGCCCGGGGATCGTGCCGGCGTGGATCCAGGCGATCGCACCCGTCTCCAACGTCGCGGCGACCACCTCATGGACCGAGATCTCGGCGAGCTGACCGACGCCGGCGCGCTGCTTCGCCAGCAGCGCCAGCATCGCGGCGATGGCGGCGTGCGTACCCGCCAGCTGTCCGGCCTGCTCCCGCGGCGGCGGCTCCGGCGCCTCGCCCGGCGCACCTCCGAGCCACGCCATTCCGCCTGCCGCAGTGGCCACCAGATCGTCCGCCTGCCAGGTCTTGCACGGTCCCCAGGTCCCGAACGGCGTGACGACGACGTGCACGACGTGTTGCCAGGCGACCCCGCGCCGCTTCAGCGTGCGGATCCGGTCGAGCGGCCCGGACTCGAGCACGACGTCCGCCTCGGGCAGCAGGCGATCCAGTACAGAGTCGAGCTCGCCCTCGTCGGGCACGTGCAGCACGCGCTGACCCGCGTGCCAATGCAGTCGATCCGCTCGGTCGGTGGTTCGATCTCGCTCGATCCGGATGACGTCGGCCCCCATCCCGACGAACAGCCGACCGGCCGCTCGGGCGAGATCGTCGGTCAGGTCGAGGACACGAAGGCGACTCATGGATTCTCCGATTCGGCATCCCAGGTGTCCGGCGGCCCGCCACGGGAGCGCAGCTCGGCCCTGGACACCTTCAGATTGGTGTTGCGCGGAAGCGACTGCTCGATACTGACGAAGCGGGGGAGTGCGTGCCGTGGCAGCCGGTCGACACAATGGCGCCGTACCTCGGCCGGATCGAGGACCTGGCCGGGCAGAGGTACGACGACCGCGAGCACTTCGTCCTCGGTCAACTCGGACGGGATGCCGACGACTGCGACCTCGGCGACTCCCGGCATACCCGCGATGACCTGCTCCACCGCGTCGGGGGAGATGTTGATGCCACGCCGCCGCACGACGTCCGCGCTACGGCCTTCGAAGTACAACCAGCCGTCGTCCAGCCGCACCTGATCGCCGGTGTGGAACCAGCCGCCACGCCAGGCGTGTTCGGTCGCCGCCGGATCACCGACGTACCTGCTGAAGGTCAGATCGGGCTGCTCGGGACGGACGAGTAGCTCGTTGTCGACGATCTTCAAGCTGTACTCGGGCACCGGTCGGCCGGCGGCACCTGGGCGGACCTCATCGGCGTACGTCGTTGCCACGTCGCCTAGCTCGGTGCATGCATAGGCTTGGAGCAAGGTGATGCCGAAGCGGTCCTGCATGGCGTGGAACAGGTACTCCGGCGCCGGCCCGCCGTACGCGCGCCGGACCAGGTGATCGCGATCGTGGTCAGACGGTGGCTGGCGGAGGAGGAGTGCGCACACGGCTCCCATGAAGTTGAAGGCGGTGATGCGTTCAGCTCGGACTGTGTCCAGGAATCCGGATGCTGAGAACCGTGGTCCGATCACCAGTCGCGCACCCGACAGCACCGCCGGCAGGAACGCCGCGTGCCGGGCGTTGATGTGCTGCCAGGAGAAGAAGCTGTAGAGCACGTCAGACTCGTCGTACTGCATGGCCCGCTGGACTCGTGCCGCCTGGCCGGGACCGGCCGCCACCGGGAGCAGAGCACCCTTCACCCGGCCGGTCGTGCCTGAGGTCGTCATCACCGTAGCTGGATCGCTCGGCGCACTCTTGTGCGGCGAGATCCGCCGCCCGTCGGCGATCAGGTCCGCCAGCGACACCGCGTCCGATCCGCCGCCACGCACCATACGACCTACTATCGTGTGGCCGGCTTCCACGGTGATCGTCGTCGTGCAGTTGGTTGCCTGGAGCAAGGTCTGGATCCAGGTCCCGTCCAGATCCGGAGTGAGCGGTAGTTCGACAGTACCGAGGGCAGAGAGCGCGGTTGTGACCGCGATTGCCTCCGGACCGGGTGGGAGGCGGGTCGCGACCGCGTCGCCTGGTCCGACGTAGCGCGACAGTGCACCGGCGATCGCCAGCCCGCGCTCCCACAGAGCTGCCGCAGTCCACCCGGGCGCTCCCGCCAGCCGGACGAGCTCGTCGTCCGGTCTGGTCTCGGCCCGCCGCGCCACGATCCCGTGGAACGACACCGGTGACTGCTCTGCTCCGCTCATCTAGTCAGATTGCTCCGCCGATGGCAGCGATCGCCGCGGTGCCGGACTCGCCGACCTTCCCGTCGAGGACGTCGTCGAACCGCACGGTTGCGCCCAGGGCCGCGGAAAGGTAGATCGCCCGTACCAGCGCCAGCGAGAGCAACGCCTCATCGATCGTGACCAACGGAGGTCGCTTGCGAGTAATGGCGTCAGCGATATCGTCGTACTGGCGAAGGTGCCCGGTCACGAAGAAGTCTGCGGCTCGGGGGCTTGACCGCAGTTCGCTTGTCTCGATGCGTTGCGGAGCCTGATTCTCGGGGTCTTCGGCGTTGTCGGGATCGCCGTCGAGCGCGTGGAAGAACTCCAGCCGCGAGTCGTCGACCACCGCGGCGCCCCGCGAACCGTGGACCTGAAGGCGGGTCGGCACGCTCGGATAGACCGCCGTCGTACACAACAGCGTCGCCAACGCCCCGGACTCGAACCGGATCGTCGCCGTGGCGGTGTCCTCGATCTCGATGCGTTCATGGCCGAGCCGCGCCGTGTGGGCAGCGATCTCGACGGGCCGGCCGAGCAACCAACGCAGCAGGTCGACGTGGTGGACACCTTGGTTCATCACGGCGCCGCCGCCGTCCATGAGCCAGGTTCCGCGCCAGGCCCCCTGGTCGTAGTACTGCTGACTCCGGTGCGCGGCCATGGTTGTCGTTGCTGAAGTGATCCGCCCGAACGATCCGCACTCGATGGCGTCCCGGACAACCACATTGGCCGGATTGAACCGGTGCTGGCTGATGACCGAGACGCATCGGCCCCCCTCGGCCGCTCGCTCAGCCGCGTCGATCAGCCGACGTGCCTTCTCGACGCTCACGTCCAGAGGCTTCTCGATCACCAGGTGAACGTCGTACTCGAGTGCCTCGAGCGCCTGCTGGATGTGCAGCCCGCTCGGCGTGCAGATAACCACGACCTCGGCGGTGCGAGCTTCCAGGGCCTCAGAAAGACTGTCGTACGCCGCCGGCGCGGTGCCACCCGCACCGACGATGGCCGCAGAGGCCGCGTCGATCATCGCCGGATCAGGGTCTGCTAGTCCGGTGACGACGAATGATGGATGCTGCGTCAGGACAACTCCGTGATGCCGGCCGATGATGCCGCAACCAACGATCAGGGCAGTAAGTGTGCTCTCTGTCATGGTGTTCACAACTTCCTGTCCGGTGCGCGGGAATCACTGCTTGAGAATGCGATTCATCCGCGATGATCGTTCGTCGACCCGCAGGTCGTCCCACGGCACGGTCGCGACGCGCTGCTCAACCGCCTTCAGATAGGTGAGGTTGTCGAGCGTGCGCTCGTCCAGCGGCTGCTCCTGGCTGAAGTCCTCGACCGTCACCCAGCCGTCGTACCCGACCAGCCGAAGGGCGGCGAAGTACGCGAAGACGCTGGCCTGGCCGCGGCGAAGCGGCGCCCAGTGGTGACCGAAGACTGTCGCGCCTTCAGGATCGAGGCCCTCCAGCGGCTCCCACACGGCGTTCTTGACGTGGATATGGGCGAGATAATCGCCAAGCATCTGGAAGACGCCGAGGTAGTCCTCCTGCCCTTCGATCACGGTGTTACCCAGGTCGTGAATGACCCCGACATGCTGTGGATCCAGTCCGTCGAGGAGGCGCAGCGCCGCTGAACCGGAGGCAGTCAGCAGCCGGTGATGGGTCTCGACGAGCGCCTTCACGCCATGCTCGGCGGCCCGCTCCGCGATCCACGCGTAGTGCTTTCGGGTCTCGGTCATCAGCGCCGGATACGACTCCCCAGTGGTCAACATCGGCGAGTTGACCCGCACTTGACGCGCGCCGAGCGCGGCGGTGACTGCCAGCAGCCGTTCGATCTTGTCGAGATTCTCGGGGCTGGCATCGGAGTACCCCGCGATCGCGGAGATCTGCAGGCCGGCCGACGCGGTCAGGTCCCGGTACCGGTCGACGTTGTCCTCGATGCCGGTCAACGGCAGATGGGACAGGTTGCCCTCCCAGAAACCCGGTACGTCGGCGGGCGGGCTATCGATGAGGCCCCACTCGATCCCATCCCAGCCTTGTTTGGCCAGGCTCTGGACCGTCTCTTGAGGCGTCCAGGTCGGAGTAGAGGCAGTGAACACAGAGAATTTCACAGTGAGACCCCTTCGATGAGAGTCGACCAGGTCATGCCTGCGGGACGGCCAGCTGCTCCCTGGTCGGGATCACGCGACGCCGAGCAGGCCCCGCTGGCCGGATGTTATGCACCTGCCGGGTGGGGCGACAGCAAACTCGGTCCGCTAGGCGAACCGCTAGGTCAGGTCTCAGGGGCTGGGCGGCGGGATCTCACGCTGGAGGCCGGGTGTGTCATGTGGGCGGGGGAGCTGTGGTGCGGCGGGATACCAGGGTGGGAGAGAGCTTGACTTGGGCTGATGGCCGGTGTCGGTCGGCGATTCGGTCCAGCAGGAGGCGCGCGGTTTCGGCGCCGATATGGCGGCCGGCTTGGTCGACGCTGGTGAGTGAGACCGGCCCGAGAGCGGCGACCGTGGTGTTGTCGTAACCAGCGACAGACACGTCATCCGGAACCGAGATGCCGGCCTCGGTAAAGGCCTCGAGCACGCCCATGGCGACGATGTCTGCGCCGGCGAAAACGGCAGTGGGCAGTCGTGGCCGGGCGAGCAGTTCCCGCGCGCCCAGGTAACCGCCTACCTGGGTGTAGGTGGTGGAGACGATGTCGATCTCGTCGCCGAGGCCGTGGGCGCGCATCGCCTGTTTGTAGCCTTCGGCACGGATCGCGTTGGGCATCTCCGCAAGGCGGGCGCGGTCGGTCTCGGCGTGCTCGATGTGGGCGATCCGGCGGTGCCCGAGGCCGACCAGGTGGTCGACGACGAGCGTGGCGCCCGCGAGGTCGTCGTCGGACACGATGTCGTAGAGGGGGGAGTGCCCGTGCCGGCCGACGACCACCGTCGGCACGGTCCTGGCGACGTGTTCGAGACGCGACCGAGACGAGACAGGGGCGATCAGGACCATGGCATCCATCCCGCGATCGATCATCGCATCGGTGACGCGTGCCTCCGCCTGTTCGTCGTTGCAGCCGCCTGGCCCCAGCAGGACTTGGTAGGAGGTATCTCGAAGAGCTTCGGTCAGTCCGTCGAGGATCTCGGGAAAGAACGGGTTGCGGATGTCCGGCAGCATCACACCGATGGTGTAGGTCTGACCGCGCATGCCTCTGGCCGCGGCGAACGGCCGATAGCCCAGCTCGGCGATCGCCTGCTGCACCCTCGCTCGCATGGCCGGGCTGGCGCCGTACGCGTTGCGCAGCACCTTGGAAACGGTGGTCGTGGAGACCCGTGCGTGCTGGGCGACATCGACGATGGTGACCCGTCGTGGTTGCGTCGGCGGCTCCATGTGTTCTTCCTCCGACCTTGCATCACAGATGAGAAACGTTACCCAGAGGATAGACGGCTGAGATGTTGACGTCACGGAGGCTCAACTCCTAGAGTCTGGAGAACTTTTTGGGGAACGTTACCCACAATCAGTGAAACGTTTCATGAGGGCGGGTTCGTCTGTGATTTCTGCACCGAGCGACAAGCTTCCGAGCCGGGCTGCCGTCGTGCCGATCAGCCGCCGCGCCACCCCGGCCCGGCGCAGGCTGAGCAACACTCCGCCGTGGTGGTTCGCACTGCCGGCGATGGTGCTGTTCGCCTTCGTCGTCCTGCTGCCGAGCGCGCGTGGCGTGTACTACGCCTTCACCAACTGGGATGGGCTCGATCCGAGCTATTCCTTTGTCGGTCTGGACAACTTCGTCGCCATGTTCCGCGATCCCGACGCGATGCAAGCGATCTGGCACACGCTGCTCATCGCGGTGGCCATCACGATCATCCAGAACGGGATCGGCCTGCTGCTGGCACTCGGGGTCAACAGCGCCATCAAGTCCCGCAACGTGCTGAGAGTGTTTCTGTTCGCGCCCGCGGTGGTGACCCCGATCGTGACGGCGTACCTGTGGCGCAACCTGCTCGGCCCGGACGGCGCAGTGAACAGCCTGCTGAGCGCGGTCGGACTGACCGGCTGGCAGCAGAACTGGCTGGGCGACCCGGGTCTTGCACTGTGGTCGATCGTCGGGGTCATCGTGTGGCAGTTCGCAGGGTACTCGATGGTCATCTTCCTGGCCGGTCTGCAATCCGTGCCGAGAGAGATCTACGAGGCCGCCGATATCGACGGCGCCGGCCCGGTTCGGCGTTTCTGGTCGGTGGTCCGCCCGTTGCTCGCCCCTGCCTTCACCATCAACCTGATGCTGTCGATCATCGGCGGGATCAAGCTCTTCGACCAGGTGTACGCGTTGACCGGCGGCGGTCCAGGACATGCCACCGACACGTTGTCGACGTTGATCTACAAGGACGCCTTCACACTGGGCGAGTTCGGCTACAGCATCGCCCTCGCGGTGGTGCTCACGATCATCGTCGCGGTCGCCTCCACCGGTCAGTACGCCGTACTGGCCCGGAACGAGAGGGCCGCGTCGTGAGCCGCTACCGCCGGCGTACGTTCGGTTTGGAACTCGTGATGATCGCCATCGCCCTGGTGGTCGGCTTCCCGTTGTACGTGCTGGTCAACCTGGCCGTCCGGGCTCCGTCCGACACGTCATCGCCGATTCGGCCGACCACGTCGCCCACGCTCGACAATTTCGCGGAAGCCTGGCAGCGGGGCGCGCTCGGCGGGGCATTGCTCAACAGCGTGCTGGTGACTGTCGTCAGCGTCGTCATCGTGCTGGCGGTGTCCTCGTTCGCCGCCTATCCATTGGCTCGTGCCACCGCACGATGGTCCCGCGGGATGTTCCTCCTGATCATGCTCGGCTTGGCGCTGCCCTTCCAGCTGGCCGCGTTGCCGCTGTACCAGACCATGCGCGACCTCGGTCTGCTCGGCACCCCATGGGCTCTGATTCTCTTCTACTCCGGCCTTCAGGTGCCATTCACCACCTTCCTCTATCTCGGTTTCCTGCGAGCTCTACCACGAGACTTCGAGGATGCCGCGCTGATCGACGGCTGCACACCCACACAGGGTTTCCGGTACGTCGTGTTCCCGATGCTGAAGCCGATCACCGTCACGGCCCTGGTGCTCAACGCCGTCGCCATCTGGAACGACTTCTTCACTCCGCTGCTGTACCTGAGCGGCAGCGGACAGCAGACCATGCCGGTCGCGATCGCCGGCTTCGTCGGTCAGTACGTCACCGACTGGAACCTCGTCTTCGCCGCACTGGCGATCAGCATCGTGCCGATCCTGGCCGTGTACTTCGCACTTCAGCGCAGCATCATCAACGGCTTCGCCGGCGGACTCAAGGGATGAGACAAGCCGCTGGCCTGCCCCACGCCATTCATCGACCGACCATTCCATCGTTGCGGGAGACACCATGAAAACACCCAGACTGGCCGCCCTGATTGCCGCGATCACTGCAGCGGGCCTGGTGGCCGCCTGCAGCGGTGGTACCAACGCCGGGAGCGCAGGGAGCGGGAGCAGTACGTCGAACGTCCTGACCCTCGCCTCGGTCGACCAAGGCTCCGTCGAAGATGTCGTCAAGGCCTTCGAGAAGGCCAACCCCGGCGTCGAGGTGCGATTCACCACCAGTGGCGCCGATCAGTACCAGCAGCAGATCCGTACCCAGCTCGCCTCGGGCACCGCGCCCGACGTGATGACCGTGTGGCCGGGCAACGGCAACCCCGGCGCCACCTACGTCCTCGCCAAGCCCGGCTACCTGCTGGACCTCTCCGACCAGCCGTGGGCCTCCAAGTTGCCCCCGGCAATGAAGAGCGTCGCGCAGTACGACGGCAAGACCTACACCGGGGTCTTCGGGCAGAACGGCATCGGCGCGATCTACAACCAGGATGCTATGACCAAGGCAGGGCTCACCCCGCCGGGTACTTGGAGTGAGCTCTTGAACTTCTGCAAGGCCGCGGCAAGCAAGGGAACGCCGGCGTTCGCCTTGGGCATCCAGGACAACTGGGTGACCCAGATCGTGCTCTACGCGCTGGTCGCGACCACCGTCTACGGGCCAGACCGCGAGTTCGCCCAGAAGATGGCGGACGGCAAGGCCACCTTCGCAGACTCGAACTGGACCGTCGGCATGGACAAGTACCTGCAGATGCAGAAGGCCGGCTGCTTCCAGAAGAACCCGCTCGGCACCAGCTACGAGGCCAGTCAGACACTCGCCGCCACCGGCAAGACGCTCGGCATCATCCAGGGCAACTGGGTGGTCGCCTTGCTCAAGGGGAAGAACCCGGACGGCAAGTTCACCCTCAAGGCGCTTCCGGCCACCGACAATCCGGACGAGTTCATCATGCCCGCCGCAGCCGGTGCCGGGTACGGCGTGAACGCCAAGGCGAAGAACAAGGACCTCGCAGTGAAGTTCGTCAACTACGTCATGTCGCCCGAGGGCATGAATCTGTTCGTCAAGAAGCAGGGCGGCCTTCCGTCGCTGCCCGACACCGGCTTCACCGCCGACCCGTCGCTGGCCGAACTCTCGAAGTACATCACCGACAACAAGACCGTGCCTTTCATGGACCAGCTCTGGCCCAACCCGAAGGTCCAACAGACGATGCTGAGCGGTCTGCAAGAGATCTTCAGCGGCCAATCCACCCCGGACAAGGTCCTCAAAGCAATGGACACCGACTACAAGGCCGGCTCGTGACGGGTCGGCGACAGGCGGACTCGTGACCCGACTCGTCGGGCGGGTCGCTCTCGGGGTTGCGGGCCTTTCGTTCGCGCCCCGGGACCGATCCGCGGATCTCGCCACGATCCGGGCCGGTATTGCTGCGGGTACGTCGATCCTGGACACCGCGCGTGCGTACGCCCGCGTTGATGCGCCTTGGTACGGCGAAGAGCTGGCGGCAGAGGCCGCCCGTGGTGCGAGCGTCATTATCGGAACGAAGGGCGGCCATACGAGAACGGGCGAGACTACTTGGGATGCAGATATCAGCACGGGCCGGATTCGATCTGACGTCGAGACAAGCCTGCGCGTGTTCGGAGGCGAGCATCTCGATCTCTATTACCTGCACAGAGTTGATCTCGCTGAACAACCTGTGGAGGAGGGTGTCTCTGCTCTCGCCTCACTCCGTGACGAGGGCAAGGTGACCCGCATCGGTCTGTCGAACGTCAAGGTGACTGAGCTCGAGCGGGCGGCCGCAGTCACCCGCATCGACTGAGGTCCGGTCGGCTTAGGCGTCGAAGTCGGTGCTGCGGCTGAGGGCTTCCCATGCGTCGACCTCGGCGTGGAGGGCGTTGAGTGCGGCGCGGAATCCGTCGGACGCGTCGTTGCCGAGCAGCAGCATGTACGGCGGGGAGTCGGACTCGCCGGCCTGGATCAGGGCGGTGGCGGCCTTCGCCGGGTCGCCCGGCTGCCTCCCGTGCACGGTGTCGTGCTCCTTGCGGCGTTTGCCCGCGGTGTCGGCGTAGTCCGCGATCGGTTCGGCGGACTGGATCAGTGAACGGCCCGCGAAGTCGGTGCGGAAGGCGCCGGGTTCGACGACCATGGCCGTGATGCCGAGCGGCACGACTTCCTTGCGTAGAGACAGGGTGAGCGCCTCGATCGCGGCCTTGACGGCTGAGTAGTAGCCGGAGCCCTCCGGGCAGATGCGCGCACCGATCGACGAGAGGTTCACGATGGTGCCGGATCGGCGGGCACGCATGCCGGGGAGGACGGCCTTGATGGTGCGGACGGTGCCGAATACCTGGGTGTCGAAGAGTTGACGGACGGGGCCGTCCTCGCCCTCCTCGATCGCCGCGCGGTACCCGTAGCCGGCGTTGTTCACGAGGACGTCGATGGCACCGAACCGTCGCTCGGCGGCGGTGACCGCTTCGGTGACTTGTGCTTCGTCGGTGACGTCGAGCGGGAGTGGCAGCGTCGTTTCCGGGTGCGCGTGAGCGAGGTCCTGCACCTTCGCGACGTCGCGCGCGGTCACGACGGCGTTGTGTCCTTTTGCGAGCACTGCCTCGGCAAGAGCGCGGCCGAGCCCGGTGGAGCAGCCAGTGATCAACCAGGTAGTCATGTGGTTCCTTTCTGATTCAGCTGGGAAGTTGTCAGGCCAGCCCGATCCGCCGCAACCAGTCTGTGATCTGCGGTCGGGCTTGCTGCCCTTCCTCGCCGCGGATGGCGAGACCTTCGGCGATGGTGGCGCCGGTGCAAGATCGGGCGTAGTCACGTTCCGTCGTACCGAGGCCGCTCATGGCGTAGGTGGTGAAGGGGTGGACGGTTTTGCCGGTGAAGTCGTGGTTCTCGGTGAAGGTCGACATGATCATCGGGGCGCGGACGTTCCAGATCGGGCTGCCGAGGAGAACGACGTCGTACTGGTCGATGGCGGGTAGCGAGTTGGCGATCACGGGTCGGGCGTCGGTGTTCTGCTCGCGGACGTTGCGCGCGACGGTGTCGTCGTAGTCGTCGGAGTAGCGTTCCGCGGCTTCGATCCGATGGATGTCGCATGCTATGAGGTCGGCGATCGTTGTGGCGACGACCTCGGTGTTGCCGACCTTCAGCCAGGTGCGGCCGCCGTTGTCGTAGTTCTCGCCGGCGCGAGAGAAGTAGGCGACGAGCACCTTCGGTGCGGCGGTGTTCGTGGGCGTGGTCGATGGCTGCACCGAGGGGGATTCTCCTTCGTCCGTCGGTGGGCTCTCAGCGTCGGGTCCGGGTTCTTGGCGGCAGCCGTCCAGAACGGCTGCGGCGACGGCGCTGGTCAGCGCGAGTCTGAGCAGTTGCCGGCGTCGCAGGCCACGCGAGCCGTCGGAGTCGGCGAGCCGCTGTGGGTGCAAGGTTCGTACCATCTGTCAGTCGATCCGGCGACTGCCAAGGGCGCTGACCATGGCGGGGTCGCGGTGGTCGAAGAACAGGCTGTCGCCGGCGTCGAGGGTGGCGATCTGCTTCATCTGGTCGTCGGTGAGGGTGAAGTCGAAGATGTCGAGGTTCTGAGCCATCCGGTCCGGGCGGACGGATTTCGGGATGACGACGACGTCGCGCTGGACGAGCCAGCGGAGCACGACCTGGGCGACGGATGTGGTGTGTGCGTCGGCGATGCCGCTGAGGACCGGATCGGTGAACAGGTTGTTGCGGCCCTCGGCGAACGGTCCCCAGGACTCGATCTGTACGCCGCGTTCGCGCATCAGCTCCTGGTCTGTGACGCGTTGGTGGAAGGGGTGGGTCTCGATCTGGTTGACCGCGGGCGGGATCTCGTTGTGGTCGATGAGGTCGACGAGCCGGTCGGGGTGGAAGTTCGAGACGCCGATCGCCCGGATCCGGCCTTCCTTGGCGAGATCCTGCATCGCCCGCCACTCGCCGTAGTAGTCGCCGAGCGGCTGATGGATCAGATACAGGTCGAGGTGGTCGAGGCCGAGCCTGCGCAGTGAGGCGTCGAAGGCGCGCTTGGTGTCGTCCTCGACGCTGCCGGTCGGGGCGTGCTGGATCCACAGCTTGGTGGTGACGAACAACTCGTCCCGGCGGAGGCCGCTGGCGGCGATGGCGGCTCCGACGGCTTCCTCGTTGCCGTACGACGCGGCCGTGTCCAGGTGGCGGTAGCCGGCCTCGAGCGCTGCCTCGACGGCGGCCTGGGTCTGGTCCTGCGGGATCTGGAAGACGCCGAAGCCGATGATGGGCATCGTGACGCCGTTGTTCAACGTGACGGTCCGCATGAGTTCTTCACCCTTCGGTTGGATTGGTGCTGATGGCAACTCAGCGTCACGCTGAGCGCGGTCATGAGTCCAGCGAACACGCGTTCGCGTCACAGGTGGGAGTTCTCGGTGTAACAGGTACCAGCAGGACCTCCCACCGCGAGTACGCCCGCTCGTACCGTGAAGGCCGTGGCCATCAAGGACGACGTACGGGAGTTCCTCACCAGCCGGCGCGCAAAGTGACGCCGGAGCAGGCCGGGCTGCCGACCGCCGGCGTCTCCGAGCAGGTACTCGACGCGCTCGCCGCCGAGGCGCTGCGATTCCTCTCCAGCTGGGCCACCCAGCACATGGACGCACCCACCGAAAACCACAGCGCGCTAAGGGGCCAAGCGAGAGGACAGCTGAGCTCGTGAACATCCTGCCCAAACCCGCTTCCACAAAAGGACCGGCCGAGCGCTTCACCGGCGATGTCTGGGTGGACACGCTCTTCGCTGCCGTCGCGCCATCACGTGCCCGCCTGGCCGTCGTACGGTTCGCTCCCGGCGCCCGCACAGCCTGGCACCGGCACTTGTACGGCCAGACGTTGCACGTCACCCAGGGCATCGGGCTCGTACAGGCCCGTGGCCACGAGGTCATTGTCATGCGCCCCGGTGACACGATCTGGACCCCGCCAGGGCAATGGCACTGGCATGGCGCGACCCCGGACAGCTTCATGACTCACCTGGCCATGGCCGAAGGCGCGCCGGATCCGTCGGACCCTGACGTCGAATGGGGTGAACACGTCATCGAGAACGAGTACTAAGCGGCAGCTCGAGCGCCATGGTCTACGCGGTCGAGCGGGTCGCTCAGACTCACAGGCGTTTGAGCATGATGTTTCGCCAGCGGCAGGCCGCGTCGGGAGCCCAGCGATCTGTGCCGAGCAGGGGGTCGTTGTCGTGGACCTCGAAGGCGATGTGTCCTTTCGAGCCCAGGAAGGCGGCGACCTCGTCGGCGTCGTAGTTCGGTGCTGTGAGGGTGGACAGGTCGATTTCGGCGATCTTGACGTCGTTGATCCAGGTGGTGACGTGGGGACGGTCGCCGACGCAGCGGATGCGGAGGGAGTTCCAGTCGAGCCATCGCCAGGCGGCCAGGAACTCGTCCAGGCTCGCGGCGAACTCGAGGAGCTCTGCTTTGGCCGGTGTGAACGGTTCGGCGGAGTTCACCGGATCGTCCTCGCTGAGGCCGATCGGTTGTCCGGCTGCGTCGAGTTGGGCCGTGATGGCGAAGGGGACGGCGTGGAAGCTGCCGAGGCCGTTGCCGAAGAAGCCGCCGATGGAGCCGGAGCGGCGGTGGTCGACGAGGACCTGGAGTCCGTGCCAGGAGTCAGGTCGGCGGCGGAGCATGACGCCGGTGTCGGCGGGCCAGTCCGGGTTCAGCTCGAGGGTGAGTTCGAAGTCGCCGAACGTCTCGTCGCTGATGAGGTAGCCGCCGCACCCGCTCCCGAGAGGTTGTTGCCGGCCCACGATGGCGCCGCCCTCCACCGTCCAGGCGGCAGGATGCAGCGCGGCCTGTTCGGCATAGTCGCCGGGGAAGTCCGGCGCGACGTCGAGGACGTCGGGGCCACCCGGCCAGATCGATCCGTAGCTGCGCGGGATGACCGACCAACCACTGAGGTCCTTGCCGTTGAACAATGGTTCGAAGCCGGATTCCGGCATAGTGCTCCTTAGAAGGCGTCGGCGCCGAGCTGGGTTGTGATCCACTGGGCGGAGAGTTCGGTCGATCCGAGGTTGGTGTCGGCCTCGGGTACGTCGACCTCGACGATGAGCCAGCCGTTGAAGGACTCCGGCAACGCATCGATCGCGGCGGCCAGATCGACGTCGCCGCGACCGGGCTCGGTCCAGACGGTGAACTTGGTGACCGTCGCGTCGAAGTACGTCGCATCGGCGTCGCGGGCTGCCTGTGCTTGGCCGAGGTGGACGTCCTTGAGGTGCATCGCCACGATGCGATCGGCGTACTCCGACATCAGTGTGGCCGGCGTGATCCCGGCCCATGCGAGGTGCCCGGTGTCCGGGCCGAAGCCGAGCAGCGCTGCAGGTACGGCGTCCAGGACGGCGCGGATCTCGGATTCGCTCTCGATGGTGCTGCCGACGTGGGGGTGCAGGGCAGGGACGACTCCCTCGGAGGTGATGGCTTGAGCAGCGGCGGCGATGCCATCGATGACCTGCGGCAGGTTGGCGTCGCCGCCGTACCCGATCGACGGACGTGCGATGCGCTCGGCGGTGAGACCGGCCGCCAGGAAGACCTCGGTATTGCCGAGTTCGGCCTGGACTGCGGCGTGCTTCTTGGCTGATTCGACGAGCTCACGGGTGTCGGTGGTGTGGAAGTCGGCGGAGAAGTAGCCGGGTGCCGGCTCCAGGTCGTACTCCGCGAGCAGTGCGCGATATCCGGTGGCGTCGAGGTCGGGTGGTGGATCGGCGTGGATGCCTTTGAACGGGGTGGTTGCGATCTCCGCGAACGCGGATCGCAGGACGGGAACGCTCAGGTCGAAGCCATCAGGGGTCAGGACCCACGGCAGCGGATTCAGACCGATACGGAACTTCGGCATCAGGAAACTCCTAGGAGGGTTGGGATCAACGACCGGCGAGCGAGCCGCCGATACCGCCGACACTGAAGTACTTGTTGAGGAAGGCGAAGATGATGGCCGGCGGCAACAGCATGACGACCGAGAGCGCCATCACCGAGCCCCAGTCGGTGGCGTTCTGCTGGAAGAACGTCTGCAGTCCGATCGGGAGCGTGAAGATGGTGCTGGACCGCAGGAAGACGAGGGCGACGAGGTAGTCGTTCCAGGCGAGCAGGAACGCGAAGATCGCGGTCGAGAGGATGCCGGGCAGCGAGTTGCGGAGCACGATCTTGGTGAAGGAGCCGAACACCGAGCAGCCGTCCACCCACGCGGCTTCTTCGAGTGCGTACGGGATCGAGTCGAAGTACGCCGCCATCATCCAGGTCGCGACCGACAGCGTGCTGCCGACGTACACGATGACCAGGCCGATCAGGTTGTCGGCCAGCCCGAGCCGGGCGAACAGCACGAAGAGCGGGATGATCGCTGTGATCACCGGCAAGGACTGGATGATGAAGAGCAGCAACGAGAAGCCTGACACTGCCTTGCTGCGGCCACGGGACAGGACGTATCCGGCCGGAGCGGCGACGATGACAGACACCAGCACGGTGGCGAGGGTGACGCCGAGGCTGTTACCGAGCCACAGCATCACGTCGGTGTTGCCGAAGACGGACCGGAAGTTCTCCAGTGTGAGAGCGCTGGTCGTGCTGCTCGACGCGCTGGGCCGGATGGCCAGGAGGAGGGTGGCGAGCACTGGCACGAGTACGACCAGGGTGATGAGCAGCAGGGCGGCGAAGCGCCACCATTGACCGCGCGCCCCGGGGTCCCTCGACCGCAAGACTTGGACGGTTGTCACGCGATGTCCACCTTTCGGATCTGGCGGTACAACGTTGTGGAGATGATCACCAGGACGAGCGTCATCAGGAAGGCGATCGCTACGCCGGGACCGGTGAGCAGGTCCTGGAAGACGGTGCGGTAGGCCAGTACGACCAAGGACGAGGTCGCGTCGACCGGACCACCGCCGGTCAGCAGGTAGATAGTCGGGAAGTCGTTGACGCAGAAGATCGTCATCAGGATCCAGCTGATGTACGTCGATCGCGAGATCGGTGGCAGTGTGATGTGGATGAACTGCTGCCAGCGGCTCGCGCCGTCGATGCCGGCGGCTTCGTAGACGGTGGTGTCGACGGCGGCCAGCGCGGCGGACGTCATCAACATCATGAACGGGAAGCTGACCCAGACCTTGAAGACGCAGACCGTGATCGCGGCCAGGGTGGGATCCGCGAGGAAGTGCAGTTCACCGAATCCGAGCTTCGCGGCGATGGTGGGGATCGGGCTGTCCGGCGTACCGACCAGCCAGTTCCAGGCGGTGGACGACACCACGATCGGTACTACCCACGGAAGCATCAGCAGGACCTTGAACGCGTTTCGGCCGGGGATCCGCGTCCGCAGCAGGAGCGCAAGACCCATGCCGGCCAGCCAGCTTCCGAAGACGCCCACGATGGTGAAGATCAGCGTGAATCGGGCGGCTGACCAGAACCGTGGACTCGTCACGACATCGACATAGTTGGCCAGGCCAACGAAATCCCCGGTGACGATCAAGGTGCCGTTGTGGACCGACTGCGACGCCGCCACCACCAGTGGATAGGCGTTGATCAGTACGACGAGGATGATCGAGGGGGCGACCAGCAGGATCATCGTGATCGCGCGGCGGTTGAGTCCTTTGCCCCTGCCGGACGGAGCCGCTGGTGCCGTGGGGCGGGACCGCGCTGTCGTGGCGGACGGGCCGCCGGCGTCCTGAGTGATGGTCATCGCTTGACAATCGACTCGAGGCCCCGCTGCAGGGTGGTGAGGGCCGCCTTCGGGTCGGCCTTTCCCTGCAACATGACCTGCGCGAACTGGGCCAGCGGCTGGCCACCGTCAACGGCCGCAAGCGCGGCGAACGACTGCGCCTGCTTCGCGGCGTAGGTCTTGCAGACCGGCATCCATTTCTCGACGATCGCGACCTGGTTGGGGTCCTTGGCGTAGTAGTCCGCGCCGGCGATCGACTTCAGTACCGGTACGGCGACGCCGACCGGGTTCTGCCAGTAGGTGTGGATCTGGCCCAGGTAGTACTTCAGGAAGGCTTCGGAGGCCTCTTGTGACGGGGTGTTGGTGTACATCATCAGGTTGTTGACAAAGAACAGCCCGGCAACTGTGCCACTCGGGCTCGTCAGCGGGTTCATGACGTGCAGGTCCTTGCCGACCTCCCCGGTCCGCGCCGCGAGCCCCGGAGTGTGGACCCCGATCGCGGCCTTCTTGTTCTTCCATTGGGCATCGAGGTTGTCGGCCGTGTAGGACACCGCTCCCGCGTCGATGATCCCTTCGTTCGCGAGCTCGCGGACGAAGGCCATCGCCTGGATGTTCGCGTCCGTCACACAATCCGGCTTGCCGTCCGGATCGAACATGCCGCCGCCGTTGTTGATCATCATCGCGACCATCGTGTGCGCACCGAGGTTGTTGCCGGCGCCGGCGCCGGTGGCGAAGCCGGATATGCCGACCTTCTTCAGGGCCGTTCCGGCAGCCAGCAGTTCGTCCCAGGAGGTCGGCACCTTGGCGCCGGCCTGGTCGAGCAGCGCCTTGTTGTACCAGAAGGGCCGGACGTCGGTCTGCCACGGTACGGCGACATACCCCTTGTCGGTCTTCATCGTGTCGATCACGCCGGGCAGGAAGTCGTCGTACGTGCCGTCCTTCTTCAGGCTCTCGATGAAGTTGTCGGCGTACGCGATCTGGCCCTGGTCGGCGAACTGGAACGCCTGGAACCCTGCGCCCGAGCTCACCGCGGGACCGGTCTTGGAAGCGATCGCCGACGAGAAGGTCTGGTAGAAGCCGTTCCACTGGATGATCTGGTACGTCGCCTTCCCGGAGCCCTGCGCCGGGCTGTAGCCGGTGATGATCTTCTTGCCCAGGTCGTTGTAGGCGGGCGTGCCCCAGGGCATGTCCCAGAACTTGACGTCACCGCCACCGGCTTTGCTCGCGCCGCTGGTGCCGGAGACGTTGCACGCGGCCAGCGCGGGTGCGGCGATCGCCGCACTAGCCAGCCCCAGGAATCCTCGGCGGGTCATTGCTTGATTCATCGGACTGCGTTCCTCTCACGAAGGTGGTCCCCGAGGGCGGCGGTCGTCGTCACGACATCCGCTCGAAGGCGGCGCAGGTCGGCCAAGCCGTCGGCCGATCCGGCCGCATGCAGCTCGCGCAAGCGGCGAAGGCTGGAGCGATGCCCGGTCTCGTACTGCGTCGGTGCCAGCACGGCGCCATCCGGTCCGACCGTGATCAGCCGGGCAGGCTGAGCTGTGTCACCGGACGGAATCAGCAACTCGACGCTGCCGTCGGACGTCAGCAGGCGGAGCGTGGCCGACGCCGGCCTGACGGTCGTGCACACAATGCTGAAGTCGATCGCAACCGAGGTATCCGTCAGACCTTCGGCGTACAAGGCGCGATCTGAAATGTGCTGTACCTGGAGCTTCGTGACCGGCCCGAGCATCGTGCGGATGAGGACCACCTGGTCCAGCAAGGCGGTCGGGAAGTCCTTTCCAGGTTCCAGGATCACTCGGCATTCGACTCTGCTTCGGTCCGCGGCGGCAGCGCGGAACGCCTGTGCAGCAAGGCCTGTCGCCGGGTTGGAAGCCCAAGGTGAGTCGACGACGACGATCGTGGACGGATCCGCGCTGAGCAGATCGGGGAAGTCTTCTGGTGTGGGATGCACCAGGACTATCCCGGTCGGGTCGGATCGCATCGCGCGCTGCAGCTCTGCGGGCCAGCCGAGACCGCCGTCGACGAAGACGACGCCGACGGGATCCGGGTATGACAACGGCAGGGTGGCGAGCGTCGTACGGGCTTGCTTCGATGACGTGCTCATGCTGCGGTCTTCGCGTTGTGGGCCGACCGGACGGTTTCGGCGGCGGCATCGGCGAGCGCGAGGGCGAAGCGCAGATCGTCGACGAGAGCGGACAGGCTGGGTGGCGCCAGTTCGCCGCTGACGACGGCGGCCAGTTCACGCCACTCGGCTTCGTAGCCGTTGACACTGGCCGGGCCGAAGGTCTGTCTTGCTGCGGAGGTACTGAGCGTGCTGATCGCGGATCCGGCATGGACATAGGAAGGCGAAAACTCCACCTTGAGGGCCTGATCGTCGGCGAATGCCTCGAACACCCAGTCGGGCTGCCAGGTCTGCGACATCACCGCGTGCAGCTCGACACTTTTGCCACCGGCAACAAAAAGGATCCGGTAGCCGAACGGTGCGAGGAACCTTGCGTCGATCACCCGCAGATCGTCGTACCGGGGGAGCAGGCTCCGGATCAGCGGGAGATCGTGGATCGCCAGACCCATCACACCGGCGTGCACCATGCCGGCCAGCACCTGCACGTCGGTCAGGTCCATCGGCGGGAACGACGGCCGCGAGAGGATCTCGGTGGCGACATCCTCGAAACGCGAGTTCGGCGGGAGCACGATCGACGAGCGGATGGTATGACTCGTCCGCGGAAGGTCGCCCCACGCCCCGACGGCGGATCGCCATCCCGGATCGAACGTGTGCATGGCGCCGACAAGGATCGGTACGCCGGTCTGCGCGGACACGGCCGCGATTTCGTCGGCCTCGGCTGCCGACATCGCCAGCGGCTTCTCGCACAGCACGGCCCTCTTGCCGGCACGGCATGCGGCGATCACCTGCTCGGCGTGCAAGGCGTTCGGGCTGCAGATCGCCACGACGTCGACCGCCGGATCATCGAGCAATGCTTCGATCGAGGTCGAGTGCGCTGCTCCGGCTCGACCAGCGACCGACGCGGCGACCGCGGGATCGATGTCGGTGACGTGGCGAACGGTGAACGTGGTGCCGAGCCGAGCGAGCGTCGGCAGGTGAATGGCCTGCGTGACGGGGCCGGCGCCCAGGAATCCAACTCCGGTGGAGGACTGCATCCGTGACTCCTTACCAGGACGAAACACGATCAGTCGTTAAGATTTCGCCAAACATAAACGGGTGCTAAGGTTTCGTCAATGGCTCAGCACCGGGAGGACCTTGTGGCCGGCGATGCGACCCCCACGACCCGTGGCCCTTATCGCAAGGGCGTCGAACGTCGCGAGCAGATCATCCGTAGCGCATCCGCGGTGTTCGGCGAGGTCGGCTACGTCGGAGGGTCGCTGCGCACGATCGGCGACCGGGTCGGCGCATCACCGGCCACGCTCATCCAGTACTTCGGCAGCAAGGAAGGCCTGCTGATGGCGGTGCTGGACGACTGGACGATCCAGACCGCACGATGGGCGATCCCCACGGATCCGCCGGGACTGGAGTACTTCCGGGCGATACCCGCGATCATGAACTACCACGTCGACCACCGCGGCACGCTCGAACTGTTCCTCACGATCTCCGCAGAGGCGACGAACCCGGGTCACCCGGCCCGCGAGTTCATCCAGCGCCGGTACGCCGACACCGTGCGGGGCTGGGCGGGGAAACTGCGCGAAGCCGTCGTCAACGGCGAGATCGGCGCACTCACCGAGGAACAGATCGAGACCGAGGTCCGGATTCTGATCGCGGTCCTGGACGGCGTCGAGCTCCAGTGGTTACTGGGCGCGGACATCAACCTGACCGACCTGGTCGCCACCCACATCGACCAGGCCATCACCCGCTGGCAAACCGCGCCGGCGACTTAGCCGGCGAGACAGCAGGGAGCGTGTACAGTCCCTTGCCTAGGGCAACGCTGTGGATCAGACCTGTTCGGATCCTAGGGGCGAAACTCACCGGCGCTGTTCTGCCGGTTGGTGGTGGTGACGTAACTGCGAAGCGATGTGATGTGACGCACAGTCACGATCAGATGAAGCTCGCGAGGGCAGCCCGGTCGCTCAGAAGTCAGGGGTGGCTCGGATGCCGACGACCCAGGTCGACGCAGGCTCCTGCCAAAGTGGTGCGTAACTGGCGCGCGGGAGACACGACGAAGCCCAGGTCACCTCGGTGACCTGGGCTTTGTGCGCCGCCAGGGACTCGAACCCCGAACCCGCTGACTTCCAGCTGAGGTTGATCATTGGTTGCCAGGGATGCGCAGAATCGCTTGCTGGTAAGGGATCTGGTGGGTGGATGTGGCGCATAGGTTCTCATTGGCAACCATCCGTTCGCGTTGATTCAGGTGCGTAAAGAGGTGACTGTCGCAGCATTTGTGCATGTCGGCGAATGCGAGGATCGCCCTGATGTTGGACCAGATCAGGTCGAGCTTCTGCTCGAGCGACGTTTCCCGGCATGCCTGACGGATCGAGGCGAGTCCGCCGATCGGCTTCCGGAGCTTCCGCGGACGACCGGTGCTGACCGTCAGCCCTCCAGGGGACGGTAGAGCGCTCGCTGGCTGTCATGGAGAAATTGGTTCCGCGAGGTTCTGTACCGTTGCTCGAACTCAGCCATGTCGAGAATGACTTCGCCGTCGCCGCCGATGGGGTCGCCTCGGTCCCAGGCATACAGGACGTTGTTCAGGTTGAGCGCGGTGTTCGCAACTGACGTCGGTCCCAGAATCCTGATAGCTGACAGCGAGGATCTGAGGTCCGCCTGACAGCCTACGACGTCCTTGGTCCGCAATGGGGTGCGCGGACCTCCAGCCTGTTCGCGCTCCCGGCGTTGGAGTAACGAGAAGTAGACGGAGGCGGACTGATGGAACTGCACGTACGAGGCGGCTGATCCACAAGCGCTGGCGACGGGAATCATGGCTGCTCTTCAGGGTGGGTACGTTCTCGCCCAGGCCGCTCGTGACCCCGGACCGATGCAGGTCGCCCTCGACCTGGCGATGAACTCGGTCCGGGTGTACGCGAAGCCGGCCGGCAAGAAGTAGCCGTCCACGCGCTTCCTTCACCGTCCTGATGACTAGCCGTCGACCTGACGACTCAGCCGTCATGGTCGCTCGTTCCTTCGGTTACGAGGTCGGGGCGGGCCGCGGCGCGCCGAGGACATCGGCGTACTCCGGGTTCTTCTCGATGAAGCGGCTGACGACGGCGGTGGCGGCAGCCGCGACCGCAAGCAGTGGCGACAGGGAACGGACGAACGGATTGCGCATGGTGATTCCTCCGACAGGAAAGGGATGAACGCGATCGACAGTAGATCCGGAGTTGCCGGCTGCGACCGGATCTGCCGATCGGTAAGCCGGCCGTTAGTGTCGAGCACAGGCTGAGTCGTGACCTTGAGTCGTGGTCGAGCCAAGCGGGTGGCGGTTCTGATCGCATCCGTGTCCCTCTAGGGCATCGCCGAGTCGGCCCGCCGACTGGTCATCGGTCCGAGGCGCGGCAGCGATCGGCTAGGGATGGAGGCTCGGGTGTTCCCCGATGCGGGGCGCCCGGCCGCGCTCCAGGCTTGGGACGTACTGCTCGTCCCTCCTGATGTGTAAAGGCCGAAATCATCATGCAAAGCGCGGAAAACTCATTGCGGGTAGACCTCCTGGTCGTCGGTTTCGGCAAGGGTGGGAAGGCTGTTGCAGGTGCGATGGCGCGACTGGGCAAGCAAGTGGTGGTAGTCGAGCAGTCCGACCAGATGTACGGCGGTACCTGCCCGAACGTCGGCTGCGTTCCGACCAAGGCACTGGTCCACGAAGCCGGCAATCGTCGGCCGTCCGACGTACCGCAGGAGTGGTACGAACGTGCCGTCGGCGAGGTACACCAGATCACGTCGCTGTTCCGTCAGGGCAACTTCGACGGGATGAACAGCCTGGAGACCGCCACGGTCCTGACCGGGCACGCGGAGTTCACGGACGAACGTAGGGTTCGGGTGGACACCCTGGACGGGCCGGTGACGGTGACGGCCGAGCACATCCTGATCAACACCGGGTCCACGCCGGTCATCCCGGACATTCCCGGTCTGCGGGACAGCAAGTACCTGGTGACCAGCACGGACCTGATCCACCGCACCGAGCTGCCGAAGCGCTTGGCGATCGTGGGCGGCGGCTACCTGGGAGTCGAGTTCGCGGCGATCTACCGTCGCTTCGGCTCACAGGTCACGCTCTTCGAGTCGGGTTCGGCGATCTTCGACCGTGAGGACGACGACATCGCCGCGGTGGCGGAGAAGATCCTGGTCGACGAGGGGATCGAGATCGTCACCGGCGCGAACGTGACCGAGGTACGCGATGGCGACAGCGAAGTCACGATCACCTACACGAACGACGGCCGCGAGAAGGAACTTTCCGCCGATGTCGTACTGGCTGCGGCAGGTCGCCGGCCGGCGACCGAGGGACTCGGTTTGGCGGCTGCCGGAGTGCGTACGACCTCCGGGGGAGCTGTCGAGGTCGACGAGCACTTGCGCACGAGCCGCCCGCATATTTTCGCGCTGGGCGATGTCAACGGTGGACCGCAGTTCACCTACATCTCGCTGGACGACAGCCGCATCGTGCTGGACCAGCTGGTCGGCGAGGGGAGACGGGCCACGACGGACCGGGTCGCGATTCCGCGGACCCTGTTCATGACTCCGCCGCTGGCAAACGTCGGCCTCACCGAGAAGGAGGCACGCGCCGCTGGATACCGGATCAAGGTGGCCAGTCAGCCGGTGGCCGAGATCATCGCGATGCCGCGGGCGTACGTCGTGCACGAGACCCGGGGCGTCATGAAGTTCGTGATCGACCTCGCGACCGACGAGATCCTCGGCGCGGCGCTGCTCAGCGTGGACGCACAGGAACTGATCAACCTGGTGGCGCTGGCGATGCGCACCGGCGTAAAAGCCGGCGAACTGCGTGACGCCGTCTACACCCACCCTTCGTCGTCCGAGGCGTTCAACGACGTCATAGGCGCCGTCGTACGCACCGACCAGCTCTGAACCAGACCAAGAAGCGAGGACAAAACAGTGATGGAACGAAGCATGGGAGCCTCCGGGCACCTGTACATCCAGACCAACGAGGTCAAGAACTTCGTGATCCATTACACCCGGCGTGCCGACGGGACGATCAGCGAGGTGGAGCGCGTCGCGACCGGCGGCGCCGGTTCCGGTGTCTACAAGCCGATCAGCGGTCAGGAAAGCGCACCGAACGCGTTCGAGGCGGCCGGCAGCGTGATCCTTGGCGCCGACAAGCGGTTCCTGTTCACGACCAACGGCGGGGACAACTCGGTCTCGAGCTTCGGGGTGGGTGACGACGGCAAGCTGACGCTGATCGACGTCAAGCGGACCGGCAACGTCGTGACCGGTCGGAGCGGTACGGCGAAGTCGCTGGCCTACCTGCCGGCGAGCCGTACGTTGTTCGTACTGCACTCGTTCGGTACGGATCATGTGCGATTGATGTCGGTCGATGCCGAAGGCAAGCTTCAGGCGCGACCTGAGGGCTACACGGTCAACACCCCGGACAAGCCGCTGCGGGTGTCCACGATGGTAGTGCTGTCTCCGGACGAGAAGTTCCTCGTCGTCGGCACTACCTTCGACGAGCCGGCCAAGGCGAACCCGGACGGGTCCCCGATCCTGTGGGCCGACCAGCCGGACGGCTCGAAGAAGTCGGTGGCGTCCAACGCGCCCGACCCGGACGGAATCATCGTGTTCGCCGTCCAGCAGGACGGTTCGCTGGGCGAGGGCATGTTCCAGGACGGTGGTGGCGGCTCACCGTTCTACCCGGCCTTCCTGCATCACCGGCCGGATCAGTTCGTCATCGGTTATGCCGTCGCCGACGGGGTTGCCCTCGCGACGCTCGCGGAGGACGGGAAGATCGGCACCGGCCCGGTCGTGAAGATCGACACCAGCGCCGGTTTGCCGTCCGAGCTGTGCTGGCTCGCGGTCTCTCCGGACGACCAGTGGGTGTTCGCGACGAACTTCGGCTACAGCAACATCAGCAGCTTCCGCATCGACGGTGACGTGGTCTCGCTGGTGCACAACTCGGCCTGCCCCAAGGTTCCGGGCGACGGGACGTTCCGGGCGCTGAACGGGACGGTCAGTAGTGGACCGAGCGACAACCTGATCACCCCGGACGGCAGCTACCTGTACCAGATCTACGCGAACGCCTCGAAGCTGATCGGGTACGCCGTCCAGGCCGACGGCTCGCTCAGCGAGGTGACCAGTGCGGAGATCCCGTACAACAGCCCGCAGGGGCTGGCCGGGTTCTGACGAGATGACCGACGAGGGTCTCGGGGAGCCGCGCATCGAGACGTGGGTCTCGTCGCTGATGCTGACTCCCCGGGAGGTCGAGAAGCTGGTGATCTACCAGGTCGCCGAGCGGTCGGTTCGCACTACCACTTCTTCGAGATCAACCGGGCGCTGGACTTCGACCGGGCGTCGGCGCTAGGAATGCGCCTCGACGTCCCGTCGGGCCAGTCGATCCGTTTCGAGCCGGGGGACGAGCGTGACGTCGACCTTGTCGAGTTCGGCGGTTCCCGGCGGGTGGTCGGGTTCAGCGGCCTGCTCGACGGCGCGGCGTCCAATCCGCGGTCGCGCGCCCAGGCCCTGGCCAAGGCGTGTGAGCGCGGCTTCTCCGGAGCGGGGGAGCAGGGATGACGACGGTCTCGAGAAGGCAGTACGCGTCGCTGTACGGTCCCACCGCGGGCGATCGGTTCCGGCTGGCTGACACGGAGTTGTTCGCGAGGGTGGAGCGCAGCCTGATCCTTCCTGGTGAGGAGGCGATCTACGGCGGTGGCAAGTCGATCCGTGACGGGATGGCTCAGGTGCCAGGACTGCGCAACGCCGACGGAGCGCTGGACCTGGTGATCACGTCGGTCGTCGTGATGGACGCGGTGATCGGGATCGTGAAGGCCGACATCGGCGTGAAGGACGGCCGGATCGTCGGGGTCGGGCAAGCGGGCAATCCGTTCCTCCAGGACGGAGTCTCGGCCGATCTGCTGATCGGCCCCGGCACCGAGGTGATCTCGGGGGAGGGCCTGGTCGCGACCGCCGGCGCGATCGACACCCACGTGCACTTCTTGACGCCTGCCCAGATCCCGCATGCCGTGTCCAGCGGGATCACGACGATGCTCGGCGGCGGCACCGGCCCCGCCGACGGTTCGAAGGGAACAACCTGCACGCCCGGTCCGTGGAACCTGGCCCGGATGCTGGAGGCGACCGCGACCCTGCCGGTGAACGTGGGTTTCATGGGCAAGGGCAACAGCAGCCGTCCGGACAGTCTGCGTGAACAGGTGCAGGCCGGGGCGTGCGGACTCAAGGTGCACGAGGACTGGGGTGCCACGCCGGCGACGTTGGACTGTGCGCTGACAGTTGCCGACGAGTACGACGTACAGGTCGCGCTGCACGCCGACACTCTCAACGAGAGCGGGTACCTGGGGGACACCCTGGACGCGATCGACGGGCGGACGATCCACAGCTACCACACCGAGGGCGCCGGTGGCGGCCACGCGCCGGACATGATGGCGATCGCATCGCTGCCGAACGTGTTGCCCTCGTCAACCAATCCGACCCGTCCGTACACCACCGACACGACCGACAACCTGTTCTACATGACGATCGTGACGCACCACTTGAACCCGGACAACCCCGAGGACGTGGCGTTCGCGCAGTCCCGGATCCGCGCGGAGACCGAGGCGGCGGAGGACGTGCTGCACGACATGGGCGTGCTCAGCATGTACTCGTCGGACTCGCAGGCGATGGGAAGGGTCGGGGACACCGTGGCGACCTGCTGGCGGACCGCCGACAAGATGAAGAAGGTGACCGGGAGCCTGCCGGGGGAGACCAGCGGCGACGACAATCAGCGGATCCTGCGGTACCTGGCGAAGCTGACGATCAATCCGGCGCTCACGCACGGCATCGGGCACCTGGTCGGGTCACTGGAGCCGGGCAAGCTGGCCGATATCGTGCTGTGGCCGACCAACACGTTCGGCGTCAAACCGAAGTACGTGATCAAAGGCGGGATGGTCGCGTGGTCGGTGATGGGCGACGCGAACGCCTCCATTCCGACCCCGGAGCCGGTGCTGCTGCAACCGATGTTCGCCGGGCTGGGCAAGGCGGCCGGGCGGACGTCGGTGACGTTCGTGTCCCAGGCGGCGGCGGAGGCAGGTGTGATGGAACGGCTCGGTGTCGATCGATGGACCGAGGCAGTTCGTGGCTGCCGGACGGTCGGCAAGGCACAGATGGTCCGTAACAACCTGATACCGGAGATCACCGTGGACAGCGAGACCTATCAGGTAGCTGTGGACGGTGAACCGGCTGTCGTGTCGGCGTCGGACGAGGTGTCGATGTCCCAGCTCTACTACATCGTCTGATGCTCGATCATCGAGGGGGCGTGGAGCCAGGGCTGGCAGGGTTGTTGTCTGTGCTGCAGCTCAGCGACTCGGCGTTCCCGAGCGGCCGCTACACATTGTCATACGGCTTGGAGACACAAGTGCAGTCCGGCCGGCTCACGATGCCGAGCGACCCGGCGGTTCTGGCGGCGCTGCTGCGGGACCAACTGCGGCTGTCGGTCGGACCGTCATGGTGTTCCAGAACTATGCGCTGTACCCGCACATGTCGGTGGCCGACAACATGGGTTTCGCGCTGAAGATGCAGGGCATCCATAAGGACGAGCGCGCGAAGCGTGTCCAGGAGGCCGCGAAGCTGCTGGGTCTGGAGGAGTATCTGGACCGTAAGCCGAAGGCGCTGTCCGGTGGTCAGCGCCAGCGCGTCGCGATGGGCCGCGCGATCGTCCGTAACCCGCAGGTCTTCCTGATGGACGAGCCGTTGTCGAACCTCGACGCGAAGCTGCGGGTCCAGACCCGTACTCAGATTGCTGAGCTGCAGCATCGGCTCGGTGTCACCACCGTCTACGTCACCCACGACCAGGTCGAGGCGATGACGATGGGCGACCGGGTCGCCGTACTGAAGGACGGCGTACTGCAGCAGGTCGACACTCCGCTGAACCTGTACGACCGGCCGCGGAACAAGTTCGTCGCAGGCTTCATCGGGTCGCCGGCGATGAACCTGATCGAGGCCGAGATCGTCGAGGGCGGCGCGAAGGTCGGCGACTACGTGGTCCCGATCGCGCGCGACGTACTGGCCAAGGCCGGTGACGACAAGACGCTGACGCTCGGCGTCCGTCCGGAGGCGCTGCACCTGGCCGACGACGGTCTGCCGGTGAAGGTGTCGGTGATCGAGGAGCTGGGATCGGACGCGTTCTTGTACGGGACCGCCGAGCACACCAGTGACCAGATCATCGCCCGGGTCGGCACCCGGCTGCACAACGACAAGGGCACGGTCGTCCACCTGGCGCCGGACCCGGACAAGCTGCACCTCTTCTCCACCTCCACCGAGGAGCGCCTGTACGGCTGAGCCCATGGTCGGCAACAGAAGTTCGACTGACAGCCCCGTCGCGGCCTGTTCGAGATGGTGTATCCCGAACGGGCCGCAGCGGTTCACCGGTCAATGGCCGACGGGCTCACGGAGATAGCGAACGAGGCCGACGACGTCTTCGGGCACCAGGCGACCGATCGCTCCACTGGAGTAGACGCTCACGATCACCTCGCCGTCGGGATCCAGGACGAAGCCTGTGGACTGCAGGTAGGCCGGGTCCGAGTTCACGAAGGCCCCGGTGAGCTCGGCGACTGATCCGGCATCGGCCCCGAAGCCCACCGGGAACGTGAGCTTGTGCTTGGTGATCAGCTCGGCGGTTGTGGCCTCGTCGTCGACCGACAGGGCCGCCACGCCGACGCCGAGCTCTTCCAGCGTGCTCTTTGCGCGCTGGAACCCGCGCAGCTGGGCGTTGCAGTAGGGGCACCAGGAACCGCGATAGAACAGCATCACGCCGAAGCCGCCGGCGAAGACCTCTGGAACGGTCACCTTGTCACCGCCGGGAACCGGGAACGAGAGGTCGGGAAAGGGATCGCCTGGTTGCAGTAGAGACATGTGGGTTCTCCTCGTGTCGATCGTGGCCGCGTCAGTGGGCCTGGCCAGGAGTCTCCCGTTCATCGATCGGCGGGCGCGTCCGTCAGAACCCCGGGTGCAACCCCTGGCTGTCCCCTTGATGGACTGCGCTCGCCCTCGGCGCGCACTGCCGTGCAGCTGGGACCGCGGTTTCGCATCGGTCGTGAGAGCCCCTATATCTAAGGGGTTTCGGGTGTCGCGCTGCGCGTCGGTTCTTGCTGCCGCGGTGTCTCGCGATGATTGAGGTGCGACAAATGGGTGCGCTTGCACGGCGGCGGTCGGGTCGAGTGCAGGGCAGTTGGCCGGGGCGGCCACCAGCCCTTCGTTCTCGCGGATGGGATGCGCGGTGGATCAGGCCGGGTGCCCAGGGTTTCGGCGTTTGCGGTGTGAGTGGTTGAGGCAGGCCCAGGCGATGAGTACGCCGGTGGGGGCGAGGACGATGAAGGCGACGTTGACAGGGTGCCAGCGCCAGGACTGTGGATCGCGGACCCTGGTGGGTTTGCGGGAGTCCACCTCGAGGTCGATGAGATCGCCGGCAGCCGGGCGTTGGTGGATGTCTTCGACCAGGACTCGTACGCCGGCGAACGGTGCTCGAAGTTCTGCGTTGAAGCTGGGGCCGCGCTGGTCGTAGTTGGTGCGGAGCACGAGCGCGGTCACGAGTTCACCACGGTGGTCCAGCATCAGGTCGTCGTACGCGAAGGACGCTGAAAGGCCTGCCATGCCGGCGATCCACAGCAGGCTCAGGATCACGCGGAGCGTCGACCACTCGCCGACGGGGGTCGCCAGCACGACGCGCTCGAGCCAAGGACCGTCAGCCCCGCCCCGGTGCCTACCCGCCGACACGACGATGCCGTCCGGTCGATCCAGCATCGTCGCGGCGCGATCGACCGCGCCGCCGCTCTTCTCGATCTGCTCTGCCGGACAGCAGTCGCCAGTGCGCGAGCCATCCGACGGCGATGGCGACGGTGGTGGTGCCCCCGATGGAGGCAACGGCTGCGATGCCCGTCGGAGTTCCGGTGTCGGAAACGAAGTCCTCGGCGTCTACCAGAGCGATGACTTGCGACGGGGCGTCGGGTTTGTAGACGATCCGTAGGGGGCTCGCGTACCGCGTTCCGGCCGCCGGTGGGTGGCGGCCGTCGGCGTTGCTTTCCGGATCGCCGTGGCTGTTCGACAAGGTCGCCAGGTGCTGCTTCGCAGCTACGGCGAACGTCACCTCGACCTCGTCGATGTAGCTCCCGCCTCTGCCGTATTGGACCGCCACCTCAACGTGGTCGGCCGTGGTCCGGACACCGGTGTCCAGAAAGTCCTGTGCGACGGCTCGTCGGTGGCGGGTGTCGAGGAGGGCGACCAGGCCGAGAACTGTTGCCACGAGCGCGTAGGCGCCCAGCACCGAGACCCAGCGCGGGACGGCCGGCATGTCCTGCCTCTTTCGGTCGACGACGAAACATGTCGCCGACCAGGCTTCCCGGCACACCGTGGTCCGTCGCGCCAGAGCACGACAGACTCACTCGTACTATCCGCCCATCGGGCCTGGACGTTACACGTCGAGAAGCACCCTGCGTCTCCCCAGCCGCGCCTAGCGGTCGAGTTGGAGGCGGTGCCAGGCGTGCAGGGTCAAGGCGACGGCGAGTACGACGACAGGTATCACGAGGGCGAGCTGGACGGGTGTGACGGTGATGTCGGTGTTGATCGCCCACAGCGCGGGTGCGGCGAAGGGGAACCAGCCGCCGCTGCCGGCGATGACGCTCACTTGAGACGTGACGAGGATGCCGATGGTGGTTCCGATTCCGGCGAGCACTGATCGTCCGAGTGTCGCTGCCCAGGCTGCGGGGGTTGCGAGGACGATGGTGAACACGGAGAGGCCGAACTGCCGGGCCATCGACGGTAGGACGTCGGCGGGGACGCCGCCTAGGCCGCTGATGACTCCGAGGATGACGAGGGTCAGCAGGAGAGCGGCGGCCGTGACGAGGCCCCATGCGAGGTAGACGATGAGCTTCGCGGTCGCGATCATGGGCCGGGAGACCGGGATCGCGAACAGGCCGGTGATCGTGCCGTCGGCGAACTCACGACTGAACAGCCAGCTGAGTACGACGCCGTATCCGACGAATCCTGCTGCGCCGGTCACTTGGATGGCGACGGTGATGTAGCCGGCCCATCCGCCGGGGTCGATGAGCGGCCCGAGCTTGGCGGCCAGTTGCGGATCGTCGGTGTGGACGGCGAACAGCATCGCCGCGCAGATGAGGGAGATCCCGAGCACCACAAGGATCGTGGTGACTCGGACGACGGTCGAATGGACGAGTTTGGCGAACTCGGTGACGAGGCCGATCGTCATGCGGCCATGTCGTCGCTGTGCACGAGGTCGAAGAAGGCGCGTTCGATGTCGACGCCGTGCGGGTCGAGGGATCCGATGACGCGGCCCGCGTTCAGGACCGAGATGCGTCCGGCGATGCGGGCGACCTCGTCGAGGTGGTGGCTGCTGACCAGCACGGCGGCGCCTTCGTCGGATCGACGCAGCAGCGCCTCCCGGAGGAGGATCACTCCGGAGGGGTCGAGGCTGTTGGTTGGTTCGTCGAGCACGATGAAGCGCGGGTCGTGTTGCAGTGCCGAGGCGAGGCCGAGCCTTTGTTTGTTGCCGAGGGACAGCTTGGCGGCGCGCCGATCGGCGTACTGCGTCAGCTGGAGTTCGGCGATCGCGGCTGCGACCATGCGCGGGATCTTGGCCGGTGAGACACCGTGCAGTCGTGCGCCCAGCTCGAGGTTCTGCCGGCAGGTCAGTTCCCGGTAGGCCAACGGGTAGTCGACGAGGTGCCCGACTGTCGCCCAGCCGACGTGCTTCAGTGCCTGGCCGGCGATCGTGACCGTACCTGCGGTCGGCGTGAGCATGCCGAGGAGGAGCCGCATCAGGGTGGACTTTCCGGCGCCGTTCAGCCCGACCAGCGCGTGGATCTCGCCTGGTGCGACCCAGATGTCGACGCCCCGGATTCCGGTGCCGTCGTCGAACGTACGGACCAGTCCTCGGGCATCGACCGCGTGCTCAGCCACGTCGGTCCTCCAACAGATCCAGGGCAGTCTCGATCGCCTGACCGAGGTCGTCGCTGTCGGTCAGGCTCCATTCGAGCAGGGCCGTGTTGAGTGCGCCCATGACTGCTCCCGCGGCGATCAGCGCTTCCCGTCGGCTGGTCCCGCCGCTGGTGAGGGCGTCGGTGATCACGGCCTCGGTCGCGGCCGTTCCACCGGCGACACTCGCCCGCAGGGCAGGGGTCTGCGCGACGATCCGGAGGCGGGTCCGAACCTGCTCGACCGACGGTTGCGGAAGCTGCCGCCACGCCGAACGGATTCCCCGGGCCGCGCGGCTGATCGGATCGGGTCCGGGCGGCTGCGTGCGAATCGCCTCGCCGATCACCGGATCGTACGGATCGTCGACCAGCACACTCGCTTTGCCCGGGAAGTGCCGGAAGAACGTCATCTCGGTCACCCCTGCACGGGCAGCGATCTGACTCACGCTCGTGCCGTCGTACCCGCGTTCCACGAACAGCTCGAGCGCCGCCGTCAACAGCCGGTCCCGCGTCCGCTCCGCCCTTGAGCCCACAGTGAATGTTAGTCGCTAACATTTGGCGGCCACAAGAGCAGGAGCTTGCCAGCTGATTGAACGCGCGTTTAAGGTTTGAACGTGCGTTCAACCGCAGATTCCGGCGGCTCGGCTCCGGGGGCCGGGCAGGTGACGGCTGAGCGCATTCGGGACGCCGCGATCCTGCGGTACGGGCGGGACGGGTTCTCGGTCGGGCTGCGGGCGGTGGCCGCGGATGCGGGAGTGACCGCGGGACTTGTGGTGCACCATTTCGGGTCCAAGGACGGCCTGCGGAAGGCCTGCGACGCGCACGTGCTCGGTGTGATCCGGTCGGCGAAGCTGAAGGCGACGACGGGTGGGCCGGCGGCGGCGATCGCGCAACTGGCCGAGATCGAGGAGTACGCGCCGATGGCGCTGTACTCGTTGCGCAGCCTGCAAGCCGGTGGTGAGCTCGCCGGCGAGTTCATGGAGCAGATGTGCGCCGATGCGTTGGAGTATCTCGAGGCCGGTGTCGCGAGTGGCCTGATCAAGCCGAGCCGGGATCCGGCGGCGCGGGCGCGGTATCTCGCAATGCAGGGCATGGGGTCGTTGTTGTTGTGGATCTCGTTGCACCCGGGGTTCCGGGAGGTCGACGACTTCCGCAAGGAGTTGCGGCAGATCTCGGACGAGATCACGTTGCCGGCGCTGGAGTTGTTCTCGGAGGGTTTGTTCGTCGACCGCACGATGCTCGACGACTACCTGATGTACGTCTGCGATCCGCCGGCCGGCGACGCGAAACCGTAAGCCGACCATGCGCCTGCATCGAGGCGCTGCTGACAGACGACATCACGCCGGGACGATCCCGGAATCCATTGCGAAGAGGTTCAGCGATGACTGCTGCCCTGACAATTCAGCAACTACACAAATCCTTCGGCCAGGTGAAGGCGCTCGACGGTCTCGACCTGACCGTGGAGGCCGGTCAGGTGGCCGGCTTCCTCGGCCCGAACGGCGCCGGCAAGTCCACCACGATCCGGATCGTTCTCGGCCTGCTCGGCGCCGACTCCGGGTACGTCGACGTACTAGGTCTGCACCCTTGGCACGACGCGGTCGAACTGCACCGCCGGCTCGCCTACGTGCCCGGTGACGTGAGTCTGTGGCCGAACCTGACCGGTGGCGAGGCGATCGATCTGTTGTCACGGCTGCGCGGCGGCGCGTCGAAGTCGCGCCGAGCCGAGCTACTGGAGCGTTTCGAGCTCGACCCGACGAAGAAGGGACGCACGTACAGCAAGGGAAACCGGCAGAAGGTCGCGCTGGTCGCGGCGTTGGCCGCCGACGTCGAGCTCCTGGTGCTGGACGAGCCGACGTCGGGCCTTGATCCGTTGATGGAGACGGTCTTCCAGGAGTGCATCGCCGAGGCGAAGGCTGCCGGTCGTTCGGTGTTGTTGTCGAGCCACATCCTCGCCGAGGTGGAGAAGCTGTGTGACACGGTCACGATCATCCGTGCGGGACGCGCGGTCCAGTCCGGCACGCTCCAGGAGCTGCGTCACCTGACCCGTACGACGATCACCGCGTCGCTCGACGGCGATGCGGAGCGGCTGGCTGCGCTACCCGGCGTACACGATCTGCGCACGGACGACGGAACGGTGACGTTCGACGTCGATCACGACGAGCTGGCGTCGGTGGTGCGAGAGCTCGGCGGACTCGGCGTGCGGAGCCTGACGAGTGCCCCGCCGTCGTTGGAGCAGCTGTTCCTTCGTCAGTACGGCGACGAGCTGGTCGGGGTGGAGTCATGACGAACTTCACCGCGACAGGCGACCTGGTCCGGTTCGCGCTGCGGCGGGACCGGGTGAAGCTGCCGGTCTGGGTCGGCGCGATCGGGCTCGGCATGTTGTACGCCGTCAGCGCACTGCCGACTGTCTATGCGACGCCGGAGCAACGTCAGGTCCGGGCGCGGCTGATGGATTCGCCCGCGGCGACGATGATGTCGGGGCCTGGGTACGGCCTGGACAACTACACGCTCGGCGCGATGATCACCAACGAGATGGTGCTGTGGCTCGCCGTACCGACCGCGATGATGAGCATCTTCCTGGTCGTCCGGCACACCCGCGCGGAAGAGGAGACCGGCCGCGCCGAACTCGTCCGCTCGGCCATTGTCGGTCGTTATGCGGCTCCGTTGGCCGCATTGATCGTGGCCGTGATCGCGAACGCCGGAGTCGCCCTGCTGACCGGGCTGGCCATGGTGAGCGGTGACCTGGCGGCGGGCGATTCGTTCGCCGTCGGTCTCGGGCTGGGCCTGACGGGCTTGGTCTTCGCCGGGGTCGCGACGGTGACCGCGCAGTTGACCGAGCACGCCCGATCGGCCTCGAGCCTGGCGATGGCGGTCGTCTGTGCTGCGTTCCTGCTGCGAGCACTCGGGGATGCGTCGCAGCGCGGCGGGAACATCCTGTCCTGGTTGTCGCCGTTGGCGTGGACGCAACAGTTGCGTCCGTTCGTCGACCTGCGGTGGTGGCCGCTGTTGCTGCCGGTTGCGGTGACGGCGGCTGTTGTCGGCGCGGCCTATCTGCTGTCCGGGCGGCGTGACGTCGGCGCTGGGCTGCTGCCCGCACGGCTGGGAAGAGCGAATGCGGCGCCGTCGCTGTCCACGCCGTTCGGATTGGCGGCGCGGCAGCAGCGGGCGAGCTTGATCGGCTGGGGAATCGGCCTGTTCGTGTTCGCACTGGCCAGCGGTTCGTTGAGTGATTCAGTGTCCGAGGCGGTGGCCGAGAACCCGGACATGGGCGAAGTGTTCCGCGCCAACGGGCAGGATCCGACCGATGGCTTCTTCGGCGTCATGGCGTTGTTCTTCGCGTTGATGATCGCGGCGTTCGCGGTCACATCCGTACTGCGACTGAGGTCCGAGGAACGCACCGGTCACACCGAGGCCGCACTGGCCACCGCCGTCAGCCGCCGGCGCTGGATCCTCTCGTGGCTCGGGTACACCGGCCTGGCATCTGTCGTCTTGTTGCTCGTCAGCGGACTCGGAGTCGGTCTCGGCGCCGTCACGAGCGGTTCGGACGGCAGTGTGGTCGCCGAGGTGATGGTTGCGACCCTCGCCTTCGTCCCAGCGGTCCTCGTCGTGATCGGCGTCGCAGCGGTGTTGTTCGGGCTCCGGCCGGGGGTGTCGAGCTGGGCGTGGCTTGTGGTCGCCTACGCCTTCTTCTTCGGCTTCTTCGGCACGCTGCTGAACCTGCCCGACGGCTTCGCGAAGCTGTCGCCGTTCGGTCACACCACCGCGATGCCGCTGTCCAGCATCGCGGCGCTCCCACTGGTCGTCCTGACAGTGATCGCCGCCCTGCTGACAGTTGCCGGAGGCATCAGCTTCCGTCGACGAGACCTCGACCTGTCCTGAATCGGCTGGACTCGGCGCTGCCCGTGTCGCGACGGATGGCGCCGAGTCCGGCAGCGTGTCAGATCCCGGAGCGGTGGCGCCGCGGAGGCCTACCCCCGCGCCGCCGAGCTGACCAGAGCCCAACCAACCACACAATTCCTGCGCAAGCAGAGCGAAACCCTCCTCGGTCAGGTTGGTGGGGCCGGGGTGGGCTGGCTTACGGACCGATGACGGAACCGCTCCGGCCTGTCTTTGGGCGCTACCGTCAGATCCTGGAACGCCTGAGGTTGGAGATGATTGTGATGCGCACGGGTGCCGTACTCACTGCGTGCGGATTGCTGTTGGCTGGTTGTGGAAGCGACCCTGGGGCGGGCTCGCAGCCCGCTGCACCGACGTCCACGGCGTCTGTGTCTTCGGCACCTCCGGCTTCGCCGGGTGTCAGCTCGGCTTCGCCGCGGAAGCAGCCTACGGTGCCGACGCCTGCTGGGACTGGTGTGAAGACGGCTGCCAGTGATTTCGGTGTGATTCTGTTCGACAATGCGGGGCAGGCGATCTATCTGTTCGACAAGGAGAAGTCGGCGACCTCGGCGTGCTACAGGGCCTGCGCCGAGGCCTGGCCGCCGGTGCTGACGAAGGGTGCACCGAAGGCGCTCGGTGAGGTGAAGCAGTCCCTCCTTGGTACGACGAAGCGGACGGACGGCACGACCCAGGTCACGTACGGCGGACATCCGCTGTACTTCTACGCTCACGAGGGCAAGAACGAGGTGAAGTGCCACAACATCGACGGCTTGGGCGGATTGTGGCTCGCAGTCACCTCGGCTGGTCGGGCCGCCCCCGTCTGACCAGCCTGCCGGGTTCGATCACACCGTCGGCTTGCGCCCTGCCGACGGCGCGGCGAGTATGTGCAGGCAGGTTCCGATGCCCGCCTTCAGATCCTCGAGTCGGGCTCCTGACCGCGAGCGGAGGTTGACGCCGTACGCGAGCAGGGTGAGCATCTCGGCGGCTCCGGCCTGGTCGAGGCCGTGGCGGAGCTCGCCCTTGCCTCGGGCAACTTCAAGAGCCGCGGTGAAGGCCGCGCGGAGACCGGCGTGGTGCTGGTCGAGGAGCGCCCGAGTGGAATCGCCCGGGCGCTCGGTGTGGGCATTCGAGATCAGGCAACCCCACTGAGCATGGCGACCTGAGCAGCGGAGCCGGATCAGGCGGTCGAAGAAGTCGGCGATGGCCGGCAGGCCGCGATCGTCGGAGGCGAGCCGGTCGAACATCGGCCGGGAGCGCCGATCGAGATACCGCTCAAGGGCTGCGATGTAGAGCTCTTCCTTACTGCCGAAGGCGTTGTACAGGCTCGACCGGCTCAGCCCGGTCGCGGACACGATGTCCTGGATCCCGGTCGCGGTCACCCCCTGACGCCAGAACAGCAGCTCGACCGCAGCCAGCGTCTCATCCGAGTCGAAGTGTTTGACATCCGGCACGCCACACACCCCTTATCTTGGAACGATCAATCCAAGATAAAGGGTGTGGCGTGATGGTGACAAACCAACGGCCCGAGGTGCTTGTTCTGGACGTCAACGAAACGCTGCCCGATATGGAACCGCTGCGCGCCCGGTTCGAGGCCGCGGGGCTGCCGGGGCATGCTCTCGACACCTGTTTCGCGGCCACGCTCCGGGACGGATTCGCGCTCACAGCGGCCGACTCGTACGCCGCCTTCCGCACGATCGGCAGCGACCTGCTCCACTCGATGCTTGCCGACGCAGGGCTCGACGCCACCGATGACATGATCAGCAGCATCTTGTCCGGATTCACCCAGCTGCATGCACATCCGGACGTCGCGCCCGGGTTGACGCGGCTGCGGGAACTCGGGTTCCGCCTGGTCACCTTGACCAATGGCGCAGCGGCGATGTCGGAGCAGATGTTCGCCGAGGCTGGAGTCCTCCAACTGCTGGAGCATCGGCTGGACGTCGAGAAGGCCGGTCGCTGGAAGCCACACGCCACCGCCTACCGGTACGCAGCCGAGGTCTGCAAGACAGACGTGGATCGGATGGCGCTGGTGGCGGTGCACCCGTGGGACATCGACGGCGCTCGGCGAGCCGGGATGCTTGCCTACTACCTGGATCGCCGGCAGACGCCGTACCCGCAGGCTTTCCTGCCGCCCGACCTCACCGCTCCCGACCTCGAATCGTGACGCGCTGATTCGTGTCGGGTCCGCCGGCTGCGGTGAGGCTCTCGTCGCGCTGTGCCATGCGATTCGCCTCCCGGCGGGACAGTAGCTGTCTGAGTCGCCGCCGGTCAGGACAGGACGAAGTAGCGCAGCCACAGGTACGGCGCGGCGACGATGATGGTGATAGCGGTCATCACCACGCCCTTGCGGGTGAATTCCCAGAAGCTGATCGGGCTTCCGGCCCGGAGTGCGATGCCGATGACGACGACGTTCGCGCTCGCCCCGACGGCGGTGGCGTTACCGCCGAAGTCGGCTCCCGCGGCCAGTGACCACCACAACGCATGGACATGCGCGGGATCGGTGACGTTCTTGGTGAGTTCGAGGACGACGGGGCTCATCGTCGCGACGTACGGGATGTTGTCGACGATGCCGGACAGGACAGCAGATACGACCAAGATCAGCATCACGGCCAGGAGGGGCTTGCCGTCGGTCGCTTCGCCGATCTGCTCGGCGAGATCACCGATCACGCCGGTCTTGACCAGCGCGCCGACCATGATGAACAGTCCGGCGAAGAACAGCAGCGTCTGCCACTCGACGCTGCCCATATAGTCCTTGGTCGGGACGCCGGAGATCAGGACCAGCAGCCCGGCCCCGAGCAGCGCCACCACAGACGGTTCGACGTGGAAGATCGAGTGCCCGACAAAGCCGGTGAATACGAGCAACAGTACGGCGCCGCACTTCATCAGCAGCCTGGTGTCCTGGATGGCCTCTCGCTCGTTCAGCCGCAGGACGTTCTCGACCCTGGCCGGATCGACGTCGAACGACCCTCTGAACAGCCACGGCACAACCAGTGTGAACACGATCAGCTCGATCACGACCAGTGGGGTCATGTGGATCAGAAAGTCGTTGAAGGTCAGGCCGGAGCGGCTGGCGATGATGATGTTCGGCGGGTCGCCGATCAGCGTGGCGGCGCCACCGATGTTGGAGGCCATCACCTCGGCGATCAGGAATGGGACGGGATTGATCCCGAGCCGGTCGCAGACCAGCAGGGTGACCGGTGCGATCAGCAGCACCGTGGTGACGTTGTCGAGGAAGGCCGAGGCCACCGCGGTGATCAGGGTGAGCAGGATCATCACTCGCAGCGGCGATCCTTTGGCCCGTTTGGCGGCCCAGATCGCGATGTACTCGAAGACTCCGGTACGGCGCAGGATGCCGACGATGATCATCATGCCCAGCAGCAGGAAGATGACGTCCCAGTCGATGCCGGTGTCGTGGGAGTAGAACGCGTCCTCGGAGTCGGTGACGCCGAGAGCTAGCAGCACAGCCGCACCGCCGAGTGCGGCGAGCAGTTTGTGGGTCCACTCCGTCGCGATCAGCACATATGCGACCACGAAGACGACGACGGCGATCACTGTCATGTGATCACCCGTCCGTCGGTCAGTGCGCCGCGACGACCAGCTCCAGCAGCCGGGACGCGGTGATCGCGCCCAGGATCTCGTCGTCCTTCACGACCGCGACCAGCGGGCACCGCAGCCGGGCCATGATGGCCGCTACCTCGATGACGGTGTCGTCGTGGTTGACCACTGGCAGCTCGACCGGTTCCCTCGGCAACAGCTTGCGGACGGTCAGTCCGGCCAGCCTGTTCGCTACCTGGTCGGCCAGCGGCTCGTCCATCACCCGGGCCAGGGACGGATCGTCCTGCACATAGCTCGGCACCAGGAAGCGCACCACCTGCGACGCAGGTAGGACCGAGTGTGGACGGCCTTTCTCGTCGACCACGATGAGCCCCGGCAAGTGCCGCGAGGCCAGAAGTTCGACTGCCTCCCGCGCGTCCGTGTCCAGGCTGACCACCGGAAACGCCTCGGCCATCTGCTGTCCGTGCACACCTGCACGATACGCCGGAACCATCGGGCTCACGTAACGTCAGCAGGTCCTGACCGTGGGATTCCTGCAGCGCCATGCCGCCTCCGGGGTCGTCGATCGACCCGCACCTCGGCTGAGGGCGGGTGCTGCCGACCAGACTTCCCGGCGCTCCGCAGTCAAGCCTCTCCTATCCGCGGCCATGGACGCAAACCATGGCCCGAAACCGCGCAACATCACGGGCCGTTGTCAGAGGCAATCAAATACCGTGGGTGGTGTGTCACGTGGAGAGCAGTAGCGGCATGGTGAGTGCGTAGGCGGCGAGGAGAACCAGGGCTTCGGTTCGGGTCAGGGCGAGACCTCGACGCAGCAGCATCCAGGCCAGCCCCGCCGTGAGGATCATGGTGACGCTCAGCGCGACGGCGGCGCGGCCGGGCGCGGCGGATCCGGAGGCGAGTCCGACGACTGCGCCTCCGATGAGGCTGTTGAACAGGTTGCTGCCGAACAGGTTTCCGACGACGAGGTCGGACTCGCCGCGGCGCTGGGCCTGCACGGTGGTGACCAGCTCCGGCAACGACGTACCGAGTGCGACCAACGTGAAGCCGATGATGACCTGCGGTACGCCGAGATCGGTCGCGATGGCCGACGCGTTGGACACGAGGAGCTGTGCTCCGGCCAGGACGCCGGCGAGTCCGAGGAGCGCCCGTACCGGCTCGAACCAGGCCGGCAGCCGCGACGGCTGCACGGGCACATCCACGGCCGCCGGTGCCTGGGTGAACTCCGCGGCCTCGGTGGCAACCTCCTCGTTACTGCGCCCCTGCCTGGCCCAACGCAGCAGCACCAGCACCGCGCACACGCCTGTAGCGGCGAGCACCGCGCCCGTCACCGGGCTCAAGCCGGCCCATGCCAGGAACGAGAACACGGTGACGGCGCCCACGGCCAGCGGCACCTCACGACGGATCACCTGTGACGTGACAGCCACCGGCCCGGCGAGTGCGGCGATCCCGAGCACGAGAGTGAGGTTGAGGATGTTGGATCCGGTGATGTTGCCGACCGCCAGTCCGGTGTCCCCGCGTGCCGCGGCGACACCGGAGACGAGGAACTCGGGCGCTGACGTACCCAGACCGATGACGACAACGCCGACCACGACCGGACTGATCCGCATCCGCTGCGCCAGCCGGGAGGATCCGAGCACTAGATGGTCCGCCGCGAAGGTCAACACAACCAATCCGGCAACGGCAAGCAGAATCTGAACCACCACGAGAAACCCCCTCGGCCGACACACCAAACCCTGTCGCCGACCAGGCTTCCCGGCACACCAAGCAGCAACTTACACGACGGGCCGGCCATCCCGTGCGCGTCTGCGCGCCTAGTTGCGGCGTTGGTAGAGGCGCATGGTGAGCGGGGCGAAGACCGCGGTGAGGGCGGCTGCGGCGAGGAGTACGCCGGTCACTTCGCCGGCTGTGGCGGTGCCTGCCATCAGGTGGCGTTCAGTAGAGACCAGGTGGCTGACCGGGTTGAGGGTGACGAGACGGTCGAGCCAGCCCGGCATCGTGTTGGGTGAGACGAAGGTGTTGCTGGCGAAGAGGAGCGGAAACTGGACGAGGAAGCTGAGGATTCCGAGCGACTGGGGCGAACGGGCCAGGAGGCCGAGAGTCGTCCAGATCCATGACAATCCGGATGCGAACGCCAGGATCAGGGCGACGCCCAGGACGACGCCGGTGGCCCCGCCGGCGGGACGGAAGCCCATGATCAGGCCGAGGCCGATCACGATGCCGGAGGTCATCAGGTACCGCGCCAGGTCGCCGATGAGGCCGCCGACGATCAGCGAGGGCTGCCAGATCGGCATCGCCCGGAACCGGTCCAGCCGGCCGCGGGTGAGGTCGGTGTTCAGACCGGTTCCGATGAACGTGGTCACAAGAATGACGGACATCACCAGGGTGCCTGGGAGCAACTCTTGCAGGTAGCTGGACGTCGATCCTGCGAGTGCACCGCCGAACAGGTAGGTGAAGAGCAGCGTGAAGATGACGGGAATCATCAGCGCGTCCGCCAGTTGCTCGGGTGCACGCCTGATTCGGAGGACGGCCCGGTAGGCCATGGTTCGCGAGGTCGATACGGCGTTCGGGCGGTGGATCGTCAGCGGCGACGTACTCCCGGCGGCCTTCTGGATGGTTGTGGTCATGCGGTCTCCTCGAGCGAAGTCTCGTCGCCGGTCGGGGTTTCGGCGCGGTGGCCGGTGAGTGCCAGGAAGACCTCGTCGAGGCTGGGTTGACCGAGGGCGTAGCCGGCCACATCGATTCCGTCCTCTGTCAGGCCGGCGAGGGCGCGCGTCGTACGGTGACCGTGGTTCTCGATGCTGGACGGAATGCGGATCCGCAAAGTGGTTCCGTCCCCGGTCATCTCTGCGGGCCCCAGGTCGACGGCCAGGGACCTCGCGGCATCAGTCAGACGTGTGGGGTCGACGATCTCGACTTCAAGCACGCTGGCACCGACCGATCGCTTGAGTTGCAGGGGTGTGTCGTCGGCCAGGAGTCGGCCGCGGTCCACCACGACGACCCGGTCGGCCAGCTGATCAGCCTCCTCCAAGTACTGCGTAGTGAGAAGCACGGTCACGCCATCGGCGACCAGAGCCCGGACCAGTTGCCAGACCTGACTTCGGCTGCGCGGGTCCAGGCCAGTGGTCGGCTCGTCCAGAAACAACAGCCGCGGAGGCACGACGAGGGAGGTGGCGATGTCCAGTCGGCGTTGCATGCCACCGGAGTACGTTTTGACCGGACGGCGCGCCGCGTCCTCGAGTTCGAACTGCGCGAGCAGTTCGCTGCTCCGAGCAGCGGCGGCCGATCTGTCGAGGCCGAGCAGTCGGGCTTGAATGGTCAGGTTGTCGCGCCCGCTCAGGTCGTCGTCGATCGACGCGAACTGTCCGGTGAGTCCGATCAGGCGACGTACCGCGCCGGCCTCGTCGACCACGTCGTGGCCGAAGACTCTCGCGGAGCCGCCGTCGGGCCGCAACAATGTCGAGAGCATGCGTACGACGGTTGTCTTTCCAGCGCCGTTCGGGCCGAGCAGTCCGACTACTTCGCCGTCGGCAACGGCGAGGTCGAGGTCGTCGACGGCCCGGTCTCGGCCGAACGACTTGACCAGACCGCGCGCCTGCACGGCCTCCTCGTTGCTGTTCATCGCGGAGCTCCTTCCGAGTCGCCGAGTCAGTGATCGGCGTGTGCGAAGCCCTCCGGGGCGCGGTCGAGGAAGCCCGCGACCGAGACGATCCGGCCGTCGGATCCGAGTTCGAGGACGTCGGTCCCGGTCGCGAACGACGTACCGTCGACGATCAGCTCCCACTGCAGCCGGGCGCGGTCGTGGTGGGCCTCGGGTTCGGACCGCGGCTGGAATTCGTAGCCTGGTGCGTGCTCGGCGAACTGCTTGCGGAAGTTGACCAGCTCCTCGACTTCGCGCATGACCCCGACGGGGGCGTGGTAGCTGAAGTGGTCGGCGAACGTGGTTGCGGCGAGTTCGCGTTGCTCGGCATCGGTGCCGGCGTTCCAGAAGTCGATGTACTGCTGCACGATGGCGTGTTCGGTCATTGCGAGGTCTCCTCTGTCGATGTGGACGTCGCCCACTCTGGAAGGTAGGGGCGGCGCGTCGCAATAACCTTCGAGGTGATTGCCGGGCGCACCTGAGGGCGGCATCGTTGCTGTCGTGACAACGACGACGATGATTTCGGGTGAGACTGTCGGGATGCTGGTGAAGCGCTGGCGCGAGCGGCGCCGGCGCTCACAACTCGACGTGTCGCTGGCCGCGGATCTGTCCGCCAAGCACCTGAGCTACATCGAGACCGGCCGGTCGAATCCGAGTCCGGAGATGATCGAACGCATCTGTGACGAGCTCGACGTACCGCTGCGGGAACGGAATCGCTTTCACCTTGCCGCCGGCTTCGCTCCCGTCCATCCCGAGCGGCCGCTCGCCGACCTCGGTGTGGCCCAGGACGCGGTGCGTGCGGTGCTCGCCGGGATGGAGCCCAACCCCGCTGTGGCGGTGAATGTGTGTTGGGACCTGCTGGCCGCCAATCAGGCAGCGCAGACGTTCCTGGGCGGGCTTCCCGCCGAACTCGCCGGGCCGCCCGTCAACATGCTCCGAGCGACGCTGCACCCTGACGGCCTGGCGTCTCAGGTGCGCAACCTCGGGCAGTGGCGTGCGCATGTGCTGCGGCGGGTACGTCGTCAGCTCGAACGCACTGCCGCACAGGGGCTGGCCGACCTGCTCAGCGAACTCGAGGGGTACGGCGCCTCCGGGGCGACGGCGAGCGCGGCGATCGACGACGTCGTCGTTCCGTTGCGGATGACCACGCCGTACGGCGACGTGGCGTTCCTCTACGCGGCCACGGTCTTCGGCTCACCGCGGGACGTCACCCTCGACGAGATCGCGATCGAGACGTTCTTTCCCGCTGACGCAGCCACCGCCCAACTCCTCCGGTCCCAGTCCGGAGCACCAGTCTGAAGCCGGCAGCTGCCAGGAATTGCAGTATGCAATGCTTGCATCAGACAAATACGGAGGTATGGATGGCGGCCTCGTTACGAGCGATCGATGATCCGAGATGCCGATGTCCGGCCTGAGTGCGATGCCGCCGCTGGGCTGGGGGCCTTTCTGGAACAGTTGGCGGCTCGCGCCGGGTTGGCTTGCGGTCTGTGTGCTGCTTGCGGGCGGATACATCGCATTGCGGGTCCGAGCCCGGGGCCGGTCGAGTGTTCATCTCTGGCGGGCGGTGTCGTTCGTCCTGGGCTGCGGACTGCTGTGGATCTGTGTGGCGTCGGGAATCGGTCGTTATGCGATGGCGGTGTTCTGGATGCACATGGTGCTCCACCTGCTACTCATCATGGTGGTGCCCGCGTTGCTCGTCCTCGGGCACCCGATCACCGTCGCACTGGAGTCATTGCCCGCCGGCCGCTGGTCTCGGCCACGGCGGTTGGTGGAGTCACGACTGCTCGGTGTCCTCACTCATCCCGCGAGTGGGCTGGTCATCTATACAGTGGTGATCATTGGAACCCATCTGACAGGGTTCATGGACCGAATGGTGCTGCATCCCTGGCTGATGCCGGCTGAGCAGACGCTGTATGTCGCCGCCGGCTATCTGTTCTTCTTGCCTCTCCTGGGTGAGGAGCCGATCCGTCCGGACCCTGGGTACCTCGTGCGGTTCGTGCTGTTTCTGATCGCGATGGTGCCGGACACCGTTGTCGGCATTGTGCTGCTCCAGGCCACCCGTGACCCGTTCCCGGTAATGACATCTCACCATCCGTCGTGGGCGCCTGCGGCGCTGACGGACGTTCATACTGCCGGTGGGCTCATGTGGGCCGGAGGGGACGGGCTCATGATGTTCGCCGCCATCGGGCTGATGATCAGCGTCGTCACGTCGCCCAGCAGACGCGATCGGATGACCGGGCGGTGGCTGGACGCCGTACGTCGCAATGTCATCGCGACCGAAGTCGGAGCCGATCCTGCACGGTCGCTCGATCCCGACAGCGACGAGGCCCACGCCGCCTACAACCGCATGCTCCAGCGACGCGCAGGCGGCGACGCCGGCACGCCGAGGAAGCACAGGTAAGCGCCTCCGCGAGGAACAGCTTGCCGTGCGACGTCTCGGTGGGTGCCGCGACTACGCAGGTGCTCCGCTCGCCGACCAGCGAGCGTTGGTGAGGCCGGCTTGGCTACGTGGGATGCCGACGGCGGCCGCCTCTGAACGATCGCCGCGGCATCCACGTGGCCCGGCTTCCGCGCCAACGAATCCGCCGCACCTGTCGACGAAGACTAGGTAAGGCACGGCTCGGCTGCCACCTTTCCGCTCGATCTCGGGCCGAATGTCAAGAACTCTCAAAGTGCGGCCGGGCCGGGCCTGCGCGCCCGACCTCGCCTCAGCTTTTCGTGTCTTCGCGCTGCAGACGTTTAGTTCACCGGACAGGTGGATCCGTGACTTGGCGCGGCCAAATATTGCATATCGCAATTCACGGCACCAGTTCGCCAACGGTCAAGCTGTCATCAGATCGTCAAGAACGCGTCCAGTCGTTCGTAAAGCTGGGTTGGCAAAGGTGGTGCGGGTGACACACGACCTCCAGACGTGCCGGATCCCGTTGTCGGCGGTGTCGGCCTACTATCACCGGAACCTGAACGTCGGCCCGGAGCCGTCGCGCCCGCTGCCGCGAGACCAGGACCTTTCGATCGACGTCGGGGTCGCCAGGCCCATCCAGATCGCGGTCATCGAGTCGGCGGCGCACAGCGCGTACCTCGAACCTCACACCGGATCAGGGTTCCTGCTGCTGCCGGCGGGAGAGACCGACATCTCCTCGGAGGATGGGTTTGCGGGGGTCGCTTGGCCGTCCGAGTGGAACGATTCGCCGGCTGCGGGCTTGTCCTTGCAGTCTGCTGACCTGGTCAGTCTCCTCGATCGCCTGGCGGTATCAGGGTGGACGCTGCTCGAGAACGAACGTAGTGACCCGGAGGTAGCGGGGGAGACGCTTGCCGGCCGCCGGGCGGTGTGCCTGTTCGCGGTGCGCGCCTGCTACGGACAGCTCGTTCTCGAAGATCTGCAGCAGGCGCTCACGGCACTCCATGCCGCCGCGGATCTGCTGCATGACAGGCGGCGAGGCTGACTTGCCGGACGCGTCGATGAGACGGGCAGGGAGTTGCGGACACCAAATATTGCATAATGCAATTCATGTCCGCCGTGATCCCCAGAGCCGCCTCGTCGGCTCCCCGTCGTGTCCGACTCCGCCAGTTGCTGTGCGTCTCCGAGGGCGGCCTGCTGGCTCTGGCGTTGCTGGTCGGGGCGGGGTCGGCGGGCTTCGCGATCGTCTTCCGTTGGCTGATCGCCACCTTCACCCACCTGGCGACCGGCCGCGCCGACTACGCGGCCACGCCGGGAGCTCCGCACCCGGGGATCGAGGGTCTCGGGCGCTGGTTCCTGCTTGCGGTGCCGGTGCTGGCGGGCCTGCTGTACGGGCCGCTGGTGCACTTCTTCGCCCGCGAGGCCCGCGGTCACGGCGTGCCGGAGGTGATGTACGCCGTGGGTCGGCGTGGAGCTCGTATTCCGCCGCAGGTCGCCGCTGTGAAGGCCCTGGCGTCCGCGCTGTGCATTGGTGGTGGTGGATCGGTGGGCCGCGAGGGGCCGATCGTCCAGATCGGCTCCGCACTGGGATCCACGGTCGGGCGGCTGGCGCGGGTCGCCGAGCCGCGGTTGCGGGTGCTGGTGGCATGCGGGGCGGCCGGCGGGATCGCGGCGACCTTCAACGCGCCGTTGGCCGGGGTCTTCTTTGCGATGGAGCTGATCCTTGCCGACTTCACCGCCCAGGCCTTCGGCATGGTCGTGGTCGCGGCTGTCACGTCCGCGGCGATCGGCCGGGCAGCCCTGGGCGACGCGCCGTTCCTGTCGCTTCCGCCGTTCACTGTCGAGCACGTCGGTCAGTACGGTCTGTTCGCCGTTCTCGGGCTGCTGGCCGGTGTCGTCGGCGTCGTCTTCACCCGCGTCCTCTATCTGATCGAGGATGCGTGCGACGCGGTGTGGCGTGGACCGGAGTGGCTGCGCCCGGCAGTGGGTGGCCTTCTCCTCGGCCTGTTGCTGATTGCCGTCCCGCAGATGTACGGCGTCGGATACCCCGTGCTCGGGAACGCGGTCTTCGGCGCGTACGGGATCGCCTTCCTTGTGCTGCTTGCCGGGGCGAAGATGCTCGCCACCAGCCTGACGATCGGGATCGGGGGATCCGGTGGCGTGTTCGCGCCGAGCCTGTTCGTCGGGGCCATGCTCGGATCCGCGTTCGGCGGACTGGCCCATGGCATGTTCCCGGGCGTGGCGGGACCGGCCGGTGCGTACGGCCTGATCGGCATGGGTGCGGTGTTCGCCGGTGCGGCCCGGGCTCCGATCACTGCGGTGGTCATCCTGTTCGAGTTGACCGGCGAGTATTCGATCATCCTGCCGTTGATGACGGCGATCGTGCTGGCCACGGGCGTCAGCCACGCGCTGTCCGCGGACACCATCTACACACTCAAGCTCCGCCGGCGAGGTATCGACCTCGGGCGCCGCGAAGTCATCGGTACGGCGGCCCTGACCAAGGTCGGCGATGTCATGACCACCGTCCCGGAAGGCGTCCGGACGGACCAGCCGGTGCGCGAGGTCGCCGGCGTTCTGGCGCGCTCCGCGTCGGGCGTGCTGCCGGTGCTCGATGCGGATGGCGGCTATGTGGGCGTGGTCACCGCACGGGTCGTCGCGGAGGCGCTGGCGGACGGGCGGCACGATGCCGATCCCGCGTCCCTGGTCCTCGAGCTGCCGCTCGAGGTACGACGTGACGACCAACTGGGACAGGCCATCGAGGCGCTCGATCGCAGCGGTTGCGCGGCGATCCCGGTACTCGAGGAGAACCACGTCGTCGGCTGGATCAGCTATCGCGTCGCCCTGCAGTCACTGCCCGCACACCAGCACGCGTGATGCTCAAGGAGGTTGCCTTTCAACCGCACAGCGGCTGCCGCGATCGCTGCGAAATCGACGGCACCGATCGACAACCCACGGCGGGATACTCCCTCGTTGACTGGAGGTGGTGACCTATGACTCGCCGGATTCCGCGTCTTCTGGCGCGTGCACCGATTCCGATGTTCCGCGCTGGTCTCGGATTCGTGCTGGGACAGCGCCTGACGATGCTGGAGCATCACGGCCGGGTGACGGGTCAAGCCCGCTACGTCGTACTCGAGGTGCTGGAGCGTGATCCGGAGGGACTCGTTGTGGTGTCCGGGTACGGCCGTACGGCGCAGTGGTACCGGAACGTCCTGGCGGATCCGGCGGTCCGGTTGTGGTCCGGACGACGCCGGGGTGTTCCAGCGCATGCGGTCCAGATTCCGGCGGGTGAGGTCCCTGAGCATCTAGCGGCGTACCGTCGCCGACATCCACGCGCGGCCAAGGCGCTCGGACGGACGCTGGCGCTTCCGGATCTGGCGGGCAACGGACCGCTGCCGCCGGACGTCGCGGACCGGCTGCCCTTGGTGCGTCTGGAGTACGTGGCTTCTTGAGCCTGGTCCGGTGGCCGTGGTTGGTGGTCTCAGTGAGCGCGGAGTGCGGCGTAGTCCGCGGCGGTGAGTGGGGCGGTGGTTAGGGCGCCGTCGGCGAGGAGGGCGTCGACGGGCTGCCCGTTGCGGGAGAAGGTGACCTCGCGGATCGTCGGGAGTGCTGTGATCGAGAGAACGATCTGCCCGACGGCGAGGACGTTTTCGGCGGCGGACCGCCCGTCGGTTTCCCCGGACAGCTCGAGGTCAACGCGGTCTTTTTGCACGTTGCTGACTGCGAGGTTGAGTTCGGGCGGCAGTGCGGAGGTGAGGCCGTTCGCCTGCTCGGTCGTGGTCGGGCCGGCGAGCAGCGCCGCGATGACTGTCCGCAGGCGATCGGACGTGGCCGGGCTGGGGGCGTCGCGGACCAGGGTGACGAGCTGGTCCTTCTGCACGAACACCACCTGGATGGCAGGTCTGCCCGGTGTGGCGGAGGCCGGGCCCGAGGTCGGTGAGCCGGAACCTTGGAGCCGCGACGGCACGGCCCCCGGATCGATCGGTGCGGGCTGTCGCTGGATCGGAACGCCACAACCGATCAGCAGGATCGTCGCCGCGATCGCTCCCAGCACTGCGCGCGTACGGCGGCTCATTTGGGGGCCTCCGGCAACCTCACGACGAATCGGGCTCCGCCGGACGGCGACGCCGAACACCAGACCGCACCGCCGTGCACCGTAGCGGTCTCGGTCACCAGCGCGAGGCCGAGGCCGGTTCCGGATGAGGATCCGCGTTTGGCCGGACCGGTCGCGAAGCGTTCGAAGACGCGCTCGCGGTCGTCGACGGGAATGCCCGGGCCGGCGTCGTCGACGAACACGACGAGGTCGGTCCCGGAGCGGGCGGCCTGCACGCTGACGAGTCCCTCACCGTGGCGTTCGGCGTTCTCGAAGAGATTGCGGAACAGCCGTCCCAGGCGCGGCTTGTCCGCGCATACGGACAGATCCTCTGGGCTGGTCAGCAGCGACGTGTCGCAGCCGACCTCACCGAGGACCTGCCGCAGCAGCGGACCGAGCTCGATCACAGTGAGCGGGCGGACGTCGAGACCGCCATCGGAACGCGCGAGCTCGAGCAGGTCCTCGAGCAGCCGCCGGAACCGCTGCAGGTCGGCCGTGACCAGGTCGAGGGCGCGCTGTGATCGATCGGACAGCTCGTCCCGGCGGGCGTTCAGCAGGTCGACGCTGCCGACCAGCGTCGTCAACGGCGAACGGAGTTCATGACTGACGTCCGCAGCGAGCCGGGCATCGCGATTGATCCGTTGCTGGAGCGTGTCGACCATGCTGTTGAACGAGCCGACGATCGTGGCCAGCTCGGGGTCCAGCGTGGCCGGCAGCCGGGTGTCGAGGTCGCCGCCCGCGATCGACGCTGCCGTTGCCGCGACACGATTCAGCGGTGTGACGACCGACCTGCTGGCCCACACTCCAAGGCCTGCTCCAGCAGCCGTTGCGAGCAACGCACCACCGAACAGGATTCCACTGAGCAGACGTAGCGTCCCGTCGAGTTCGTTGAGTGGGGCGATCTCGTAGAACTCTGCGTCAACCGACGGGACCAGTACGCCGACGACGAGCGCTGGGCCGTCGTCGGATCGGAAGCGCTGGCTGGACGCGGTTCCGTCGGCGACGTCCTGGCGGACGGTGGCCGGTATGGCGTCCCGGCCCTGGTCGAGCGCGGACGCGTACCACTGTCCCTTCCACTTGAGGATGATCGTGTGCCCGGCCGGCGTACCGGCTGCGGTCAGAACGGCGGAGATGTCGGCGCCTGCGCTCTCCAGGCGGCGTTGGACGAACGCCGCATCGGCGAAGGCCTGATGCTGCACGGCCCGCTCGCGTTGCGCCAGTACGTAGCCACGCGCGAGGAGGTAGGTGCTGACGGCAAACACAGCCGACACGAGCAATGCCACGAGTGCGAAGGCGAGCACGAGCCGGCGTCGCAAGCCCCAGGTGTTCCGGCCGAAGATGTGCAGTCCGACGGTCATTGCGGGTCCAGCCGGTAGCCCATTCCTCGCATCGTGACCACGAGCTGTGGCTTGCCGGGGTCGCGTTCGATCTTCGTGCGCAGCCTTCGGATGTGAACGTCGACGATGCGCTCGTCTCCGTAGTACCCGTGTTCCCAGACGGAGGCGAGCAAGGCGGACCGGCTCAGAACCCGGCCGGGTGGCTGCGCCAGCTCGACCAGCAGCCGGTACTCCGTGACCGTCAACGGCACGTCGTTGCCGTCAAGACTCACCGCACCGCGGGAGGTTGACAGCACCAGCCGGTGGTCCGGATCGGGGTCCAGAACGATGTCGGCCTCGACCGGGTCGGTACTGCTCCGTAGCCGTCGGCGCAAGGCGCGTAGCCGTGCGGTGATCTCCTTGACCTGGAACGGCTTGGTGACGTAGTCGTCGGCTCCCGCCTCCAGACCGGCGACGATGTCGTGGGTGTCGGAACGGGCACTGACGATGACGATCGGGATGTCGCTGATCCGCCGCACCTCACGGATGCAGGTGTAGCCGTCGACCTCGCCGAGCATCAGGTCGACCATCATCAGGTCCGGCAGCGAGGATCGGACCTCGGCCAGGGCGGACGGGGTGTCGGCGGCCTCGGCGACCTCGTAGCCCTCGTCCTCGAGCGCCAGGCGCAGTACGGCCCGGATACGGTCGTCGTCCTCCACGATCAGGACCTGCATCGGCATGGGTCCATAGTCGCAACCGTTGCTCGGGAAACGAGCCCCGGGGCGCGCATGTCATCCGATCGTCAAGAAGGACGACGACCGATCTCAATGTCGGCAGTGCACGCTGATAGCAATGCCACACCACTCCGGAAGGCGACCGTCGATGACCGATCCGATCCACAGTCCGCTCCTGCAAAAGGCCATCGTGACGATCTCGGAAGCCGACCTCGGGACCGGTCTGACCGCCCTTCGCTGGCGCCTCCGCGGCCTGGTGATGGACGGGGCCAGCCTGGTCGTCATCGATGTGTCTGACCTCGGCGAGCTGTCCTCGACCTTGCTGGCCGCCCTGCTGGACACCCATCGTGTATGTCGCCGCCGCGGCGGCGGGGTCGTGATCCGGCATGCCAGCCGCAAGATGTCCGACGTACTTCGCCGGACCGGCCTCGACCGCGTCTTCGACGTCGAAGCCGCGTGATCCCGCCGCGTTGCCGGCTCCGCCGAACCCGATCGATCCGCCGAGGCCGCCCAGCCCGGTTCTGTGAGGTATCACCGCCCGTGAATCCGTTCGACCGCGAACCGAGCCCCCGAGGGTACGTCGACGTGACCGTCGTCGAATTCGCCGCACACACCGCCTATCTCGATCCCTTGACCGGAACGGGGTACCTCGTGACGCCCCGCCCGACGACGGATGTCCCCGCGCCGCAGGACCCGTTGGTCGAGGCCTCCTGGATCGATTGCCTCGACGGTCAGGACCGGCCCGCTGGACTCTCGCTGTACGACGCCGACCGTCGCAGTGCCTTCGAGCACCTGGCGGGCGAAGGCTGGGAACCGCTGCTCGACGAGGCCGGCGAGATCGAAGAGGCAGGCTGGACCACAGACGGTCGGCGCGCGCTGTGCTTGTATGCGTTGCCGGCTGCTGGTGATCCTTGCCTGGAAGCACTCCATCGTGCCCTGCTGGCTCTGGACATCGCCTCGGGTGTCCATGTACGTGACCGCCAGGCGGTCGAAGAAGGTCCGTCGGCGGCGGACTGAACCTACCCGCGCGTGAGACCTCTTCTCGTGCGACGCGTGAGCGCAGCGAGACCCGCCGCGACCATGGCACAGGCGAGGATGACATGCAGCAACACGTCGCCATCGTGAAGGGGGACCACTCCGGGAAGAGCCGGGCTCTTGTCAACCTGCCCGTAGCCGACAAGCAACAGGAGCGTCGCGCTGGCCGCGGCCAGAAAGATCAGGCACGATCGCGCTGACCCTGCCGCGAGCAGGGCCCCCACTCCGAGCCCCAGATGCATGAGAGTGTGAGGGAACGGCGTGTGGAAAAGGCCGAACACGACCGATTCCGGCCCTGGGATCCAAGGGCCCACGCTGTCGATATAGCGGGCGAGCCCGAAGCCCGCGAGCGTGATGAACGCCCCGGCGAGCCAGAGCGTGGCGATCTGCGTCGGTGCGGGGGTGGTCCGATCGCTCGATGCTTCGTAGGGCACTGGTCGGTCTCCTCACGTACGGCCGGCCTGTCCGGGTGCTGGTGACGAGCATTCCCTCAGTAGCTCTCACGAGCACGCCGTACGGCGTGGCGCCCGGCCCGAAATGCTGCCGGCGCCCGGTCGGCGATGGATGCCGGCGACGGTCGCCCCTCAACGGCCGCCGTCCAGCATCCACTCGGCCCAAGCCTTGTGCCTGTTCACTGTCGGGCCTGGCGATGAGGCTAGACGAGGAAATGGCTTGTCTCCATCCAAAGGGAGTCGTCGCCGGGGAACGTCAACAACTCTCAATACGCGCGTCAACGACGCGACAAAGGGCGAGTACCTGCGAGAACCTGCTTGACGATCGGATGACGATCTTCGGGACAGGTTGCTGGCGAGGTTGGGTCCCGCTAACGTCCGTACCTGCTCGGTTTGGTCGCTTTCCCCCGTAGTGACCAAACCGAGCTTCTTCGTCTCCGCCTACTGTCATCTCGGCCGACCAAAGTGCGCCGAGCCGGCATACAGCGCCTACCGTATTGATGCTCATCGCACCAGGAATGTCGGCGGTTCGCCGGACAAGATCGCGTCGGAAGCGAGCCAGGCCGCGGTCTCGCGCGGGTAGCGGCGCTCGACCTCGGCCAGTAGGTACTGCCGAGCGTCGGCTGCCGTCAGAGTGTGGTCCGTGTGCTCGGCGCGCAGCGCATTGAGTAGCTCTGCCCCTGTCGCGCACCACACCGCGTAGAGCTCGGCATCCGTCCAGTCGCTCAACTGCCCGCCGGCAGGCATGCTTGCCCGCGACCGCTCGGCGTCCTTCGTGTTTCGTCCTAACAGCAGCCGAACTGCTGCAGTGAGCATCGACCGGATGTTCCGGCGAGCGTCCATCGTCAGATCCACCGTTCCAACCGGCTCCGAGTCCCTCGACTTGGTCTGCGACCTGTCTAGCGCGGCCACGACGGGCGCTCTCGGGCCGGACGCTGAACGTCACGTGATCTCAAAGTTCCCGCAGCGTCGTCGTCAAGTACGTCAGGCGGTGATAGCACGCGAGTTACCTGAGCCAAGTGTTGGATGCTGCATTCAAAGGACCGGCCGAATGTCGCGAGGCCGGAGCCGGACTGACGTCCGAGCGGATCGAGTCTGGAGTCGAGTGATCGATTAGCCTCTGCAAGGATCAGTCAGGGCAAGCTGTGGAGGTGGGTCCGTGACAGGTTCAGGCAACCGGACGGTAGGTGCTGCGACCGAGGAGACGGTCGACGAGGTGGTCGCGGCGGTACTGACTGCCTCGCGGGTACTGGTCGGCATCTCGGCCAGATCATTGGCTCAGGTCGAGGAGTCGGTCACGTTGACGCAGTTCCGTACTCTGGTCGTCCTCGACGGCCACGGCCAGAGCCGGCTGAATCAGTTGGCCGAACGGCTCGATGTGACCGCGTCCACGGCGCTGCGGATGGTCGATCGGCTGATCGCGGCCGACCTGGTCGACCGCCGGGAGAACGCACAAGATCGTCGCGAAGTGGTCATCGACCTGACAGCCGAGGGCCGCAAGTTGGTTCGCCGGGTGACCCGGAAACGAAGAGCGGAGATCGAGCGGATCGTCCTCGGAATGCCAGCTGGGCGGAGGCGCGAACTCGTCCGTGCGCTGGTGGCGTTCGCGGGTGCCGCGGACGAGCCCGCGGTCGTTGCTGAGGCCGCGAGCCGGCTCGGCTGGTGAGCTCGCCATCGTGCTGCGGAACACACCCTCGTCTGCTCCGGGTGTTCGCCATCGACTGAAGAGGTGCCGGTGACAGTCTCCCCCCAACATCACCGTCACCGGCACCGGGCACGACCGACTCGTTCGGCGCCTCGGAAGGGTGACCGCGAATCCGATCCGAGCAGGACACCACCAACTCGGATGCCACCCTCAGGCGAGGCTCCTGGCTGCGAACGCAGTCGCCTCCGGTCGGGTTGGGGTGCATGCATCCCGGCGGAGGTGCGTTCGCCAATGCCTCGGCCGACTGTGCCTCGCAGCAGACTGTAAGTCGTCCCGGCCGACAGGTCCTCGGTCCGCGGTTGACTGTCATGAACTCTCAAACTGCGCTCAATGTCGGCGCCGCGCCGGACGGCTGAGGACTGCCAAGCTCCGCCGGTGTGCGCGTCGCCGGCCGAGTCGCCACGAGGCTGTGCTGTGCCTCGTCGAGGATCTGCGAGGCGCACGATTCGGGCGCTATCGAGAGTTGTCCAGGTTCTTCCTGGCAAAGGCGACGGCTTCGGCAAGCACCGATTTCCACAGCGGGCGATCGACGGTCGGGATGGCCACCCATTCGTGGAAGACCTTGCTTGCGGGGGCGAACGGTTCGCCGCTTCCTGCGTTGACGACTTCTGTGACGCGGTGGCTGGGTAGTCGCGACGGCGCGGAACCGCGCTGTCGATGTCGTACGGCGGAACCGGCGCGGACGCGAGTTGACGGAGCGAATCGAGTCCGAAAGGCTCCGAGCCGAAGCCATCGACGGCGAGCTTGGGGATCCGCTGGGAGGCGACCAGTTGCGGCTGATCTTCACCTGCTGCCACCCGGCCTTGCGGGTCGAGCACCAGGTGGCGCTGACGCTTCGCCTCGTCGCCGGACTCACACCCGCTGAAGTCGCGTCGGCGTTCCTGGTGAGTGAGGACACGATGCTCAAGCGGCTGGTGCGGGCGAAGTACAAGATCAAGGCCGCGAGCATCCCTTACCGGGTTCCTGAGGACGACGAATTGCCGGCGCGGCTGTGGGCGGTGCTCTCGGTGCTGTACCTGGCGTACAACGCCGGTGCCGATGACATCGGCCGAAGAGAGTTGCGCGCCGACGCGATCCGGCTGACGCGGCTGCTGCGGGATCTGCTGCCGGACGAGCCGGAAGTGTCGGGTCTGCTCGCTCTCATCCTGCTCAACGAGGCACGGATTCGGGCTCGTGGTCCTGATGGAGACGTGGTGTTGCTGAAGGACCAGGATCGGTCGCTGTGGGACGGCGCTGACCGCCAGCCCACTTCAGCATGCACTCGATCACATGCCGGCAGGTGCGGCCCATCCGCAACCTGGCGCACGTCAGTCTCGTCGACCAGACGACCGACGGTGACGACTTCAGCTTGAATGTTGCTGAACGATCGTTTAGTCTACTGAACGTGAGATCAGTCGATGATGAGGACCTGACGGGGCGGGCGGTGATTCGCAACGCTGCGCTGCGGTTGTTCGCCGAGCATGGGCCGGATGCCGTCAGCGTGCGGCAGATCGCGGAGGCGGCGGGGGTCTCACCGGCGCTGGTGCTGCATCACTACGGCAGCAAGGCCGGGCTGCGTGAGGCGGTGGATCGGTACGCCGCGGCGCAGTTGGACGCTCTGATGGAGGACGTCGACGAGATCGGTCAAGTCCTGACCACCGGGTCGAATGCCTCGATCGCCGAGATGTTCTCTCAGGCGCTGCCTGCGGACTCGCCGCTGCCGACGTACCTGCGGCGTCTGGTTCTCAGCGGGGACCCAGCCGGTCGGGCCTTGTTCCGCCGCTGGTACGAGGTGTCGCGCGTGCTGATCGGGCAGCTTGTCGATGCGGGCTTCGCTTCGCCGACGGCCGACCTGGAGGTGCGGGCGGCGTTCATGCTGTCGGCCGACCTCATCCTGCTGCTCCTGCGCGAGCCGCTGACCGACGTCCTCGGCTTCGACCCCATGTCCGGGGACGGCCTGGCTCGCTGGGCTGCCGAGGTGACTCGGATCTACCGCGAGGGCGCGCTGGTCGTTCCCACCACCGAGACAGCCGAGACCGGTGAACAAAACGAAGACTGACAACGCAGGAGGCGGCAACGAAATGTCGATGCCCATAGCGGGGCCCAGAGCGATTCGTACAGACGAGCCCGGTGCGGACGTCGTCGTCCGCGCAACCGGTTTGGTGAAGCGGTTCGGCGGCGTCACGGCGCTCGACGGGCTGGACCTGGAGGTCCGTCGCGGCGAGGTGCACGGCTTCCTCGGGCCGAACGGCGCTGGGAAGTCCACCACGATCCGGGTCCTGCTCGGCCTGATGCGCAAGACCGGTGGTGAGATCAGTCTGTTCGGCAAGAATCCCTGGCACAGGGCGGCGTCGCTGCATCGCCGTCTCGCCTACGTCCCCGGCGACGTGACGTTGTGGCCGGGGCTCAGTGGTGGCCAGTGCATCGACGTGCTCGCCCAGGTCCACGGTGGGATTCGTGCCGATCGGCGCGACGAGCTCATCGACCGGTTCGACTTCGATCCCGCCAGGCGGGCCCGGGACTATTCCAAGGGCAATCGCCAGAAGGCGTCGCTGATCGCGGCGCTGGCCGCCGACGTCGAGTTCGTGGTTCTCGACGAGCCGACGTCCGGCCTGGATCCGCTGATGGAGCAGGCGTTTCAGGAGATCATCCGCGAGCGCGCCGCCGAAGGCATCACCGTTCTGTTGTCCAGTCACATCCTCGCCGAGGTCGAGGCGCTCGCGGACCGGGTCACGATCGTCCGCAAGGGAAAGACAGTCACGACCGGCACTCTGGCCGAGCTTCGGCGGCACACCCGGACGAAGATCCACGCGGTCACCGAACAGCTTCCGCGGTTCGACGGGGTGGCCGGTGTGGTCAACCTCGAGGTCGAGGATCACGGTGCCGGCTTCGAGGCCAGGCTGAGCGTCGATGCCGACGTTCTCGGAGACGTCGTCGGCAGGCTGCATGCCGCGGGTGTGGATACCCTGACCGTCGCCCCGCCGAGTCTCGACGAGCTGTTCCTGCACGCCTACACCGAGCAGGAGAGCCGGCAGGGGAGCCCAGCATGAGCGGGCAGTTGGCGACGATGGTGCGGGTGCATCTGCGCACCGGTTGGCTGGCCGTGGTGGTGTGGGTGGTTGCCGTCGGCGGAACCATGGCGCTCACCGTCTCGGCGATCCAGGGTCTGTACGACAGCCCGGAGAAGATTCGTTCGTACGCCGCCGCCGTACACGACGATGCGCTGATGATGATCAACGGCAGGATCGCCGGCATCGACTCGCTGGGCGGGATCATCGCCAACGAGTTCGGGTTCATGGCGTCCTTCGCGATCCCGTTCATGGCCGTCAGCCTGATCGCCCGGACGACCCGGAAGAACGAGGAACTCGGCCGGCTCGAGGCCGTGCTCGCCGGTCGCATCGGCCGCACCACGCCGTTGCTGGCAGCGATCCTGGTGGCTGTCGTGGCTGAGGTCCTGATCACCGTGGCATTGTTTGCGAGCTTTGCCGGCGTCGGGGTTCCCGGTCGCGACGCCGCGCTCTACTCGCTCTCGATGGGTGTGCTCGGGTTAGTGTTCATCGGTGTCGCCTCGATCGCCGCGCAGCTCGTCGAGCACACCCGTGGTGTCTACGCGATCGGGCTCGGGGCCATCATCGCTGCCTATGTGCTGCGCGGCATCGGCGACGTGCAGTGGTCGCCGTTGACGTGGCTGTCACCGCTGGGTTGGCAGGAACAGACACGGGCGTTCGGCCACCAGCGCTGGTGGCCGCTGTTCATCCCGGTGGTGGTCTTCGCGCTGCTCGCCGTAGCCGCGCTCGCCATCGCATCCCGGCGAGACGTCGGCAGCGCACTCCTTCGCGTAGGTGCCGCCGATCCGCGCGCGTCGCGATTTCTGCGTACACCACTCGGGGTCGCGCTGCGCTCGCACCGGGGATCGCTGCTGGGGTGGACCGCGGCGACTGTAGTGGTCGCGGGCACGTTCGGGTCGGCCGCGAAGCCGCTGGTGAACGCGATCAACGGCAACCCGTCGCTCGCCTCGGCGATGGGTGGCGGAGCGGGTGCCACGGGGCTGGGCTCCGTTCTCGCGATGACGGCCCTTTTGCTCGCGCTCCTCGGCGCCGGGTACGCCGTCCAGGCCGTGGGCCTGCTCCGCGCCGAGGAGTCGTCCGGGCGGCTCGAGGCTCGTTTGTCGGGTGAGCGAAGTCGTTGGTCATGGCTCAGCGTGCAGCTGGCGGTCGTCGGTGCTGGGATCGTCGCGGTGTCGGTTGCTGGTGGCGCGGTGTTCGCGGCGAGCGGTTCGTGGTCGACGGGAGTGAATATCACGCAGCAGGTAGTGCGGGCGATCATCGACTTCCTGCCGGCCGTTGCCTTCTTCGGTGGCCTCGCCCTGCTCGTCTTCACTGCCGTACCGCGATGGGGGTCCGTCGTGTGGCTGGTCTACGCGGCCGGCGCGGTGATCGCCTACCTCGGCGACTCGCTGAACCTGGCCGGAGCGGTCCGTGACCTCTCACCGTTTCACCTGATCGGTAATCCACCGGTCGAGGCGGTCGACTCAGACAACGTGATCCTGCTGACCATACTCACTGCTGTCTGCCTCGTGGCTGGCTACGCCAGCTTCCGCCGACGCGACATCCCGCAGGCGTAGGAGTACATCCGTCTGGGCCAGCGACGGCGAGGGCCATCGATGGCAACTTTCAGGTAGTGGCGCGGTACGACGACAGGCACGGCCCGGCGACGCTCCGATCAGCATGTCGAGTCGCCTCAGCTGAAACCGGTCCGCCTTTGTGAACGATGGACTCCCTGACACGCCCGTCGTGACATGGGCCGGTTGCGTCACAGGAGGTCTGGGTTGTCGAACGCGTGCTCCAGGGCTTGACCTGCGGCTGGGTTGGCGGGTTGGCGGCCCATGTAGGTGTCTTGGGTGAGGGAGACTTTGGCTTGGCCGAGCTGGTCGGCGATTTGGCGGGCGGTCTGGCCGGCTTGGTCGAGGGCGGTGGCGGTGGTTTTGCGGAGTGCGTGAGTGCGGATCCAGGCGAGCTTGTCCGATTCGGCGGGTCGGGTGGCTTCCTCGAGTTGGGCGAGCAGGTTTGGGGGTTGTCGAGGTCGATGTTGTAGGTCTTGGCGAGGATTGAGATGCGCCGGTGCGTGGGTTTGATGCGGCCAGTTTCGACGAGTTCGACTCTGGTTGGGGCCAGCCCAGGGTCTGTGCGACGTGCTTTCGGCTGAGGTGGGTCTCGCGGCGGAGGCCGCGGAGGGTTTGGCCGAGTTCGCGTCGGGCGGTGCTGCCGACAGGGGAGAGGGCGGTGCGGAGGCCTCGGCGTGTGTTGGAGGGGTCGCGGTAGCCGCCGTTCGTGTCGGGGAAGACGGGGTCGGTGGGGCGGGTGTCGGCGGTGTGGCGGCCGCTGAGCATGGCGGCGGCCCAGCTGGGGAGGCTGAGGGTGCGTTCGCCGATTCTGGATTTGGTGGTCTTGCGGATCAGGCCTTCGCCGGGTGGCCGGGCGATGGTGTGGGTGATTTCGACGGTGCCGGGTCCGAGGTCGACTTGGTTCCAGAGAACGGCGAGGGCTTCGCCGATCCGGACGCCGGTGCAGAGCATGAATGTGACGAGGTCGGGGAGGTCAGCCGCGACGGCGTGTTCATCGGCGGTCAGGTTCCTGTGCAGGAGGGTGACTTCCCTGGCAGTGAGTGCTCGGGGTGGGTGTTTGGGTTTGGCTTCGATGGCGTCGACCTCGCGGGCGGGGTTGACGGTGGTGGCGCCGTAGCGGACGGCGAGTTTCATGGCGCCGGAGATGACGGCGCGGCAGGTTCTGGCGGTGGGGGCGCCGGCGTGGTGCTTGATGGTGGTGAGGACGGTGTCGAGGCGCTGGGTGGTGGCTTCGGCGATGTGGAGTTCGCCGAGGGCGGGACGGAGATGGTTGTTGACGGCGCGCCGGTAGGTGGCGGGTGAGGTGGGTGAGCATGTGCCGTCGGCGACGAGTTCTTCGAACCTGCGGTTCCAGAGGTCGAGGAGGTGGTTGATCTTGTGGGCCGGGGTGAGGTCGCCGGAGTCGTTGGTTTTGGCGCGGTTCTGGAGTTTGGTGAGCAGCGCGGTTCGGGCGGCGGTCTTGGTTGTGCCGGTGGCGGTGACGGCTCGGACCTTGCCGTCATGGTCGCGAAACCTGGCGTGAGCCAGGTGCTTGACGGGCTTGCCGTTCTTCTTGGTCTTCAGAGTCCTGGTGGAGATCTGTCCCCAGGTTCCGATGGGCAGCGGTGTTCTCGGCATGTGTCCTCCATGCGGTCTGAGCGTTGCCTGTTCAACGCGTGGCCGGTGCGGAGGATCGGCGAGTCGGAGAAGGTCGCGCATGCATGTGATGTGACGCACAGTCACGACGAGACGAAGTCAGCACATGCGGTCGGCAAGATAGACGTGCGGCTGAAAGCGTCGAATAAAAGGTGTCCTACGGGCATGAAGAAACCCAGGCCATCGTCGTGACCTGGGCTTTGTGCGCCGCCAGGGACTCGAACCCGAACCCGCTGATTTACGGCTGAGGCTGATCATCGTTTGCCGATGATGAGCGAAAGCTCTTACTGGCAAGGGATTCGGGGGTGGTCTCGTGCACATCGGCTCTCATCGCTGACCATCCTCTCGCGCTGATTGAGGTGCGTAAAGGGGTGCGCCGGTAGCGGTGCTCGGCTGTGAGGTTCACGAGTTGACGCTGGCGGGAGCTGAATTGGAACGCACCGGTCGTCGGCGCTCGTCTGGCACCTCGTCGTCCGCCCGCCTCGTCGACGAAGTGGCCGGCACGCCGAGGATCACCCTGTTATCGCTGTCGATCAGGCCGATCGGACCGCCAGCAGGCGGTCCGATCGGACGACGGGACGAGATCATCGGCCGGTGACCTGGCCATGGTCAATCCGGGCCAAGGTCAGTCCGGCTGTCCCGGCTGGACCGGGCCGATGCGGTAGGGCCGCATCATCTCGTTGTCCTCGTGCTCGACGATGTGGCAGTGCCAGACGAACTGGCCGGGTGTGGTGAATCGCATGCGCACCCGGGTCACCTGGCCCGGCAGGGCCGTAACGGTGTCCTTGACGCCGGTCTCCCATGACTCGGGTGGCGTCGGGACCGAGCCGGGCACCACCTGCACCGCCCCGGTCTCCTCGTCGACGAGGATGTCCTGGCGGTTCACCACCTCGAAGGCCACCTCGTGGATGTGCATCGGATGCGCGTCCGCGGTGGCGTTGTAGATCTCCCAGACCTCGGTCGCTCCCAGCGCGGGATTCTCGCTCACCGGATCCATCCAGAGCTTCTCGACGGCGATGCCCGCGTCGACGATGCCCAGCAACGCCTCGACGGGTCCCTCGATCTCTTCCTCCTCCGTTTCGTCGAAGCCGATGTCCGCCTTCTCGATCAGCGCCAGCCGTCGTGTCACGGTCGCGGTCGGCAGCGGTGCGCGGGCCGGTAGCCGGAGGAACAGCGGCGGCGTGGTCGGGTCGGGAGCGATGGCCGGCACGACCCGGAACTGCAGTATCTGGCCCGTCGAGTTCTCGTCCGCGGGGTCGAAGTCGACGCCGGGGACGCCGCCGCCGTACGGCTCGTCGGGACCGACGTTGCGCAGGACGTAGTTGCCCACCGGCACGTTGGTGAAGTCCACGATCAGGTCGGCACGCTCGGCGAGCGCCATCAGCAACCGGTTCCCGTTGGTCGCGGTGAGGTTTACCGGCGCCGTCAGGAAGCCGCCCTCGTTGCCGATCGCCCACACCTCGACACCCGGGATCTGGTTGAAGTCCAGGATCAGGAAGCGGGACTGGCAGCCGTTGAGGAACCGCAGCCGGTACCGCCGCTTCTGGACGGTCTGGAACGGCCAGGTGTTGCCGTTCACCATCGTCATGTTCCCGAAGAACTCCGGGTTCCAGATCGGCGAGAACGGCCCGTCCGGGATGTAGGGACCGACGAGCTCGTCGAAGAACGTGCGGGTGTCGGGATAGAACAACGACCCGTTGGAGTTGAACGAGCGGTCCTGGATCGCGATCGGGATCTCGAGGTAGGTCTTGTTCGGCGGGAACTGGTCGTTCTCCATGGGCGCCGGGCCGGGGAGCACCGCGACGGCACCGGACCGGCTGTCCAACACTGCCTTGTCGCCCGCCGGGCCGCCGCGCACGATGTAGAAGCCGGCCGGGCCGGCGTAGACATTCAGCCTGGTCATGCCCAGCGTGTGGTCGTGGTACCAGATGGTCGAGGCGCGGTTTTGATTCGGGTACTGAAACGTCGCGAATCCCGGCCCCCACGCCACTCCGAAAGCGGCGGACGCCTTGCCCGCGAAGAAGTCGTACCAGGTGCCATTCGTCGCGTAGCCGCCCGGCAGGTTGCCGGCCGCCGGAAGATACCAGGCCTCCGCGTACCCGTCGCTCTCGTCACCAACACCGACGGCGCCATGCACATGCGTGACCATGGGGACGGGGCCCGTGTACGGGCCCGGCGTCGGCTGGCCAGTGAAGTCCGGACGGTCGTCTCGTTGCGTGGTGCCGCCCGGCGGGTTCGCCCAGTGCAACGTGGGGTCGACCGGCAGCAGGTGCGGCCGATAGTTGCCTCCTGCATCGACCAGGTCGTTGATCCACTTGATCCGCACCGGTCGGTTGACCTGGGCCTCGATAGTCAGCGAGGGCGCGTTGTGGATGAGCAGACCGCGACGGCTCGCCGCTGCGACCGCGCCGTACCCCCACACAGTGGTGGCGGGTAGCGGAGCCGGCAGGATCTGCTGCGAGATCTGCTGCATCGAGATCTCGTAGTAGTCCGCGGGCTTGCCGCCCGGCATGACCAACGTCCCGGCCTTCGGCATCACCGGCGGGATCAGCATCGCCGTCTGGAACTTGGGCACCAGATGCGGATTCAGAGTGCCGCCAGGAATCTGGGCCAGGGCTTTGACCCCACCCCCGGGCAGGTAGGTGTACAGCGCGAAGCCGATGCCCGTTCCACCCACCGCCTTGATGAACGTGCGCCGACTGAGCGGCCTGACTGCTTCGCTGTGACGAGCCATCGCACACCCCCACGACTTCGTGAGCAACACGGTGTCGGGCCGGGGCGTGGCGGCCGACGCCGCCTGAATGCTCTCAGGGTCGGCAGGGCTGCGGGCGGCTGTCAGGGACTTCTTGCTCCAATTCGGAAGGCGCAGGACTCTATCCAGGACCTACCGGTGTCCGGTCGCCAGCGACCAGGCCGTCGCCGTCCAAGGCACGCGCCGGGCCCAGTGTCGGTTCGGCAGCAGACCTTCGGCCCTGCAGGAGACCCGGCGCGACCAGCAGGATCGTGGCGAGGTGAGGCTGATGTTCCGGACCTGCGCGGGCAGCGCGAACTGATAGCGCACCGGGCACGCCGTACACAGCACCACCGCGTTTGACGTCGGTGGGCAGTGGACCCAGGTGCTGGTCGGCTGGGACAGGGTGGTGGCCTCGGTGCAGGATCAGGCGATCAGCGCCGCACCCGCTGATCGGGTCTCGGCGAGGTGGGCGGCAAGTCGGCCACAAGCTCTTTAGTAGGGAAACACCACCCCTTTGTCGGTCCACGTGACCCCTTTGTTGCGGCACAGACAGAAGGGATGCCCGACCGGGTCGGTGTAGACCCGCCAGCCGTAGCCCTCGGGTCCGATGAAGTCCTTGTGCAGTGTCGCGCCGAGTTCGACGACGCGGCGCTGTTCGGGCTCGATCTCGTCCACTTCGAAGTCGAGGTGGAACTGCTTGGGGTGTTCGTCGTCGGGCCAGCGCGGGGCGCGGTAGCCGTCCACCCGCTGGAAGGCCAGTTCGATCTCGCCGAAGGCGATGCCGGCCCAGTTGTCCTGGTCGTGGCTGTTCCTGATGGGGCGGTCTGTCACCGCGGCGTAGAAGGCCGCCAGCTTCATCGGGTCCGGGCAGTCAATGATGAAATCCGTGAGTTGTAGCATCACGCGATCGTGCCACGGGTTAAGAGGTAGCCAATATTGCGCAGCGCGGCATCCAGTCGTCCGGTCCAACTGCCGTGGGGGACCCGCTGACCCGGCGCTACCGGCTGCCGAGAGAGGTGGCCGAAGTGACGACGGACCGCGACCTCGACGACGCGTCCGCTGCCGGTTCGGCCGGTTCGGCCGCCACCGTGACAGAGGCGAGTCGGTAGGTCCGGTCGGGGGTGCGGTGTTGCAGCTGTAGCTGGCCTGGCTGGTCGAACAGGACGTCGACCACGGCGCGCTCCGAGGGCGCAAGCAGCACCTCGGTGACCAGTTCCTCGTGTTCGTAGCGGCCGCTGTCTCCGCCAACGAGCTTCATACGCGCGCCTGGCAGCTGGACGTTGAACACCCGGGTGTTGGCGGTGTTGGTCAGCCACAGCCGTACGACTTCGCCGACCCTGGCGGTCAGCGCCAGGTTGGGCTCGCCGCCAATCAGCGGCGTGTTGCCGAACCGGCCCATAGCCGTGTGGGTTGTCTCCGACGGGCTGAAGGAGGCGATCTTGCCGTCTTCCAGTAGGACGTCGTCCAGGGTGAGGACAATGTCCCGGTCGGCGAGCGGCCAGTAGTGCGGCTCTGCCGGCACCACGACGATGTTGCCGTAGAGGCCCATCTCTTGGCCGTAGTCCTCGCGGATGTGCGGGTGGTACCAGTACAGGCCTGGGTCGGGGAAGCGGATGCGATAGGTGAAGCTGCCATCGACCGGGATCGGGAGCTGGGTCTCGTGCGGGACGCCGTCGTACTTGTTGTCCAGTCGCAGCCCGTGCCAGTGCACGGTCGTGTCCAGGTCCCCGCTGTTGGTGACGTTGACGACGACCTCTGAGCCCTGCTGGACCTTGAGTGTGGGGCCCGGGATGGAACCGTTGTATCCCAGCATCCGCACGGTGGAGTCGCCCAGGCGCTTGGCGACCGGACCGACGTGTAGGTCGAACGCCTCACCGTCGGTTATCTCAAGCAGCTCGGGCCTGGTGGCCTCCGGCAGTCCGGAGGGGTCGGTGGGAAACGCCTTCTGAGAGCTGGGCGTTTCGGGATGAGCCTCATGTTGCATGATCACTGCCTTCCTAGTCGTACCCGGACCCGACCATCAGCCCAGCCAGGTGCGCATGGCCTCGGTCGTATCCCGCCGAGATCTTCCTGGCGTTGTCAGTTCTGTGGCCCACCGTTGCAGTTGCTCGTGGGTCGCCCGCTGTGACTGATGCTGTGCGCCGGAGTAATAGCCGTTGTGGGGGTGAATCTGCCCGGACCAGACTCCGAAGTCTTGCTCGATGATCCGTGGAGCCGCCATCTCGTCCACATCCTTCGTCACTCGTGGTTTGGTCTGTCCCTGCTGGTTCGCTGTGTCTCGATGCTCGAGCGCCGGCCTTGCCGCGCACTGTCCGGGCGCTGTCCGCGCCTGCAGCCCCCGGACAGGTCCAGGCGGGCAGAGGGGACAGGACTGTCGCCGAGGTGGCAGCGGCTACCGTGCTCGCTGGTGACGTCTGGCTGCCGTCGGGCAGGACGAACGTCTGCTCGGCTCGGCAGAATCGGCGCCAGCGCCGTTCCGGTCGAACAGGAAGCCGGTGAACACGCCGACGGCATAACTGCATGCGGGTCATCGCCGGCAGGCAGCGGCCAGTAGTACGTGGCCTTCGGGGCGATCGTGAAGTAGTAACTCCGGATCCGTCCGATGGCACGGGCGTAGTACGCGTCATGAACGGCCAGGTCGGCAAGCCGGGCGTAGCTGGTCAGACCCAGCGCAAGCAGTGCCGGCAGTCGGTCGCACCGTGCGCCGGGTGGCTGGACGCTGTGGCTGGAGGTTGCGGACAGCGATCAGACAGACCTGGATCGCACGCTGGGGTGGTCAACAAGACCCTCCGTTGGAAGGTGTGCACACCATGCGGCACCTGAGCTTGTTCGTCGGCGGCATGGGGTGCCGCCGCTGCGTACGAGAGGTCACGGCACGGCTTCGCGACGTTCCCGGCGTGGAGACCGTCGTCGCCGACGTGAGCCGCTCCCAGGTTCGACTCGGCGGCACGATGGCCGTTGGCGACGTCCTCGCCGCGTTCGCCGGATCCACCTACGCGGCACGGCTTCTTGATGACCCAGCGCCAGCGGTTGATCCGTGACGCACCGATCGGCGTCGACAGGACCGGGACAGCGCGAAGACAGTGCCGTTCGTGACGCTCCTCCGCACAGCCATCGTCGGCTGATCGTCACGAAAGAAGGGCACATCATGTCTTCCACCACACCATCTGCGGTGAGGCCGCGTAGTCGGCGTTGGCTGGCGTTGGGGCTTATCGCCGCGGCTCAGTTCATGGTCATCATGGACACGTCGATCATCGGGGTGGCCCTGCCGCGGCTGCAGGACGACCTCGGGTTCTCGCCGCAGGACCTCAGCTGGGTCTTCAACGCGTACGTCGTTGCCTTCGGCGGGTTGTTGCTGCTCGGCGGACGCCTGTCCGACCTGCTCGGTGCGCGCCGGATCTTCGGGTTGGGCTGGGCGATCCTCGCGGTCGGCTCGCTGGTGGCCGGTTTCGCGGGCAACGCCCCAGTCGAGCTCACAGGGCGAGCGGTCCAGGGCGCTGGATCCGCGCTCATCGCGCCGGCCGCGCTGACTCTGCTTTTCACGATCTTCGGAGCGACTCCCAAGGAGCTGACCAAGGCGCTCGCCCTGTATGGCGCGGCCGCTCCGGCGGGTGGCACCGCCGGAGTCTTTCTTGGCGGCGTCCTGACGCAGTACGCCAGTTGGCCGTGGGTCTTCTTCATCAACGTGCCGCTCGCGGTCGTGGTCCTGCTGCTTCGTCGGTCGGCCATGCCGGCGGGCATGACCCAGCGCGGGTCGGTTGATCTGGCCGGCGCGGCGACGGTCACAGCGGGCGTCGCGGCGATCGTGTTCGCCGTCGTCCGCGCACCGGAGTCGGGCTGGACCTCCGGTACAACGGTGCTGGCCGGTCTCGGTGGGGTCGCCCTGCTGGGGCTGTTCGTCACGCTCCAAGCCCGTCAGCGGCGCCCGTTGGTGCGGCTCGGGATCTTCAAGGCGCCGAACCTGGCCGCGTCGAACGCTGCCCAGTTCCTGCTCGGCGCCGCGTGGATTCCGATGTTCTTCTTCGTCAACCTCTACCTGCAGCAGGTGCTGGGGCTCGGCGCCTTCGCCAGCGGAGCGGCGCTGCTTCCGCTCACCATCACCATCATGGTCGGGATGATCACGGCCGCGCCGAAGCTCATCGGCCGCTTCGGCCCGAAGACCATGACCGTGGCCGGGCTGGCCACGTTGGCGGCAGGGCTCGTCTGGCTGTCGTTCGTCAGTGCCGACGGCAGCTTTGTGGTCGATGTGCTACCGGCGACGCTGGTCACGGCGGCTGGGATGGCGATGGCGTTCATTCCGTCCCTGGGCATGGCGCTGTCGGCCGCCGCACCCGAGGAGGGCGGTCTCGCCGCAGGGATCGTGAACACCAACTATCAAGTGGGCTCGGCGTTGGGCCTGGCCGGGATGACCGCAGTCGCCGCCGCCTTCGGTGCTGACCAAGCCACTGACGTCGCCGAGCTGACCAACGGGTTCTCGGCCGGGCTCATCGGCGCCGCGGCGATCGCTGCCGTAGGCGCACTGCTCGCTGCCGCGTGGCTGAAGTCTCCCAAGCCGCAATCCCCAGCGTCGGCGGACGACCGGTCTGCCACGGTCGCCGGCCACTGAGATCTGCCGGGTCGGCTCGGCATCGTCGCCGAGCCGATCCGGCAAGCAAACGGACAGAAACCTGCCTCGAGGAGGCTCCCATGACCAATCTGCTGCTGACCAACGCGGCGTTGCTCGACCTCGACACCGGCGCCCGCCATGAGGGTTTCTCGGTGCGGGTCGAGGGCGACCGGATCGTCGACGTCGCCGTGAACCGCACGCTGACCACCGACGCCACCGTAGCCCGCATCGACGCCGACGGCCTGACCCTGATGCCCGGCCTGATCGACGCCCACGTCCACGCCGGGCTGACAACGCTCGACCTCGGGGCGCTCGCCCATCGACCGCCGACCCGACTCGGGATCGAGGCCAAGAACGTCCTGGAAGGGATGCTGCAACGGGGCTTCACCACCGTGCGTGATGCCGGTGGCCTGGACCGCGGTCTGCAGGAATCGCTCGACGCCGGGCTTGTGCAGGGGCCACGCGTCTTTCGGTCCGGCCGCGTTCTGAGTCAGACCGGTGGTCACGGCGACACGCACCCGCCGAGCAACGAGCCGCACCTGTGTGCCTGCCACATCGAAAGCACCCAGTTCGCCCACATCGCCGATGGCCGGACGCCGTGCTGTGCGCGAGGAGCTCAAGAACGGTGCTCACCAGATCAAGGTGATGGCCGGAGGAGGCGTTGCGACCGCGTCGGACCCAGTCGACATGGTGCAGTACACCGCAGACGAGATTCGCGCCGCGGTCCAGGAGGCGGCGTCACGACGTACGTACGCGTTCGCCCACGCCTACGTGCCCGATGCGATCGTCCAGGCGGTCGAGGCCGGGGTGCGCTCGATCTAGCACGGCAACCTGCTCGACCAGGCTTCCGCGGCCTTCATGGCCGAACACGGCACGTTCCTCGTGCCGACGCTCGTGGTCTACGAGCAGATCGCCGAGCTTGGCCGACAGTGGGAGTTCCCGGCAGCAAGCCTCGCGAAACTCGACGAGGTCCGTCGTGCCGGCCAACGGGCGATCCGCATCGCCCCCCGACGCCGGTGTCCGGGTCGGCTTCGGCACCGACCTGCTCGGTGAGACGCATCCCGCGCAGAGCCGCGAGCTGCTCCTGCGCGCCCAGGTGCAGTCGCCGCTCGATGTACTGCGTTCCGCCACCGTGATCAACGCCGATCTTCTCTGGCGTCGCGGAGAGCTCGGCGTCATCGCACCGGGAGCCCTGGCCGACCTGTTGCTGGTCGATGGCAACCCGCTCGAGGATCTCGAGATCCTGACCCTCCACGACAAGAGCCTGCGCTTGGTCGTACGCAACGGCGACGTCGTGGTGGACAACACGCACGGTTGAGAGCCGGTCGCCGCGGGCACACCCCGAAGCCGCTTGACCCGATGTACGGACAATCCAGGAGAACTCATGACCAATCCTGACGCGGTGTGCCCACCGCCGCGCGCCGCGCAAACACCGTTCGTTGCGGCGTTGGGAGGCAGGCGCGGCCTCGTCGACGGTGCTCTGCCACCTGTTGTCTTCGTGGCCATCAACGCCTTGGCCGGCCTTGTGACCGAAAGCCACGCTCTATGGTTGGCGATCGTGGCCGCGACGACGACTGGCCTGGGTCTCGTGACGCGGCGCGTCGCACGAGGAGAGCCGCTGATGGGTGCCCTGCGGGCCTCGCCGGCCTGGCCGTCGCGATCCTCTTCGCGGCCTGGAGGGGACAGGCGCGCGACTTCTTCCTGCCCGGTATCTATGTCGACGCCGGCTATGGAATCGCGTTCTTCGCCAGCGTCCTGCTGGGGCGGCCGATGGTCGGCTACATCTATCCCTTCGGGTTCAAGCTCTGCCGAAGCTGGCGTGAGAATCGGAGGTTACGCAAAGCCTTCGCTGTTGCGACGCTGGGTTGGTCCGTGATCTTCGCGGCGCGCGCCGCCGCACAGACGTTCTTCTACGAAGTCGACCAGCCTGAGGTGTTGGCCTTGAGCAAGCTGCTTCTTGGTTGGCCGGTGACCGTACCTGCGGTTGCACTCACCCTCGCAGTCGCTCGGCGTGCCGGCTCGCACCGTTGCCGCGCCCCGGACAGTCAGGAAGGATGATCAGAACGGGGGGAGGGAAGCGATGTGAACGACGTGCGTTTCGGGCTGCTCGGCCCCATGGAGATCACCGTCGGCGGGCGGGCAGTGACCCTACCCGGTGCCGCCGAGCGCGCACTGCTGGCGCAGCTGCTCCTCTCGCCCGGCCGCACCATCCCGGCCACCCTGCTGATCGACCGTCTGTGGTCCGAATCAGCGCTTCCGATGGACCCGATGAACGCCCTGCAGATCCGGGTGTCCAAGCTGCGACGCGCCCTCAAGGGCATCGGCATTCCCGAAGTCGTGACTCGGGAAGGTGTTGGTTACCGCGCCAACGTCGACCCTGCGGTTGTGGACGCCGTCGACTTCGACGCCCGCATCCGGACCACGCGTGCGAACGCCAACGCCGCCGGCTCCGACGACGACGTCGACCATCTTCAGGCCTACGACGACGCGCTGGCACTGTGGCGAGCAGAACCGCTCTCGGACTTCAACACACAGCACTGGGCCCTGGCTGAGGCGGCGCGCCTCACCGAGCTCAGGCTGGCCGCTCTCACCGAACGAGCGCAGATCGCCCTCGTGCTCGGTCGGAATCATGAGGTTGCCGCCGACCTCGAACCGCTCGTCGCCAACGACCCGAACCTGGAATCCTTGGCCGGCTTGCTGATGGTGGCGCTGTACCGCAGCGGCCGGCAGGCCGACGCGCTCGACGTCTACACCCGGACACGCGAGACTCTCGACGACGAACTCGGTCTCGAACCGTCGGTATCCCTTCGTTCCTTGCATGAGCGTGTGCTCCGCCAAGACGAGTCGCTGGGCGCACAACCTGAAATCTCTCCACCGGCGCCCATCGCCACGCCGGTCCAGCGACGCCGCGCACACGACGACCGTGCTGCCCCGACGAACCTGCCGGCCGTCGTACGGCCTCTGATCGGCCGCGATGCCCAACTCGACGCACTGACCCAGCTTCTGGGTGGCGTACGACTGATATCCCTGATCGGACCCGGTGGAGCAGGCAAGACTTCACTGGCGCTGGCAACCGCTGTGCGCACAGCCAACTCATTCCCAGACGGTGCGATCGGCGTGCGTTTGGGCTCTGTCAGCACACCCGACCAAGTCCCACTCGCCGCAGCCGACGCTCTCGGCGTACCGCTGGACGGCGCGGCGGCGGACAGGGACGTCCACGAACGGCTGATCGCCTACCTGGCACGTCGTCGGATGCTGTTGCTCGTCGACAACTGTGAACACGTCATCGACGCGGCCGCTGAGCTCATCGACGAAGTCCTCGGTCGCTGCCCCGAGATCACCGTGCTCGCCACGAGTCGCGAAGCTCTTGCCGTACCAGACGAGGTCCAGGTGGCCGTCGGACCGCTCGAGACGGCGCCGGAGGGGACGACCGCGTCGCGCATCCTCGCGTACCCGGCGTCCCAACTTTTCGTCGAGCGTGCGCGCGCCGTGCGACCAGGGGCCGTATTCGGTGCCGACGACCTACTCGCGATCGGTCGCATCGCCCGTGCACTCGACGGCATCCCGCTTGCCCTCGAACTCGCCGCAGCACGGACGGCCTCGATGTCGGCCGCAGAGATCTCGGACCGACTCGACCAGCGGTTCTCGCTTCTGACCTCCGGCGCGCGTACCGCCGAGGCCCGGCAACAGACGCTGAGGGCAACTGTCGACTGGAGCTACGCGCTGCTCAGTGAGCCCGAGCAGCGTGCGTTCTGTCGGCTGTCGGTCTTCCACGGCGGCTGGACGCTGTCCGCGGCCGAGGCTGTCGTCAGCGACGACACAATGCCGGTTGGGGAAGTCCTCGACACGATGGGCCGGCTGGTCGAGAGGTCCATGGTCGTTGCCGAGCCTGGGCCGACGACGCGGTACAGGATGCTGGAGACGCTGCGGCAGTACGCCGCTGAACGTCTGGGGGCTGCCGGGGGAGATCGCCAGACGTTGGAGCGGCGTCACGCGCTGTACTACGGCGACTTTGCGCAGGAGGCGGAGATGGCGCTCCGCGGACCTGGTCAGCGCGCCGCTCTCCAACGGCTGCGTGACGACCAGCCAAACATCCGGGCAGCCCTCGCGTGGCTCGGCCAGTCCGGAGATGTGGACTCCGCACTCGACATGGCGGGCGCACTGGGTCTGTTCTGGCACCTGGGGCGGCATCTCGAAGGTCGCGAGGTGCTGGCCCGGCTGCTCGCATCTGACCGCGGCACGCCCGCCGCGCGGGCTCGGGCGCTCCAGGCGGTCTCGCTGGTCGAACGTCCCCGTGCCTGCCTGGTGCACCCGAGTCCACTGTGCGCGCAAACAGCGCAGGAGAGCCTTGCTATCTTCGAGCAGGTTGGCGACGCATCGCGCGCCGCCTTGTCGCGGGTGCTGCTCGCTGTCGAGGGCGTCACCGGCGCGAATCGCGAACGGTCCGACCAGTTGCTCCGCGAGGCGCAGGAACAGTTCTCTCAGGACGGCGATCTCTGGGGTGAGGCCGTGATCGGCTTCGTGCGCACGGAGACTGCACTGAAGAGCGGTGACGAGGAGACTGCCGCACCGATAGGCCACGCGACAGCCGCCGCCTTCAGGCAGCTCGACGACCCGTGGGGCCTTTCGGCGATCCTGTACCACCTCGGCTGGGGACTGCGACAGTTCGGGCGCTATCAGGACGGAGCGCGCGTGCTGGAGGAGGCCATCGACGTCGCCAACGGCGCCGGGCTCTACAACACAGTCCAATGGGCCCTCGCCGACCTCGGTATCGCGCGGCTCCACCTGGGTGATGTCGACGCCGCCCAGAACCTCTTCGACCAGGCTGCTGCCGCGTCCGAGCACATCGGCGACGGCGCCGGGACGATCCTGGCAGGCTACGGCTACGGGCTTCTCGCCCAGGTCCGCGCTGACTGGGCCGAGGCGCGTGCCCGATTCCAGGAGGCCGAACTCGGGTTCCGAACACTCGGTACGCCGGTACCCGAAGGACTCGCGCTGGCAGGTCTAGCCCGCTGCGACGAGGCCGAAGGGAATGCTGCGTCCGCGCACGAGCGCTACGAAAATGTACTCAACGCCGGACGGCGCGTCGGCGAGCCTGGCCTCACAGCGACCGCGCTCGAGGGACTCGCCCGGCTACAGTCCCGGGAAGGTGAGCCGGCCAGAGCTGAGAAGCTACTCGCGGAGGCAACACAACTCCGCCAAAACTCCGCCAGGCCCGCGCCGCCACACGAACGCAATACAGTCGCTACCGACCGTCTGTGATCCGGACCGGGCCGCCAGGACTCGCGGTCAGGTTGCGCAGACCGCTGCAGCGTTTGCCGGACCCCATGCCGACCTCGGCGTCCGAGATCCGCGGAACGATCTGCTCCATCGCGGCAGCGCCGACTGCCGTTATGCGCTTCGATACGCCGTCCGCCGTGGATGACAGGTCACGCCCGCGTGCGCTACGTAGCTTCAGAACCGGGGACTGGCAACGAAGATGCGGTCCCAGCCCGCGCGTCACGCGCTTTGGGAGCAGGCAGCCGCACGCCGGAGCACGACCGCGACGAGCGGCCCGCCGACGATGAGCGTCAACCAGACGATGGAGATCACGATGATCTCGAAGAGATCTCCGCGATCGATTCCGCGCGCTGCCGAAACGGCGACGAGCGCGACGACCACGGCCGCGAAGCTCCCAACGAACAGCCAGCGGATCGTGCGCTCGATCTTGCTCCCCTGCATGAAGACCGGAGCGACACAGGCGAGGGCGAGGCTCATCAGTAAGTATCCGAGCTCCTCGAGAGCGATAAAGACGCCGTTCGGGTTGTACTGCGTGAGGATCGCCCAGCCGTCGAGCTGGCCCTTCTCGAGACTCGGTTGCATCACCGTGACTTGGATGAAGTAGTCGATCAGAAGCACCGCGGCAGCGATGATCGCGAGGCACACCCCGAGCAAGCTGAAGATCTTCCGCCTCGGAGCGGCGTACTCGTGAACCGACGCGAGCAACGCGACGAAGAGGAGCATCACCAGCATGGCCGGGTACATCCACAGGTAGTCTCCCGGCCATTGCTCGGCGATCACATCGCTCGCGAACGGATAGGGGACGTCGTTCGGACGAGCCGTCAACGCCAAGGCGAAGGCGACGACCGTAAGGCCGGCCGTGCCAAACGCGATCGAGGACCCGAAACGCAAGGCGGCGCGAGAGCTCGTGCTTTCGGACGGCGACGGACTGGCTGGCGTCTCCTCACGGCCGGTCATCGTGGCCCATGCTTGCACGGGCGATGGAGTTCTCGTTGTCGGCCACGATGGTTCCTCCCTCGAGAAGTTGCCTCGATCGTGCCAGCTCGTCCCCCGCCGAGACGGGAACAACACCCGCGCTCCAATGCGGAGAAGAGCACCACCAACGCCGGCTGATCGCCTGGACGCGGGCCGGCAGGCCTTGCTGTTGTAGGGAGCAACGTCGTCTCGCAAGCCGGTCCCGCAACGGGACACGGTAGGCGGATCCAGTTGGCAATTCCCTGAAATGAGGACTGGTCCCTCCGGCCGGAGTGGCTCATGGTCGTCGCGCTGCCTCCTCGAGGCTTCTGATCCACGCCCTCCTGGCATAGGCGTGGCGTGTCCTCCGCGCTGTTGGCATCGGTGTTATGCGCTGCCGAGAGATCCGATCAGGCCCGCCGACGACGACGGCGCGTCAGGCGGCTCTCTCGGCCTGATGATTGCCCTCCATGAGGGCGCTCCGCGCAACTGTGTGATCGCTTGGCCGACTGGCAGCCAAGCGATCACACGGGTTCAGGCCCGGTCAGCGGCCAAGGTGCCGATCACGGCCTTGATGTCCGCTTTCGGGCCTCTGTTGTAAGGGAGTTTGGACAGCAGCATGCCCAATGCGCAGGTGTTGGTGACTGCGGCGAATGCGAGCCCGGCACCGAGGGCGGTGCCGACCAGGTGCGCGCCGGGAACCACAAGACCGGCCAGCCCGCTGACCAGCACGGTGGTCCCGGCCGCCAGGCGCACTTGGCGTTCGAGGTCCCAGCGGGGCTTGCCGTGCATCACCGGGCATTGCGCGGCTTCCCAGGCGAGCATGCCGCCGGCGAGTACGCGTAGATTCGGCAGGCCCGCTTCGGCGAGGGCCTGCTGGGCCTGGCCGGCCCGGTTGCCGGAGCGGCAGATCAGCACGACCTGTTCGTCGAGGTGCTGCCGCAACTCCGTGCGGTGCTCGCGCAGGGTGTCGAGCGGGACGTTGTACGAACCCGGGATGTGCGCGGTATGGAACTCGCCCGGGGTCCGCACGTCCAGCAGCCGCGGGGCGCCCTTGCCGCGCAGTAGCTCGCGCAGGAGGGCGGGAGTCAGCTTTTCGGTCGGTCTCGATGACGGTTCGGTGGTGGAAATGACTGCCTCGCAAGAAGAGTTTGGATTGAGTAAATGGGCATGACGTCAGTGCCGGGCGCCGGCCTCCGGTGAACAGGAGCCGGGCGCCGTATCCGGCGAGCAGGTCGGACACGTGATCCCGGCCGGTGTGCCGACGCAGGCTAGCGACGCCGGATGACCGCAGCCCTGCGGCTCAGCCGCGGCCGAGCAGCTTGTCAAACCAGCCGGTTCGGCCGGTCGGCTCGGCGGCGTGGCCGGAGCATCGACGGGAGGCGGCGACGCCTGCCATGACCTGCTTGACGTGTTGACCGCATCCGGCCCAGGTCGTCTTGCCGCACGTTTTGCAGGTGACTGTTCTGCACATGGTGGTTCTCCTTCGGATGGTCGGGTTGTGCTGGACAGTGGGTGGGGGTCAGATGAGTGCGGGCACGGCCTGCCAGGCGGTGTAGCCGGCGACCAGCACGAGCAGCACCGTGAACGCTGTCTGGAGTTTGGTGGTGTCGAGGCGCGCCGTCAGCCGGGCGCCGGTCCAGCCGCCCAGGACTGCCACTGCGGTGAGCACCGCAACCAGGCTCCAGTCCGGTTGGGTGCCGGTGCCGGCTCGGACCGCCAGCGCCGACGCCGAGGTGATGGTGATGACGACTAGCGAGGTTCCGGCGGCATACTCCATCGGCAGCTTGAGCGCGAGCATCAGGGCTGGGACCACGAGGAAGCCGCCGCCGACTCCGAGGAAGCCTGTCAGCATGCCGACGGCGGTGGCAGTGACGAGCACCTTGAGTGCTTGCGGGCATTGGCAGGCGAACCTGGGCGAGAACGTGATGATCGGGTTGTCGACGTGCGCGGACCGGTGTTCGCCCGGTAGGCCATGACGAGTCCGGGTCTGGCGTACGACCAGCACTGTGGCGATCACGAGGAGCAACGCGGCGAAGGCGGCCAGGAGTACGGGCCCTGGGATCAGGCTGGAGGCTTTCGCGCCGGCCGCGGCGCCGCCGATGGCGGCCACGCCGAACGTCAGGCCCCTTGCCAGTAGCGCGGTGCCGGAGCGGTAGGCGGTGACGGCTCCGACCATGGCGGTGAGGCCGACGATGACGAGCGACCCCGTTGTCGCCTGTGCCGGGGACTGCCCGAGGACGTAGACGAGGACAGGGACGGCGAGGACGGACCCGCCGCCGCCGAGCGCGCCAAGGCTGAGCCCGATGAGCGCGCCCGCTACGGCTGCGATCGCCAGTGTCACGCTTTCGTGCCCGCCAGCGGCAGACCTGCGGGCTTGGCGTTGTCGAAGGAGTCGTCGATCGCGACCAGGGAGTGCCCGAAGGCGTCGAGCAGCGATGCGGCGACCGATGCGCGGTAGCCGCCGGCGCAGTGCACCCAGACCTCGCCGCCGGGGATCTCGGACAGCCGGCTGGGCAGCTCGTGAATCGGGATGTTGAGCGCCCCTTCGATCCGGGAGTCCGCGAATTCGTCGCTGCGGCGCACGTCGAGCACGGTGACGTCTCGGTGGTGGCGGACCTGGGCAAGGTCGGCGAAGGTCGCGATCGGGAACGCCGCGACGCGGCGTCCGGTGCCGGCGACCCAGTCCTCGGGCTTGCCGGTGGCGTGCGCTGCCGGCCGGTCGATGCCGATCCGGACCAGCTCACGCTGGGCCTCGGCCACGTCTTTGGCCGTCTCGCCGAGGAGGGTGAGGGGGGTGCCCCATTCGATCAGCCAGCCCAGGTAGGTGGCGAAGGCGCCGTCGAGCCCGAAGTTCAGCGAGCCGGGCACATGCCCGGCTGCGAACAGGGTGCGGGTGCGCAGGTCCACGACCCATTCCCCGGCATCGATCCGTCGCCGCAGCTCGGCGGGTTCTGCCCTGGTCGGCGTCGAGAGGTCCGGCTCGGCCGGGCCTGCGGTGTTGGCCGGTGCCATGTGTGCGTAATAGGCGGGGTAGGCGCTGAGTCCGGCGAGCAACTCGCGGACGTAGGTCTCCTCGTCCTGGATGAGCACCGGATTGGTCTGCCTCTCCTGTCCGATCGTCGACGACGATGCCTCGGACTGGGTTGCGGAGCAGAACGATCCGAAGCCATGGGTCGGGAACACCTCGGCTGTGTCGGGCAGCAGAGCGGCGAGCTTGTGGGCCGAGGCGTGCTGTGCACGAACCAGGTCGTCGGTGTGGTCAGGACCGAGCAGGTCGGGGCGACCTGTGGCGCCGTACAGCAAGGATCCGCCGGAGAAGACGGCTACTTGCGCGTTGCTGGCCGCGTCGGTGAGTGTGTACGACAGGTGGGTGAAGGTGTGTCCCGGTGTGGCGATCGCGGTGACTCGCATCCGTGGACCGATCTCGACGACCTCACCGTCCCGGATCGGCGTGCGCTCGAAGGACACCTTGTCCCTGGCGTTGACCAGGTACGCCGCACCGGTTCGCCGAGCCAAGGCCAGACCTCCGGTGACATAGTCGTTGTGGATGTGGGACTCGAACACGTGGGTCAGCCGCAGGCGGTGCCGTTCGAGCAACGCGATCACCCGGTCGATGTCACGCTGGGGGTCCACCACGAAGGCCTGTTCGCCGTCGTGCACCAGATAGCTGCGGTCGCCCAGTGTCGGTGTCTCGAGGGAGATCACCGTGATGCCGGCAGAGTTGGCCGAATGTGTCCGGTCGATGGCTTCAGTCATGTCTGTTCCAAGGGTTGTGTCAGGGTTTGGGTTCAGGCGCGGGGTTCGTTGCCGGTGACGACGGCGCGACGCGAACGGATCCAGCCGCCCGTGCCGCCGGTCACCGAGTAGGCCTCGAAGCCGGCCCTGCGGAGGAAGTCGGTCATGGTGCGGCTGCGGTTGCCCGACGCGCACACGACATACACCGCGGCGTACCGATCGAGTTCGGCCAGGCGGCTGGGCAGCTCGCCCATCGGGATGAGAACAGCTCCCGGGACGTGGCCGACGACGTACTCGCTCGGCTCGCGGACGTCGATGATCGCAGCGCCGGCTCTGACGGCTTCGGAGAGCTGGTCGACATCGATCTCGGGGATGGTCACCCGCATCGGGCAGGTCCTTTCGCTCGTTGTCCAACTGATCAAGTCGATACCCCATGGGGTATCCAATGAACCCGACGATAACACCCCCTGGGGTATTCGCAAACATCGGTCTGACTGCCGTCGGCGTGGCACTGAACCGTGCAGCCGGCCAGAGCGGTCCGTGCGTACGCCTCAATGTGGATGCGCTGGTCGAGGACGGGGGTCGATCGCGACCGACCCTTTGGTGTCGGCCTCTTTCCCGCTGAAACCGGCCGCTGCCACATCGCTGCCGGGAATACGGGTGGGGGTATCTGCGCTAATGTGGGTAACACCCACCGGGGTATCGTCAAGTGAGACGGTTCCCGCCGTCGCAGAAGGAGTACCCGTGACCACCGTGAACCTCAGCAGAGCCGACTTCGAGCAGACGATCCTCGACAACGAGATCGTCCTGGTGGACTTCTGGGCATCCTGGTGCGGCCCGTGCCGCATGTTCGCGCCCATCTACGACAAGGCCGCGGCCGCGCACGACGACATCGTGTTCGGCAAGGTCGACACCGAGGCGGAGCAGGCGCTGGCCGCGGCCGCCGGGATCACGTCGATCCCCACCCTGATGGCCTTCAAGGACGGCTCGCTGGTCTTCTCCCAGCCTGGCGCACTGCCGGCCCAGGCGCTCGAGCAGGTCATCGCGGCGGTGCGTGACCTGGACATCGAGAAGGCGCGGGCGGATGCGGCTGACGAGCAGGGCGCGAGGAGCGCCTGATGCCCGGCTATACGCTCGCGACGACCGTCGAGCGGCCGTACGACGAGACCGTCGAAGCGATCCGTGCGGCCCTCGACGCCCAGGGATTCGGGATCCTCACCGAGATCGACCTCAAGGCCACACTCGCGGCCAAGCTCGACGTCGACGTACCCCCGCAGGTAATTCTCGGCGCCTGCCGGCCGCCGCTGGCTTACCAGGCGCTGCAGGTCGAGCCGTCGATCGCCGCAGTGCTGCCCTGCAACGTTGTCGTCCGATCCGTGGACGAGGAGACCACCGTCGTCGAAGCTCTCGACCCTGACGCGATGATGGGGCTGTCCGACGCTCCGCAGTTGCACAGCGTGGCCCGAGACGCCAAGGACCGCCTCACCGCCGCGCTTGCGGCCCTCACCGAGGAGCGCAGATGACCGCACTCGACCCGACCGAGATGACCCCCATCGTCAACCGGATCAAGCGCGCCCAAGGCCAGCTCGCCGGGGTGCTGCGGATGCTCGAGGCAGGCCGCGACTGTGAGGACGTGGTCACCCAGCTCGCCGCCGTCTCCCGCGCACTCGACCGCGCCGGATTCGCGATCGTGGCCAGCGGCCTGCGCCAATGCATCGTGGAGGGTGACGGACCGGACGGCATCGACACGAAGAAGATGGAGAAGCTCTTCCTCTCCCTGGCGTGAGGTGGTCAGGGCCCAGAGTCAGGGCTCGTCGCCGCCAGACCAGCGCACCGCCGACGGTCATCGGACGGCCTCGCCCCAGCCGACCGCTGGCCATGACCTCTGGCCCGCCATGAGGGGCCACAGGACCCTGATGGCGGTGATACCTCCCTGGGTATACCTGCCTCAAAGAGAGTTCGATCGAGGAGGCTGGAGATGCGCAAGAAGGTCCTGGTACTGGGCGCCAATTTCGGAGGGCTGACCGCCGCGTTGGCCGTCCGGCACGAGCTGGACGGGGATGTCGACGTGACGGTGGTGTCGGCCAGCGACCAGTTCCTGTTCAATCCCAGCCTGATCTGGCTACCGTTCGGTAAGCGGGACAGCGCCGACATCACCTTCCCGGTCGCACCGACCCTGGAGTCGCACGGCATCGAGTTCATCCACGCGGCGGCCACGAAAGTCGACCCGGTCGCGAAGAAGGTCACGAGCGACGACGGCCGGGAGCTCGGCTACGACTACCTGGTCATCGCCACCGGCTACCGCAACAAGGACGACGTCGTTCCCGGGTTCAAGGAGAACGCCAACACCATCACCACGCTCCCCGAGGCCCAGCGCACCGCCGTCGCCTGGCGCCGGTTCCTGGACGATCCCGGTGACGTCGTCGTCGCGGCCACCCAAGGGGCGGGCTGCTTCGGCGCCGCCTACGAGTTCCTGTTCAACACCGCACACCAGCTGCGGAAGGCCGGGTTGCACAAGCAGGTCAAACTCACCTACGTCACGGCAGAACCCTTCCTCGGACACTTCGGCATCGGCGGCCTGCCCCACGGCGAGCAACTCCTCGGCATGTTCCTCAAGAAAGAGGGCATCGACACGCGTATCTCGGTCGGCATCGACCACATCGACCAGGGTGCGCTGGTGCTGGCCGACGGCGAGAACCTGCCCTTCACCTTCGGAATGGTCATCCCACCCTTCCTCGGGCAGCAATTCCTCAACGAGTCGAACGGGCTGGTCGACGAGAAGGGCTACGTCGTCGTGCGGGACACCTACCAGAGCGAGAAGTACGACGACGTCTACGCAGTCGGTGTGGCCGCCGCAGTCGACGCTCCCTGGCAGACCCCGACACCCGTCGGGATCCCCAAGACCGGCTTCCCGACCGAGGTGATGGCACACACCGCCGCGGCCAACATCGCCGCGCAGATCCGAGGCGAGAAGCCGACCAACACCAAGGCGTTCGGTGACATCAAGGCCGTCTGCGTGATGGACGCCGGCAACAACGGCGTGATCATCCTCGCCGACAAGATGCTCCCGCCGCGCAAGCACGGCGTCCTCATCCCGGGACCGCAGGCCCACCTCATGAAGCTCGGCTTCGAGAAGTACTTCCTGTGGAAGATGCGGCACGGCTACGTACAACTGCCCTGAGCGGCACCGTCCCTGAGGAGGCTTGGTCCCATGTCGAACTCCACGAGCGCCGCAGGAGCACCCGCCGCGACCGTACGGCGATCGTCGACACCGGCCGTCTGTGTGCGCCACCGCGGCGGAGACCGCTTCGACATCGAAACGCGTGGTCACGTGGTCACCGTCGATCAGCCGCAGGACGCCGGCGGCGAGGACTACGGCCCGACGCCTACCGAGCTGTTCGTGGCAAGCGTTGCGTCGTGCGTCGCGTTCTACGCGCACCGCTATCTCGCACGCCATCACATCGACCCCGCCGGCCTGTCCGTCCGGGCGTCATGGCACATCGCGGCCAAGCCACCACGGGTCGACGAGATCGAAATCAGCATCGACGTTCCGGCCGACCTACCCGCCACTCGCCGCGACGCTCTGCTCGCGGTCGCCAGCCACTGCACGGTGCACAACTCGCTGACCACACCGCCGAGGGTCGAAATCACCTTGGCGGACACGGGAGGACCGCAGGACCAGGACCAACCGGTTGGCCGCCACCCTGAACCCACATGAGGGTTCGGGGCTATGCCGATGTCTTGAGACATCACATTGTGCCCCGGCAGTTTTGCGGCTCAGGACCTCGTTCGGGCCGCGACAGCTTCAGGGCCCGGACGTGGAACATCGCGTCGTCCCATGCCCCTGGACGGCGTCAATGCCAAATGTCCGCGGCATTGGGAGTCTCGTGGGTGGCGCCTGCGCGGGTGGAGGCTCGACCGGCGAATGTACAGCGACGCTTACCGCTACCGGGTCGCGGCGATCGTGTGCGCGAAGGAGGCAGGGCTGAGCTTGGACGACATCCGCGAGATCCTCAACACCACCAACTAGCCGTGCACGTTGATGGTTCCCATCATGCCGAGGTCTTCGTGGTCGAGGATGTGGCAGTGGTAGACGCTGCGGCCGGGGTAGTCGGTGAAGGGGATTCGTAGGCGTGCCCAGCCTCGGGCGGGGATGAGGACGACGTCTTGTTGCGCGCCAGTGGGGGGTGTTCCGGCGCTGGCGTCCAGGACGTGGAACGGCCAGGCGTGCAGATGGAACGGATGATCCATAGGGCTTGTGTTGACCACGGTCCATTCCTCGGTGGTGCCCAGGGCAACTGTCTGGTCGTCGCGTTCGGGGTCGAAGGTGCGGCCGTCGATGGTGAACGTCATCGCACCCATGCCGGCGGCCATACCCATGGCGAGTATCAGCCGACGCTGCCTTGTCGCCGAGGCCGCCGGCGCAGGTGGGGCAGGTAGCGTCGTGGGGATAGGCGGTGAGGCGCTGACCGGTCCGGACACTGTCATGGTCGCGAGCGTGACGGGGCTGCCGTTGGACGAACCATTCCCGCCCATACCCCCGCCGCCCATCATGGCGGTGCTGCCGCGGTCGTATGGATCGCTGACCAGCGCGTAGCGTCCGTCACCGGCGGGACGTATGAGCAGGTCAGTTCGGTTGCCCGGGGCCAGCAGCACCTGGTCGCGGTCGACGGGTGCCGGTAGGAAGATCCCGTCGAGGGCGATCTGCGTGAGTTGGTGACCCTCCATGCGCAGCGCGATGACCCGGGACGTGCAGCCGTTGATGACCCGCCACCGCTGCACCGCTCCTGGGGTCGCGGTGATGACGGGTTCGTGCTGGCCGTTGACCAGAACTAGGTCACCTTCGCGCCCTTGCAGTTTGGCCATCCGGTTGGCCAGGGCGACGCGGCCGGCGCCGTCCAGGGTGGTGTCGGTGACCAGGAGCACCAGGTCGTCGGTGACTTGCAGGTCAGGTTCGGCCTCGACCAGGAGCGCGCCCACCAGCCCGGCGAAGATTTGGTCGGCGACGGTGCCGTGGTGGTGGGGGTGGTACCAGAACGTGCCGGCAGGATGGTTGGCCGGGATGCGGAAGGTGTAGTCGAAGCTGTCGCCGGGTCTGACGGTGACGAACGGGTTGTCGCCATTGCCCTGCGGGGAGACGTGCAGGCCGTGGGTGTGGAGGTTGGTCGGCTGATCGAGGCGGTTGACCAGCCGCACCCGCAGTTCGTCGCCGGGCCGCAGCCGCAGCGTCGGTCCGGGTGACGTCCCGTTGTATCCCCAGGCCGAGGTGTCGTGTCCGGCCAGTCGCACGCCCGGCGCGGCGGTGAGGCGCACACCGAGTACCCCGTTCGAGCTGGCCATCACCTCCGGCTGGCCCAGGGCCTGGCCGGTGTCGGCCGGGGCGAGGCGGTTGCGACTTGGTGCGCCCAGACCGGTGATCCATCCGGTCGCCCCGGCAGCCGTGCTGGCTGTGCCTAACGCGAGGAGGGCCAGCGTCCGGCGGCGGCTGATCGGCTGGCGGGTCACGGGAGCAGCCCCTTGCGATGGTGGTATTCCTCGGCATCGATCTCGCCGCGCGCGTAGCGGGTGTCGAGGATCCGCCGTGCGGGCGAGTCAGAACTCGGGCCAGTCCCGGTCGGAGACGACATCCGCTTGCTCTGCACCAGCCGAACCGCGACATAGCCCAGAATCAGCAGACCCGCCACGGTAAGTATGGGCCACACCCACATCCAGCCCATCGTGACACCGCCCGTCATCGCCAACCGCCCATACGCCGAATGACCCACCTGCAGGCTCCGGCGTCGGGCAACCATTACCTAGACGCTATGGCCAATTCGAGTCTGCTGGTCTTGCCGATGGTCCCGATCCGCGGGAGCCCAACGTCCCCCATTCCCGGTCGTGGCCGCAGAGTCACCAGGGCAGATATGGCGCCGATATCCCGACCATGACCTGGCTTCAATGGCTGGGCTTGTTCGGCGGTATCGAAAACCCTCCGCGCTGGCCGTCCAGGCGCCGCGGACCGCCGCAGGTCCCGTCCAGCGCGAGACCTAAGCCTCTGGCTGCCCCCGGCAGCACGGCAGACCGTAAAGACAGAGATGCCAACTGTTGGGAGACGATCATGATGTACGGCGACTGGGGCTCGGGCTGGGGCTGGATGATGATTGTGATGCCGCTGGTGTGGATCGCGCTCACCGCAGTGATCGTGTGGGCCGTATTCAAGGTCATTCAGCGGCCTGCCAATCCGGGATCCGATCAACCACGGCGGGAGACGCCGCAGGAGATCCTGGACCGGCGATTCGCGGCCGGCGAGATCGACGCCGACGCCTACACCCAGGCGAAAGCCCACCTTGCCAGCCAGGATGTGCATTCGCAGTGACCCAGCTGCGGTGCTCTGCGCGAGTAGCCGGAGCGTGCCAGGCTTTCGCGGCTCGGATGTCTCCGAGGCTGTGCGTGATCTGATGATGTGCGACATGACTGGCTCACCTCCCGGACGCCGGGCCGGGATGGGGCAGGTGGCGGGGACGCAGCTGGAGTGACAGGGCGATGCCGCCGACCCCGACTACAAGCGACAGTGCGAGTATGATCCAGTCGGTGCCGGCGATAACACTGCGGCCGGGCATCGGGTCGACCGCGGCCACCGTGCCGGTGTCGGCTCCCACCGGTGCGGGCTGTCCGATCGGCACCGGTTCGGACGCGTCGGTGTGCACGCGTGCGCCGATCGACTTCTCCAACAGGGCGCGGGTCTGGTGCAGATCGCCGGCCTCCATAGCCTGCTCGGCCTGCTTGACCAGAGTGATCTGCACACCGGACGAGTCCTCGGCCTCCATCGCGTCGTTGACCTTGTCCGCGATGCCGTCCATATCGTCTGGTGTGTTGACGGTCAGGGCGATGGCCTGGCGAACCAGGTCGTAGGCGCGCTCGGTCTCCTCGGGGCCGTGTGCCCACGCCGTACCCGGGACAAGGGTGAGCGTCAGCGCCGCGACCACCGCGGCCAGCTTGCCGGCACGACTAGTCATGGCAGGCCATGCCGTCCCAGCCGACGGCACCCCGATGCATACCGGGGTTGTGCTCGCCGCTGAACCCAACCTGCTGGGCGCACTCACGCACATGCTGGCCGAATTCGGCCCCGGCCTGCGGACTCGCCCATGCGGGCGAACTGACAAGCGGCGCCGCCAGCGCCAGTACCATCACGACGGACCGACTTACTCCAAACATCACGCCAGCCCCTTCCAGCGAGGTTGCTCGGCTATCGCCGGGCAGGTCCGTGGGGTTGATCTTTCTTGTCGTCCGGGCGGCCGGTCTGACCGGACTCGTCATGGTTGCCGCGCATGCCGCTCATCATGAACAGCATCGACAGCGGGCAGGCCAGCACGACCAGGCCGATCAGCAGGGTCGTCACCGGTACGCCGGCGAAGGCCAGGCCCACGACGAGGATCGCGGCAGCGACCGCGTACAGCGGCGCGTTCTGGTTCTTCATGGGATGTCCCTTCCCTCGGGATCTCACCCTGAGCGTGAGCGTCTCACCGGCCCGGCAGTCAGGGGACAAAGTCGCTCATGCAGCCTCCATAGGTCCTGTCCGATCCAGTCCGTCTGCTCTACCCCCTGGGGGTATGTGCGGCGACGATCGGAGCATCACGACTCGTCGACAGGAGTTGGTACAGATGAGTACCACCGACACTGTGGTTCTGCTCGGAGCTGTTGCCTTGGTGGCCGCGCTGGGCTGGTACTTCTTCGGCCGTCGCAGCTCCAGCACCGCTGACTTGGCCGACGGGGTGCAGCGCCTCCAGGTGACTGTGCGTGGCGGCTACAGCCCCGACGTGATCAAGGTCCGCCAGAACCTGCCCCTGGAACTGGTCTTCGACAGGCAGGAGAGCGGGGACTGCACGTCTCACGTGGTGTTCGCCGACTTCGGCGTCAACGCCGGGCTGCCGGCCTTTACCCAGACGACGGTCAAGCTGACCCCGGACCGTGCGGGCACCTTCGGATTCGCGTGCGGGATGAACATGATCCACGGCACGCTCGTCGTCGAACCCGCCGGCGACTCCCCCTCGGCAGAACCGCCGCCCAGGACCGACGGAGTCGTGGCGGCCGCGTCATCGGCTGGCGCGACTACGGCGGACGAGGAGGCGGCTCAGGGCGCCGAGCGGCGCGCGGAGATCGCTGACCTGACCCGCCGGGTGATCACGGGCGCGGTGTTGACGCTGCCGGTGCTGTTCGCGGTGATGGCACATGAGGTGTTCGGGGCCGACTGGGTGCCGGCCGTGCTGCTCAACCACTGGGTGCAGCTGGCGTTGATCACGCCGGTGATGGTCTACACCGGCTGGCCGATCCACCGCACCGGCTGGCTGGCGCTGGCGCATCGCAGCGCGGACATGAACAGCCTCATCACCTTGGGCACCGCCGCTGCCTACGGCTACAGCCTGGTCGTCACGCTCGCCCCCACTCTCCTGCCGTCCGATGTCCGCGAGGTGTACTACGAAGCAGTCGGTGTCATCCTCACCCTCATCCTGCTCGGCCGTCTCCTCGAGGCCCGCGCCAAAGCCGGCACTGGGGAGGCCATCCGAGCGCTGCTCGGCCTGCAGGCCCGGACCGCCCGCGTCATCCGCGATGGCACCGAGACCGAGATTCCTGTCGAGGAAGTTGCCGTCGGCGACGAACTGGTCATCCGGCCGGGCGAGAAGATCCCGGTCGACGCGACCGTCCTGTCCGGCAGTTCAGCTGTGGACGAGTCGATGGTGACCGGCGAATCGATGCCGGTCACCAAGCACGCCGGCGACGTCGTGATCGGGGCAACTATCAACGGCACCGGGTCCCTGCGGGTGCGCGCCGCGAAGGTCGGCGCGGACACCATGCTCGCCCAAATCATCCGCATGGTGCAGCAAGCCCAAGCTTCCAAGGCGCCGATCCAGCGACTGGCCGACGCCGTCTCGGCCTACTTCGTGCCAGCAGTGATAGCGATCGCCATCACCACTTTTACCGCCTGGTACGTCCTCGGCCCAGCGCCAGCGTTGACCTTCGCCCTGGTGTCGGCGGTCGCCGTACTGATCATCGCCTGCCCCTGCGCGCTCGGCCTCGCCACACCCCTGTCGATCATGGTCGGCACCGGCAAAGGCGCCCAAGCGGGCATCCTCATCCGCTCCGCCGAAGCGCTGGAGACCGCACACAAGCTCGACACGATTGTCCTGGACAAGACCGGCACCGTCACCGCAGGCAAACCGACCCTCACCGACATCCACACCGTCGGCACTCTCGACGACAGCGAACTGCTCACCCTGGTAGCGGCCGCCGAAGCCGACAGTGAACACCCCCTCGCCGCCGCCATCGTCGCCGAGGCCCGCTCCAGGAACCTCCAGCCCATAACGGCGACTGGGTTCGACTCGATCACCGGCAAAGGCATCCAGGCCAGCGTCGACGGACACGCCGTACTCGTCGGCACGCCCCGGCTGCTCACTGACGCAGGCATCGACACCAGCGCCCTCGACGCGACCGCGGCCACACTTTCCGCACAAGGCAAGACACCCGTACTGGCAGCCATCGACGGCCGACCCGCCGGCGTCCTGGCCGTCGCCGACACCATCAAACCCGACTCCGCCAAGGCGATTGCCACCCTGCGGCAGCTCGGCCTCGACCTGGTCATGATCACCGGCGACAACGCCCGCACCGCCCAAGCCATTGCCCAGCAGGTCGGGATCCACCGGGTCCTCGCCGAGGTGCTGCCCGAATACAAGGCCGAGGAAATCCACCGCCTGCAAGCCGAAGGCCGCCGGGTCGGCATGGTGGGCGACGGCATCAACGACGCACCGGCCCTCGCCCATGCCGACATCGGTCTGGCCATCGGCACCGGCACCGACGTCGCCATCGAAGCTGCCGACATCACCCTCATCTCCGGCTCCCTCGCAGGAGTGGTCACCGCCATCCGGCTGTCCCGCGCCACCATGCGCAACATCCGCCAGAACCTGTTCTTCGCCGTCATCTACAACGCCATCGGCATCCCCATCGCCGCCGGCGTGCTCTATCCACTGCTCGGCGTCCGGCTCAGCCCCATGCTGGCGGCCGCCGCCATGGCACTCAGCTCGCTGTCCGTCGTCGGCAACGCCAACCGACTCCGCCGCCACCACACCCGGCAGCCACCGCAGGCAGAACCCGCCAGGGCCGAGCGGCAAGCCGAGACCCTCACCGCCCCGGGATGAACGCCTCGCTCCGCTGGGCGATCGATGCTGGGCACTCGTGGTTTGTCGGCGACGTCCGCGCGGTCTCGGTGGTGCTCGCCCTCACCGCCGGCCCGCTGATCGCAGCAGCCGGCGTCGGCTTACTCAGCCACCAAGCCTGGTCGGATTTGCCGGCGGGGCGCTGCGCTCCCGCTGTTCGGGCTGTTCTTCACGCCCTGGTGGTTGATAGCGATCGCCATCAGCGTCACCCTCGTGGGTTCCGCACTCCGCGCGCCGGAATCCCGGCCTGACCCGAACCTCAGGCGGCGTAGCTCGCGTATTCGGCTACACGCAGCCTTTCAATCAGTCGTTCCGCCCGGTGATGAACTCGGACCGGTCGCGCCACCGACAGTCCGGCGTGTAGGCCGCGGCGACCCGCTCTGGGTTTCGGCTGTTCCACGCATCTTCGGCGGCCTGCACTTTCGCGCGTGCACTCCGTTCGCAGAAGGGTGGGGCGAGTGGTGGGATGGTGGTGCTCATACCTCGACGACGGGGAAGTCGATGTTGACGTCGGCTGCCTTGTTGAAGTAATTGGTGAGAACGTTCAGGGCGACGTGCCCGATCGCCTCGGCGATCTCCTCGTCAGTCGCACCAGCCGAGCGAACCGCTTCGAGGTCCGCCTCGGTCAGCTCGCCCCGGTTGTCGTTCACTGCGGTGGCGAAGGTGAGCAGTGCGGCGACCTTCGGATCGGTGGAGTCCGACTTGCGTGCGGATGCGATCTCCGCGACGCCGAGACCACCGACATGCTCGGCGAGGTAGCTGTGTGCCGACAGGCAATATCCACAGGAGTTGCCCTGAGCAACTGCTAGGGCGATGCGTTCCCGGGTGGCCACGGGGAGCACTCCGTTGCTGAGTGCCCCGGACAACTCGAGGTACCCCTTCAGCAGTGCCGGGCTGTTCGCCATCGCCTTCGTCATGTTGGGGGTCACGCCGAGCCTCTTCCGTACGGCGGCGAGCAGGCCGGCGGCGGGTTCTGTCGCTGCGTTCGGGTCGATCAGGGGCAACGCGCTCATGTGAGATCCTTCCAGTTTTCTAACGTCAAAAGTAGCTGAATGCCGTTAGAAGCGTAGCTGGTCGATGTAATGGTTGCAAGCGGATGCTACCGTTAGAAGTATGGCTAGAGCAGAACCGACGGCTGACGTACTGTGGCCTGGGTGACTCCGGGCGAACCTGTGCCGGTTCGGTTGATGAACACGATTTGGGCGGATCGTGGCGGCGTGCACGATGCACTGAGCAACCGTGGCCAGCTCGGTGACTGGCTGCGCGTCGTCGGCCTCACCGCCACGCCGGTCACCGTCACGAAAGCCGACCTCGTGATCGGCCTGCGGCTGCGGGACGCGTTACGCCGGCTCGCGGCTCTGCTGACCGAGGACGATCGTCCGGCGGCCGTCTCTGCGACCCCTGACGTGAGCACCGCGATCGATGAGATCAACACGATCGCCGGCAGCGCGGCCGCTCCCCGGCTTCAGCTCCGCGATGGAGTACTCGAGCTGGACGCCACGCCAGTTGGCCGACCGGTGCCCGCGGCACTGGCGGCTGTCGCAACCGAATCGATCGACATGCTCACCGACACCACGGCACCACGGCTGCGTGCCTGCCATGCGCCCGGCTGCGTACTTTATTTCGTCAAGGATCATCCGCGGCGAGAATGGTGCTCGGCCGCATGTGGCAATCGAGCACGCGCCGCACGGCACTACGCCAGGCACTCCGGCCACACCTCGGCCATCAATCCGGAGCTCAGTCGACAGACGCCGCATTAGGGTTGCCCACGGCAACGCCGAGTACGACTTCCACGCGGCGCCGCGCGCCGTCGGCGGCTGATTCCCAGCGCCGGCCGGGGCCTTCGCCGCGTACATAAGGGAACGGTAATCGCACTGCACTAGACGGTCCGCTGCGCCTCGGCTTGGCTGGACCAATCAGTCCAGAGAGGACTGGTGAGCTGTCTCCGAGGAGAGAAGCGATGAACCCAGTACTCCGGTGGCCAACTGGTCGCCGCGCACGGAAAACGGCGATGACCATGGCGCTGGTGGTGCCGCTGGCCGTCGGTGGTGGCGCGGTGGCCGCTACGCACACGCAGGCGCAGGCGGCCGAGACCGCAGTGTCCAGCTTCCCGGGCCAGAAGAGCGGTCTGCTGCCGGCCGAGAATCTCACGATTCGCAGTGCGCTGCAGGTGGATCTGACCCGTGAGACGGTGCGTTTGCCGTTGTTCAAGGCGCGGGTCAAGGGCGAAACCGTGTGGTATGTCATCACCGAGGCGTCTGATCCTGGCATAGCCGCCGATCTGGATGTGAACCACGCCGCGAAGTTGAACAACGTGGGGATCGGGTGCGCCACCTGTGTGCAGACGGCCACTGTCGTTGCGCCGACTCCTGAGGAGAACCGGTTCGGTACGGCGGTCATCGACCGGCCTGGCGCGCCTGACTTCAGCCCGACCCGGGTGCTGGTGCCCGGGCCGGACGGGTTTCCGCCGGCGAAGGCCCAGCCGGGGGGCGTTGGTGACGCCGACTACAGTCCGTTCATTCGGCTGGCCGGCTCGCCGGTCGTCTACAACGCACCGATTGTTGCCACCGGCGACGGTCCGTTCGACGTGGTCCACCACACCAACACCGAGGACCGCGTTCTGGGCATCCACATCGCGCCGCCCGCGGGGCCTGGCAAGTTCAATCAGTCGTGGGTGGACCTGCTGCTGGTGAAGGGATTCGACGCGGGTCAGCCCATCCTCTACATCAGCACCGAGTCGAACGACCCTGGCACCGCCACCCTCGAGCGGGCCACTTACGTGCCGGCGCTCTCGCAGATCGCGTACAACGGCGGCGATGACGCGCTCGGTTCGGCCCGGGAGCGGATCTTCCCGTTCCTCAACGGACAGACCGGAGCGAACAACCCGCAGGCCCAGGGCATCGCGCACTTGATCCTGGACGGTCATGCGGCCGAGGACGCCTCGGCTGCTAACACCGCACTCATCGACGCGCTTCGCAACGGTGGTGACGCGCTCAATGTCCAGGGCGACTTTCCGACCTTGGCGGATCCGCGTCATGCGGAGGCGTACAGCCCGATCTGGGAGGCTCAGTTCGGGCAATGGACCGACAAGGCCATCAGGCTCGGGCTGAGCAAGCGGCAGATCGACGAGAACCAGATCTTCAACCTGGCTGCCAGCCGACCCGACCTGATTACCGGGCCTGGCGGCGCGCCGTACGGCGCCCAGGGCGTGATCATCAACTGCCCGGTCATCGGCTTCATCGACGAGGCGCCGACCGACAACCTTGCGACACCTCTGCCCGATTCGCAGCACTGACCAGTTGATGCGGTGGGGCGCCCATGCGGGCACCCCACCGCCTTTACTCGGAGGAGCCCCACAGATGACCGGACTGGCCAACGGCTCAGCCTTCCCAGCCCTGCAGTTGCCTGCCGTTGGCGGCGGCACTCTGCGCCTTCCCGATGACCTGGCCGGTTCGTGGGCAGCCGTACTCACCTACCGCGGGCACTGGTGCCCGTACAGCAAGGCGCAACTCACGGCGTACCAACGTGCCCTACCAAACCTGACAGAGGCAGGCATCCGGGTCGCCGCTCTGTCGGTCGACGACGAGCAGCAGGCCGCCGAGATGGTTCGAAACCAAGGCTTGGAGATCCCCATCGGGTACGACGCCGATGGCCGGCGCGTCGCGGCTACCCTTCAGTCGTACCAGCACAGTGATCCGGCCTACCTCGAGTCCAGTGGATTCGTCCTCGACCCGCGCGGCCGAATCGTCGTGGCCGTCTATTCCTCCAACGCCATCGGCCGTCTCGCGCCTGACGACGTTCTCGGTCTGGTCCGCTGCGCACAGAAGGCGTGCTCGTCCAACTGGCGGGGCCGGTGAGGGTCACAGCAATGAACCTTGACGTTGGCGCGTCGAGTAGTACAACGTACTTAGCCATATGGCTAACTCGCTATCCGATCGCTGCAAGGCAGTGTCGCACCCGGGTCGGTAGGACTTGCTGCGGTGGCTGAAGGATATCGCCGCGATGAACGAGTCTGCGCGGCGCTGAAATCCGACTTGGAGAATTGCCTGTGACCACGCCCTCGATGCGCGCCCTGACGGCTGCATCCGCCGCAGCATCGGATTATCTCCGCACCGTAGGCACCCGGCGGGTCGCGCCGGAACCGGCTGCACTGACAATGATGGAGCAGTTGACGCAGCCGCTGGCTGAGGATCCAACGGATCCGGACGAAGTGTTGCGCTCGCTGCACGCATATGGGTCGCCGGCGACCGTTGCCTCGGCCGGTGGGCGCTTCTTCGGCTTGGTCGTCGGCGGTACGCTGCCTGCCGCGCTGGGTGCCCGAGTGCTGGCTAGCGCTTGGGACCAGGTCGTGTTCAACGACGCGACCTCGCCGGTCGGCTGTGCGCTGGAGCGGTGCGCAGGTCAGTGGGTGGTCGACTTGCTGGGGTTGCCGGCCGAGTCACACGTCAGCTTCGTCAGCGGCGCCACAATGGGGAACTTCACTTGCTTGGCTGCGGCCCGGCAGCAGTTGCTCGCCCGCGCTGGCTACGACGTCACCGAGCGAGGCCTCTGGGATGCTCCTAGGCTGCGCGTTGTCGTCTCCGACGAGATTCACGTCACGGTGATCAAGGCCCTGACTCTACTGGGCTGGGGCACGACAATCATCGAGCGGATCCCGACCGACGACCAAGGAAGGGTGATCGCTGACCAGATGCCGGTTCTGGACCCGCAGACGATCGTCTGCCTACAGGCCGGCAACGTCACTTCTGGGTCGTTCGACCCGTTCGAGGAGGTGTGCCGGCAGGCCCGCGCGCTGGGTGCCTGGGTGCACGTTGACGGCGCGTTCGGACTGTGGGCAGCGGCCTCGCCGACGCGCCGATCGCTCACCGCAGGTGTGGACCAGGCCGACTCCTGGGTCGTCGACGGCCATAAGTGGCTCAACACGCCATACGACTGTGGGCTTGCTATCGTCCGTGACCCGCAGCCGCTCCACGATGCGATGGTCACGCAGGCTCCTTACCTCAAGACCGGCGCGACCGTCGCCCCCAAGGACATGGGTCCAGAGTTCTCCCGTTCAGCGCGTGGAGTCGAGGTGTGGGCTGCGCTACGTTTCCTGGGCCGTCGCGGCGTGGCCGACTTGGTCGAGAGCTCGTGTTCCCATGCCGCCACCCTGGCGCAGGGCCTCCGGGCACTTGGTTATGAGGTTCTGAACGACGTCGTACTGAACCAGGTCGTCGCGCGCATCGGAACGGTTGACGACCACACCAGGATCGCGCAAGCTGCGCAGGAATCCGGCGAGTGCTGGTTCGGGCAGACCACCTGGCGGGGACGAAGCGCTATCAGGCTCTCAGTCGCCGGCTGGAGCACCTCCGAGGACGACATCCAGCGCACACTCACATCGATCGAGCAGGCGACCAGGAACGTACTCTCGACCTCTTAGCCCGCCGTCCAACAAGCATCGAGAGGTGGCACGACGGCCCGGCGTCACACCGATCGTGTTCTCCGTGGAAGGTGCATGCGTACGACTCGTGGGCTGGGTGCACCATGGCCCACGGAGCCCTGGCTGTTGCCCAGGGCAACTCATGCGCCTGCTGCTGTCGGATCCCGCGGGAGTCGAGATCGACTTCCGTGTCGTGGTGCCCTGGCCCCGCAAGCTAGCGGGCTGTCGCCAGGTGGGGACAGTCTTGCTCGTCTCCGTGGCCGCACCCGGACCGGGCTGGCAGCGAAGCGCACTACCGGGAAGGCCCGGCTTGTCGCGGTTCGTCCGAACCCGGGCGGCGGTCGGCGGCACGAGATCCAACTCGATAGCGACCCGGGGGCTGGGCTCGAGCACGGGAGAACGCACGCGAGAACGCGTACTCCGAGGTGTAACCGACGGATTTCGCGACCTGCTCGATCGGGTCGTCGGTGTCACGAAGTCTGCGGGCGGCGAGATCCATTCTCCAGCGTGTGAGATAGGCCGATGGCGTGTCACCAACGAGCGCTGGGAAGCGTCTGGCCAGTGTTGCCCGGGAGACCGCGACCTCGTCCGCAAGCGAGTCGATGGTCCACGGACGTGCAGGGTCGCTGTGGAGCGCTGAGAGCGCGGCCGCGATGACGGGATCGCCGAGCGCCCGAAACCACGACACGGAGGATCGGACCGACTCCGTGTCGATCCAGGCGCGAAGGAGGTGGATCAGCAGGACGTCGACGAGTCGGTCGAGCACGGTCGCCGCGCCCAGTTGACGGCGAGTGAGTTCGTTGCCGAGCAGCCGTAGGGTGTCGTCGAGCGCGCTGCCGCCCGTCCCGGCGGGGACGTGCACGAGGTCTGGCAGCAACGTGAGCAGCGGCGTCGCAACGGCAGGGTCATGTCGGTAAGAGGCACACAGAATCCGGGTGCGCCCCGCCCGGCTTCCGACCTGCAACACACCGCCCTCTGCGAGCGCCTGTTCCGCCGCCAGATGGTCGAACAGCTCGAGAACGACGTCCTGTTCGCTGGACAGTGCATGCGGCGTTCCGGTCGGCAGCAACACAACGTCGCCTGGCATGAGTCGCACGTCGGGCCGGCCGGGCAACCGGAGCCACGCAGTACCGGCGGTGATCGCGTGGAAGGCGGCACCAGGTACGCGATCGAGTTCGAGCCCCCACGGTTCGCCGGCGTGTACCGACGCCGCCACAGTGCCCCGTACGCCGGCGACAGCCAGCACCTCAGCCAGCAGGTCCATACCTTCGACGCTATCCGTTTCGTGCGCGAATCGCTCTGTGATGAGACGGATGAACAAAATATTGCGAGTATCAAGCATCGATCTGCATACGTAGGGAGTAATACGGTCTACTCGTTCACCTGCTCGAAGGAGAGATCATTGTGAAAATCGCCGAAAGCACAGCTCTGGTCACCGGGGCCAATCGAGGCTTGGGGGCCCGCTTCGTAGCCGAGTTACTGGCCGGCGGAGCCACGAAGGTGTACGCCACTGCGCGGAGTCCGCAGACCATCGACCCGGCCGTCGCGGGCGATCCGCGGGTACGCACCCTCGCCCTGGACGTGACCGACCAGGCCAGCGTCGACGCGGCCGCGTCGGCTGCGTCCGATGTCAACCTGCTCATCAACAACGCCGGGGTTCTCGGATTCGGCGGTCCGTTGGAAGGCGATATCGACCTCTTCGAGCGTGACATGCACACCAACTACCTCGGCACCGTCCGTGTCAGCCGGGCGTTCGTCCCTGTACTGGAGTCGAACGGCCCGGCTGTGATCGCCAACGTGCTGACGCTGATCGCCCTGGCTCCGGTAGGACCGATGGCCGGGTACTCGGCGTCGAAGGCCGCCGCGCACTCATTCACCCAGGCCCTGCGCGCCGAGGTTCGCAATCGCGGTATCACGGTTGCCGGAGCGTACCCGGGCGGAATCGACACGGACATGCTGGCAGGTGTCGCTGCCGACAAGGCCGCCCCCGAGGAGGTCGCACGCAGAATCGTTGCCGGGATCGCAGCCGGCGACACCGTGGTCTGGCCGGATGACGCTTCGGAGGGCGCCGGGAAGGTGTACCTCGGCGATCCGATCCAGCTCGAGCAGATGCTGGCCGGCTGAGCTGATCCCGGCCGGCGCTGGTGGGCGGCTCAGTGGTTCGCGGGTCGACATCTGCTGACGTGATCCAGTGCCATATCCAGGGCCAGCTCGAGCGGCTGGACCCCGTGAGTGGCCTGGGACAGTAGTATCCCACCCTGGAGCGCTGCCATCACCGCCGTCGCGAGCAGTTGCGGGTCGGCGTCCGCGGACAGCTCACCGTCGGCGCGCATCGCGGTGAACCCGTCGAACAGGTACCCCTCCCACTCGGCGAAGCATTCGGCCAGCACGCGACGAGCTGGCTCCGATCGGTCGGCAAGCTCGCTCGATAGCGAGCCGAGCGGGCAGCCGCCAACGCCACCTGTGGCACGGGTGGCCTCGACGACGTGATCGCGCCAACGCTGCAGGCCATCCCACGACCACACTTCGCGCAACTGCGTCTCCTGCCCGGCGATGACCTTGGCGAGCTGGCTGCGGATCACCTCCAGCACGAGCGCGTCCTTGTCGGCGAAGTAGTGGTAGAGCTGCGACTTGCTCGTGCCGGTGGCCGCCATGATGTCGTCGAGGCTGGTGCCGGCAACGCCGCGCTCGTAGACGAGTTCCGCCGCGCCGGCGACGATCCGCGCCCGTGTCACGGCGCCGCGTGCGGTGAGGCGTGGGGTATCGGCGCGGTGCTTCGTCGGCATTCTCGAATCGTAATCCCGACTGGACTTGATAGTCCAATTCGATCCAGTCATGGTGGACCAGTTAGTCCACTTCATTGGAGTTCAGAGAGGAATCCCGTGTCTCGTCTGCACAACGGAGAGCAGTTCCCGTCCCTGTCGCTTCCCGCGGTGGGTGGCGGCTCAATCGGCCTCCCGGATGATCTCGCCGGCTGGTTCGGCATCGTCTTGATCTACCGCGGATCATGGTGCCCGTACTGCAACGCCCAGCTCGCCGCGTTCTCTCGCGCGTCGGAGACCCTCGCCGAGCTGGACGCCAAGGTTGTCGCGCTCTCCGTCGACGACGAGGCGACCAGCGCCAATCTCGTCGAGAAGCACAAGCTGAGGTTCCCCGTCGTACACAGCGCCGACGTGGACAAGGTGTCGGAGGCAACCGGTGCGTATGTCAGCGCCGATCGAAGTTACCTGCAGTCGTCCGGCTTCGTCCTCGATCCACAGGGCGAGGTGATCACGGCGGTGTATTCCAGCGAGGCGATCGGACGGCTGGTCGCGGACGACGTTGTCGGATTCCTCCGCTACATCAAGACGCACGAGGGCTGACGTGGCCAACCATGAGCGGCGCCGCGCTCTCGTCCTCGTGGCACTCTCCGCCGTGCTGGCCAACGCGTCCTGGTTCAGCGCGACGGCGATCGTGCCGGCTCTCGAGGACGACTGGCACTTGACGTCAACCGGCGCCGCGTGGCTGGTCATCGTCGTTCAGGTCGGCTTCGTGACCGGCAGTGTGGGTGCGGCGGTGCTCAACCTGCCCGACCGGCTGCAGGCGCGCCGGCTGATCGCCGGATCTGCGGTCGGGGCCGGCGTGTCGAACGTAGGGCTGCTGCTGGCTCACGGCCTCGCGCTCGCTTTGCCGATCCGCTTCCTGGTCGGCGTCGCGCTCGCCGGCGTCTACGCCCCGTCGGTGCGGCTTGTCGCCACGCACTTCGAGCGCGGACGAGGCGTGGCGACCGGCGTGGTCGTAGGCGCGCTGACCCTCGGCTCGGGGACGCCACACCTGGTGCGCGGTCTCGGCCACGTTCCCTGGCAAGCGACGATCGGGGTCACCTCCGGCCTCGCCGTCCTGGCCGCCGTGTCGGTCTGGACGGTTCGCCCGGGACCGGCGGCGGTTCCCGCGCCTCCGCTCGACGTCGGCGCTGCGGCCCGGGCGCTGGCCCGCGAGCGGCCGCTGCGGTTGGCCACGATGGGTTACCTCGGTCACATGTGGGAGCTGTACGCGCTGTGGAGCTGGTTGTCGGCGTTCTTCGTCGCGGCGCAGGTGCATTCGAACCCTGGCTCGCTCGAGACAGGTACCGTGACGTTCCTGGCGATCGGGGTGGCCGGCCTTCTCGGAGCCGTTGTGGCCGGACGGTTGGCCGACTGGCTGGGACGCACCGCGATCACCAGCGCGGCGATGCTGCTCAGCGCGGCCTGCTGCCTGGTCAGCCCACTGATCTACGGAGCCGCGCTGCCCATACTCGTGGCGACGATGCTCGTCTGGGGCGCCGCTGTGATCGCCGACTCCGCGCAGTTCTCGGCCGCGGCAACCGAACTGGCCGAGCCGCGTTACGCGGGGTCGGTGCTCGCTCTGCAGCTCGCGCTCGGGTTCACGCTCACCATCGTCAGCATCCGGCTCGTCCCGGTCGCCGTCGATGTCGTCGGCTGGCGTTACGCGCTCTTGCCGCTGGCCATCGGGCCATTGCTCGGGACGGTCGCGATGCTGCGGTTACGCAGGCTGCCCGCCGCGCTCGCCCTCGCCGGCGGCCGGCGCTGAAGGCCAATCGCACCTACAAACGAACGGTGGTCGACCTGCTGGCAACGACCTGCGGAGGTCGTGATCGTCGGGTTTGGGGCGGATCGCCTCGAGGCTGGTCAGGAGGTGGCGAGGTGCTTCACGAGGACGGCTCGGGTGTAGAGGAGGTCGAAGCCGCTGCGTTGGGCGTTCTGCTGGGACTTCGAGGCGAGTTGGGGCGCGCTGTCCTTGCGTGGTGGCATGGGTTGGACAATCGTGTGGCGAACCGGGCCGAGTTGCAGTGCGATCAGGTCGTCGAGCTTGTCGCGGCGGTACGGGGTCGCTGTGAGGCCGAGCCAGCGGCGGGTAGGGATCTGTTTGACGGCCTGCTCGAACGCCGCGGCGGGAATGTGGTGGCACTCGTCCACGACGACGAGCCCATAGCCGCTGGTCAACTGCTCGATGTCGGTCTTGCGGGCCAGGGTTTGCAGCATTGCGACATCGACCACCCCACGGGTCTTACGGCGACCGCCGCCGAGTTGGCCGGCTTTGACACCCAGCAGGTCGCTGATGCGGGTCCGCCACTGATCGGCCAGTGCCTTACGGTCGACGAGTACGAGTGTGGAGGTCGCGTGGATGGCGATCATCGCGCAGGCGATCACGGTTTTGCCCGCGCCTGGCGGCGCAACCAGCACGCCGAGGTCATGGTCACGCAGATCGTTTACGGCGTCCTGTTGCTCGCGTGTCAGCGTGGCAGTGAAGGTGAAGTCCCTCGCCTCGCCAGCCCGCCGTTCGTCGGTTATCTCGAGGCGGCTTCCTGCTTCCTCGACCAGCGACGTAATCGTGTCTTGCAGCCCGCGCGGCAGGACGAGTCCGCCGTCGAGGGTTTCGTCGTAGCTGCGCAGGAATCTCGACGTGTCCCAGGTGGACATTCGGAGTCGCTGGCGCTCGTAGAACAGCGGGTTCGTCATCGACGCCGCGTGCTTGAGCGTCGCGTGCAACGCCGGCGTCAGGTCGCCCGCTTCCAGTCGGACTCCTGAGCTGAGCTGTGCGCGCACGACAGGCGGTGCGGTTGCACGGATCCGGGTCGAGACCGCGACGCTGAGCTTGTTGGTGCTCGCGCCGACGGTGAGTCCGCCGGAGGGGCGTGCGACCCGGCTGACCTCAGCCGGGCTCAATCGGCCGATCGAGGACAGATACGCCCACTGGTCATCGTGCGGTTCCATCGTCGCCAGATCGAGGAACACCGTCGCCCCGGACGGGCGGGCCTTGCCCTGCAAGGGTGCGGCGATCAGATTTCCGACGCCGCCCGAGGGCAGCACGTCCTGTGACGGGAAGAGCCGGTCATAGCTGGCCAGGTCCATGCGACCACGCACCGCCATCGCCTCTCGCAACAGGGCTGTGCCGAGTCGACGAGCCATCTCCGCAGGCACAGGGGTCGCGAAGAACACCCACGCGTGCGCACCGACTCCCGAACGTGACACCTCTAACGCCGCCGGCACCGACCACGTCCTGGCAGCCGTCAGGTAGGCCAGCGCGTCCAACATCGCCATCGGTCCGTCGAAGTCGGCCGCCAGCCACCAGCACAGGTCGCCGTCCAGCAGTGGATACAGTCCGACATGCACGTCACCGGTCAGATGGGCGCGCAATACGTCCGTGGTCAGCGGCAGGTAGTCGCGGTCCTTGTGCCGGACGCCTTGCGCCACTCGCCCCGCACTGCCGGCAGCCAACCCGCTTTGCCAGTACGCGCGTTCTCCCACCGCGTGGCGTAGATGTCCCTGCGCGCGGCGAACAAAGCCGCGAAGAAGTCGACCTTGACTTCCGGGGTGGATCGCCGGTCGACCGGGCCGGGGTCTGCTTCGAAGAAGCCGGTCTGCACCGGGCCGGGCTGCTCAGCTTGTTTCGGTGTCAGCTCTAGCAGGCGCAACAACCGCGCGTTCTCCGTACGCAACTGCGTTGTCAAGGCGCGGAGCTCGGCGAGTTCTTCCGCAAGGCCCGCTGCCTTCGCTGACTGGAGATCGTCTTCCACGGAATCCACCGTAGAGGCGATGGTCAGAGGGCGGCGCGGTTGAGGCGCTCGATGAGGCTGGGTTTGCGTGCATGCGTTTGCCGCAGCGCGATGGTGCGGACGGTGAACGTGTCGTGGCGGTCCTCGCGTTCGGCCAGCGCTTGCAGATCGGTGAGCAGCGTGACGGCGGCGTCGTACTCGGCCGGTTTCCGGGTGGCGATCATTGCTCGACGCGCGACCATGCAGCGTCTTCCTCGTCGGCCAGTTCGTCGAGTCGTCGTTCGCGGGCCTCAAGGCGCGCCTGTTCCCGGCGTGCCCCGTCCTCGGCGCTGGGCGGCCAGCCGACGGTCGTGGTCGGCTCGCCGGCGCGCCGCGTTGTCGAGCAGGTCGGCCACGGTCCGGCGGGCTGGGACGGGGATGGTCGGGACGGTGTCGCCGCGGAAACGGCGCAGCAGCTCCATCCGCACCCGCGCGGCTTCACCCCGCACGACCCGCGCCAGGAGCCGGTTCTTCGTGGCAACCGGCAGGCGAGCCACCCACGCGGCGAGGTCATCGTCAGCGGTCTCCTCCACCGGTGGAGAAGCCTGAGCCGCGATCGCGAGCAGGTCGTCATCGAGGCGCAAGAAGTCGGCCAGCGCACGCTGCGCCGCACTCAGCGCACCCAATCTGGGCGGAACCGATGGTTCGAGATCGTCGTCGGCGTCGCGGTCGAAGACGTTTTCGTCGCGTTCCCAGGCGCCGTAGGCGGCCAGCCAAGCGAGGTAGAGCGGGCCAAGATCGCCGGCGGCGAGTTCGGCACGAACTCCGACCAGCGCGGACGGCAAGGCCTCGGCGTCGTAGTCGAACTCACCGCCTTCGTCGCTGGTGAAGTCGAGCACGATGAAGTCGCCCGCGATCCAGGCATTCGCCTGATAGGTGACGCAGTAGTTCTCGACAACTTCGAGATCGAGCAGATCACAGGGCAGGCGGAACATCACCCGGTGGGTGCCCCAATTGGCCACATACAGGTGCGCGTCGTAATAGCGCTCCATCAACCGGCTCGGATCACCCCTGAAATCGCACCAGTGGTACTCATTCACGAAACTGGTGGCGAGGACGTCGAGTCCGAGGTAGCGGCGGCCTCACATACTGGGCCAGCGCGGCAGATCGCTTGTACGACCAAGCCCCGCAAGTATGGCGATCGGGACGACGGGCCGTGAATGGGTACATCCGCGCGGCTGCGATCAGGTCGGGCCGGCCGTGCTCTCCCGGATCGTCAGTGACCACGGGACGTCGACATGAGTCCCCCGGTCGGCGGAGCCGTCGATCAGGATGCCGACCGCGCTGCGGATCAGCGCCTCCACATCCGGAGTGATCGTAGTCAGCGACGGCGTACTGAACCGGCCCTGCTTGATCCCGTCGAACCCGGCGATCGCGATCTCGTCCGGGACCGACACGCCCGCCTCGTAACAGGCCCGGATCGCGCCGAGGGCCATCAGGTCGTTGAAGCAGACAACGGCGTCGGGCCGCTCTTCCCGCTCGAGCAGTGTCAGCATGGCCCGGCGGCCGCACTCCTGGTCGTACTTGGCGACCCCATGCAGCAGTTGGCGGTCGAAGTCCAGGCCGGCGGCATCGAGCGCCTGGGTCACGCCGCGGAAGCGCAGCAGGCCTGTGCCGACCGTTCGGCCGTGTTCCGTCCGCGACCAATCCCTCGAATCTCCGCTCCCAGAGGTCGAGAAGGTGATTGATCTTGTGCATGGCGGTCAGATCGCCAGACTGGTTGGTCTTGGCGCGGTCCTGGAGCTTCGTGAGGATGGCGCGCTCGGAGGCGGTCTTCGTCTTCCCGTATGCGGATACCAGTCGCACACGACCGTCGTGGTCACGAAACCGTGCCTGCGACTAGTGCTTGACGGGCTTGCCTTTGTCGTCGGTCTGCACGACCCACGTACTGATCTCGCCCCAGGTTCCGATGGGCAGTGGCGGCCTCGACATCTCACGCCTCCAACCGGTGTGATGGTTGGCTGCTCAACGCCTGGCACGGCCGAGATTCCGAGAAGTCGGCAACGATGCGAACCCGTGTGATGTGACGCACAATCACGGTCACATGAAGGCCCTGAGAATGCTCAGGGCACGGGCCGTGACGAGCGTCGACGGAGTGGCTCGACGCTGGCGCCAGGGGAAAGAGATGCGTAAACGATGCGCTGGAGGCATGACGAAACCCAGGCCAACGCTGTGACCTGGGCTTTTGTGCGCCGCCAGGGACTCGAACCCCGAACCCGCTGAATTCCAGCTGACGATGATCACCGTTTGCCGATGATGCGCGAAAGCTCTTACTGGCAAGGGATTCGGGGCTGTTGTCGTGCACATCGATTCTCATCGCTCACCATCCTCTCGCGCTGATTGAGGTGCGTAAAGAGGTGCGTCTCAGAGGTTCGCGGCGCGCCACCGGCGAGCCGCGTCCGTTCGAGACCAGAACTAGCAGGTCGGAGGATGCTGCTGACCGCCCCATGCAAGATGCCGGCGCCGCTCGACGCCCTCTCAGATGGCGGTGATCTCCGAGCAAGCAGCGCCGCGCTCTTGACGGAGCGTCAGAGCTCGCTCACCGTCGCTCTGTCAGGGCTACCTTCCGTCCGCGATGTCGTCGAACTCATCGCGCGAGCCATGGCGGGCCGCGCCAATCGGGCTGTCTCCCGCCAAGCGGCGCGCCGGAGATGGTTCGTAGTCGTCCACGTCGCCTATGCGCCGGTCGATGTATCCGCGCGCCTCCTCCAGTTGGGCAGTCAGGTCGGGCGCGTCTCGAAAGGCCTCGAGGTACGTTTCGACCGCATCTCGTGCTTCGCGGTAGCGGTCCGCAGGTGTCACATCGCGGGCGTACCCATCCGCGGACCGATCGATGCGGTCTTCGAGTTCGGGCAGTACCTCAAGGCGAATCTGATCAAGGAGTCCGGATCGCTCTGCTGGCTCAAAGAGTCGGATCACAGGCTCGTCCAGCCAGCCGGCGTCGAAATCAAGAGCATACTCGCTGAGTTTCGCGACAGCGCCTCGGCGGAGGTCGTCAGCCAACGCACCAGCTGCGTGTAGGCGACCAAGAACTGATGGTTGCCAGAAGGCGCCGGTGGACATGCCGAAGTCGAGTAGACGTGGCAGGGCGCTTGCGTGAAAGGCAGCCCATGACTTGAGAAACTCCGGTGAAGTCCGACGTTCGAGAAACCAACCCACACGGCTCTGCCAACGTGTCTCCGGTCTGAGGGGCACGCCTATGCGCGGAACGACACGGTCGTACAGGCTCGCCGGTACTCGGACGAGTGTTCCGAACGAGTTGGTCCCTCCGCAATCGATCTGCTGAGCCAGTTCATCCTCGTTGAGGCCGTCGAGGAAGATCGTAATGGTGTTGACGTCCTCGGCGACAACGGACGCAAAGCCTTCACGGATGGTTGGGTGCCGGAAACGCCACACGGGATCACCGTGCGTGTTCTCGGTCAGCAGAAGGAAGGTGCCCTCGGCGGTCGAAAAGGCACGCAGCACATCTGATTCGGTTGCACCGAGGCGTGACACGGCATCGGTGAACGCGGGCGTGAACTGCACTGGGGCCGCGAGCTCGTCACCAGCTAGGTAGACACAGGCGAGGGCGGCTCGATCGGCCGGTTCAAGTTGGCGCAGGACATCGGCGAGGAATGCGACAGGCTTGGCGAAGTACGCCACGAGATGATCACGCGTCTGCAGGCTGGCCGAGGTGATAAATGCTCGCAGGCTGAGGCGCCGCGCTACCTCGGGCTGGAGTCGATCGACCGCTGCCGCTGCGCCGAGATGTGGCTTCCATCGTTCCAGCACCTCGCGGGGTTGGTCCCCTGCCTTGAGATGGTTGTACAGGATGTGTCGTTTTTCCTGCCCGGTGAGGTGGGTGACATCGACCACAACTTGTTGTTCCCGGAGCCGAGGAAAGGCGTACTCCTTCAGATGGTCCCGCGCATCACGGTAGATGTAGTCGCGACTGGTCAAGATGATGCGGGCACCCTGTCCGACTGCGGTCATGACCTGATCCATCCGCCTGGTCCAACCATCGGTGAGCTGCGCATCATGACGGATGCTCCCGAAAGCGTCATCGACCCAAAACAGCTGGTCCGGCTCGTTGGGATCCCAGACTGCGAGCAGCTCCTCCGCGGAGTCGACCCGTCGGACGCCTGATCCCCAGGTGTCCAGCGCCGCGATCGCCAGCGTGGCAGCTATCGTCGACTTGCCGCACGCAGGCTCACCAAGGAGCAGAACGAATCCGTGATCGGCGATCGCATCTGCGGCTCTCCGATAGGCGTCTGTCGGCACGAAGGTGGCGAGGTCTTCTCTGAGCCGCGTGAGCAACGCCCTGGCCTGTTGCAGCCGGCGGTCATCGAGGATCTTGCCGAGATCTCCCAGGCCATAGACTCGCGGGACGTATCGACGCAAGTCTCCGCGAGTAGAGATCTGCTGGCAGATCCGTCTACCGTCCAGCATCATTGCGCTCTCGACGCCGACCTTCGACGCCTGCCGTTTCAGCCATTCCTCGGTGCGCGCTGAAACTCGGAGGTTGGTCATCACGATGTACCGATCGCACAAGCCCTGCTGCCGCAGCCGTTCTAGCTTGCTTATCTCGTCAGCCAGCATCGATGGTGTGAGCGTGCTGGAGCCTTGCGTGCTGAACTTACACTGGACAACCGTTGCTCGGCCGGCGGTCGTCGGGAACTCATCGGCCGGTGAGGCCGCCGGACCGGTCCACTCGCCGTAGAACGCACCATCGCGACCAGCGTCATTCGTATCGGCAAAGGTGTGGAACGTCTGGCCCAGCACCTGCTGCAGGATCACTGCGCAGAGATCCTGGAATGCGCTCCAGCCGAGAGATTGGAGCTCATAGTCGAGAGAACCCATGTGCTCAAGTGTCGTGCATCCGCCTCCCCCCTTCCATCTGAGCGAGGTGAGTCGGCGAGTGGCGTCGCCCCAGACACTGCGTGCATCGAATTGTGCCTGTCAAGATGCGCTGAGCGACACATCTGTTTTCGGCTCGCTGTGAGACGGCCGTGCTCAATCGTCGGTCGGCTCGCTGTGAGCGCTCTGGGATGGACGGCCGCTGCCGGCCCCGGACATCAGTCAACTCAGCTGTGGAAACGCCTCGTACTTGTGCCGTCGATTGTCGAAGGCGAGTTTCGTTCCTTCCAGCACGTTCAATGCGAATTTGGCCACGTCCAGCTCGGCAATGCTTCCGCTACTCACCGTGAACCGCTGGTTCTGGAATCTGCAGTGGATGATCTGATCCGCATCTCCGACGACGGCGAGGTTCGCGTTGTGGGTTACCACGATGGTCTGGCGCCGTCCTGCTGCCTCGTGGATCGCCGGTACCAGCTTCGACGCGATGGTCTCGTTGTCGAGGTTCTCCTCGGGCTGGTCGAGGAGCAGCGGAGTGGTGCGGCGATCGACGACCAGGTAGAACAAGGCCAGGACGAGGCCCCGTTGTCCCGGAGACAGTTGCGTCAGCGGCAGGCCGTCACCGGTCAGTCCGAAGCGTACCTCCAGCCACGAGAGGTCGAGCATCTTCATCATGAACTCTTCGAGAGTTGTAGTGTTGCGGAGGGCAGTTCCGGGATCTCTATACGTGCCTTCGGCCTCTCCGCGTTCGTGCTCCATCCGGAGGATCGCTTTCTCGAGATGTGTTGAGAGTTGTTCCCAGCTGGTGTCTTCTGTCCTCTGGGGCAGCTCCGCGAGCCAATCGGGGAACTCACCGTTCCGTCGACCGTCAAGAGCGATCGGGACGCTGTGCCAGCTGGGCAGTATTCGAAGGTCGGCATCGAACTCGAGTCCGGCATTCTTGAGAACTGCGGACTGTGCGATGAACGCGGATGCCGGTGCGTAGAGACTCTCCACGGCCTCGAGTTGGGTGCTGAGCGCGGCGTGTATATGCCCGGCGCGTTCGAGGATCTGCTGACGCAGCAGGTCCATCGCTGCGGGGACCTCGAGGATCCGCGCGCGTAGTGCAAGCAGCCCGCTCAGGGACTCAGCATCCTTCTCATCTCCGACCAGAGCCGCGTGGCGTTCCCGCGACTGGAGAACGTGCTGGCGGGCACGTTCACGCGCACTGTCGGACGCTGCCAGAGCTTCTGTGTTCTGGCGGCGGGCATCGTCCAGCGTCGCGATCTCCGAGATCAAAGCGGCGTGCTCGGTATGCGATTCGGCAAGCTGGGTCCTGATGTCCGAACTCCAGTTGTTGTAGCGAAGACGGTTGACGGCCACCGACACAAACGGAGTAGGGTCCTCGCCACCCAGGAAGGGCACTGCCTGAGCGGCGAGGGCCTCCGCATCAGTCTCCAGATCCTCAGCTCGGCGAAGAAGCGCTTCCATCTCGGCGAGCGACTGACGTGCCTGAGCTTGGCGTCGTTCGTTGGCTGTCAGTTTGTCGGCGAGCTCGATGCGCGCGGTCTCGAGCTCCTCGGCGCGCTGTTTCAGGCCGGCGAGATTGCCATGGTTCTGACTGGACAAGTCGATCGCGGCAAGTGCGGCCTCCGCGGATCGGAGTGCGGCCTCGGCAGCCGCGATCTCTTCCTTTTTCAGTGCGAGCCGAGCGTCGACTTCGGGGAGCGTGTTCGATGCCCGAAAGGATGCAGTTGTCGCGTACGACTGGATGCTCCCTCGCAGCTCGTCACGCAAGCGGTCGATGCCCGCCCGTGAGACGCGTGTCTTCTGCGCTAGCCTCGGCGTTTCACGGGAATTTGGACAACACGTGAGGTGAAAAGGCGAGAGTGCCTTGTCTGTAAGGGAAAATTGGGCTTGCGAAGGACCA
>NZ_JBVHFT010000020.1:0-157535 GCF_055562215.1 Kribbella sp. NPDC020701 | reverse complement strand
TCCCCCCCCCCCCCCCCCCCCCCCCCCCCCCCCCCCCCCCCCCCCCCCCCCCCCCTCCGCCCCCCCCCCCCCCACCCCCCCGCGGTGAGGTCGCTACTTCTTGGCGTACCGCTTCTCGAAGCGGGCCACCCGGCCACCGGTGTCGAGAATCTTCTGCTTACCGGTGTAGAAGGGGTGGCACTGCGAGCAGACGTCGGCGTGGATCACGCCGTTCTCCGCGGTGGAGCGCGTCTGGAACGTGGCGCCACAGGTGCAGGTCACCGTGGTGTCGACGTACGTCGGGTGGATGTCGCTCTTCAAAGGGATCTCCTAGGTTCAGGTGCCCCGGGTCGCCCGCGGGCGCGAGCGTGAACCGGAACCGACCAATCAGTTTGCCACCGGACGGCGGCAAACTGGTAATCGAGTGCTTCTCAGTTGCCGTCGTCGGTGGAGCGGCCGCCGGCCGACGGGGTGGTCTTGTTGACCTGCAGCAGGAACTCGATGTTCGACTTGCTCTCCTTGAGCTTGCCGATCAGCAGCTCCAGCGCCGCCTGGCCGTCGAGGGCGCTCAGCACCCGGCGGAGCTTCCAGACCACGCCGGTCTCGTCCTTCGACATCAGCAGTTCCTCGCGGCGGGTGCCGGAGGCGACGACGTCGATGGCCGGGAAGATGCGCCGGTCGGCGAACTCGCGGCGCAGCCGCAGCTCCATGTTGCCGGTGCCCTTGAACTCCTCGAAGATCACCTCGTCCATCTTCGAGCCGGTCTCGATCAGCGCGGTGGCCAGGATGGTCAGCGAGCCGCCGTCCTCGATGTTGCGGGCCGCACCGAAGAACCGCTTCGGCGGGTACAGCGCCGACGAGTCGACACCACCGGACAGGATCCGGCCGCTGGCGGGCGCCGCGATGTTGTACGCGCGGCCCAGCCGGGTGATGGAGTCGAGCAGGACGACCACGTCGTGGCCGAGCTCGACCAGCCGCTTGGCCCGCTCGATCGCCAGCTCCGCGACCGTGGTGTGGTCGTCGGCCGGGCGGTCGAACGTCGAGGCGATGACCTCGCCCTTGACGGTGCGCTGCATGTCGGTGACCTCTTCAGGCCGCTCGTCCACCAGCACGACCATCAGGTGCACTTCGGGGTTGTTCGTGGTGATCGCGTTCGCCAGCGCCTGCAGCACCATCGTCTTACCGGCCTTCGGCGGCGAGACGATCAGGCCGCGCTGGCCCTTGCCGATCGGGCTGACGATGTCGACGATCCGGGTGGTGAGCACGCCGGGGTCGGTCTCCAGCCGCAGCCGCTCGGTCGCGTACAGCGGGGTCAGCTTGTTGAAGTCCTGCCGCTGCTTGGCGATCTCCGGGTCCGCACCGTTGACGGTGTCGATCCGGACCAGCGGGTTGAACTTCTCCTTACGCTCACCCTCCTGCGGCTGCTTGACCGCACCGGTGATCGCGTCGCCCTTGCGCAGGCCGTACCGCTTCACCATCGAGAGGGCGACGTACACATCGTTCGGCCCGGGCAGGTAGCCGCTGGTCCGGACGAACGCGTAGTTGTCCAGTACGTCGAGGATGCCGGCGGCCGGGACGAGGACATCGTCCTCGCTGATCGTCGGCTCCGGGTCGAACCGCTCGCCGCGGCCCCGGTTCCGGCTGGTGCTGCTGTCGCGGCCGGTCTGGCTGCCGTCGCGGGTGTTGCGGTCGCGGTCGCGACCCCGGCGGCGCCGGCGACGGCCGTCGCCTTCCTCACCGCGGTCGTTCTGGTCCTGCCGGTTCCGCTGGTTGTCACCGCGGTTGTCGCGGTTGCCGTCGCGGTTCTGGTTGTCCCGGGTCTCCCGGGTGTCCCGAGTGTCCCGAGTGTCCCGAGTGTCCCGAGTGTCACGGTTGCCGTCGCGGCCCTGCGAGTCGCGGCCCTGGTTGTCGCGCTGGCCGTCCCGCTGGTTGTCCCGCTGACTGTCACGGTTGCGGTCGCGGTTCTGGCTGCCGTCGCGGGTTTCCCGATTGGCGTCCCGGCCCTGACCTTCGCGGCCCTGGTCCCGCTGGCTGTCGCGGTTGCGGTCGCGGTTCTGGCTGCCCTCGCGAGCGTCCCGCTGGCTGTCGCGGTTGCGATCGTCGCCGCGGTTGTCCGCGCCCTGCTCGAGCTGCGGCTCGGCGGTCGCGGTGCCGTTCTGGGCGGCGGTGGTCCCGTTCTGGGCGGTCGTCCCGTGCTCGGCTGTGGTCCCGTTCTGGGAGGCGGCCGGCACCTCGACGGCAGCGGCGGCCTCGGGTGCCGCGCCGTTCTGCGCGGCGGTGGTCTCGCTCTGGGCCGCGGCACGGGTCCGGCGGCTGCCGCCCTCGCGCTTGGCCGGAGCGGCCTTGGCCGCGGGCGCCTCGGTGGCACCTTCGTCCAGCGTCGGCTGGGTGGCCTTGGCGCGGGCACCACCCGCGGGGCCGCCGGCCTGAGCGGCCTTGATCGCCTCGATCAGCTGGCCCTTGCGCAGTGCGCCGGTGCCCTTGATGCCGAGCGTCCCGGCGAGCTGCTTGAGCTCGGGGAGCAGCATGCCCTCGAGGCCGCCTCCGGCCTTCCGGCGACGCGTCGCGGTGGTGGCCGCAGCGTCGGTTCCCGGGGCCGACGTGGTGCCGGCTCCGCTGGAGGCTTCAACAGTTTCTGTCACGTGAGGTCCTTCCCACACGGATCATCGATGTCCCAGAGGGCACATCGATCAATTTCATCACCCACGACCGACGAAACGGCGACGCGGGACAAGAGGCTCTCGCTCGATCTGAGTCCCCCCGGACATCTCCAACGCAGGCGGCGCAGGGTCAAATCCACAGGAGAGTCGCCACACAACACAGGGTGCCGGGAGCACAGCCCGGATCGTGACGAGAGTTCACCGATCACCTGGAGGGGATCGGGTGAGTCGAGACTAGCACCACTACGGGTCGTTCTGCTGACTCGAGGGGTACAACGCGTGTCAGTTCCGGATCATTCCCCGGCCCGCGCACGACCTACCCCGCTTCCAGGGACCAGACCTGTACGCCGACTGGATCGATAGCCAGCTCGTACCGCGTCCAGCCGTCCGGTGGCGGCGGTGCCAGCCGGGTCGCCGCTGGGCTGCCCAGGACGAGCACGGTCGGACCCGCGCCGCTGACCACCGCCGGCAGCCCACTCCCCCGGAGCTTGTGCACAAGCGCAAGGCTCTCCGGCATCGCGGGCTCGCGATAGTCCTGGTGCAGCCGGTCCTCGGTGGCGGTCATCAGCAGCTCCGGCCGCCCGGTGAGGGCCGCGACGAGCAGCGCGGCACGACCCGCGTTCGCCGCCGCGTCCGCATGCGGTACGGCGTTCGGCAGCAAGCCGCGCGCCTGCTTCGTCAGCACCCGGTTGTCTGGTACGTAAACCACCGCGACCAGCGGCTGCGCCGGTTCGAGCCGGACCGCTTTGCCGCTGCCGCCATCGGTCCACGCGATCGTGAAACCACCGAGCGCACACGCCGCGACGTTGTCGGGATGCCCCTCGATCTCGGTCGCGAGCTCGACGATCCGATCGCGGTCGAGCTGTACGCCGGCCAGCCCGTACGCCGCCGCGAGACCACCGACGATCGCCGCCGACGACGACCCGAGTCCACGCCCATGCGGAACGCGGTTCTCACACAACAGCGAGTAGCCCGGTACGTCAGCACCGAGAGCGGTCAGGCCGGCCTGGATCGACCGCACCACCAGGTGTGACTCGTCCAGCGGCACCTCACCCTCGCCGGGACCGACCACCTCGACCCGGACCCCGGATCCACCCGGGGTCACGATCAATTCGTCGTACAGCGTCAACGCCAGGCCGAACGCGTCGAAACCCGGGCCGAGGTTGGCGCTGGTGGCGGGGACGCGGACCCGCACCTGGTCGCAGGGGCGGCGGTCGCTCGTCTCCACCTGCTGCCCCATCAGGCCAGGCCGGCGACGCGGGCGACCGCGTCGGTGTCGGCCGGGGTGACCGGGGACTCGTTCACCTGGGCGTGATCGAGCGCCGTGTCGATGTCCTTCAGACCATGCCCTGTGACAGTGATCACGACGGTTGAGCCTCCCGGCAGCCAGCCCTGAGCCTTCGCGTGCAGCAGCCCGGCCACTCCGGCGGCCGACGCCGGCTCCACGAATACGCCTTCGCGGGCGGCGAGCTCACCCTGTGCGGTCAGGATCTGTTCGTCCGTGACCATCTCGATCCGGCCGCCGGACTCGTCCCGCGCGGCCTCGGCCAGCGTCCAGGACGCCGGGTTCCCGACCCGGATCGCAGTCGCGGCCGTGTCCGGCTTCTCGACGATCGCGCCACGCACGATCGGCGCCGCGCCTTCGGCCTGGAATCCCCACATCTGCGGCGTTTTCGAGGCGAGCTTGTCCTTCGCGTACTCCTGATAGCCCTTCCAGTAGGCCGCGATGTTGCCCGCGTTGCCAACCGGGAGCAGGTGCAGGTCGGGCGCATCGCCGAGCGCGTCGCAGACCTCGAACGCAGCGGTCTTCTGGCCCTCCAGGCGAACCGGGTTGACCGAGTTCACCAGCGCGACCGGGTAGTGCTTGCCGAGCTCGCGCACGATCCGCAGGCAGTCGTCGAAGCCACCATCGATCGAGACCAGCTTGGCGCCGTGGACGACGGCCTGGGCGAGCTTGCCCTTCGCGATCCGGCCGGCCGGGATCAGCACGAGCGGGAGCAGTCCGGCGCGGACGGCGTACGCCGCGGCCGACGCCGAAGTGTTGCCGGTCGAGGCGCAGACGACCGCCTTGTCACCGGCCTGCGCGGCGAGCGAGATCGCCACCGTCATCCCGCGGTCCTTGAACGAGCCGGTCGGGTTATTGCCCTCGACCTTGAGCCAGACTTCGCACCCGGTCTGCTCGCTGAGCCACTGCGCGGCCACCAGCGGCGTCCCGCCCTCGCCGAGCGTGACCACGGGGGTATCCGCCGAAACAGGCAGTCGGTCCCGGTATTCCTCGATCACGCCTTGCCACTGGTGAGCCATTGATCTACTCGCCTTCCACCCGCATCACACTGCTGACTTCACGAACGATGTCCATGTCACGCAGGGTCTCCACGGTCGCGGACAACGCGGCGTCGGTCGCGGTGTGGGTGACCACCACCAGCTGCGCGTCGCTGCCCCGGCCCTCCTGGCGGACGGTCTGGATCGACACGTCGTGCTCGGAGAACGCGTGGGCCACCGCCGCCAGCACACCGGCCTTGTCGGCCACGTCCAGCGATACGTGGTAGCGGGTCATCGCGTCACCCATCGGCCGCACGGCTCGCTCGGTGTACGACGACTCGCCGACCCCCGGCACTCCCTTGAGCCGGTTGCGCGCGGCGGACACGAGATCCCCGAGGACAGCACTGGCCGTCGGGGCGCCGCCGGCACCACGACCATAGAACATCAGCTGGCCGGCCGCTTTGCTTTCCACGAACACGGCGTTGTACGCGTCCCGAACGCTGGCCAACGGATGCGTGGCCGGGATCATCGCCGGATACACCCGGGCGCTGACCGAATCGGTCGCCTCGTCCAGCTCGCAGATCGCCAGCGACTTCACCACGCAGCCCATCTCGCGGGCCGAGGCGATGTCGGTCGCGCTCACCTCGGTGATGCCCTCGCGGTGCACGTCGGCGATGGAAACCCTGGTGTGGAAGGCCAAACTCGCCAGCAGCGCCGCCTTCGCGGCCGCGTCGAACCCCTCGATGTCCGCGGTCGGGTCGGCCTCGGCGTACCCGAGGGCCTGGGCCTCCTCGAGTGCCTCGTCGAAGCCGGCGCCGGTGCTGTCCATCTTGTCGAGGATGTAGTTCGTGGTGCCGTTGACGATGCCCATCACCCGGGTCACGTCGTCACCGGCGAGCGACTCGCGCAGCGGCCGCAGGATCGGGATCGCACCGGCCACGGCGGCCTCGAAGTAGAGGTCGCGCTCGTACTTCTCCGCGGCCGCGAACAGCGTCGGGCCGTCCTCGGCCAGCAGGGCCTTGTTCGCTGTGACGACGGACGCGCCGTGCTCGAGCGCGGACAGGATCAGACTGCGGGCCGGCTCCAGTCCACCGATCACCTCGATGACCAGGTCCAGGTCACCGCGGGAGACGAGCGCCTGCGCGTCGGTCGTGACCAGCGAGGGGTCGACGGCGATGTCCCGCTCGCGGCCGGCCCGGCGTACGGCGATGCCGGCGATCTCCAGCCGGGCTCCGACGCGGGCGGCGAGATGGTCAGCCTGCTCGGTCAGGATCCGCACCACCTCGGTGCCGACCACGCCACAACCGAGCAGGCCTACCTTCAGGGGTTTGTCGTTCACTCCTCGACTCCCATGTCCAGTGCCAGCAGGTCCTCTTCGGTCTCACGGCGTACGACGATCCGCGTTCGACCGTCCTTGACCGCGATCACCGGTGGCCGCGGCACGTGGTTGTAGTTGCTCGCCATCGACCGGCAGTACGCGCCGGTCCCGGGGACGGCGATCAGGTCGCCGGGCTGCACGTCCGACGGCAGGAACTCGTCCTTCACGACGATGTCCCCGGCCTCGCAGTGTTTGCCGACCACCCGGGCCAGCGTCGGCTCGGTGTCGGAGTACCGGTTGGCGAGCGTGCAGGAGTAGTCGGCGTCGTAGAGCGCGGCGCGGATGTTGTCGCTCATGCCGCCGTCCACCGACACGTAGGTCCGCGCGGCGCCGGCGTCGAGCTCGACCTCCTTGACCGTGCCGACCGAATAGACCGTGCACACGGCCGGACCGACGATCGCGCGACCGGGCTCGATCGACACCTTGGGGACCTCGACCTGGAAGGCACGGCACTCGTGCTCGACGATCTTGCCCATCTCGGTGGCGAGCTGTGCGGGGTCGGACGGGTCGTCCTGCGTGGTGTACGCGATCCCGAAGCCACCGCCGAGGTCGAGCTCCGGCATGTCCACGCCGAGCTCCTCGGAAACCCTTGCGTGCAAGGCGATCACGCGCTTCGCGGCGACCTCGAACCCGGACGAGTCGAAGATCTGCGACCCGATGTGCGAGTGCAGTCCGAGCAGCTCCAGCTCCGGCGCTTCGTTGACTCGGGCAACGGCTTCGAAGGCGGCGCCGGAGGTGATCGAGAAGCCGAACTTCTGGTCCTCGTGCGCGGTCGCGATGTACTCGTGGGTGTGTGCCTCGACGCCGGCGGTGACCCGGATCATCACCGGTGCCACCGTGTTGCGCTCACCGGCGAGCTGGATCAGCCGGGTGATCTCGTGCTGGGAGTCGACGATGATCCGGCCGACACCCGCGTCGAGTGCGCGGGCCAGCTCCTGCTCGGACTTGTTGTTGCCGTGGAACCCCAGGCGCTTCGGGTCGGCCCCGGCACGCAAGGCGACGGCCAGCTCTCCCCCGCTGCAGATGTCGAGGTTCAGGCCCTCTTCCATCACCCAGCGGACGATCGTCGTACACAGGAAGGCCTTGCCGGCGTAGTAGACGTCGAAGTCCTTGAACGCGTGCTTGAACGCGCGGGCCCGGGCACGGAAGTCGTCCTCGTCGAGCACGTACGCCGGGCTGCCGTGCTCGGCGACCAGGTCTCGCAGGTCGACGCCGCCGACCTCGAGGGCGCCTTCACCGTTCTTCTTCGCGGTGTTCGACCAGAGCGCGGTGACCAGGTCGTTGGGGTCCCGCGGCGCGCGCAGCCACGGCGGTGCCTTGTGGCCGATGTCGGCGTGCAGCGCGCCCGCCTCGTGCGCCCTCACATCCGCTCCGGAGCGGAGACGCCGAGCAGGTCCAGCCCGTTGGCGAACACGGTCCTGGTCGCGGAGACCAGGGTCAGGCGAGCCTTGTGCACCGGCTCCACCTCCTCGTCGCCGCGCGGGAGCACGCGGCAACTGTCGTAGAACTTGTGGAACGTCGCCGCGGTGTCCTCGAGGTAGCGGGCGATCCGGTGCGGCTCGCGCAGCTCGGCGGCAGTAGCGACGACCCGCGGGAACTCGGCCAGCGCGCGGAGCAGGTCGCCCTCGCGCTCGTGGTTGAGCAGGCCCGGGTCGAACTCGTCCAGCTTGATGCCGAGCTCGTCCGCGTTCCGCAGGATCGACGCGAGCCGGGCGTGCGCGTACTGCACGTAGTAGACCGGGTTCTCACTCGCCTGGCGGGTCATCTCCTCGATGTCCAGCGTCAGCGGGGAGTCGGCCGGGTAGCGGCAGAGCGTGTACCGAAGCGGGTCGACGCCACCCTCCTCGACCAGCTCGGCCAGCGTGACGATGGTGCCGGCTCGCTTGGACAGCCGCATCTCCTCGCCGCCCTTGAGGATCTTCACCAGCTGACCGATCAGGACCTGGATGTTCTGCTCGGGGTCGTCGCCGGCGCAGGCTGCGATCGCCTTCAGCCGGTTCACGTAGCCGTGGTGGTCGGCGCCGAGCAGGTAGATACAGAGGTCGAAACCCCGCTCGCGCTTGTTCACGTAGTACGCCGCGTCGGAGGCGAAGTACGTCGGTTCGCCGTTGGAGCGGATCAGGACCCGGTCCTTGTCGTCGGTGAAGTCCGTGGTCCGCATCCACAACGCGTCGTCGGCGTCGTACAGATGACCTTGCTCGCGGAGCTTCTCGATCGCGTGGCCGACACCGTCCTGCTCATGCAGGCTGCGCTCGGAGAACCACACGTCGAAGTGCGTGCGGAAGTGCTCGAGCTGACCCTGCTGCTCCTTGAGCTGACGCTCGTACCCGGCCTCGCGGAAGGCGACGAGCTGCTCGGACTCCGGCAGGTCGGTGATGCCGGGGACCTCCGCGACGATCTGCTTGGCGAGGTCGAGGATGTACTCGCCGTGGTAGCCGTCCTCGGGGACCGGCTGACCGTTCGCCGCGGCCTGCAGGCTGGCGCCGAACTTGTCCATCTGAGCGCCGCGGTCGTTGATGTAGAACTCGCGGCTGACCTTCGCGCCGGCGGCGGTGAGCACCCGGGCGAGGGCGTCGCCGACGGCGGCCCAGCGGGTGTGGCCGAGGTGCAGCGGGCCGGTCGGGTTGGCGGAGATGAACTCCAGGTTCACCGTCTGGCCGTGCAGGCTGTCACTCGTGCCGTAGCTCACTCCGGCGTCCAGGATGGACTGGGCGATCTTGCCCTGGGCGTCCGCGGCGACCCGCAGGTTGATGAAGCCGGGGCCGGCGATCTCGACCGCGGTGATGGCTTCGTCGCCCCGCAGCTTGGCGGCCAGCAGCTCCGCGAACTGGCGCGGGTTCATCCCGGCGCGCTTGCCGAGCTGCATCGCGACGTTCGTGGCGTAGTCCCCGTGCTCGGGGTTCTTGGGGCGCTCGACCTTCAGCTCGCGCGGCAGCCCGCCCTCGACGGTGATGGCGCCGTCGTCGGCGAGCGCGGCCAGGGCCTGCAGGATCTTCTCAGCGAGCTGTTCCGGAGTCACCGCCTCAGCCTAATGGCCCGCGCCCCGATCCCTTGACTCAGCATCCACAGCCCGGTACGGGGTCAGCGCCGGGCACTCACCGTGATGTGCGCGTTGCGGGTCAGCGGAGTGTCCCAAGGGGCCGCTGTGCCGTCGACGGTGACCGTGAGGGACTTGCAGGCGTCCGCCAGGCAGCCGGCGTCGTACTTGAGGCCCCAGAGGGTGAAGAACTGGGCCAGGGTGGGGTGTTCGGAGGTGGTTTTGGCCTCGACGTAGATCAGGCCGTCGGCGGTGTGGGTGTGGATGGCGGCTTGCTCGGCGCGGAGGCGGTCGATGCCGACCCCGGCGGGGACCTGGACGGGCTTGCCGTCGACGGTCACTTTCAGCGTCACGGTGTACGGCGAGGGGCCGGAAAAGTCGAGCGGGAGTCGTTCGAAACCGGCCTTGTCGATGTACGAGACCGCGTCGCGGGGTGCATCCCACGGTGGCGGGCCGGTGCGGAGGTCAGCCGCTGCGGGCGGTGCGGGACCTACCTGGCAGCCGCCCGTCACGATGCTCATGAGGAGCAGGGCGGCTGCCGTCACGCCCGCCCGGCGCCACCTGCCTGCTCTCATGGAGAGCCAGGTTGCCATGCGGGCGCGGCCGGGCTGCCGGAGGGTCAGCCCTCCGAGGGCATCAGCACCCAGAGCACGATGTAGATGAGGAACTGCGGACCGGGCAGCAGGCAGCTGACGACGAAGATCAGGCGCATCGTGTTCGCCGAGATGCCGAACCGGCGGGCCAGTCCGGCACAGACACCGCCGATCCAGCGACCGTTGGACGGGCGGACCAGAGTGGTAGCCATGGGTACCGATTTCCTTTCCTTGACGGGCTTACATCCACTATGACGCCGCGTCACCGAAAGTCGATCCCGCCGCACCGCCCTTCCAGGGTCCGCTCAGGGGTCCCCCGGGCACCCTCCTCGGTGACCCACCCGATTCGGGGAATGCCATAACTTCCTGCTACTGTTCTGCACGTTCCTGAGCCCCCGTAGCTCAGGGGATAGAGCACCGCCCTCCGGAGGCGGGTGCGCAGGTTCGAATCCTGCCGGGGGCGCGGACGATCTGGGCGATCCTTGCTCGCGGAAAGCGCGAGCGTTGGATCGCCCGTCGTGTTTTGTGGGGGTGCGACCCCCACACCCCGCCCGGAGGGGCTTCACCCCCCCGGACCCCCAGATTCGCTGTGGTTGCTGTTTGCGGTTGGGCCTGGGAGAGGTGGCTGTTTCAGGTTCGCGTTGTTCGGTCTTCGGCGGGGGTGCGGCCGAAGGCTTGGTGGTAGGCGCGGGTGAAGTGGGCGGGGCTGGTGTAGCCGACCTGGTAGCCGACTTCGGCCGCGGTGCTGGCCTGCGTCCGCAGCAGGACCCTGGCCTCCTGCAGGCGGATCTGCTTCTGGAACTGGATCGGCGTCATCGAGGTCGCGGCACGGAAGTGGCGGTGGAAGGTCGAGGGACTCATGCCGGCCAGATCGGCCAGGTCAGCTACCCGGATCGGTTCGCTGTGATGGCGGCGGATCCAGCGGATCGCTTGCGAGATGTGGGCGAGCATGCCGTCGGCGAGTCCGATCTGCCGGACCAGTGCGCCCTGTTCACCAGTGAGCAGCCGCCACAGGATCTCCCGCCGGATCCCCGGCACCAGCACGCGTACATCCGCGGGCAGGTCCACGATCCGCAGCAGCCGTACGACGGGATCCAGCAAATCGGGTGTCGCGTCGCTGACCACGAGACCGGCGTACTGCGCCGGCATGGCCGGTGTCTCCAGCAGCAGTGGCGCGATCTCCACCGGATCGAGCCGCAGGCTGACCACGGCGAACGGCTCGTCCCGGCTCGCCTTCAGCGCCTGGCCGATCACCGGAAGGTCCACCGAGGTCACCAAGAACTGCCCGGCGCGGTACTCGTAGGCCACACCGTTCAGCAGCGTCCGTTTGACGCCCGAGGCAACGATCGCGACCGACGGCCTGGCCACTCCGGCGCTCGGCTCGGTCGGTTCGTCGACCCTGCTGACCTGCACCCCGTCGATCAACTGCCGGCTGTGCCCGCGCTGTCCGACGGCGTGCCGGGCGATGAGAGTCCCGAGCTCGGCCAAGAGGTCCACTTCCCCAGTGAACCAAGTCGGCAGGATCGCGCAAGCCGGCGCCAGGATCACGCTCACGCTCGAGGGCTCCGCGGTGCTGTGATCGAGAGGTAAGAGCAATCGCGAGAAAGGCACCATGACCATGCAACGCAGAACTCTCGGCGCCACCGGTATCTCGGTCAGCGACGTCGCCCTCGGCGCGATGATGTTCGGCGCGATGGGCAACCCGGACCACGAGGACTCGGTCCGGATCATCCACCGCGCCCTCGACGCGGGCATCAACCTGATCGACACGGCCGACGTCTACTCCGGCGGGGAGTCCGAGGAGATCGTCGGTACGGCGATCAGGACGCGACGTGACGACGTCGTACTGGCGAGCAAGTTCGGCCTGCCGATGGGCGACGACCCGAACCAGCGCGGCGCTTCCCGCCGGTGGATCATCCGGTCGGTCGAGCACAGCCTGCGCCGGCTCGGCACCGACCACCTCGATCTGTACCAGCTGCATCGCCCGGACCACGACACGGATCCGGCCGAGACGTTGTCCGCGCTGTCCGACCTGGTCCAAGCCGGGAAGATCCGCGCGTTCGGCTCGTCGATGTTCCCGGCGGAGACCATCGTCGAGGCGCAGTGGACAGCGGAGCGTCGTGGCACGCACCGGTTCCTGTCCGAGCAATGCATGTACTCGATCCTGACCCGCCGGCCGGAGGCGTCCGTCTTCCCGGTGGTCCAGCGTTACGGCCTCGGCGTACTGACGTTCAGCCCGCTGAACGGTGGTTGGCTGTCCGGCCGGGCGAACCTGGCGTCGTCACACCGAGCGTCGACCCGGCCGTCCAGCTACAACCCGTCGACTCCGACCGGTCAGGCGAAGACCGCGGCGGTGGCGAAGCTCACCGCGCTCGCCGGTGAGGCCGGGATGACGCTGCCGCAGTTGGCCACGGCGTTCGTCCGGTCGCACCCGGCGGTGACGTCGGTCCTGATCGGCCCGCGAACCCAGGAGCAACTCGACAGCCTGCTGCCTGCCGCCGAGATCGACCTGCCCGCCGACATCCTCGACCAGATCGACGAGATCGTCCCGCCCGGCAGCGAACTGAACCCGGCCGACAACTACAACGCCACTCCCCCGGCGATCGAACACGCCGACCTCCGCCGTCGCTGAGCCGCCACCCCCATGGCCTGGTAATTCCCCGGTCACGGTTCGAAACTGAGGCTGGGGGTGGGTTCGGATGGACGTCGTGGGGGCCGTGTCCCGGGATGCCGTGATCGTGATCCCGGGCATCATGGGGAGTTCGCTCGTCGACGTCGAGTCGCGCGATGTCCTGTGGGGTCTCGACGACGCGCGTTGGTGGGTCAGTGCATGGACCACGGGTACGGCGCTCAGACGCTTGGCGGTCACAGACGACGAGCGGGCCGGCAGGACCGACCGTATCCGGGCCACCGGACTGCTGCGATTCCCGGCGTTCGCGCCTGTACTGAAGGGCTTCGAGCCGTATACGAAGTTGCTGACCGGCATCGGACGGGTGCTCGCACATCCGGACGCGCTGCGCGAGTTCCCGTACGACTGGCGCCTGTCCGTGGAACACAACGCGAGTGAACTCGGCCGACTGGTCGACCGGCACCTGTCCATGTGGCGTGCGCACCCCGCGGGCAGTGCGGACGCCAAGGTCATGCTGGTCGCGCACTCCATGGGCGGACTGGTCGCCCGGTACTTCACACAGGTGCTCGGCGGGGCGTCCGACGTACGTACGACGGTCACCCTCGGGACGCCGTACTACGGAGCCGTGAAGGCGGCGTACATCCTGAGTTCGGGACGCGGTGTGCCGGTTCCGCGCAAGCGACTCCGCAAGCTGGTCCAGCACATGCCGGGGCTGTACGACCTGCTGCCGTTCTACCGGTGCGTCGACGAAGGTGAGACAGCACGGTGGCTTCAGCCCGCGGACATCGCGGGTCTCGAGGGCGACCGGGAACTCGCGAGCGAGTCCTTCGAGCGGCACAAGAGACTGATGGCAGGGGACGCCGGCAGTTTGCGACTGCTCATCGGCGTCGAGCAGCCGACGATGCAGAGCCTGTCGGTGCGCGACGGCGTAGCGACGCCTCTTATGCACACGTGCATCACCGACCAGTCCGGCGTGATCAAAGAGCGGCTGGATCTGGCCGGCGACGGCACTGTGTTCCGCCGGTCCGCCGCCGGGTTCGGCCTGTCCCCCGGCACACTCCCGCAGTCCCATGGCGCCGTTGCCGCGACTGAGGAGGCCATCTCGCATGTGCGCGACGTACTGACCAACGACACCGCCGGTCCGCCGCTCGGACCCGGGGAGATCGGGATCGACGTACCCGACGTCGTATCTGCGGCCGAGCCCCTCACCATCACGGTGACCGGTGCGGACGCGACCGGTACCTCGTGCCGGGTCGTCGACGCCTTCACCCGCTGGCAGGTCGCTGTGCCTCCGCTGCAGCGTCGCGAGGGTGTGGTGACCGCATCGGTGGTACTCGGAGAGCCAGGGGTCTACCGGATCGAGGTGAAGGGCGGTGGTGCGTCAGCCGTCACCGAACAGGTCCTGGCGGTCGCACCCGAGGACTACGTGCTGGATGAGGCCGGCGAATGACCGAGCCGGGCTTCACCATCTACCCCATTCCGATCGCTGCCTACAGCACCGAGGTACAGCGGCCGTTCCCGCCGATCGCGGCCGACGACGATGCGCAGGCGATCGCCGACCTGCTAACGCCGTACGGCGGGGTGGTGCATCACTGGACCGACGGCCAACGCGACGCGGCCTGGGTGCAGCGCGAACTGGGCGCCTGGGCCGATCGGGACGGGCCGCGGAGTTCGGTCCTGGTCTGGGTCGGCCACGGCGAGTCGGACACCGAGGATGCCTGGCTGGCGTCGTTCAACAGCGCGCAGCGCAAGAAGGGCACCGGCCACCACGCGCAGGAACTGGCGAACCACTTGGCCGACGAGTGGGCCGGCCGCAGCGAAGACCCCGAGGCGTGGACGCTGGTCGTGATCGAGGCCTGCGGCGCCGAGGTTTTCGTCCAGCGGCTCGCGAGCGAGGTCCTGTCCAAGATGAATCCGGCCGGTCGCTTCGCGCTGCTCGGCGGCGGCGGCACCGGCTCGAGCTTCCTGAAGGTGGTGCCGAAGGCACTCCGGGAGGCGCTCGAGTCGTACGCCGACAACGACGAGGTCATCCGGGTGGACGACCTGGTCGGCCGGCTGGAGAACCGGCTGGCGTTCGGCCAGTCGATCCGGGTCGGGCTCGCGCGGGCCCGGCCGCTGACCCGGCCGCCGCGGTTGCTCGGAGCAGGCGTGACCGCCCCGCAGGATGTCTATGTCGAGCTGAAGGCGTTCCTCGCCGGTCTGCCGGCCGACCAGCGCAGCTTCTTCGTGCCCAAGGCGCAGGGGACGGAGCTCGGCGAGCCGACCTGGTACTTCGAGGGGCGTGGCCGGGAACGTCGTGAGATCGCCGAATGGCTGCGCACGACCAGCTCCGGACTGCTGGCCGTCACCGGGCCGGCCGGCTCGGGCAAGTCCGCCGTACTGGGCAACCTCGTCGTCCACACCAACCCCTCGCTGCGCGAGCTGCTGATCCGCACCGGTCAGGTCGAGCAGCTGGCCGCGGCGGAGCAGCCGCCCGACAACGTGTTCGACGCCTCGGTCCTGCTCACCGGTCTGTCGACCGCCGACGTGATGCACCGGCTGGCGACCGATCTGCAAGCGGAGTCTGCAACGCTCGACGGGTTGCGTACCGCGGCTGAGGGCCGGACCGTGATGGTCGATGCGCTCGACGAAGCCCAGGATCCGCTGGAGACGGCCGGCGTACTGCGGCAACTGGCCGAGGTCCCCGGCTGCCGGATCGTCGTCGGCACCCGCCGTTCGACGCACGAGGGACCGGACCTCCCGGAGCCGGAGGACACCAACCTGCTCGACGCGCTCGACCCGACGGCGACCGTGACGGTCGACCTCGATGCCGAGGCGGTGACGAAGTACGTCGAGCACCGGCTGAGATCGCTCCCGATCGACGCGGGCATCGCGGCCGGAGCCGCCCGGAGCGTCGGCGTGCACAACCGGCACTTCCTGTACGCCCGGCTGGCCGTGCACGAGATCCTCGCCCGTCCGGAGCTGCTCGCCCCCGCGGCGCAGCCCGAACTCGCCGAACTGCTCGAGCAGGACCACCGCGGCCTGTTCGCGATCGCGGTCCGCCGGCTGACCGTTGCCGACAGCGACTTCCTCCCGCTGCTCGAGGCGCTCGCCCATGCTCGTGGCCGGGGCTTACCGCGGGCCGACGACATGTGGGCCACGGCCGCCGGCGCGTTCACAGAACGCCGGCCCGGCGAGTCCGATCTCGACCACCTGCTGGTCGCGGCGGCGCCGTACGTCATGCTCGACGGAGAACACGGCCAGAGCACCTACCGGCTCGCCCACCAGACGTTCGTCGAGCACTTCCACGCCCAGCCGTCGTACGCCGAAGGCCACCGGCGAATCGCGGAAGTGCTGGCCGCGCGGCACCGCTCGACTCCGAACGGATGGACGGACGCGAACTTCTATGCCGTCCGCTACCTCGCCGAACACCTGGTCGCCGAGGCGGACCGGATCCCACCGGCCTCCGCGGCCGTCGTCGACCTTGTGACCGACGCCGGCTGGCTGACTCGCGCCGTCGAGCTGCTGGGCGCCGATGAGACCGCCGAGGTGATCGCCGCGGCCAAGACCGTGACCGACCTGGACCGGTTCCGCGACGACCCCGCCTCGACGATCCGGTGGGTGACCACCTCCCAGCCCGTCGACGTCGTGGAACGGACGCTGCGCCGGAGCCGGATCCCACTCAGCCGCGATCCCGCCCAGCTCGCCGGTCAGCTGCACGCCCGGCTCAAGGAGTATGCCAACGCCGAGATAGCCGAGTTGGGCGACGCGATCGGCCGGCTCGCGACCGCTCCTTGGCTGCGGATGGTCGAAGGCAGCCTCGACTGGCGAGCCGACCTCGAGTCGACCTACGGTACGGCGGACAAGATCCGTGGCCTCGGCTTCGGCCACGTCGACGATCTCCCGGTCGTCGCGATCGCGCTCGACACCCGGATCGAGCTGTGGGATCCGCGGACCGGCGTATCCGACGCCAGGTCCACGATCGAGCTCGGGCACCGGGCGACCGCGGTCGCGATGTCGGTCATCGACGGGCGCCCTGTCGTCGTGACCACGGCCGGGTACGACAGCATCCTCGAAGTGTGGGACGCCCGCAGCAAGGAACGGCTCGCCGCGGCGGACATCGGCCTCGGCCACGTCCTCGGGATCGGCCGGATCAATGGTCGGCTGGTCATCGCCGGCGTCCCTGTCGGAGGGGCGCTGAAGCTCGTCGATGCAGTGACCTTGGAGCCTCTCGAGGTTCCTGAGGCGCTCGAGGCGCTGGACGTTCGGGGTTTCGGGGTTGCGGAGGACGGCGCACTGCGGATACTGGCGGTGGAGGACGAGCCCCCTCCGGTCCGGGCTCATCGCATCCTTCTGATCGACCCCTCCCACGGGCGCGAGATCCAGCGAACCGATCCGGTCGAATCCGACTCGGGCAGCATGCTGGACGTGATGACCGGGGCCTGGATCGGGCTGCCGTTCGTCGTCGCCGCCGGGATCGAGACCCGGCTGTTCTGGTTCACCGAGGGACACGCGCAGGAGCAGGTGTCGCCGTACGGCGAGCGCACGCGGGCCATCGCGGTCGGGCTGGTCGGCGGACGCGCGATCGTCGCGTTGGCGCCCGACTACGACGACATCGCCTTGGTGCAGCTGCAGCAGATCGAGTACGACGCGGACCGCCAGGGCGTCACGCTATCGCGGCCCAACAGCGCGGGCACGGCGCCGAAACGATTCGACCGCCTCACCGCGGTGCCGGTTCCGGACGGGCTCGGCGACCCACCACCGCGGAACGGGTCCGGCCAGCGGCCGCTCGACGTGGACCGGCCGGAGACCTGGCCGCAGTCGGCCGCGGTGACCGGTGAGCTGGACGGTGTACCGGTCGTCGCGACCGGATCGGTGGACGGCGCCTTGTGGATCTGGGACCAGCGGACGTTGGCGCCGGGCGAGCATCCCCGCGCCGTCGCCGGACCGTTCGTCGAGCTTCCGCAGTACGTCCTCGAGATGGGCTGGGAGCTGCTGAACGCCAAGCCGGGTCTGGAGCGCGTCACATCGGTGGCCTTGGGCAACCTTCCTGGCCTGGGCGCCGTCGTCACCGCCGCGTGCGGCGGGCATGCGCGGGTGTACGCGATCGCGACCGGGACACGGATCAAGAACCCGGCCGACGACGCCGCGGCGGTCAAGTGCGTGGCGATCGGAACGCTCAACGGGCGGACCGTGCTCGTCACCGGGTCGACCGGCGGCAATGTCGCGGTGTGGGACCTGACCGCATGCACCCGGGTCGCCGGCCTGGCCCTCGATGACCCGATCACGAATGTGGCCGTCGACTCCGACCGCGTGCTGCTCCGGACCGCCACCGGCGACTACGCGCTCGAACTCAAGGAGCAGTGACCGTCAGCATCCACAGGTGTCCGTCGGGGTCGGTGAGCGTCGCGGTGTGTCCCCACGGGTGTTTGGTGGGTGGAGTGACTTCCTTGGCTCCAGCGGCGATGGCCCTGGCGGCGAGAGCGTCCAGGGCGGCGTCCGAGTCGGCAGGGATGCTGAGGATGCACTCGCTGGTGCCCTGGGGTGCGGCTGGTTGGTCGCCGAGGACCCAGCCGAAGCCGCCGGTCGGGATCAGCATCAGGTTGACGCCCTCGGCCAGGGCGAACTGGAGAGGCTCGGGTACGCCGTCCTCCGCGAGCTCACCGATCGGTTCGAAGCCGAACGCCTCCTGGTAGAAGGCATACGAGCGCTGACGGTCGTCGATCGGGAGGCAGATGATCATCGGGTCGCTCCGGCGGTGAATCGGTCGGCGGCCGCGCCGGTCAGGTGGTGGGGCGGAAGTGCGCGGCCGCAGAGGACCAGGAGGAGATCCTGGGCCGAGCCGCTCAGGACCTCCGTGCCGGTGCCGTGGGTCCAGTCGAGGTCGGTGGCGCGGAGTTGGAGGTTGGTGAGGTCTACGCCGAAGTACTTGAGTTGGCGTGGGTTCAGGTCGTCGAGGATGAGGCGAAGGCGGTCTGCGGGGACCTGCCTGTCGATGCCGAGGGCAACGGTTACGTCGAGACCGTGGATGACGTCGTGCGACAGTGCGCCCTGGTAGCCGCCGCCCGGTGGTTTCCATGGGTGGTTGATGTTCTGGCGCAGGCAATCCACGAGTTCTGCGGCCGACAGCTCACGGGCGTCGCGGCGGGCCTGGCGGTCGGCGTACCGATTGAACTTGCCGCCGGCCCGCGCCATGCCGGCCAGGAACCGAGGCATGGAAAGCCGGAATGGCATGGTGATGTGCGCAACGAGCTCCCGTACCCGCCAGCCCTCGCACAGCGTCGGCTTGTCCCAGTCTTCTTCCGGTAGTCCGGCCAGCACGTCGGCGAGGTCGGCCCGCTCCCCCGCCACGGCCACTCTGATGTCCGTCATACCCCACCGACGAACGGATCAGCCCCGGACAGACACCTCATTCAGCCTTCTTTGCAGGTACCGGCGTTCTGCGTCGGTCGTGGAGAGCTCAAGAGCCTCCCGGTACGCCGATGCTGCCTCGGACGCCCGCCCGAGTCGTCGGAGGAAGTCGGCGCGCGTCGCGGGCAGGAGGTGGTAGCCGGCCAGCGGTCCGGCGGCCAGGTCGTCCACCAACCGCAGCCCTACGGCGGGTCCGTCGGCCATACCGATCGCAACCGCGCGGTTGAGCGCGACCACGGGCGTCTGCTTGAGCTGTCCGTACAGTCCGGCGATCTGCGGCCAGTCCGTGTCCGCGGCCGTACGCGCGGTTGCGTGACAAGCAGCTATGGCGGCCTGCACCTGATAGGGCCCTGGCACGCCACGGCGGAGCGTCGCATCCAGCAGATCCACGCCCTCGGTAATCCCTGCGTGGTCCCAGCGAGTGCGGTCTTGCTCCTCCAGCGTCACGAGCACGCCGTCCGCGGTCAGCCGCGTGTCACGGCGTGCGTCGTGCAGCAGCATCAGTGCGAGAAGTCCGGCGGCCTCAGGCTCGTCGGGCATGAGTTGAACGAGCAGTCTGGCCAGTCTGATCGCCTCACTGCTCAGACTGGTGCGGACGACGTCGGAGTACCCCTCGTTGTACAACAGATAGAGCACAGCCAGTACGGCGGGCGTCCGCTCGGGCAGCAGGTGGGCGGGCGGGACGCGGTACGGGATCCCGGCGTACTGGATCTTCTGCTTGGCCCTGGTCAGCCGCTTCGACATGGTCGTCTCCGGGACCAGGAACGCCCGTGCGATCTCCGCCGTACTCAGTCCGGCCAGTGTGCGCAGCGTCAGCGCCACCCGAGCCTCCATCGCCAGCGCGGGATGACAGCAGGTGAACATGAGCCGCAGCCGGTCGTCCGGTACGTCGTACGCCGGTTCGGACTCGTCACCCATCGCAGCCACCTCCTTGAGCTTCCGAGCACCCACGGCCTCACGGCGCAGCCAGTCGATCGCACGGTTACGTGCGGTGGTGGTCAGCCAGGCACCGGGTTTGTCCGGTACGCCGTCCCGCGGCCACCGCTCCAGCGCCGCGGCGAACGCCTCCTGGGCGCACTCCTCGGCCAGATCCCAGTCCCCGGTCAGGCGGATCAGGGTGGCGACCACCTGGCCCCACTCCTGCCGGTAGACCTCCTCGAACGTCACACCACGCCCGGCGGCGGCTCCAGCACCGGTCGGATCTCGATGGTGCCGTACCCGGCCGCGGGGTGCTTGGCCGCGATCTCGATCGCCTCGTCCAGGTCGGCGCAGTCGATCAGCACGAAACCGCCGATCTGCTCCTTCGTCTCCGCGAACGGCCCGTCGGTCAGCAGCAGCTCGTCGTCCCGTACCCGGACCGTCGTCGCCTCGGCCGGCGGCCGCAGCCCGGCCCCGCCCGCCACCACACCGCGGCGTTCCATCTCCTCCGACCAGCCGCCACAGCCGTCGTTCGCGTGCGAGTCGTCCTCACCACAGATCATCAGCAGGTACTTCACGGTCCTCCTCCAGAGCGTGTCCAGGCAGTGTCTGGTAATCCCGCGCCGTAGCGAGCAGGTGCTCGGTGCGGTGCATCGCCGTGCTGGAGCGAAGGTCTCGATGCGGAGCATCGTGGCCTTTGCGCCAGTGCGGCGAGGTGCCGTGCCGAGTGCCGCGCAGTAGGCGGGGGATTACCAGACACTGCCTTTACCCCACCGACGAACGGGTGCGCCGGAAACAGACACTCCCACCGTAATCGCCCGAGCCCTGGAGAGGGCGCCGTACCAGGGCTAGCGTCAGGGGAACAGGGACCACCAGGGGAGGGTGTGTGCGATGGCAGGCCGAGTGGTGCATTTCGAGGTTCCGTTCAGCGACGGCGACCGGGCGCGGGCGTTCTACGCGGAGGCGTTCGGCTGGAACCTGATGGTGATGCCGGAGCTGAGCTACACGATGGCGTCGACCGGACCGGTGGACGAGCAGGCGATGCCGACCGAGCCCGGCTTCATCAACGGCGGCATGTTCGAGCGCACCGAGGCGCTGCGCGGACCGATGATCACCATCGACGTGGACGACCTCGACGCGGCACTGAAGACCGTCGAGAGCCTCGGCGGCAAGCAGGTCGGCGAGAAGCTCCCGGTCGGCGACATGGGCTTCGCGGCGTACTTCGAGGACACGGAGGGCAACGTCCTGGGACTTTGGCAAACCGCCTGACGCCTGGGCGTCACGATCGGCACCTACACTGCGGATGTTGGCTCCGGTGGCGTCCGTGGGAGGACTGAATGCCTGACCGTACCCAGACCATTGCGTATCCGGCGCCGGGTTCGCGCCCGTCGCGACGGGACCAGGAGCCGCTGGCGCCGCACGTGATCGTGCTGTTCGGGGCCACCGGGGATCTGGCCAAGCGCAAGCTGCTGCCCGGTCTGGCGTACCTGCAGCAGTCCAAGTTCGCGCCCGACGTACGCATCATCGGCGCGGCGATGGAAGACCTCACCTGCGACGAGTTCCGGGCCCGGGCGCGGGACGCGGTCGAGCGGTTCGGCACGCACCGGATGTCCGACGAGGAGTGGGCGCAGTTCGCCGACCGGCTCGAGTACGTGCCGGTGACGGCCGGCCCGGCGGCGCTGGCCGCGGCAGTCAAGTCGGCCGAGGACAAGCTCGGCCCGGACGCCTGCCGGCTGCACTACCTGTCGGTGCCCCCGAAGGCGGCCCAGACGGTGATCGCGATGCTGCGCGACGCGGACCTGGTCGACCGGGCCCGGGTGGTGATGGAGAAGCCGTTCGGCGACGACCTGGCCAGCGCGATCAAGCTGAACGACTTCGTGCACGAGACCTTCGACGAGTCGCAGATCTTCCGGATCGACCACTTCCTCGGCAAGGAAGCGGCGCTGAACATCCTCGCGTTCCGGTTCGCGAACGGCCTGTTCGAGCCGATCTGGAACCGCAACTTCATCGACCACGTGCAGATCGACATCCCGGAGTCGCTCGGCCTGGACCAGCGGGCCACCTTCTACGAGCCGACCGGCGCGTTCAAGGACATGGTCGTCACGCACCTCATGCAGGTCATGTCGTTCGTCGCGATGGAGCCGCCAACCGCCCTGGAACCGCGGGCGATCTCGGAGGAGAAGAACAAGGTATTCCGGTCGATGCTGCCGATCCAGCCCGGCGACGTGGTCCGCGGTCAGTACTCCGGCTACCGCAACGAGGACGGTGTCGCGCCGGATTCCGACACCGAGACGTTCATCGCGCTCAAGGTCGAGATCGACAACTGGCGCTGGGCCGGCGTACCGATCTTCCTGCGCACCGGCAAGCGGATGGCCGAGGGCCAGCGGATCATCTCGATCGCCTTCAAGGAGGCGCCGAAGACGATGTTCCCGGCCGGCTCCGGGGTCGGCTCGGAGGGTCCGGACCACCTGACCTTCGACCTGGCCGACTCGTCCCGGGTCTCGCTGTCCTTCTACGGCAAGCGGCCCGGGCCCGGTATGCGGCTGGAGAAGTTGTCGATGCAGTTCTCGACCCAGGAGACCGAGAGTGCGGGCGACGTACTGGAGGCGTACGAGCGATTGATCCTGGACGCGATGCGCGGCGACCACACGCTGTTCACGACCGCCGAGGGCATCGAGTCGCTGTGGGACCGGTCCGCGATGCTGCTGGACGACCCGCCGCCGGTCAAGCCGTACCAGCCGGGCACCTGGGGGCCGAATGCGATCCACCAACTGATCGCGCCGCGGGCCTGGCGCCTGCCCTTCGAACGCGAGTGGCGCGAAGCCAAGCTGTAAGGCATTGCCGCCGCGCAGCCCTAGGCGCACTATCGAGGCGTGATGTGAATCACATACGCCTTCGAGCGGTTAGGGGGTGGGAGGATGACGGGCACAAAAACGCATCTGACCGGGGAACGGGCGCCATGCGGGCGGCTGGGTGATGCGGACCGGAGCCAGGAGGACGACTTCGAGGGCTTCCGGCTGGACGACATGCACTACGCCTGTGGATGCCGCAAGATGCGGCACGAGTTCCATGACGGCAGCGTGCGGAACCGGACAGTGCGGCACGACGGCAAAGTGCTGATGGACGAGCACAGCGGCGAGCACGAGGCTTGACTGTGAGCATTTATCACGACGTCGTGGTGATCGGGGGTGGCGGCGCCGGGTTGCGGGCTGCCATCGCGGTGGCGGAGACGAACCCGGCGCTGCGCGTTGCTGTCGTGTCGAAGGTGTACCCGATGCGCAGCCACACGGTGTCCGCGGAGGGCGGCGCCGCGGCCGTCGCGGCGCCTGACGACAGTCTCGACGAGCACGCGTACGACACGGTGTCCGGCAGCGACTGGCTCTGTGACCAGGACGCTGTCGAGGCGTTCGTCGCCGAAGCGCCGCGCGAACTGCTCCGGCTCGAGCACTGGGGCTGCCCGTGGAGCCGGCAGCCCGACGGCAAGATCGCCGTCCGCGCGTTCGGCGGGATGAAGAAGAAGCGCACCTGGTTCGCCGCCGACCGGACCGGGTTCCACCTGCTGCACACGCTCTTCCAGACCGCGCTCTCGTACTCCGACATCGTCCGGTACGACGAGTGGTACGTGACCAAGATCCTCGTCGACGACGGCCGCGCGTACGGCGTTGTCGCGATCGAACTGGCGACCGGCCGGATCGAAACGATCACCGCGAGCACGGTGATCGTGTGCACGGGTGGCTGTGGACGCGTGTACCCGTTCACCACGAACGCCAACATCAAGACCGGTGACGGGATGGCCCTGGCCTACCAGGCCGGGGCGGCGCTCAAGGACATGGAGTTCGTCCAGTACCACCCGACCGGCCTGCCGTTCACCGGCATCCTGATCACCGAGGCCGCGCGGGCGGAGGGTGGCTGGCTGCTCAACAAGGACGGCTATCGCTACCTGCAGGACTACGACCTCGGTACGCCGTCGCCGACGCCGCAACTGCGCAGCATGGAGCTCGGACCACGGGACCGGTTGTCGCAGGCCTTCGTCCACGAGCATGCCAAGGGCCGGACGATCGACACGCCGTACGGGCCGATCGTCAACCTGGATCTACGGCACCTGGGTGCGCAACTGATCGACGCCAAACTTCCGTTCGTCCGGGAGCTGTGTTCGAAGTACCAGAACATCGACCCGGTCAAGGAGCTCGTGCCGGTCCGGCCCGTCGTGCACTACATGATGGGCGGGATCCACACCGACATCCGTGGCGCGACGTCGCTGGAGGGCCTGTACGCCGCCGGCGAGGTGGCCTGTGTCAGCATCAACGGCGCCAACCGGCTGGGCTCGAACTCGTTGCCCGAGTGTCTCGTCTTCGGCAACCGGGCCGGCCGGGCCGCGGCGGTCTTCGCCGGCCGGTACGGTCACGCCGTACCTTCGGCGATTCTCGCGCAGGGCCGGGACGAGGAGCGCCGGCTGACGGCCGAGCTGGACCGGCACGCGCAGGGCCACGAGAAGATCGCGGACATCCGCACCGAGATGCAGACCGCGATGGAGAACGGCGCCGGGATCTATCGCGAAGCCGGTTCGCTGACCAAGGCGGCCGACCAGCTGAGCGAGCTGCGGTCGCGCTTCACCCACGCCGCGATCGACGACCACAGCCGGAACTTCAACACCGAGCTGATCGCCCTGCTCGAGCTGGGGTTCATGCTCGACGTTGCCGAGAGCATCATCGCGTGTGCGGCACGCCGGGAGGAGTCGCGCGGAGCCCATCAGCGGACCGACTTCCCGGCCCGTGACGACGACCGGTTCCTGGCGCACTCGCTGGTCCGGCGCCAGCCCGACGGCAGCCGTCGCGTCACGTATCTGCCGGTGACCATCACCAAGTGGCCGCCGGGCGAGCGGGTCTACGGGAGGTAGTTGATGGCAGACGAGATCACCCTCGAGGTCGCGCGCTACCGGCCCGAAGTGGATTCCGAGCCGGTGATGCAGTCCTACCAGGTGCCGCTGCGCGAGCACTGGGCCATCCTCGACGGCCTGACCTACATCAAGGACCAGCTGGACGGCACGCTGTCGTTCCGGTGGTCGTGCCGGATGGGCATCTGCGGCAGCTGCGGGATGACGGTGAACGGCGAGCCGCAGCTGAGCTGTGCGACCTTCCTGACCGACTACGCACCCGGTCCGATCCGGGTCGAGGCGCTGCACAACTTCCCGGTGATCCGGGACCTCGTCGTCGACATCGACGACTTCATGACCAAGCTGCCGACCGTCAAACCGTGGATCGTCCGGGACGTGCACAGCCCGATCGAGGAAGGCGAGTACCTGCAGACGCCGGAGCAGATGGACGAGTACCAGCAGTTCAGCATGTGCATCAACTGCATGCTCTGCTACTCGGCCTGCCCGGTGTACAGCCTCGACCAGGACTTCATCGGCCCGGCGGCGATCGCACTGGCCCAGCGCTACAACCTCGACTCCAGGGACGAGGGTGCGGACGAGCGTCGCGCCGTACTGTCGTCGCCGGAAGGGATCTGGGCTTGCACGTTCGTCGGCGAGTGCAGTGCGGCCTGTCCGAAGGGGGTTGATCCGGCGGGGGCGATCCAGCGGTACAAGCTCACTGCGGCGACTCAGGCGATCAAGGACCTGCTCATGCCCCGGAGTCGTCGATGAGCGTCTACCAGCGACCGGTCCACTTGTTCTGGTGGCTCGAGCGCCGGTCGTACCTGCTGTTCGTCCTCCGGGAGCTGAGCAGCGTCTTCGTCGCGTGGACGGTGGTCTATCTGCTGCTGCTCGTCAACGCGGTCAGCGACGGGCCGGCGTCGTACGAGCGCTTCCTCGACCGGAGTGGGCAGTGGTGGATGGTCGTGATCAACGTGATCGCGATGCTGTTCGTGCTGCTGCACGTAGTGACCTGGTTCGGGCTGGCGCCCAGGGCGATGGTGATCAAGGTGCGCGGCGTCCGGCTGCCGCCGCGGCAGATCGTTGCCGCGCACTACGTTGCCTGGTTGGTGCTGTCGGCAATCATCGCCTGGCTGGTGCTCCGATGAACCGCCGCCCCTCCCCCGAGCCGTTCCTCTGGATGCTGTTCAGCTCCGGCGGCATGATCGCCGCACTGATGCTGCCCGTCCTGCTGTTCCTGTTCGGCATCGCGTTCCCGCTCGACTTGCTGACACCGCCGACGCACGCGCATCTGTACGCCGTACTGCACAATCCGATCACCCGGCTCGTGCTCTTCGGCGTGTGCGCCCTGGCGCTGTTCCACTGGGCGCACCGCTTCCGCTACACCCTGTACGACGGCCTGCAACTCAAGCGGTACGCCGTACCGATCGTGATCCTGTGCTACGGCGGCGCTGTGCTCGGCACCGTCATCGCCGCCGCACTGCTGCTGACGGTCTGACATAAGCTGCGCCCATGCGGGAGATCGTGGTGGTCGGCGTTGGCGCGGGCGATCCGGAACAGGTGACGATGCAGGCCGTGTCGGCGCTGAACCGGGTCGACGTCTTCTTCGTGCTGGACAAAGGCGAGGTCAAGCAGGAGCTGGTCGACCTGCGGTCGGAGATCCTGCGGCGCTATGCCACTGACTACCGGGTGGTCGTCGGCCAGGATCCCGAGCGGGACCGGAGCAGCAGCGCGTACGTCGAAGCCGTCGACGACTGGCGGAGGCGCCGGGCCGATGTGTGCGCGGGATTGATCGCGTCCGAGCTCGGTGAGGATCAGGTGGGGGCGTTCCTGGTCTGGGGCGACCCGTCGCTGTACGACAGCACGCTGGCGATCCTGGACGACATCCTGGCGCGGGGTGAGCTGGAGTTCTCGGTCGAGGTCATCCCTGGGATCAGCAGCGTGTCCACGCTGGCCGCGCGGCATCGGGTCGGGTTGAACCAGGTCGGGCGGCCGATCCAGATCACGACCGGGCGGCGGCTGGCGAAGGGGTGGCCCGAGGATGTGGACGATGTGGTCGTGATGCTGGACGCGCAGACGGCGTTCACGGAGCATCTCGATCAGAACGCCGACATCTACTGGGGTGCTTATCTCGGCACACCTGACGAGATCCTCATCTCGGGGCGCTTGAGCGAGGTCGCCGGCGAGATCGAGAAGGTCCGCGCCGAGGCTCGTGATCGTAAGGGCTGGATCATGGACACCTACCTGTTGCGCAGGCATCGGTAGGTAGACCAAAGGTGTAGGTGGCTTCGCCTTCGGGCCGACGCGGGAGTGAGCCGGTCACGGCGACGCTTCCGGCATGACAAAGAAACCCTTGGTGATGCTGGCCGCGGTGGTCGCTCCGGCCGGGCTCCTGGTGAGTGCGGCTGAGCCGAGCACGGCTGCGCAACAGGACGTCGTACGGACTGATGCCGGGCTGGTGGCGAGCAAGACGGTCGGGCAGGCGCGGGTCTTCGACGGCATTCCGTACGCCGCTCCCCCGGTGGGCGCGTTGCGGTGGAAGGCGCCACAGCCGGTGAAGCCGTGGGACGGGGTGCGGGCGTCGAATGTCGGCAATCCGTGTCCACAGCAACCGAACTCCGAGGCACCGGACGGCGCCACGAACGAGGACTGTCTCTATCTGAACGTCACCACACCGGTAGCCCGGTCACCGAAGCCCCGGGCCGTGGTGGTGTGGATCCCCGGTGGCGGGTTCTTCTCCGGCGCCGGCAACAGCTACGAGGCGTCGAAGTTCGCCACCCGCGGCGACGTGGTCGTCGTGACGGTCAACTACCGCCTCGGCATCTTCGGGTTCTTCGGATACCCGGGCCTGCCGGGCTCGGGCACGTACGGCATCCAGGACCAGCAGGCCGCCCTGCGCTGGGTACAGCGGAACGCCCGCGCCTTCGGCGGCGACCCGCACAACGTCACCGTGGCCGGTGAGTCGGCGGGCGGCATGAGCGTCTGCGCGCAGCTGACCTCACCGACCGCCACCGGCCTCTTCGCTAAGACGATCATGCAGAGCGGCTCGTGCGCGTTCAACTGGGCCGACAACAGCCAGTACCCGGGCCAGGCGGCGGACTCCCCGTGGATCCCCGCCCGCACGGTCCAGGCGAACGGCAAGGAGTGGGCCGATGGCAACAAGGACCGGTTCGGCTGCAAGCCCGGCCAATCCATGCTCGACTGCCTCCGCGCCGCGAAGTCCGACGTACTCGTGGACGACCTGCCGCAGTTCACGCAGGTCGGGTACGGCGGGACTGCCGTCGTACCGCTGGATCCGGCGAAGGCGATGAAGGCCGGCCTGTTCCACCGTGTGCCGATCATCTCCGGGAACAACCACGACGAGGCGAGCGCCTGGCTGCCTGCGTTTGGGGACATCTCGGACTACCCGCAGTTGGTGACGAACATGGTCGGCCCGGACAAGGCTCCGCAGGTCCTGCGGCACTACCCGCTGGATCGATACCAGTCGCCCGCCGCAGCGTGGGCCGCTGTCACGACGGACCGGATCTGGTCGTGCACTCAGGTCGCCAACGACCAGCAGGCTGCTCGTAAGGTGCCGGTGTACGCGTATGAGTTCGCGGACAAGCACTCGCCGATCGCTGCGCCCGGGTTGGGCGCCGCGCACGCCATGGAGCTCCCGTACCTGTTCCGCCTCGGTGGTTACGACTTCCCGATGTCGGAGGCACAGCAGCGGTTGTCGAACCAGATGATCGACTACTGGACGGCCTTCGCGCGCACTGGCAACCCGAACGGACCGGACCGGCCGCAATGGTCGCCTACGGCCGGTCACACGATCAAGGGTCTGTCATTGGCTCCCACGGACCAGAGCGGCATCCAGCCGGTCAACCTGAGCACCGAACACCAGTGCGCGTTCTGGTCCGGGCTCAGCTGACGTTCTGCGGCAGCCTGTCCCACACGCGCAGCGTGATCGGCGACAGGAGCAGCAACAACAACGCGTAGAACCCCACTCCGGGAACAAAGGCCGCGAGGATGAAGGCGACCAGGGTCAGCCCGGTCAGCCCGAGGGAGCCGGCCAGCTCCCGACTGCGGACCGGGTTGTCCGGGTTCTCGATCTCCTTGTGCCCGTGGATCAGCCAGTTGAGCGCCTCGCCACCACGGCATCGCTGAACAGGACCATCCGGTCAGGGTCTCTCGTCTTACTCACGGCCGATAACAGTAGCCAGTGTGAGGGCTGCCAGGACAAACGCGGCCGCTGTGAGCCACGCGACGCCGTACCCGTCCCGCAGCGCCAGTACGTCGCTCGCACCGCCAGCCAACCGGCTCGTCGTGGTGGAGGCGGCCATTGTCGCGAGTACGGCGGTCCCGACAGCCGCACCGGCCTGCTGAGCGGTGTTGTTGAGTCCTGAGGCCAGTCCGGCGTCTTTGGCGTCCGCACCGGACATGGCGATCATGATCGCGGCTGGGATGGCCAGTCCGATCCCCGCGCCCATCACCGCGAGTACGGGCGCGACGTTGACGACGTACGAACCGTCCACTGGTGCTTGGCTGATCCAGAGCAGGGCCACCAGGAACGCTGCGAGGCCGATGATCAGCATCTTGCGCGCACCGAAGCGGACGGTCAGCTTTGGCGCGATGGACAGCGACATCAGGGCGTTCATGATCGGTGCGGGCAGGAACGCCAGTCCGGTGGTGAGTGAGTCGTAGCCGAGCACCCGCTGCACGTAGAGCGCAGTCGTGAACTGGAAGCCGAAGCCGGCCGCGAAGAGCAGCACAACCACGACGTTCGCCACGGTCAGCCTTCGCTTGCGGAAGATGTGCAGGGAGAGCAGTGGGTTCCTGATCCGCGCCTGGCGCAGTACGAACGCGGCCAGGAGGATCGCGCTGGCGGCTGCGAGGGCGAGCGTGCGCCAGAGTGTCGCCTGCGGCTCGGCGGTCTGGACGATCGTGTAAACCCCCAGCGACAGACCGGCCGTCACCAGCGCGGCGCCGAGCACGTCAGCACCCTTGCCGATCCCCAATCCGTTCTGGGCGTTCAGGAATCGCAGGGCCGCGGCCAGTGCGGCGAGCCCGATCGGGACGTTGATCAGGAATGCCCAATGCCAGCCGATGGTCTGAGTGATCACGCCACCGAGGATCAGGCCAATGGACGCGCCACTGGCCGAGGTGAAGCTGTAGACCCCCATCGCACGAGCCTGCTCCCCGGGAGCCGGGTACAGGTTGACGATCATCCCGAGGACCACGGCCGAGGCCAGTGCACCTCCAACCCCCTGCAGGAAGCGCCCGGCGATCAGGACCTCCGCGCTGCCCGCCACCCCGCACAGCAACGAGGCCGCGGTGAAGAGCCCCAGACCGGCCAGGAACACCCGCTTGCTCCCAACCAGGTCCCCGATCCGCCCGGCGAGCAACAGAAGCCCGGCGAAGGCGATCAAGTAGGAGTTCATCACCCACGCCAGCCCCGCCTGCGAAAACCCCAGATCCCCTTGAATCGTAGGCAACGCCACCGTCACCACAGTCCCATCCAAGATGATCATCAACTGCATCACACACAACACCACGAGCGCCTTCACCCGCCCCCGCACAGCCCGCTCAACCCCACCTGCCCCCGCCACAACCTCTGCCACCACCGGTCATCTCCCATCTCTCAACCCGACAAGAACGACCATAACAGATAGTCCCGTAACAGACGATCCTTTAACGGATCACTCTTTGTCCGCAGAACGAAAGAACACCGCTGCGCGGCGGCTGCCCTTCCGGCCACCTCCGGCGTCGAGTGAACCGTGGAGCCGGCCGAGACGCACGCCCGCCGCGGGGAGCGGACCACCGGCGACGGACGGTCATCGAGTCGTGGATTTTGGTGCTGATCGTCGGCGTGTCGAAGGCCGCGATCCACGAATCGGGAGCGGGCTGAAGGTGCAGAAGCTGCGCCGATCACATCCGCCCGGGACACGGGTCAGCGCCGCGGAGAGGGGGCCGGTTAGGAGGGACATCGGCCGCGGGAGTGGGGGTTGCGGGGTTCGGCGAGGGGCCTGCCTAGGTCGCGCGTTCGCGGGCTAGGTCGTGCATTGGCGGGCTAGGTCGTGCATTGGCGGGCAAGCTGGTGCGTTGGCGGGCTAGGTCGTGCGTTGGCCGGCTTAGTGGTGCGTTGGCGGATTGGATGGTGCCGGGTGGGCTAGGGGATGCGTTGGCGGGCTCGGCGTACGGGTTGGGATTCGACGGGGGTGGAAAGGTGGCCGTCTACGAGGGTGGATAGCGCGTCGACGAAAGGCTTGCGTTGGGGGGTGGCTAGGGCGGCGAGGGTTTCGGCGTGGACTTGGTCGACTATGCGTTGGCCTTCGGCGGCGATTTCGGCGCCGGAGTCGGTGACGGCGATGATGCGGGCGCGGCGGTCGGTGGCGGAGGGTTTGCGTTCGGCGTACCCGGCCTTTTCGAGGGCGTCTACGGTGACGACCATGGTGGTTTTGTCCATGTAGGCGAGTTCGGCGATCTGGATCTGGGTGCGTTCCTCTTCGAGGGCGTGCCGCAGGACGCATTGCATGCGCAGGGTCAGGCCGACCTCGGCGAGCGCGGCGGAGAGTTGGGTCTCCAACACGTGGCCGACGTGCGTGAGGTAGCCGGTGAGGTCGGGAACCGTGCGCGGTGGGGTCTTGGCCATGTTTCGAGGATAACGCGGGATCATCTACTGCTAGATGATCCCAAGTCGGATCATTTTCCGCGGGTGCCGTCGATCAGTTCGCGGACGATGTCGAGGTGGCCGAGGTGCCGGGCCGACTCCTGCAGGACGTCCATCAGCAGCCGCTCGATCCGGATCGGCCCGCGGTAGCCCTCGAGGAAACCGGACCAGTCGACGTCGCGCAGCGTCTGCTGGGACAGCTCCCACTCCGCGTCGTACGCCGCCAGCGCCGAAGCGATCGTCTCCTCTGCCCCGATCCGGAACTCGTAGTCGTGGTCATCGGATCGCCACAGCGACGGGAGGTCCTGGCCGCCGATCGTTCGCTGGATGTGCTGCCGCTGGACCGCGGTCAGGTGCTTGATCAGGCCGAGCGGGTTCATCACGGGTGAGGTCGCGAGTGGTGTCGCTCGGGCCTGTTGTTCGTCCAGGCCGTCCAGCTTGTTCACCGCGGTCGTGTGGATGAACTGGAAGTACCCGACCACCGACTGCCGCAGCGTCGAATCATCCGCCGGCCACGGCCGGTTTCTCAGCACCATGCCGCCGACCCTGCCAGCACCCACCGACAGTCAGCGCACCCGAGGCCGACGCGGCGCTGGCGAGGCGAGGGCGGAAAGCACGGCGTGATGGCGAGGGTGTGGAGGCGCCAACCGGTGCGGCACGGCCGGGTGGCGGGGTGGCGGGAATGCGACGTTGAGCTTGCGGGCAAGGGCACTGTCGCAAAGTCGCGAGGTTGGGGGGTGGTGGGGCGGTTGGGTGGGGGCGTGACAGTTATAGCGGAGCGTGTGGATGTGGGGCGGTGGGTTGGGGTTGTGGCGGTGGGGTTGGGGATTTTTGCCATCGTGACTACGGAGATTCTGCCGATTGGGTTGTTGACGCCGATCGGGGCTGATTTTGCGCTGACGGCGGGGCGGACCGGGTGGTTGATGACGATGCCTGGGCTGGTCGCGGCGGTGGCGGCTCCGGTGGTTACGGTCGCCACCGCTCGGCTTGATCGGCGGTTGATGTTGTGTGTGTTGATGGGGCTGCTGGCCGTGGCTGGGTGTCTGGCGGCGGCTGCGCCGGTGTATTGGCTCGAGTTGTTGGCGCGGTTCGTGGTCGGGCTGGTCATCGGCGGGTTTTGGTCGATCGGGGCGGGGCTGGCGGCGCGGCTGGTGCCTGAGCGGTGGACTGTTCGGGCGACTGCGGTCATCTTTTCCGCGGTTCCGCTCGGGTCGGTTCTCGGCGTACCGGCGGGGACGTTCGTGGGCGAGTTCGCTGGGTGGCGTACGTCGTTCGCGGCGCTGGGAGTGCTCTCGCTGGTGGTACTGGGTGTTCTGTATGTGTCCGTGCCGCCGCTGCCGCCGATGCAGGTGACGCGGCCTGCCGTGCTGCGGGAGGCCTTGCGGGGCAGCAAGTACGCGTTGATCGTGACCTGTCTGATCGTGACGGCGCACTTCGCGAGCTATACGTACGTGACTCCGTTCCTGCGACACGTCGTACGGCCAGAGCTGATCGGTGTGCTGCTGTTGATCTATGGCGCTGCTGGACTGGTTGGGAATCTCATTGCGGGTACGGCGGCTGGGCGGAACCTGACCGTCACCTTTGCCGGCTGCGCTGCGCTCATCGCGCTGGCGACGCTGCTGATGCCTGTGGTGGGCAGCAGTACGGCGGGGGCACTGGTGCTGTTGGTGGTCTGGGGGCTCGGGTACGGCGGGGTGCCAGTGTGCTCGATGGGGATGTTCGCGAAGGCGGTGCCGGGGTCGCGGGAGGCTGCGACTGTGTTGTTCACGGCGTCGTTCCAGGCGGTGTTGTCGACTGGGGCGTTGCTGGGCGGACTGGTGGTCGACGCGTGGTCGGTGTCGGCGGCGATGGTGGGTGGCGGGTTGTGCGCGATGCTGACCGTCGGCGTGCTGCTGTGGTCCAGAACACAGGAGGTGCCGGGGACGTAGCATCACGCCTGTGGCGAGGACTCAGACCGATCGATGCCCCGGTGTGCTGGCGGTACACCAGGCGGCCGACGGCGGGCTTGCCCGGATTCGCGTGCCTGGTGGGGTGCTGAGTGGTCAGCAGCTAGACGTACTGCGGCAGGCTGCGCTCGAGCTGGGCGATGGGCGTCTGGAGCTCACGTCGCGTGGGAACGTGCAGATCCGCGCCCTGACGCCGGATGGGCCGCGACAGCTGTCGGACCGGCTGTTCGCGGCTGGGCTGTTGCCGTCTATCAGCCATGAGCGAGTGCGGAACATTCTCGCTTCGCCACTGTCCGGTCTGGACCAGGACAGCCGGTACGACATACTCCCGGTGGCGACTGCGGTTGACCGGGAGTTGTGCGCGCGGCCGGGGCTGGCTGCGTTGCCGGGGCGTTTCCTGTTCGCACTGGACGACGGGCGTGGGGATCTGGCCGGGGTGCGGGCGGATGTGGGCGTTCGGGCGGTCGATGGGCGTGAGGCGCTGCTGAGTCTCGGGGGCGGGAGTCGTGGAGTCCGGGTGGGGTGGGGCGAGGTCGCCGGGGTGATGGTTGCGGCGGCTGAGGCGTTCTTGAGCGAGCGTGACGGGGAAGAGTGGCGGATCGCTGAGCTCGAACGCGGTGAGGATCGGATCCTCGGTCGGCTCGGGGTGCAGGCGACCGAGGAACTGCCGACGACCAGTACGACGATCGACGCCGGGCTGCACGGCGACGCACTCGTGGTGACCGTGCCGCTGGGAAGCCTCACGCAGGAACAGGCCGCCGCGATCGCGCGGGCCGCCGGAGCCGCGGGCACGGAGGACGCGTTGAGCGCGGCCGGCGAGGTCGGGGTGCGGGTGGCTGGCGTGGACCAGGTGGGGGTTCGAATTACGCCGTGGCGGTCTGTGGTGGTGCCTGCGGTGGCGGGCGAGCAGTTGGAGCGGGTTGGGTTGGTCATAAGGCCGGACTCGGTCTGGAACGGTGTGACAGCGTGTGCGGGGCGGCCGGGGTGTGCTAAGGCGTTGGCGGACGTTCGGGCTGATGCTGCGCGGATAACACCCAACATGCGACGGGATGGGCGGCGGGTGCACTGGTCGGGGTGTGAGCGACGGTGCGGGAAGCCGGCCGGAGAGTTTGTGGATGTGCTTGCGGTAGGCAACGGGTATCTGGTTGACGGGGAGCCGATGTGAACGAGTACGTGCGCGATGGTGCCGAGATCTACCGGCGGTCGTTCGCGACCATCAGGGCCGAGGCTGCGCTGGATGATCTGCCGGCCGACGTGGCGCAGGTCGCCGTACGGATGATCCATGCCTGCGGGATGACGGATCTGGTTGCGGACCTGGCGTGGTCGGCGAACGTCGTGAAGAACGCGCGGGCCGCGCTGCAGGGTGGCGCGCCGATCTTGTGTGACGCGCAGATGGTGGCCGCGGGTATCACCCGGCGACGGTTGCCGGCGGACAACGAGGTCATCTGCACGCTGCAGGATCCACGGACCGTCGAGCTGGCGCAGGAGCTGCAGACCACTCGCAGTGCCGCCGCGGTTGATCTCTGGCGCGACAAGCTGAGCGGCTCGGTAGTTGCTATCGGCAACGCTCCGACCACGCTCTTCCGGCTGCTCGAACTCCTCGCCGAAGGCGGATCGCGGCCGGCCGCCATCCTCGGCCTCCCGGTGGGCTTCATCGGTGCGGCGGAATCCAAGGAGGCGCTCAGAGCGAACGACCTTGGCCTGGAGTATCTGGTGGTGCGCGGCCGTCGGGGTGGGAGTGCGATCACCGCCGCCGCCATCAACGCAATCGCAAGTGAGGAAGAATGACAGGACGACTGTGGGGTGTCGGACTGGGGCCCGGCGATCCTGAGCTTGTGACCGTGAAGGCGGCTCGGCTGATCGGGGACGCGGATGTGATCGCGTTCCACAGTGCTCGTCATGGGCGGAGCATCGCCCGTTCGGTGGCGGCGCCGTACCTGAGCGACGGCCAGATCGAGGAGCACCTGGTCTACCCGCTGACCACCGAGACCACGGATCACCCTGGCGGCTACCAGGGCGCGATGGACGACTTCTACGCCGACTGCGCCGCCCGGCTCGCCGCGCATCTCGACGCCGGCCGCGACGTCGTCGTACTGGCCGAAGGCGATCCGTTGTTCTACGGCTCCTACATGCACATGCACAAGCGGCTGGCCGACCGGTACTCGTGCGAGGTCGTCCCCGGCGTGACGTCGGTCAGCGCGGCGGCCGCCGTCCTCGGACGGCCGCTGTGTGAGCGGGACGAGATCCTCACCGTCCTGCCCGGCACGCTGCCGCCCGACGTGCTCGCCGACCGGCTGCGCAGCACCGACGCCGCCGCGGTCATGAAGCTCGGGCGGACCTTCGGCAATGTCCGCGAGGCCTTCGAGCTCGCCGGCCGCGCGGACGAGGCCTGGTACGTCGAACGCGCGACCACCGACGCCCAGCGGACGGCTCCGCTCAACGAGGTGGACCCGGACGACGTCCCGTACTTCTCCCTCGCCCTGCTCCCGAGCCCGATCAACAACACGTTCACTCCCCCGGCGCCCCGGACAGCCAAGGACGGATCGGTCACCGTGGTCGGCCTCGGACCGGCCGGCCCGGAGTGGATGACCCCCGAGGTCCGGGCCGCGATCGCGGGCGCCGACGACCTGATCGGCTACGGCCCGTACGTCGACCGCCTGCCGGACCGGGCCCGTCAGCGCAAGCACGGCTCGGACAACCGGGTCGAGTCCGAGCGGGCCGCGTTCGCACTCGATCTGGCCCGGAAGGGTTCCGCGGTGGTAGTGGTCTCGTCCGGTGATCCCGGGGTGTTCGCGATGGCAAGTGCGGTCACGGAGGTCGCGTCGGAGCCCGAGTACGCCGACATCGCCGTACGCGTGCTGCCCGGCATGACCGCGGCGCAGGCCGTCGCCAGCCGCGTCGGCGCACCCCTCGGCCATGACTACGTCGTACTCTCGCTCTCCGACAGGCTGAAGCCGTGGGACGTGATCGCTCAGCGGCTGACAGCAGCTGCCACGGCGGATCTCGCGATCGCGATCTACAACCCCGCCTCCAAGTCGCGCACGTGGCAGGTGGCCGCGACCCGCGACCTGCTGCTCGAACACCGTTCGCCGGACACTCCGGTAGTCATCGGGCGTGATGTGGGCGGTCCCCAGGAAGCGATCACCGTCACGACCCTGGCTGAGCTCGATCCGCAAACGGTTGACATGCGATGCCTCCTGCTGGTCGGGTCGTCACAGACCCGCACCATGCCCCGCCCGGCCGGTCCCCTGGTTTTCACTCCGCGTCGATACCCGGCCACAACGAGTGAGCCCAACCCAGAGGCCGGTTAAGTCCGCCCCTCAGCTGTGTCAGACGCGCTCGAGAGGGTAGAGACCCCGCGCGAGGCTGACCAGTGAGGAGAACAGCGGACATGGCTCAGCAGTACGGCGAGACTGCCACGATCACGACGCCCACGGGCGAGGCAAACCCGACCGAGCGGTACGAGGAAGTGCGGGCTGCGGCCGCCCGGGCGATGAGCAACGTCGCGATCGTCCCGGCGCAACCACCCACCACCCTGGGGACAATCACGGCGATCGAGCCGGAGGTCGATCCGGAGCTGCTGTCGTACCGCGGCTTCAAGTTCGGCGCGGCGTTCTTCGGCTGGCTGATCTCGATCGCCATGTCGGTCCTGCTGCTGGCTGCCGTGTCGGCGGCAGCCCTCGGAAGCGCCGAGGTTCTGGACTACAGCACCAGTGACGCCAAGGCGGATCCCGCCGCGGCGGCCCTCACCGCGACGGCGGTCGCCGTCCTGATGCTGACGCTGGCCTTCTACGTCGGCGGTTACGTCGCCGGCCGGCTCGCCAGGTTCGACGGTGGGCGGAACGGCTTCGGCGTGTGGATGCTCGCGCTGCTGGCCTCGGTCGTCGCGGCCGGCGCCGGAGCGCTGCTCAACAACCAGTACGACTGGGTCAGCGATCTCAACCGCCCGGACGTGGCGCTGTCCAACGACACGCTGACCATGGGCGGCATCAGCGCCGCGGCGGCCCTGGTGCTGCTGACCCTGGTCGCCGCGATCCTCGGCGGGAAGAGCGGCAAGCGCTACCACGACAAGATCGACCGCTTGCTGGACTGAACGCATGGCTCGGTTCACGGCGGGTACCGGAGCGGTGACACGGGGCCTGTCTGCGAGGAGAACCGAATCATGGTCCAGTTACACCGTGAGGACACCGAGACACGGGACCTTCACAAAGACACTCAGTACGAAGACACACAGCCGCTGCACCGCGCGGATGTCCGGACGTCGGCTGCCACCGAGGTGGATCCGGCGTACCGGGGCTTCAAGGGCGGTTCCGCGTTCTTCGGCTGGCTCGTCGCGATCGGCCTGATCGCGCTGCTGACCGGGATCGCGGGCGCGATCGCGGCAGCCGTCGATTACGCGACCGCGATCGACTGGACAGCGGCCAAGGGCGACGCGGGCACGATCGGCGTCGCGTCCGGCGCGGTCCTGATCGTGATCCTGGCGATCGCCTACTACAACGGCGGGTACGTCGCCGGCCGGCTGGCTCGCTTCGACGGTGCGCGGCAGGGCTTCGGCGTCTGGCTGATCGGCGTCATCGTGACAGTCGTCGTCGCGGGCATCGCCGCACTGGCCGGTTCGCAGTACGACGTACTGGACCGGGTCGACCTGCCGTCGGTGCCGATCGCGGACCACACGCTGACCACCGGCGGACTGGTCGCGCTCGCCGCGGCCGTCGTGGTGACGCTGCTCGCCGCGCTGATCGGCGGTAAGACCGGCCAGCGGTATCACCGCCGCATCGACCGCAGCGTCGACTGACCTAAAGCAAACCCGGACCGAAAGCGAAACCCCGGCTGAAAGCCACACCCGGACGGCGGATAGCTCCCATCCGCCGTCCGGGTCTTCCTTGTGCGGGTCGCCCCGGCCGAGCAGGATTCCGGGCATGTCAGCCCGCACCGCGCTCGTCGTCGGAGGCACCAGTGGGATCGGCGCGGCCACGGTACGGCGCCTCACCGCCGACGGCCTGCACGTCGTCGCGGCAGGCCTCGGCGCCGGACCCAAAGAGGTCGAGCTCGACCTCCGTGAGCCTGGCGCACTCGAGGAGCTGATCAGTGACCTCGACCGGCTCGACGTCCTCGTGAACACGGCCGGCATCATCCGGCGCGGCGACGAGCACCGGCCGGAAGTGTTCCGTGAAGTGGTCGAGATCAACCTCACCGGCGCGATGCGCGCGGCCGAGGCGGCCCACGAGCTGCTCGCCGCGAGCCGGGGCTGCGTCGTCAACGTCGCGTCGATGCTGAGCTACTTCGGTGGTCCGCTCGTACCGGCGTACAGCGCCAGCAAGGGCGGGATCGTCCAGCTGACCAAGTCGCTCGCGGTCGCCTGGGCGGCGGACGGGATCCGGGTGAACGCGGTCGCGCCCGGCTGGATCGCCACCGACCTGACCGCCGCGTTACAAGCCGATCCGGTCGCCGCCGACCGGATCCTGTCCCGTACGCCGATGGCCCGCTGGGGCACGCCCGACGAAGTCGCCGGAGCGATCGCCTTCCTCGCCGGGCCGGACGCGGGGTTCGTCACCGGCGCCGTCCTGCCCGTGGACGGCGGCTACCAGAGCATGTGAAGGAGCAGTCGATGATCCCGGTTTCAGCAGGTGTATCCGCGGAGATCGCCGTACCGGCAGTGCCCGACGACGACCGGCTGTGGGTGCAGCAGGCGCCGGACGTCTGGTTCCGGCCGTTGATGCTGAACACGATCACCGGTCAGTGGTGCAACCTGCTCAAGGTCACCCGGTCCGGCATCGTGTCGCGGCACCGGCACCCGAGCGCGGTGTTCGGCTACGTGATCAAGGGCAAGTGGCAGTACGACGAGCACGAGTGGGTCGCGGAGACCGGGTCGTTCGTGTACGAGCCGCCGGGTGAGATCCACACACTGCGGGTGCCGGAGGACTGCACCGAGATGATCACGTTCTTCAACATCTCCGGCGCGATGATCTACGTCGACGACGCGGGCAACCAGATCGGGTACGAGGACACCTTCACCAAGATCCAGCTCTGCCGCGACCACTACAGCGCCAACGGCCTCGGAGCCGACTACGTGGACCAGTTCATCCGCTAGCCCGGACGACGAGCTCGGTCGGCAGGATCCGGGGAGCCACGTCGTCACCCTCGATCCGGTGCAGCAGCACCTCGACCATCTCGCGGGCGACCAGCTCGAGCGGCTGCCGGATCGTGGTCAGCGGGGGATCCGACTCCCGGGCGATCCGGGAGTCGTCGAACCCGCCGACGGCCACCTCCTCCGGCACCCGGCGACCGGCCCGGCGTAGCTCCACCAATGCCCCGGAGGCGAGCAGGTCGGACGCGGCGACCAGGTCCGGGTTTGCCTTGAGCAACTGCTCCATCGCCTGGCGGCCGGCCTCCTGGCTGTAGTCGGTCACCGGGGCTACCAGCCGCTTGAGCGCCTTCCGCCCGAGTACGTCCTGGTACCCCTGCAGCCGCTCCTGTCCCCCGGCGATCTGCGGCGCGCTGATCATCCCGATCCGCTTGTGTCCCTGCTCGACCAGGTAGCGCGTCATCTGCCGGGCACCCTCGCGGTCGTCGGCCGCGACGTACGGGAGGACGTCGCCGGGTGCGAGCGGCTTGCCACACGCAACGGCCGGCACGCCGCTCTTGGCGAGCTCGGCGATCAGCGGGTCGCCGGAGTGGGACGAGATCAGCAGGACGCCGTCGACGTGCTCGCCGCGGACGTACCGCAGGATCCGGTCCCGCTCGTCGTCGCTGGACTCCAGCATCAGCACCAGGCTGATGTCCTGCTCGGCCAGGGCTTGCGTGCAGGACCGCAGCAGCACGCTGAAGTTCGGGTCCTCGAACAGTCGCGGACGAGCCGGCGGCGCTCGTCACCGGCACGTTCTTCCAGGACCGCAAGGCGATCGAGGTGAATCCGCAGGCTTACGATCGTGCCTTGCAAGACGCCTTGCTGACTCGTTGCCTCGAGCTGTGCGGGGCCTCGCTCTAGGGCCAGGTCGGTGGTGGTACCGCGCGGACCGCGGTGATGACCTGGTCCAGGGCCGGCGTACGCGGGCGGTCGCGGTGGACGAAGAGGGCCACCTGCCGCTCGACGTGCGAGTCGCTGATCGGGACCAGGCGTACGCCGGTGAGGTTGGCGGTGGTGACCGCGAGTGCGTTGGTGACGCCCGTACCCAGGCCGTGGCGGACCAGCGAGAGCAGGGTCTGGGGCTGATTGGTGCGGAAGACACTCTCCGGGCTGAACCCGGCGGAGGCGAAAGCCAGGTGTGACTCGAATTGGCGTGCCCCCGAGGTCTCGCCGATCGAGATCAGCGGGAGCTCGGCCAGCTCCCCCAGGCTGACCTCTTGTGCCGCGGCCAGCGGGTGGCCGTCCGGGAACACCGCGACCAGCGGCTCGGTCCAGAGGATCGCGTGTTCCAGCGACTCCGAGGCCACCAGCGGATGCACCGGCCGGATCGCGAGGTCGACCTCACCGCGGCCGAGCGCGCCTTCGAGGTCGATGCTCGGGCCTTCGACCAGGTGCAGCCGGACGTCGGCGGGTACGCGCTGCGCGACCCGGGGGAACAGCCAGGCCGCGGCACTCGGGTACGCGCCGAACCGGACGTGACCGCGTGCCGCGGACAGGTCGCCGAGGCGGTTCAGGATCTCCTCGGCGTGCGGCAGCAGCGCGCGTCCCTCCGGTGTCAGGGCAGCCGGGTGCACAGTACGGTCGAAGAGCTGGACGCCGAGGGCCTTCTCGAGCTCGGCGACGTGCTCGCTGATCCGGGACTGGCCGCGGAAGACCGCCTTGCCGGCCGCGGAGAAGCCGCCGTGGCGGGCGACGGCGACGAAACTGACGATCCAGTCCATCCGGAAGCCGTACGCCGCGGTGAGATCCATGCCGCTCACGCTAGCCGGGAAGAGCAGCGGCGGCCCGGATGTTGGGTCTGGTGTGCTCGAAGTAGTGGTGATCGGCGCCGGCCAGGCCGGGTTGTCGGCGGCGTACCACCTGGTGCGGCTGGGATTCACGCCGTACGACGAGGTCGTCGTACTGGATCGGAACCCGGCACCGGGCGGGGCGTGGCAGCATCGGTGGGACTCGCTGACCATGCACGACGTCCACGGGATCGCGAACCTGCCGGGGGTGCCGGTGCCGCCCAGCACAGACTCCCAGCGAGCGAATGCGTTCGTACCGTCGTACTTCGCGGACTACGAGAAGCGTTTCGATTTGCCGGTGCTGCGACCGGTTGTGGTGTCCAGCGTGCACGCGGTGGATGGCGGGTTCGAGGTGCGGACGGACGGCGATACCTACCGCGCAGAGGCGCTGGTGAACGCGACCGGGACGTGGAACCGGCCGTTCATTCCTTGGTATCCGGGGATCGAGAGTTTCCGCGGGCGGCAGTTGCACACGGCGGACTACCGCGGAGCTGCCGAGTTCGCGGGTCAGCATGTGCTGGTGGTCGGGGGTGGCGCGTCAGCCGTGCAGTTGCTGGCGGAGATCACCGAGGTGGCGTCAACCACCTGGGTGACTCGGCGGGAGCCGGAGTGGCGGACGGGTGAGGACTTCAACCCGGAGTACGGCCGGCAGGTGGTCGCGAAGGTCGAGGAACGCGTACGCGCGGGTCTGCCGCCGCGGAGCGTAGTGAGCGTGACCGGCTTGCACCTGCGCTCGCAGGAGCAGGCTGCTTTGGAGCGCGGTGTCTACACCCGGCTCCCGATGTTCACTCGCATCACCCCCGACGGCGTCGAGTGGTCCGACGGACATGCGGAGCACGTCGACGCGATCCTCTGGGCCACCGGTTTCCGCGCCGACCTGGCCCACCTCGCACCCCTCCACCTCCGCGAACCCTCCGGCGGCATCCGCATGAACGGCACCGCCACCGTCCTCGATCCCCGCATCCACCTGGTCGGCTACGGCCCCTCCGCCAGCACCATAGGCGCCAACCGAGCCGGCTTCACCGCCGCCCGCTCCCTCCGCAACCTCCTGAAGCCCCTCGCCGCCTGAGCACTTCCATCCAGCGTCGATTGTCGTTAACATCGCTGGATGGCGATGAAAGCACCGATTGGGGTTGACCTGGTTGACGAGGCGGGGGCCTTGTCTGTTGCGGCTTGTTTGTTCAGTGGGTTCGGGGACGCTTCGCGGTTGGCGATCGTGCGTCATCTGGCGCTGGGCGAGCATCGGGTGGTCGACCTGACGGAACACCTCGGGCTTGCGCAGTCGACAGTGTCGAAGCACCTGGCTTGCCTCCGGGACTGCGGGCTGGTCGAGTCCCGGCCGCAGGGGCGGGCGTCGCTGTTCAGCCTCACGCATCCTGAGGCCACGCTCGAGCTGCTGTCCGCGGCCGAGCGACTGCTCGGGCTGACCGGTGACGCGGTGGCGCTCTGCCCGAACTACGGCGAGGCCGCCCAGCGCACGAAGGAGGCAGCGTCGTGACGCACCAGCACGACGCCGCACCGACGGCGGACGGTCGCCGGGAGCTGTCGCTGGACATCTCTCCCGCGCCCGGCGGTCGGCGGGAGCTGTCGCTGGATGTCAGCCCAGCCGTGAGCACCTGGACCACGGACCCGGAGCAGCGTCGCAAACTGAGCCGCCGCGCACAGCTGCTGGCGGCCACCTCGGTGACCTATAACGTGATCGAGGCCGTCGTCGCGGTCAGCGCCGGCCTGGTCGCCGGATCCGTCGCGCTCGTCGGCTTCGGTCTCGACTCCGTCGTCGAGGTCTCCAGCGGCCTGATCATCTTGTGGCAGTTCCGCCACCGCCTGCCCGAGACCCGGGAGAAGCAGGCACTGCGGCTGCTCGCCTTCTCGTTCTTCGCCCTCGCCGCGTACGTCGGCTTCGAGTCCATCCGGACCCTGATCACCGGCACCGATCCGGACACGTCCCCGGTCGGCATCGGACTGGCGATCGCTTCGCTGATCGTCATGCCGTTCCTCTCGTGGGCCCAGCGCCGTACCGGCAAAGCCCTCGGCTCCAACGCGGTGGTCGCCGACTCCACCCAAACGCTGCTCTGCACCTACCTGTCCGCCGTGCTCCTGGTCGGCCTGGTGCTGAACGCAACCCTTGGCTGGGGCTGGGCCGACCCGATCGCCGGCCTCATCATCGCCGGGGTCGCGATCAGAGAAGGCGTCGAAGCCTGGCGCGGCGAAGGCTGTTGCTCACCGATCGCCGGCACGCACGGCGAGGACAGCCCGGCATGCAGTTGCGGCGACGGCTGCACTGACGGCTGCTGCTGACCTCGCGCGGCCGCTCCCGCAGATTGCTAGCCGGCGAACATCTCGCGGAGGACAGCCTCCTGCTCGTCCGACAGGTTCGACTGGATGAGCTGTGGCTTGCTCAAACCGGTCGCCTCGAACGTCGCCTTCACCTTGTCCAGCACCGCATCGCTCGACAGCAGGAACAGCGCCGAGGTACCGGGGGTGATCTGATCGCGGGCAGCCTTGATGAAGTCGTCATCGATCCCGGCGTCGCGCAGCGAACCCGCCACCGCACCTGACGCGGCCCCGACGGCAGCACCGACGAACGGAATCAGGAAGATCATCCCGAAGAGCATTCCCCAGAACATGCCGCCGAGCGCACCTCTCTTGGCCAAGTGGTGCAACTGCCGGGTCTTCGGCCTTCTGGCCTCGGGCTGCCACGTCACCGATGCGGCGTCATGCACGGTGATCACCCCCTGCTTGGCCAACCCGTCCAACGTACCGATCGCCTCATTGGCCGCATTCCAGGTCTCGAACTTCCACGCCGTGAGTGTCGCCATCCTGCGCCTCCCCTGGCCTGCACCTGTGCTCGCCAGCTTTCCGCCAGGACACCACAATCACCTCACCCTGGGCGGGTGACGCCGCTCGATCGATCATGCCCCGACGCCTGTGCTCTACTGCGGGGATGGATGATCGCCGACCGGATCCAACGCAGGCGGCCACCTGGCGGCGGGCGGCCGTACGGCCCGTGCTCGACGCGTATGCCGCCTCCGCAGCCGTCGACGCTGTCATGCTGAGCGGTTCTACAGCTCGCGGTGACGCCGACCGCTGGTCTGACACGGAGGTCGGCGTGTTCTGGTCCCGGCCACCGCCTGCGCGCTAGGCCGGGACCTGGTCGGCTTCCGGTTGGAGGCTGGGCGGTTGGGGCCAGTAGGGGTGCCGGCGGACGGCGATGGGGAGGAGGGTGCCGGCGGCAAGGAAGATGGTGGCTGTGAGCAACCATCCGGGCCAGCCCCAGCTGACGGCGATGGTGGTGAGAATGAGCGGGGCGATGAGGTCGCCGACCTGGTGCCCCATGGCGTAGGCGCCTTGGTACTGGCCTTGGGCGCCGGGTGGGGCCAGCTCGAAGCTGATCCCCCAGCCACCGGCGGACTGCAGCATCTCGCCGACGACGTGGACGAGAGCGGCCGCGATCAGCAGGCAGATGGTGATCGCACCGGACGTCACGTCGGTGAGAGCCAGGACAGCACAGGCAGCCGCCAGCAACAGGCCGGCACGGTGGCCGGCGCGGGCGGCACCGGGAAGACTCTCGGTCCCCCGGGCGACGCGGATCTGGAGCAGGATCACGGCGACGGAGTTGATCACCAGCAGCACCGAGATCAGCCACCGCGGCGCGTCCGTCGCGGTCGCCACCCACAGCGGGATCGCGATCTGGGCCATCGCGTTGTGCATGCTCAGTACGCCGTCCAGCGCGACGAACACGAGGAACGGCCGGTCCTTCAACGCGGTCGACGCAGCCGGACCGGTTGCCGAGGGCACCTTTTCCACCGCGGGCAGGCCGAAGCGCACCAACGTGGCCGTGACCAGGTACGTCGCCGCGTTCGCGAGCAGCGCGATGACGTAGACCTCCCGCCGGTCGACCGCCAGCACGATCCCGGCCAGCGCCATGCCCGCACCCATGCCGATGTTGGTGGTCACCCGGAGGATCGCCCGGGTCCGCACCCGTTGGTCCGCCGGAGACAGCGCAGCGATCAGCGCCCCCTTGGCACCCCGCTGACCCGAGTCCGCGATCGCGGTGATGCCCGCGACCACGACGTACGGAATGAAGGAACGGACCTGCGTCAGCGCACTCATCGTGATCGCCTGCAAGATGAGGAACCCGACGTACGCGCGGTTGGGCCCGAGCCGATCGGCGACGACACCGAGCGGCGTGCTCGACACCAGTCCGATCAGGCCGGCGACCGTGAGACCGATACCGACGTGCCCGATCGAGAGCCCCGCGGCCCTGGTCAGGTAGAGCGCGGCGACGGCCGCATAGACACCGTTTCCGAGCGTGTTGACCAAGGTCGCCAGAACCAACCGGCGCACAGCAGGCGGAAGAGAATCAGTCACCTCCTCACCCAACGCCCACCCGCCCGGCTCCCCCGTTGGACTGACAGATCCCGTCAGTCCACATGGGTTTGCACGGGCTCCCCACGCAGGATCCCGCCAACCAGCCGCACCACCCGCCTGTGCAACCGGGCACCTGCGGGTGCTGCCAGACTGGCCGGTTATGGAGATCAAACATCGGATGATTGTGTTCGACGCTGCGGACATCGATGCGGAGTGCGCGTTCTGGGCCGGGTTCCTGGACGGCACCGTCGAGAAGTGGGGCGACCGTTGGCGCACGATCTGGGTCGATGGCGGCTACGCGCTCGGCGTCCAGTCGGCCCCGAACCACGTGCCACCGGATTGGCCCGATGGTGAACCGCAGCAGATCCACCTCGACTTGTACTTCGAGGGCATCGAGGCCCACGACGCCGCACATGAGCGAGTGATCAGTCTCGGTGCTCGACTGCTGAAAGCTTCCGACGATCGCACGGCCGCCCGCGGCATCCAGATCTACGCCGACCCGGCCGGCCACCCTTTCTGCCTCTGCTGGGTACCTGCAGCCAACTGACCGGCCAGATCCACCGGACAGACCGGCGCGGCGGACGTGCCCGACCGGCCGGGGCCTTGAACAGCGAACGGTGGATGTGAACAAGCAATAACCTGTTCGAGCCCACCGCGCCCGGTCCAAGCCCCCGAGAACCGGCTGAAGCTGACCTCGACAGCTCAGCGCATGATGAGGGTGAGGAGGTCTGTGCCGAGGGTGGTGAGGGCGGACTCGTCGAGGCGGTAGGCGACGAAGCGGCCTTGGCGTTCGGCGGTGACGAGGCCGGCTCGGGTGAGGGCGCGCAGATGGCGGGTGACCTGGGTGGGGTGAAGGCTCCAGAGAGCAGCGATCTCGCCGGCGGTGCGAGGTTCGCTGGCGACTGCCCGGCAGACCTGGAGGCGGTCGGGAGCAGCGAGCGCCTCCAACCGAGCGCGCACCTGCTGCGCGGTAGGTACGGCGGCCCCGCGACCACCCGCGGGATAGATGATCGTGAGCGGCTCACCTGGGATCTCGCCGAGGAACAGATGCGGTGCGATGAAGTTGCTCGGCACAAGCAACACCGACCGCGAGGCCAGCTCGATGCGCTTGCTCTGCACCTTCTGCACCACCACGCTGTCCGGATCGCGTACGGCGACGGACCCGTCCAGCGACCGCAGCATCGCCCCGACCCCGTCCCGCACCGCCAGGTCCCGGTCCTGCCGCCCACGCGCCGCCAGCGACTCCCGCGACTCCTCCCACACGTCCCGAAACCACTCGACCCAACAAGCGTCCAACAGCTCGACAAACCGACGTACCGGCTCGGCCGGCTCGGTCAGCAACGCCTCGACCAGCGAAGCGACACCGCGACCCCGGCTACGTGCCCAGTGCAGTACGGCGTCCGCGTCCGTGGTCCGACTGCTCAACGGACGACCCCGCAACGGCCGGACCAGCTCAGCAGCCAACTCGGCCGGCGAACGCGAGCGCAGTGCGCGAAGCTCGTCCTCCCACGAGGGCACGCCGGTCGCGCCACTGGTCGCGAAGAACCGAGCGCGGACAGCCCGCACAGTCCAGGTCCACTGCGCCAACTCCGAGCGCAGTACGGCGGGCAGACGGACCGCGGCCGCCCATTCGACCCGATCGTGGTGCCGGGGCTCGGCCAGCACATGCAGCGCACACCCGAGCTCGATCAGCGGTGAGGCGACGTGCCGGATCCGCTCGGGGTCGAGCCGGCTCAGCCCCGCGAGAACTGTGGGCACTTAGTCCTTCAGCTTGAACTGGAGCTCGGTGTCCCAGTCGGCCATGTCCGGGACCTCGCGGGGATCGGATTTGTAGATCTCCAGGCGGGCGGTCCAGTTGTCGCCGTGCGCGTCCCACTCCAGCCCCTCGGCGGCAGCCCAGTCGAGCAGGTCGCGGGTGGCGTTGAGGAGGCCGTCGGGGTGGCCGTGGTAGTTCACGCTCGCGTAGCGGCCGGCCGGGAGTACGCCGGTGACGATCTCCCCCTCGCCGTGGTGCAGGTCGTCCACCGGGAAGCCGATCTCCATCACCAGCCCGGCTTCCATGTCGACGACGTCGTACTTGAAGAACGGCGCGTCGTTCGGCGCGATCTCGCGCGCGGCGAGCCAGTCGATCACCTCGCGCATCCGGTCCGCGAACGCCGCGATCCCGTCCATCGCGACCTTGCTCCGCAGCGCCACGTACGGGCGCTCTCCGACTTCCACGATCTCCGGCATGCGATCCTCCCAACTCGGCGTTGGCCTCAACCTAACGCCTACTGGATCGCATACGTGTCCTGGTACTCGCGGCCACCCCTCAGTCAGCCCGTCCCGCGGGGCCGCCGGCGGTGATCTTGAGGGGTCTTGCCGCAGTGGACGACTGAGCGTCTACTGAGAACTGAGGTGGCGCCATGGTCAAGGTGAAGATTGTCGTAGCTGCTCTTGCCACACTGGTGGCAGGCCCGTCCATACCCGCTGTGGCCGAGCCGATCACTCCCCTGCCGTACCCGGCCGGTACGACGGCCACGAGGTTCACAGGACTCGCATTCGACACGTGTACGGCGCCCACTCTCGCGCAAATGACCGCGTGGAAAGCCTCACCCTACAAGGCGATCGGCATCTACCTGGGCGGAGTGAACCGGAGCTGTGCACAGCCACGCCTCACCCCGAGCTGGGTTACGGCCGTCACCGCGATGGGCTGGCGGCTCATCCCGATCTACCTCGGACTGCAGGCGCCGTGCAGCACCCGGGCCACTGCGGTGAAGATGTCGGCGACCTCCTCCAACCGCCAGGCAGTGCGCGAGGCAGCCGATGCGGTCGCGAAGGCGAGGGCGTTGGGACTCCTGCCAGGCAGTGCGATCTACAACGACATGGAGCACTACGACAACACCAACGCCGCCTGTCGTTCCGCCGTACTGCACTACTTGTCGGCCTGGACTCGCGAGGTGCACCGGCTGTCGTACCTGTCCGGCGTCTACGGACATCAGAACTCGGGTGCGCCGGACCTGTCCGCCGCTTACAACTCCACGTCGTACGCGCGACCGGATGCACTGTGGATCGCCCGCTGGGACCTCAGCAGCTCGCTGACCGGGTGGCCGACCGTCCCCAACACCTTCTGGGCGGTCGGCCAGCGCGGCAAGCAGTACCGGGGCGACCACACCGAGACGTATGGCGGAGTGACGCTCAACATCGACAACGACCGCTTCGACGCACCGGTCGCGTCGGTCGGGTACAACTACACCGTCAGGACCGGTGTCTACGCCTATAGCGGCCCGTCGACGGCCTACCCAGTCCGGGCGACTATCGCCAGGAACGCGACAGTGCGGATCGCATGCCAGACCTTCGGACCGAAATTCGGCAACACCACCGTCTGGGACCAGCTCACCAACGGGACCTATGTCACGGACTACTTCGTCAGGACGCCGAACAAGCCCGGCTACAGTCCACCCATTCCGGGCTGCAGCCTCCCGTTCCAGACAACCATCAACAACCTGACCCGACGGCACGGCCCGGGCACGTCGTTCGCGGCGTACCCAGGCCGGCTGCCGATCGGCTCACTCGCGTGGGTGACGTGCCAGCGAGCGGGAACGAAGGTCGGCACCACCAGCGTGTGGAACCGGCTGTCCGACGGAAGCTGGGTCACCGACTACTACGTCGCCACGGCGAGCAACACGACCTACACCCCACCGATCCGGCGCTGCTGACCGACTATTGCGCCCAGGGCGGCTGGATCGTCGTCCCGTCGGCCATCGTGCCGGTGAAGCCGGCCGTGATGGCGACGTACAGCTCGGCGGTGCCAGAGCCCAGGTTGGTCAGCGAGATCGGCTCGCCGGCCGGTACGACGACCGCGTCGCCGGCACCGAGCTTGTCGCCGTCCGGGGTGATCTGGACCGTGCCCGTGAGCACCATGAACACCTCGTCCCGGTCGAGCGTGTGCGCTTCACCGCCGCCGTGGCCGGGATCGACGGTGAGCTTCCAGGTGCAGAGGCCGGCGGACCCACGGCTCGGCGCCGCCAGTCCGGTGAACTCGACGCCGTGCAGCTGGAATCGCGGCGCCTCGGCCGCGCGAATGACCTGCATGATTCCCCCCATTCCGAATAGTCAAGCTGACTTGACCAAGCCAACTTGACTATCATCGCCTGCATGACGCGATCGGGCAAGCCGGATTTCGGGATCTTGTTACTGCTGGCCGACCAGGAGTTCGTCCGTGCGCTGCGGGCGGCCACGTCCGAGCAGGGGTTCGACGACCAGGGCCGGTCGGACGGATTCGTGCTGCGCACGCTCGGCGCCGGGCCGACCACGATCAGCGGGCTCGCCGAGCGGCTCGAGATCACCAAGCAGGGCGCGAGCCAGATCGTCGACGACATGGAGCGCCGCGGGTACGTCGCACGCCACCCCGACCCCGCCGACGCCCGCGCCAAGCTGCTGCACCTCACCGCCAGAGGCGAGGCAGCATTACAGGCCGCGCGGAAGTTCCACCAGTCCTACGAACGCAAGCTCCGCAGACGGTTCGGCGACGACGCGATCGACACCGTGCGCGGCGTACTGACCGAGATGGCCGGCGAGGCCCAGATCAGTACGCCGCACTTCCGCGCGTTGATGTTCTAAACGAAGTACTTCGGGAACTGGTCGGTGGTTGGCCAGGCCTTCACGCCGTTGGCCGCGGTCCACAGCGCCGCGTCGATGTCGCCGTACGACTTGCCGCTGGCGTCGTCACGACGGTTGAACAGGGCGGCCCAGCTCATCCCGTTGTAGGTCCGGACCACGATGGTGAACGTGCCCGGCAGGCTTCCGGTGTGCCAGGTGTTGCGTCCTGTGCCGCCCGACGTGACCGGACGGACCTGCCAGCCGAGGCCGTAGTACCAGCCGTCCGGGTTCACACCGGTCGAAGGCTTCGACCAGAAGTGGCTGAGCGAGGTGCTGTTCAGCACGCTCGTCGGCGCGTCGAACATCTTCGCCCACCGGACCAGGTCCGGAGCGCTGGCGATCCAGCCGCCGTTCGCGTCGTGGAGCCGCATGCTGAACGAGCCGTACGGCGCGGCGACGGTCTTTCCCGACATGTCCAGCACGGTCGGTGCGGTGTACTGCGACTCGTACGACGTCTCGCCGGAGTGCTTCGCGATCGTGTAGCCCTGCGCCATCCGGGTGATCTTCAGCGGCGCCATCAGCTTCTGCTTGACGTAGTTCTCGTAGCTCAGGCCGCTCAGCTTCTCGATCACGCGGCCGGCCAACAGGTACCCGAAGTTCGAGTAAGCGACCTTGGTGCCCGGAGCGAAGTCCAGCTTCTGTCCGGCCATGTACTTGATCACGTCGGCGTGCTGCAGCTCCATCGGTACGCCGAGCGTCCGGGAGATCACCGCGTCCTTGGCCAGCGGGTCACCGGAGACGTCCCGGTCCCAGCCGCCGAGGTGCTGCAACAGCTTCCACATCGTGATCGTCGACCAGCGCGAGTCCCGGGTCAGGCCGGTCGCCGGCTTGATGTCGAGAATGCTGGTGACCGGCGTCGACAGGCTCAGCTTGCCGTCCTGCACCAGTTTCACGATCGCGGCGGCGGTGAACGACTTCGTCAGGCTCGCGACCCGGAACAGTGAGGTCGGGTTGACGGTCAGCGCGGTCGACGTACTGTAGCCGCGGGCAAGCACCAGCCGGCCCTTGTAGGTGACCGCGAGCTGGCCGGCCGTCACGCCGCGGGCCTGCATGAAAGTCTTCATCTGGTTGTCGAAACCGGCCAGCGCCGAGACCGCGGTCCCGGTCGTCGTCCAGGTGGTGGCGGCATCGGCGGAACGACTCAGGGCAGTGCCCACTCCGGTTCCGGCGGCGGCGACCGCCCCGGTGGCGACAGCAAGCTTGCCGAGGTTCCGGCGCGTCAGCTCCACAGACGTGTTCTCCTTCAGGTGTTCAAGGCAGGGGGTAGTTCCTGAGGAGTCTCTCACCGCAGAGGTTCGTTCTCAGACCTCGTCGACCATAGACGCGTAGGAGATGACTCCACGACGGATTTCGTCGACGACGGATCGAGCAGTGGAGCGCAGTGGCGTCGCTCCGGCGGCATCGGCAACCTGCTCGGTCAGGTCGATCAGTTGCTTCACCCAACGAACGAAGTCACCCGCGGCCAGGTCGGATTCGTAGAGCACCTCGGCCAGTGACGCGCCCGACGCCCACCGGAACGCGGGCCAGCAGAACCCGAGGTCCATCGACCGCAGGAAGTCGACCCGCATGTCCCGCTCGAGCGCGGACAGGTCGCGCCAGATCGCACCCATCCGCTCCAACGCCAGCCGTACGTCGCCACGCGGCAACCGCGGTGACGTGGGCTCGTCCTTCGACCGCGCCTCGTACACCAGTGCCGCCAGACACGCCGCGAGCTCAGGCACCGTCAGGTCGTCGAAAACTCCTTGCCGAAGGCACTCAGCCGCGACCAGGTCGAGTTCGGTGTAGATCCGCGCCAGCCGGTCACCGGCCTCGGTGGTCTTGTCGCCGTCGAGGTAGTGCAGCGCGTCGAGGACCTGGCAGACCCGGTCGAACTGGCGGGCGATCGTGTTCGTCCGCTGCTCGATCTTGCGCTGCACGTCCCGGTTCTCCCGGTCGAGCCGGAAGTACCGCTCGGCCCACCGGGCGTGATCCTCGCGGTCGGAGCATCCGTGGCACGGGTGCGCACGGAGCTGAGCCCGCATCTCCTGCAGCTCCGGATCGTCGGCATGCGGGACGGCATCGCGGCCGCGGGTGCGCGACGGCGGGCCGTCCTCGCCCAGCATGTCGGTGCGGCTGCGCAGAACCTGCGCCAGCTCACGCCGCTGCTGCGGGTTGCGCGGGTTGAACTTCTTCGGGATCCGCAGCGTGCTGATCGCCTCGACGGGCGTCGGGAAGTCGACCATCGACAACTTCCGCACCTGACGATCCAGAGTCAGCACGGTCGGCCGCGGGCCTTCGCGCTCCGAGCGCATGCCGGCGTCGAGCACCAGCGCCCAGCCCGCGCTCCGCCCGGCCGGGATCCGGATGACGTCGCCGATGCGCAACTTCTCGATCGACTCCTGCGTCTCGATCCGCCGGTCCTGTTTGCGCGCCTTCGAGCCCGAGGACTCCCGATCCCCGATCCGCCGGCGCAGAGCGGCGTACTCGAGGAAGTCGCCGAGGTGGCAGTCAATGGACTCCTTGTAGCCCTCGAGCGCCTCGGTGTTGCGCTGCACCTGCCGGGCCAGACCGACGACGGCCTGGTCGGACTGGAACTGCGCGAACGATAGCTCGAGCATGTCACGGGCCCTGGTCCGCCCGACCTGGCGGACCAGGTTGACGGCCATGTTGTACGACGGGGAGAACGACGAGCGGAGCGGATACGTACGGGTGCTCGCCAGACCGGCCACGGCCCGCGGGTCGAACCCGGGCTGCCACAGCACGACCGCGTGCCCCTCGACGTCGATGCCACGACGCCCGGCCCGGCCGGTCAGCTGGGTGTACTCCCCCGGGGTGATGTCGACGTGCGCCTCGCCGTTCCACTTCGAAAGCTTCTCCAGCACGACCGTACGGGCCGGCATGTTGATGCCCAGGGCAAGCGTCTCGGTGGCGAACACGACCTTGATCAGGCCGCGCGCGAACAGCTCCTCGACGACCTCCTTGAAGGCCGCCAGCATACCCGCGTGGTGCGCCGCGATCCCGCGGCTGAGCGCCTCGGCGAAGTCGTGGTACCCGAGCACGCCGAGGTCCTCGTCCGGCAGGTCCGCGGTCCGCTCGGCCAGCACCCGCTTGATCTCGTCCCGCTCCGACGGCTTGGTCAGCCGCAGCCCCGACCGCAGGCACTGCAGCATCGCGTCCTCGCAGCCCTTGCGGGAGAAGATGAAGTAGATCGCCGGCAGCAGCGCGCCCGCGTCCAGCTCCTCGACCACATCGGACCGGTACGGCGTGAAGTGCGTCCGGGCCGGCCGGCTCTTCGGGAGGTCCCGGCGCCGGCGGGGTTTGCGCGAGTCGTCGCGAAAGATCCGGTTGTCGTCGCGGGCGATCCGGACCAGCTGCGGGTTGACCAGGTCCTTGAGGTCGACCTGGTTGGCCTTCGCGGGGTTCCCGGACTTGTTCGCGGGGGCGCCGACCCGGGCGGTCGGCGCCTCACCGGCGAACAGGTCGTGCAGCCGCTTGCCCACCATCACATGCTGGAACAGCGGCACCGGCCGCTTCTCCTCCAGGACGACGACGGTGTTGCCGCGGACCGTCTCCAGCCAGTCGCCGAACTCCTCGGCGTTACTCACGGTCGCGGACAACGAGACCACCGAGACCGAGTCCGGCAGGTGGATCAGCACCTCTTCCCACACCGCGCCGCGAGCCCGGTCGGCCAGGTAGTGCACTTCGTCCATCACGACGTACGACAGACCGAGCAGCGTGCTCGAACCGGCGTACAGCATGTTCCGCAGGACCTCGGTCGTCATCACGACGATCGGGGCTTCTGAGTTGATCGAGTTGTCGCCGGTGAGCAGGCCGACCTTGTCGGAGCCGTAGCGGCTGACCAGGTCGGCGTACTTCTGGTTGCTCAGGGCCTTGATCGGGGTCGTGTAGAAGCACTTCTGCCCGCGCTGCAGGGCCAGGTGGACGGCGAACTCGCCGACCAGCGTCTTCCCGGAGCCGGTGGGCGCCGCGACCAGCACCTGGTGACCGTCCTCGAGGGCGGCACAGGCGCGCAGCTGGAAGTCGTCCAGCTTGAAGTCGTAGAGCGCCCGGAACTCCTTCACGGCGGGATGCTCCTGGTCCGAGCGGAAGACGGCATATTTCTCGGACGGGGTGCTCATCCACGTCCTCGCTTCGCTCCGGGCGCGGATGAGACACGACATGCGCTGTGCTTGATGGTGATCTCGCTCCGCTCGCTCACGCCCCCCAATCTATGCGACGCCACCCCCAGACTCGTCCCGGAGGCGGTTCTTGATGAACGTCGCGGCGTGATCGAGCGCCTCTTCGGCTTCCGGCATCATGCCGGCGAAGTACTGGTACACGTGCGGGGCTCCGGCGACCACGTCCAGGCTGACGTCGACCTCTTGCTCGGCGGCACGGGCGACGAGCCGCAGCGAGTCGTCGAGCAGGACCTCGGCCGAGCCGACCTGGACCAGCAGCGGCGGCAGACCGGTCAGGTCCGCAAACACCGGGCTGGCCAGTTCGTTGCGCGGGTCCGCGCCACCCAGGTACAGCGCGGCGGACTCAGCCATGTGCGCCCGGCTGAAGAGCGGGTCGTAGTCACCCCGGGTGTCCATGCTCGCGCTGGCCAGGGTGACGTCGGTCCACGGCGAGAACACGACCGCACCGGCAGGCTGCGGCAGTCCCTCCGCGCGAGCGGCCAGCAGAGTCGCGAGCGCGAGTCCACCACCGGCCGAATCCCCTGCGATCACGACGTTCTGGCCGGCCTCGCACAGCTCCCGGTACGCCGCCACCGCGTCGTGGACGCCCGCGGGGAACGGGTGCTCCGGCGCGAGGCGGTACTCCAGCGAGACCGCCGGCACGCCGGACCGGCGCGCGAGTGGAGCGGCCAGGTTGGCGCCCGTGCGGGCCGAGCCGATGACGAAGCCGCCACCGTGCAGGTACAGGATCACGCCCTTACCGTCCGAGCCGTCGACGTGCACATCCAGCGCCTGTACGCCGCCAAGCCTGCGCTGGGTCAGCTTGACGTCCGCACCGAGCGGCAGCTCGGCGAACTGGTCGTCGAAGTCGGCGCGCTGCTGGACCGGTGACCGCCCGAGCTCGCCCTTCTGCATCGTGCCGCGGGCCATCTCGCGTTCTACTCGACTCATCGTCAATCTCCCAGTGATAGATTCCGAGGAATATAGTTCGCCATAACTAGATTCCGAGGAATCCAATTCCGTGATTGGCTGGATCTGCCTGTGACTGATCTCACATCATTGTTCACGGACCTGGCCCGGCTGGAGACCCGGCTCTACAACGTGCTCGACGCCCGGCTGAAGGCGGAGCACGACCTGCCGCTCGGCCAGTTCGAGTTCCTCCGCCTGATCGCGGCCCGTGGGACCGCGCGGGTCTACGACCTGGCCCACGACATCGCGATCACGGTCGGCGCCACCAGCAAGGCCGTCGACCGCATGGAGTCCGCCGGCCGCTGCCGCCGTACGGCGAATCCGCACGACCGGCGCTCCTCGCTGATCGAACTGACGCCGGAGGGCGAGCGCATGCTCGCCGCAGCGACCCCGACGGTCGAGGCTGAGCTCAACACCTGGGTCGGTTCGGTTCTCCCGGCCGAGAACCTCGAACAGCTCGCCACGATGCTCTCGATGCTGCGCCAACGCGCCGAATCCGACCACCGCACCGACCGCGTCGACCCGGCGACGGCCCCGCGGCCGGAATCGCCCCGGACATGACGCAGCCGGGCTCCCTTCCCTGGTGGTCAATGGGAGTCCGGCTGCGGGTCTCGGGTCAGCCGATGTGGTACGGGTCGCCGTACACCTTCCAGTCGAGCGGAGTGTTCAGGTCGAAGTTGCCGTTCCGCAGGAAGACGCGCTGAGCAGTGTCGACGCGGCTGGTGTCGCTGTGCGCTTCTTCCTGCTTCATAGCCCAGACGCGGGCGTCAAGGAAGGCGTTGAGGTAGGTCGTCTCGTTGCCACCCTGCGACGGCGGCTTGGCCTTCCCCAGCGCGCGCTTGCGAATCCCGCCGAAGCTGGTCGAGTCGCTGCCCGGGCCGTGCATGACGATGGCGTCGTAGTAACAGAACTGACCGAGCGTACGGATCCCGTCGGACTCGCCCTGGGCGACCGCCGGGTTGAAGTAGACCCGGTCGCGCTCGTCGTTCTGGCACTGCTGGAAGACGCTGTCCTGGGCGGCGGTCCTCCAGTCCTTGGTGTAGTTCGGGTCCAGGCCGGAGTGTGAGTCGCTGCCGTTCACCCGGCGCAGGGCCGGCAGGTACTTGTGCAGCACGTTGTTCGGCTTGCGGTCGGCGTACAGCTCGACCAGCTCGAGCATGTCGCCGGTGCCCGAGCAGAACCCGATGATGCCGGCGGTGTAGCCGCGGCCGTCGTCGATGTCCTCGATGTACTTGTACTGCGCCTTCCAGTCCAGCGAGGAGTTCTCCGCGCTGCAGACGATCTTCATCGCGATCTCCTTCTTCGCGGGATCGTCGAGGCCGGTCGCCTGGATCGCCGCATCGGCGTGCGGTGCGTAGCGGGTGGCGACCAGAGCGGTCGCCGGGGCGGCCGCGAGGGTCAGTCCGAGCAGGAGTGTGGTCCTGCGAGTGGGGCGGTTCGGCACGATCTCCTCCGGTGGGCGTCCGAGAGATGAACTGTTAGGAAGCTTTCCTATCAGACCAATCTCAGCACGACCAGAGGTGAGAGAGCTTCAGAATATGAAGGTTCTATGTCAGGCGAAGACGGTGAGCGCACCGGGCGCGATGGTGACGTCGACCGGGAGCGGGCCGAGGATCTCGCCGTCGGCGTACGCCGTGATGCCCGCCGACTCGATCCGGACCGAGCGGCCGCGCAGCGCACGGACCCGCGGATGGCCGACGTGGGTGCCCTTGGACAGCTTCGGGAACAGCTGCAGCAGGGTCAGCCGCGAGACCGGCTCGATGATCGTGATGTCGAGCAGGCCGTCGTCGATCTCGGCGCCGGCGCAGATCTGCAGTCCCCCGCCGTACGTCGGCCCGGTGCCGACCGCGACCAGCATGGCCTTGGTCTCGATCACCTCGTCGTCGACGGTGACGACGTACTCCAGCGGGCTGAAGGTGCGCAGCTCGGCGAGCGTCGCGAGCGTGTAGCGGGAGTTTCCCTTCGGCCAGCTCATCGCGTTGGCGCGCTTGTTCACCAGGGAGTCGAAGCCGCCGGCCACGACCGTGGTGATGAACTTGCCCTCGGCCACCGCGAGGTCGACCGTCCGGGTCTTGCCGGCCACGATCAGGTCGGCCGCCGCGGCCGGGTCCTTCAGCGGTACGCCGATACCGCGGGCGAAGTCGTTCCCGGTGCCGGCCGGGATCACCCCGAACGGCATCCCGGACTTGGCCAGCACCTGCGCGCCGAGGTGGATCGTGCCGTCACCGCCGATCAGCGCGACCGCGTCCGCACCGGACGCCACCACCTCGGCCGAGATCTTCCCGACGTCCTCCGCACACGTGGTGGCATGGACGTCGACCGTCAGCCCGGCGGCCGCGAGCCGCTCCCGCACCACGGGGGCGATTCGGGCACCCAGACCCCGGCCGGAGGTCGGATTCACCACCAGCGCGACACGCCTGGTCATGGGGCCTCGCGGCCTGGACTGAGGAGTGAAGGGAGCGAAGCGACTCGAACGACAAGGGAAGGCCTGGAGTCAAAGCCCCATGACCCGCCGCGCCGGAGGTGCGGCAATGACACAGCCATCAGTCGGCCAGGAGTTCCTCGGTGTGGCGCGCGCGGCGCTTGTCGTTGACCCGCGAGATCACCTCGGCGGCGAAGAACAGCAGGCACATCGGGACCGCCAGCAGGCACATCGTGAACGGGTCACCGGACGGCGTCGCGACCGCGGCGAACACGAAGATCACCAGGATGATGTAGGGCCGGAACTTGCTCAGCGCCTTGGCCGGGACGATGCCGACCATGTTCAGCAGCACCACGACCAGCGGAATGAGGAACGCGACGCCGAAGACCAGCATCGTGCGGATCACGAAGTCCAGGTACGTCGGCAGCTCGATCAGGTTCTGGATGTCGAGCGGCGTGAAGCTGATCAGGATCGCGATGCCCTTCGGCAGCGTCCAGTACGCGACCGCCATGCCGCCGGCGAACAGCGGTGCCGCGATCGCGGAGAAGATGTAGGCCCACTTGCGCTCGTTGCGGTGCAGACCGGGCGCGACGAACGCCCAGAGCTGGTACAGCCAGACCGGGCTCGCCAGCACGAGGCCGAACAGCGCGGAGATCTTGATCCGGAACGTCAGCGCGTCACCGACACCCGGGAACGTCAGGATCGGCTCCTTGCCCTGCTCCCGGGCCAGGTCGCCGACGCTGGTGTGGAACGGCTGGGTCAGGAACTTGAAGGCGTCGTTGTAGAAGATCCAGCCGAGCACCGTGCAGACCACGATCGCGAGCACGCTGATGAGCAGCCGGTTGCGCAGCTCGACAATGTGCTCGCGCAGGGTCATCCGACCCTCGTCGTCTTTCGGGAGACGCTCTTTCTTTTCCTTACGCCGCCCGAACTTCACCATTGACACAAGCGGGGCGCTTGGCTCAGTTGGCCGTGTGGGTCGGCGGCAGGCCGTCGCCCGGCGCCTGGCCGTTCACCTGGTTCGGCTGCTGGGCCGCCTGCGGCTGGGCCTGCGGGGCCGGCTGCTGGGTCGTCTCCTGGGTGCCTTCGGTCAGCTCCTGGTCCTTCTTCTTGGGGCCGACCTCCTCTTCCCAGATCTTCTTCGACTTGCCGAGCTGCTTCACCAGGGCCGGCAGCTTCGCCGATCCGAACAGCAGCACGACGATCGCGAGGATGACGAGCCACTCTGCGCCCTGGGGCATGCCGAGGAGTGCCATGTCGATCTCCCTTTCACAAACATCTACTCGTGGCTCAAGCGTGAGAACGTGGGCCGAATACTACGCCGGAGTGTGCTCGTCCTGGCGGGTCTGTCCAGACCCGGCCGCGGACTGTGCGGCGTCCAGCTTGGACTGGGCGGCGACCAACTCACGCGTCAGCGCCTTGCCCTGGCCCCAGACCTTCTTCGCGAGGAGGGCGAGGACCAGAAGCCACACCGCCAGCACCGCCAAGAAGAGCAGGAACCAGTACATACCCAGGAGCCTAGCCGGTCACCGGCCAGAGCCCACGCCCCGTGGGGAGTCTCAACGGACAACGGTGTCGGAACGTGATGGTAAAACCGTGTGTCCGCGGAGTCTGTCCGCGCGGCGAGGGTTCGGTGGGTATTCGGTGAGCAAGGGGCTGCGGATGTTGCGGATCGGGGTGGACGAGCGGCGGGCACGGCTCGGGCGGCGGCATCGGCTCGGTTCGGGCTGCCAGGCGGGCAACCCGGTCGAGGCGGCCACCTCGCTGGTCGCGCTGCACGCCACCGACCCAGCCACGGTTCACCTCAGTGTCGCCGCGCGAGTACCAGGTAGTGACGTCGCGGACACAGAGCGTGCGCTGTACGACGATCGCTCGCTGATCCGGATGCTCGGGATGCGCCGGACGGTGTTCGTCGTACCGACTGCGTTCGCGCCGGTCGTGCAGGCGGCGTGCACGGACGACATCGCGATCAAGCAGCGGAAACTGCTGGTCAAGCACCTGACCGAGGCCGGGGTGGCGGCGGATGCGGACGCGTGCGGGAAGTGGCTGCGGGCGGTCGAGGAGTCGACGGCAACCGCGCTGGCGCTGCGTGGATCGGCGACCGCGCAGGAGCTGTCCGCGGACGAGCCGCGATTGCGGACCCGGCTGAGCATGGCCGAGGGCAAGGCGTACGCCGCTCAGCCGTACGTGACCAGCCGGGTCTTGTTCCAGCTGTCGGCCGACGGTCGGATCGTGCGTGGCCGGCCGCTGGGGACGTGGCTGAGCGGTCAGCACCAGTGGTCACCGGCGGAGAACTGGCTGCCCGGCGGCCCGAGCGACAAGCCGACGGCCGACGACGCGCGCATGACGCTGGCGCGTGCGTGGCTGTCGTCGTTCGGCCCGGGTACGGCGGCGGATCTGCAGTGGTGGGCCGGGTGGACGGCCGGTCAGACGAAGAAGGCGCTGACCGCGGTCGAGGCGGTCGCGGTCGACCTCGACGGGCAGGTCGGCTACGTACTCCCTGGCGACGAGGCCCCGGAGGTGCCGGTGGAGCCGTGGGTCGCGTTCCTGCCCGCGCTCGACCCGACCCCGATGGGCTGGAAGGAACGCGACTGGTACCTGGGCGCCCACAAGGCCAAGCTCTTCGACAACACCGGCAACATCGGACCCACCATCTGGGCCGACGGCCGCATCGTCGGCGGCTGGGGCCAACCCGAGTCCGGCGAAGTCCGCTACCAACTCCTGGACGACGTCGGCACGGAGACCACGGCCCTGATCGACGCCGAGGCCGCCCGCTGGACCACCTGGCTAGCCGGCGTCCGCGTAACCCCCCGCTTCCGCGCTCCCCTGGAAAAGCAACTCAGCCAGAGCTAGTCGTCGTAGGCCGAGAGGGCTTCGCGGGCGGTGGCGGCGATCTGGGTGGTGAGGTTGGGTGGGTCGAGGACGGTGGCGGCGCCGCCGAGGCGGAGGACGAGGCGCTGCAGCCAGGCGGTGTCGGCGACGCGGAGTTTGACGATGAGGGAGTTCTCCGGACCCTCTTCGACGGACTCGTTGGGGTAGTACTCGGCGACCCAGCGAGCCGGCGGCGCCAGGCGGACGGTCGCGAGCAGGTCGCGCTCGGACGGTTGGAACATGCCGTTCGAGAGATCGCGCGGGGTCGCTTCGGGCGGCGGTTCGCTGGGGAGGTCGAGCAGTTTGACGGCGGCGATCCGGTCCAGGCGGAACAGCCGGACGTCCTCGGCCAGCCGGCACCAGGCCTCGAGATAGGTCCGGCCCTCCGACACGACCAGGCGCATCGGGTCCACGTCCCGCTCGGTGGTCTCGTCGCGCGACGGGACGTCGTACGTGAGGTGCAGCCGCCGTTGGCCCGCGAGGGCTCGGTTGACCGTCTCGGCGATCTCCGGATCGGCCGGCTCGACGTGGACGTGCGCCGCCGCGCCCTCGCTCGCCGCGGCCGCCTCCCCCGCGGCGCGCTCCAGCTTGGCGATCGCCCGGTCGACCGCGTCCCGGTCCTGCCCGGCGGTCACCTCGCGCAGCGTGCGCAGCGCGGTCAGCAGCGCGAGCGCCTCGTCGGCCGCCAGCCGCAGCGGGCGGGCCAGGTAGTCGGCGTTGTTGAGGTGGATGACGCCGTCGCCCTCGGCCGCCTCGATGTCGATCTCGATCAGATCGCCCATCTGCGCCCCGGGCAGACCGCAGAACCACAGCACCTTCAGGTCCGCGATGATCTGCTTCGGTCGTACGCCGAACTCCGCGGCCACGTCGTCGACCCGGGCACCGTCGTTCTCCCGGAGGTAAGGCACCAGCGCGAGAAGTCGCTGCACCTGGTCACGGGCGTTACTCATACGCCGGCCACCGTCCGGAGCCTCCAGAGCACTCCGTCGAGCACGTCACCAGGTCCCTCGACGACCGCATCCGGGCCGTACGACGCGATCTCTTCGGCCAGGACGCCGGAGTCGGCGTACGGGACGTGCAGCAGGTCCCAGCCCTCCTCGTACGGCTCGATGGCGTTGGCGCGGCGGCGCAGGCTCACACAGGACCCGGTGCGGGCCCGGACCTTCGCCTCCGACGTCGGCCGCGGCGGCCCCAGCTCCGACACCAGCGAACGCAGGTCGGTCCCCTCCGGCACGGTGAACGCGCCGGCTTCGCCGACCGTCTTCACGTCCCCGCCGATCCGCGACAGCCGGAACATCCGGGTGGCCTGACGGTCCCGGTCGCGGCCGACGACGTACCAGCGGCCGTGCCAGGACACGATGCCCCAGGGCTCCAGGGTCCGCGTGGTCGGCTCGGACGCGCCACTGCGCAGGTGCTGGAAGCGCACCACGGTCCGGCTCACCACAGCCGACCAGAGTGGGTCGAAGGCAGGCTCCGACGCCCCTACGTGCGGCTCGATCGCGCTCAGCGCGGACTGGTCGGTCTGGATCCCGGCTGCCTTCAGCTTGAGCACTGCCGACGTGGTCGCCTCGGCCAGGCTGGCGTGCTGCCAGACCCGGGCTGCGACGCCCAGTACGGCGGCCTCGTCCGGCTCCAGATGCACCTCGGGCAGCTCGAACACGTCCCGGCGGATCCGGTAGCCGACCTCGTCGGAGAAGAACTTGTCGATGGTGCCCATCTCGATCGGGATGCCGAGGTCGCGCAGCTCGTCCTTGTCCCGCTCGAACATCTTCTCGAAGGCGTCGTCGGTCTGGCCCGCGTACCCCTCGACCACCTCGCGGATGCGTTCCTTGGTCACGTAGGTGCGCGCGACCAGGAGGCAGATGACCACGTTGAGCAGTCGCTCACTCTTCCGCGCCGACACCCGACCACCTTACGGCCTGAGAGCGTCAAAACCCGCCTTCCCGCACCGACAGCTTCGAACACGGGTTCGAGGCGCTAGTGTCGGCGTGTGATTCGGTGGCGGGACGGTGTGGTGCGTGAGGTCGGGCGGAGCTGGGCCGGCGCGGTTGAGCTGACTGTGACGGTCGGAGCGCAGACTGTGCGCGCTCTGGCTTACCCGGAGCTCGTTGGTACGCCGGTCGCCGGCGACCGGGTGCTGCTGAACGTCGGTGCGCTGGATCGTGGCCTGGGAACGGGCGGTTACGCGCTGGTGGTCGCCGTACCGGATCGGCTGCCCGCTGACCCGCCGGAGCACGGCCATCTGGTGAAGGCCCGGTACACCCCACTGCAGACGATGGTGATGGGCGCGGACGAGCAGGACTCACCGGATCACGACGTACTGCGGGATGCGGACGACCTGTTCGGTACGCCGGTGGTCGTGGCGGACCTGCACTCCGCACTACCCGCCGTACTGGCCGGGGTGTACGAGGCTCGGCCGACAACCCGGGTTGTGTATGTGATGACGGACGGTGGGGCGCTGCCGCTCGCGTTCTCGCGCACTGTGGCTTCGCTACGCGACAGTGGCTGGCTGAGCGGCACAGTGACCGTCGGACAGGCGTACGGCGGGGACCGCGAGGCGGTGACGGTTCACACCGGGCTGTTGACCGCCGTCCACGTGCTGTCGGCGGAGCTCGTCGTACTGACGCAGGGGCCGGGCAACCTGGGCACTGGGACTCGCTGGGGGTTCTCCGGTGTGCAGTCGGGTGAGGCGGTCAACGCGATCGGGACGCTGGGTGGACGGGCTGTCGCATCGCTCCGGATCTCGGAGGCCGATCCGCGACCGCGGCATCGGGGGATCTCGCACCACAGCCTCACCGCGTACGGACGAGTCGCATTGCACTCGGCGGATGTCGTCGTACCCGATCTGGAGGGTGACTTCGGTGATGCGGTCCGGGACGCAGCGGAGCCGCTCAAGGCGCGGCATCGGGTCGTACGGGTCGGGGTGGACGGGTTGTACGAGGCCATGCTGGCCGCGCCGGTGAAGCTGTCCACCATGGGCCGCGATCTGGACGGCGACCGCTCGTACTTCGAGGCCGCGGCCGCCGCGGGCAGACACGCGGCCGGCCTCGTGGATGTGCCGTGATCATCACCGCCGCGAGCTTCCCGACGCCGGACCTGATCAAGAAGACGAGCAACCCGGCCCTATGGGATCAGCAGGGCCGATTCGCCGAGTTCCAGGCCGCTGCCGCCAACCAGGCACTGGAGTGGCTCGGGCCGAAACTGGACACCGCGACGACCCCGGCCGAGCGATCGGCCCTCTTCATCCAGCTGTACCGGAACCTCGCGGAGTGGCGGTTCCAGCTCGCGCATCATGCCGAAGGCCGGAGCCCGAACTCCGAGCTCGAGCAGTACCGCACGCCGATCGCCGCGACGCGGTCGATGGTCGACAAGTTCGGTCGCGGCATGCGCAGTGAGGGTGGCCGGGTCAACACCGAGACCGGCGTGATCACCAGCGGTATCGAGACACCGGCGAGCCGGCTGTCCGCCCGGCTCGCGACGATCATCGAGGCACGGTTCGCGGCCGAGGCGCCGGACAGCGACGTACTGCAGAACTGGGTGAAGGTGCCGAGTGGCGAGACCATCGCCGGGAACCAGCTGATCCGCGGCGGGCTCGCGGCCTCCGCGTCCGGCTTCGAGCGGCCGATCGAGGGGTTCTACGCGACGGTGACGGGCGAGCAGCGCGACCGGCACGCGTTGCAGCGCGAGGCGTTCGGCATCCTCGCCGATCTCGAAGGGGAGCGAGCGGAGGGGCGGACCGACCTGTTCGCCGATCGCTCCAAGCGGCTGGCGTTCGTGGAGGCGCAGTACTTCCTCTACCAGGGACCGGAGTACGAGCGTGGCGGCGATGCGACGATCCGGACGCTGCTGGTGACGTCGCACGCGCGGGTGTTCGGGGAGGCGTTGCGGTTGCCGCAGGACATCGACGTGATGGCGTACGCCGCCGGCCAGCAGGCGTTCTACGAGCACGTCGGACGCACCCAGTCGACCGTGACGGGCGCCCCGACGCCGGTCGCACCCGGCCAGGCGGCCGTACGGACGCAGGACCGAGTCACCGGGCTGGAGCGCGGCTGAGCGGTGGATGTACCACCACCCGGAGTGGGGTCCCAGTACTCCTGATCCGGACGGCTTTCGCGGCGACGCTGGAAGCATGGCAACCATTGCTCCTGCAGAAGCCCCACTTACCGCCCGGTGGGCCACCTCTCTCTGGCTCGTCGCTGTCGGGGCGGGGGTCGCGGAGACGGTGGTCCAGGTGGCCGGCGCGCACGCCGACGGCGCTTCGATGTCGTCGCTGGCAGGGCAGATCGCCGTACGCGCGGTGATCTATGGCGCGCTGTTCGTGGTGATCGACCGCTACTTCCGGCGTGGGGTGCGCTGGTCTCGCTATCTGCTGGCCGGGTTGCTGGGGACGGTCGGCGTCGCTTCGCTGGTATCGGAACCCATCAGCTGGATGATCCAGAACGGCGATCTCTCGACCATCGACTGGTCCGTCAGCCTCTTCACGATCGCCGCCCTCCGGTGGATCCACCTGACCGCAGTTCTCACCGCCCTTGCCCTGACCCTCCACCCCGAGACGGCCCGCTGGTTCACAGCAAAGGGCCGATCCCCCAGGTAGGAGACCGGCCCTCGGATGACGTGCTGCTTGCTGTTACTGGCCCGTCTGCTTCGGGGCCGGGAAGGCGTTCAGGATGTCGATCACCGCGAAGGCGTTGACCACCTTGCCCGCTTGGTCCTTCGACGCCGGGAGCTCGACCAGGACGCGGCTGCCGACCGGAACCCCGGCGAGGCCGTCGAGCGCACCGGTCTGGCCGCTCGGGCCGGGGCCGACCTGGAGCTGGTCGGTCGGAGCGCCCGGCTGCGCGGGGCTCTGCGCGGTGGCGGGCTGGCCGTCCCAGGTGCTGGCCTGCTTCTTACCGGTGTAGTCGTACACGACGTACCGACCGATCAGCTGGCTGCCCTTCTCGATCGGCTTGCCCTTGCCGAGCGCGAACACGACCGGCTTGCCCGGCTTCGCCGGCGGCTTGGTGCCGGCCGCGACCGTCACCTTCGGCTCGGCGTTCAGCGGACCGCTGACGGAGATCTTGGTCGGCAACGACGGCGTCACCGCGTTCGCGTCCAGCGGGGTGTCGTTGGCGGACGCACCGACCAGGTCGACGACGAAGATCAGCGTGTCGTCACCCTTGATCCCGGCCTGCTCGTTCCCGGTCTCCTTGTAGCCCTTGTCGGACGGGATGGACAGCATCACGCGGCTGCCGATCTTCTTCCCGACCAGACCCTCGTCCCAGCCGGAGATGACGCCGCCGACCCCGATCGGGAACGACGACGGCGCGCCGCGGTCGTAGGAGTTGTCGAAGACCTTGCCGTCGCGCCAGATCTGGCCGAGGTAGTTCGCGGTGAGCAGCTCACCCTTCTTCACCTCCGGCCCGTCGCCCTCCTTGAGGACCTCGGTGACGAGGGTCTTGTCCGGGTCGCCGTCGCGATGGGTGACGGTCGGCTTCTGGCCGAAGTCCGAGGTCACCTTGATCCCGCCGGCCCCGAACTCGGCCTTCTTCTCGGAGCCGCAGGCCACCAGGGAGGACCCCAGGGCCGCAACCACGACCAGACTCAACAACTTGCGCACGAAACCAGCACCTCGATACATCCCGACGCGGTCCGCGCCGATCGACTCAGGGGGCAACAACAACGGCCCACCCTAGCCTGCGCACCCAACCCCGCCACCGCCCGCCCGCGTCACCGTTACATCACACCACGCACAGTCACCCAGCCTCAGAAGCCGACGGCGTTGTGCGGAGCTCGGTCCTGCCGGAACATCGCGTCCACCAGCGACAATACGCCGGTGCCGTGCTCAGTGATCCGTCCAGCCTGTCCCAGTACGGTCGCTCCGACTCCACCGAGGTACAGCGAACCCAACTCGTTCACGCTCAGGCTGATGTCTGCTGCCGCATCCGACGGCGAACAGCTCGCTCCATCCGGCGAAGCATCCAGCCGCCATCGCCCGGCATTCCACCGACACAGGTCGTCCGACACATCCAGCACGAGCGATCCGCTCGCGGTGTACGTGCGTGCTTCCAAAGCCGCGCGTACGTCGAGAATCCGCAGCCAGAGGTTGTCACGCGTACGAGTGACCTTCAGCACGCGTGGATTCGTCAACATCCAGCGCAGTGGCTCATCAACCGGCCGCTTGGCCGCGACCACGCGCGTCGTGAGATCGAAGTCGAGCAGCAACCCCCACAGCGCCCGGTAGGCATCAAACGTGAGCGCTTCGAAGGCCTCAACCTGCAGTACGCCGGCCTGCTCGGCATCCGGCGACCATGGCAACCGGAACAACGCCGCACCATCGACATCGCCGTCAGCATTCCGGTGCACCAGATGATGCGCCGGTCCGGAGCCGTCCGCGGGCATTCCGGCTGTTCCGAGCCCATCCCACTTGCCCGGAAGCGCACTGATCTCGCCCACCCGCACCGCGCGCACCTGCTCATGCAACACCGGCCACACGCCAGCCGCGACCACTCCATCCACCAAGTCGAGCGAACCCGAGTCGCTGAAGTCCGCGCGGAACACAGCGTCGGTACGACGGACCTCCCACCGGTGCTGGAAGGTCGCCGGCGAAAACCCATACCGCCCGTAGATCGTGCCCTCACTCGCACTCAACCCAGCCAAGAACTCACCGCGCTGCCGGCAGTCGTCGAGCATCGCGGTCATGATCTTCCGCAGCAGCCCCCGCCGCCGGTACGTCGGCAACACCGCAGTCGACGTGACACCGCCGAGCGGCACCCGCGCCCCACCGGGAAGGGTGACCTGAACCGACACGATCGCCGAACCGCCGGCGATCCTGCCGTCCACGAACGCCGCCTGCGGACGGAACCAGTCGCTCTGCGCCTCCTCGACGTACCGATCGAGCTGCTCCTCGGTCGCCGGGACCTGCGGCGGCCAGGCGGCCCGACCGGCGTACCAGGCTGACGGTTCGGGCTCCTCCTGCGGGAAGCCGTTCACGTACGGCAGGACGCGCAGGTACTCCCTGGTCTCGGCCCGGGTGACCGGCCTGACCTCGATGATCGCCATGTCACCGTTTCTACGGACAGGCGGTCAGGCCGGCACTCCATTTAGGCGAGCTCTACATGCTGGCGATGAGTTTTTCGACTCGTTCGTCGTGGGACTTGAAGGGGTCTTTGCAGAGGACGGTGCGTTGGGCCTGGTCGTTGAGCTTCAAGTGGACCCAGTCGACGGTGAAGTCGCGGCGGCGCTCCTGCGCTCGCTTGATGAACTCACCGCGGAGCCGGGCCCGGGTCGTCTGGGGCGGCACCGACTTGGCCTCGAAGACGCGCAGGTCGTCGACCACGCGGGTGACGGCGCCCCTGCGCTCGAGCAGGTAGTACAGACCGCGGGGGCGGTGGATGTCGTGGTAGGCCAGGTCGAGTTGCGCGACCCGCGGGCTGGCCAGGCCGAGGTTGTTCTGCTGGCGGTAGCGCTCGATCAGCCGGTACTTGATCACCCAGTCGATCTCGCGCTCGATCCCAGTCAGGTCGCCGGACTCGATCGCCTTCAGCGTCCGCTCCCACAGCGACAGCGCCCGCTCCACCGCCGGCGTCCCGAGCTCGCGGCGGTCGACGAAGTCGCGCGCCTTCGTCAGGTACTCACCCTGGATGTCGAGGGCGCTGGCCTCGCGCCCGTTCGCCAGCCGGACCTCGCGGCGGCCGGTCATGTCGTGGCTGATCTCGCGGATCGCGCGGATCGGGTTGTCCAGGGTCAGGTCGCGCATCACGATGCCGGCCTCGATCATCCGCAGCACCAGGTCGGTGCTGGCCACCTTCAGCAGCATCGTGGTCTCGGACATGTTCGAGTCGCCGACGATCACGTGCAGCCGGCGGAACCGCTCGGCGTCCGCGTGCGGCTCGTCGCGGGTGTTGATGATCGGGCGGGACCGCGTGGTCGCGCTGGAAACGCCTTCCCAGATGTGCTCGGCCCGCTGCGACACCGAGTAGACCGCGCCGCGCGGCGTCTGCAGCACCTTGCCGGCCCCGCAGATCAGCTGCCGGGTGACCAGGAACGGGATCAGCACGTCGGCGAGCTTGGCGAAGTCGCCGTGCCGGCTGACCAGGTAGTTCTCGTGGCAGCCGTAGCTGTTGCCGGCCGAGTCGGTGTTGTTCTTGAACAGGTACACGTCGCCGAAGATGCCCTCGTCGTGCAGCCGCTTCTGCGCGTCGACCAGCAGACCCTCGAGGATCCGCTCACCGGCCTTGTCGTGCGCGATCAGGTCGGTGACCGAGTCGCACTCCCCGGTCGCGTACTCCGGGTGGGAGCCCACGTCGAGGTAGAGCCGCGCCCCGTTGCGGAGGAAGACGTTGCTGCTCCGCCCCCAGGACACGACCCGCCGAAACAGGTACCGCGCCACCTCGTCGGGGGTCAGTCGGCGCTGACCGCGAAACGTACAGGTGACGCCGTACTCGTTCTCCAGACCGAAGATTCGCCGGTTCACATCACCCACACTACGGCGCCCTTCCGACAACCGGGTCATGTCTCAGGCGCGCCGTCGTCCGGTGTTATCCCTTTGATGTCAACCAGCGCCCAACTTTCCGGCCGTCACCTGCATCGTGCTCGGTGACTACAACGTCGTTCTGGAGGCCGGATGAAGAAGACGCGGACCACCGCGGCACTGCTCGGTACGGCGCTGCTGGCGGCCGTACTGACGCCCGGATCGGCGCAGGCCGATGCCGGGCGGGCGACTGCGACCTGCGGGCTCACTCTCGGGGCGGTGACGAGCGCGGGCGATCACAAGTTCCAGAGGATCACCGCGACCTCGCCTGTGACCACGACCAAGCCGGCCGTCGGACCGGCCGGGCTGTTCCCGGTCGACCAGGTCCGGCTCGCCGGTGCGGTCGGGCAGCAGCTGGATCCGCCGTCCGGTCTGGCGCGCAGTGGGTACGTGACCATCGTCAACGAGCTGTACGGGTTCGACTACGTCGTCGACCAGACCACCGGTCAGCTCGACCCGGACTCGGTCAAGCAGTGGCGGGTCGGCGGCGGCTGGACTCCCGGGTACACGTACTTCGAGGAGTCGAGGTACTCCGACCCCGGTTACTCGCGGACCAACACCTACGCATTGCAGGGCGGCGTCATCTGGCGGTGGACCGTGGACAAGCTGGCGTGGCGCAGCAAAGCGGCGTACCAGGGCTTCTCGACGCTGAAGACGATGACTCTGATCAGCCAGACCCGGACCTACGACACCTTCCTGGCCAGTACGCGCGGTGGCGCGCTCTACACGATCCGGATCCCGGTGACCGGCACTCCGGTGGTGAAGAAGGTCCGCACCGCCACCTGGCAGGGCTTCGAGACCTTGATCGCGGAGAGGTGCGGCAGCCAGAGCACTCTGCTGCTGGGTATCGACAAGGACACCCGGATCGCCTACCTGTACGCCGTCAGCCACGCCAACGGCGCCGCAACAGTGATCAAGGGTCTGGGCCAGGTAGGCACCGAGTTCGCCGACAAGACGTACTTCCGCTTCTACGGCGACGCTCCGGAGGCCCCGAAGCTCTACGGCGAGTGAGCACCCGCCACCTTTGTTCCTGATTTTCGGGTGTAACACTGGCCGGTGGAGGTATTGACCATGGGCCTGACTCGGGTGGCGATCGCGGACGACGATGTGCTGCTGCGTGAAGGGCTGGCCAGTCTGCTGGAGCGGTCCGGGTTCTCGGTCGTGGGGCAGGCTGGGGACGGGCCGGAGTTGCTGGCTGTGGTGCGGAGTCAGGGGCCTGATCTGGTCATCGTCGACATTCGGATGCCGCCTCTGCATTCGACCGAGGGGCTGGATGCGGCCGACGTCATCCGGCGCGAGTACCCCGAGACCGCCGTACTGCTGTTGTCGGCGCATGTGGAGGTCGAGCATGCGATCCAGCTGATGGCGGCCGGCCATGGCGTGGGCTATCTGCTCAAGAGCCGGGTGACGGACGTCGAGGAGTTCCTCGAGAGTCTGCGGCGGGTCGCCCGCGGTGGGTCGGTGGTCGATCCCGCTGTGGTGCAGGAGCTGGTCGACACCCGGCACCGCCACGACCCGCTGGAGGCCCTCAGCGATCGCGAACGGGAGGTACTGGCGCTGGTCGCGGAAGGCCGTTCGAACGCCGGTGTCGCCCGCCGGCTGTGGGTCACCGAGGGGACGGTCGAGAAGCATGTCCGCAGCATCCTCACCAAGCTCGACCTGCCCGAGGCCGACGACGATCACCGCCGCGTCCTCGCGGTCCTGACCTACCTGGGCGGCACTCACCGCAGGTCGACGTGAGCGGCGGAGTCGCGCGCCGGGTCGCCATCGCCAGCGGACTGCTGATGCTGCTGGTCGGCACCGGGTTCGCAGTACTGCTCTTCTCGGTCCAGGACCTCCGTGGGTCGGAGCAGCAGGCCAGGCATTCGGCAGCGGTTCTCACCAATGCTCATCAGGTGGAGCGGTTGGTGTCCGACCTGGCGTCCGGGCAGCGCGACTTCGTCATCACCGGTCAGGAGAAGTTCCTGCAGCCGTGGCAGATGGCCCAGTCGGAGTTGCCGGCGCAGACGTCAGCGCTGGACCAGTTGGTGGCGGGCAGCCCGGGCCAGCTCACCCGCGCCGAGGAGGTCAGCCAGGACGTGACCTCCTACCTGCGCGACTACTCGCTGCCGCAGGTCGAGGCGGCCCGGCGGAACCCGACGTCGGCGCGGACCGAGGCCGTCATCGCCGAAGGCGCTCGCCGGGTCACCGCGATCAGATCGGTCCTCGACCAGCTGATCGGCGCGGAGCAGCAGGCGTCGGCGGCCGAGCAGTCGCACTCGGATACGATCGCCGGCCGGGCTGCGCTGGCTGCCACGACTGGTCTCGTCGGTTCCGTGGTCCTCGTCCTGGGCTTCACGATCTACCTCACCCGGGCGATCGTCCGGCCGGTGCTGGTGACGGCGGCGATGGCGGACCGGCTGGCCGCCGGCGACCTCGACGTACGCGTTCCTGAAAAGGGTGTCGGCGAGATCCGCACGCTGGAGCGCACGTTCAACACGATGGCCGACTCACTGGGCGAGGCCACCGCCGATCTGGCTGCGTCCCGGGCACGCCTCGTCAGGGCGGCAGACGAGACGCGCCGGCGGATCGAGCGGGACCTGCACGACGGGATCCAGCAACGCCTGGTCTCGTTGGCTCTCGACGTACGAGCGATTCAGGCGGACAGCCCGGATTCGCTTCCGCAGCTCGACGAGGTCGCTGATGGCCTGTCTGTCACCCTGGACGAGCTGCGCGAGATCGCGCGTGGCATTCACCCGGCGATCCTGTCCGAGGGCGGCATCGGTCCGGCGGTGCGCACGCTCGCGCGCCGGTCGAAACTCCCGGTCGAGGTCGAGGTGGACTTCGCCGACCGCCTCCCACCACCGATCGAAGTTGCCGCGTACTACGTGGTCTCCGAGGCCCTGACGAACGCGGCCAAGCATGCGAGCGCGTCGTACGCATCCGTCGAGGCCCACCTCGAGGACGGTCGGCTGCGACTGTGCGTCCAGGACGACGGCGCCGGCGGCGCGGACCCGACGAAGGGTTCCGGGCTGATCGGGCTCGACGACCGCGTGCAGGCACTCGGTGGAACGCTCGTGGTCGAAAGCCCTGTAGGAGAAGGCACAACGCTCTCGGTGTCCCTGCCGATCACTTGAGCGACATTGTGCAGGCAGCAGGAATGTCAGCGGGGTCGAGCACTGCGATGCTGGTCAGCATGGTGCGGTGCCTGATCGTTGATGACAGCCGGCGCTTCCTCGATTCGGCGCGCGGACTGCTGGTGCGCGAGGGGGTCGCCGTCGTCGGTACGGCGACAACCTCAGCCGAAGCCACCGACCTGGTCGAGCGGCTGCGGCCCGACGTCGTACTGGTCGACATCGACCTCGGCGGGGAGAGCGGCCTCGACCTGGTCACGCGGCTGCGCTCGGCCGGCTCGGCGACGCCGATGATCCTGATCTCGACCCATGCCGAGCAGGACTACGCGGACCTGATCGCGGCGAGTCCCGCGATCGGCTTCGTGGCGAAGTCAAGGCTGTCGGCCGGCGCCATCCAGGGACTACTGAACGATGCCACCGGCAACTGATTGCCGGTGGCATCGCGGTGTAGTGCCTGACAGGCCTGCTCAGCCGGATCGGCCGCGCCGGACGACCGCGTCGAAGCCGGCCGCGAGCAGCAGCACCGCACCGGTGACGACCCACTCGTAGCCCGAGGAGTTCGCACCCTGGATCAGGTCGCTCATGCCATTGATGATCACGGCAACCACCAGACCGCCGAGAACGGCGTCGATCATCCGGCCACGGCCACCGAACAACGAGGTGCCGCCAATCACCGCAGCGCCGACCGCCAGCAGCAGCGTGTTGCCCGCGCCGGCGTTCGACTGGACCGACTGCAGCAGCGAGGCCGCCACCACGCCGGAGATCGCGGCCATGCCGGAACAGATCACGAACACGGAGATCCGGATCTGCGACACGGCCACACCAGCACGCCGGGAGGCCTCCTCGTTGCCGCCGACGGCGTACACCCGCCGGCCGTAGCGGGTACGGCTCAGCGTGAAGTGCCAGACCACGAACAACAGCACCAGCAGGACGACCACCCACGGTTCGCCCTGCGCTTTGTTGCTGAAGAACGCGTTCGTGATCAGGTTGCGGTTGATGCCCATCTCGTAGGTGAACGCGCTGCCGAGCACCGCCACCACAACCACCTTCGCCACGATCACCGGGACCGGTGTGGCAGAAAGCCCGGTACGGCGTCGGCCGCGGGCGTCGGCCAGTTTGATCGCCGCGTAGCCGAGGACGAATACCGCGAGCAGGGTCCAGCCCAGCCACAGCGGGAGGAAGCTGTTCTCCAACGCGATGATCGGCGAGCCGCCCGGCAGGATCACCGAACCCTGGCCGCCGACGAGGATGAGCGTCGCCCCTTGGAACGCCAGGAACGTCGCCAGCGTGATCACGAACGACGGGATACCGGCGCGGGCGCGGAGCCACCCCATCACGAACCCGATCACCAGTCCGACCGCGAGGCCGGCGAGGACTCCGAGCCACCAGGGCGCGCCGTGCCGCAGCATCAGCACCGCCATGATCGCCGAACAGAGACCGCCGGTGGTGCCTGCCGACAGGTCGATCTCCCCCAGCAGCAGAACGAAGACCAGCCCCATCGCCATCACGATGATCGGTGCGGCCTGGATGACGAGAGCCTCCAGGTTGTAGGCGCTCAGGAAGCCCTGGTGCACGATCGCGAAGAAGGCGGTGATGACTACCAGGCCCACCACGGCCGGAGCCGACCCGAGCTCGCCACCTCGTAGGCGGGCCAAATAGTCCCGCACATAGGCGCTGAGCGCGCTCGGGCCCTTGACCGGTTTGCGTTCCGGCGCCTCGGCTTCGACGACCTGGGCATTCACGTGGTCGCTCCGATCTCAGTAGGCAACCCGAGCTCGCCCGAACGGCCGGTGGTGATCAGCTCGACCACCTGCGTCTGGTTCACATCGGTACGCCGTACCTGCGCGGCCATCCGGCCCAGGAAGAGGACCGCGATCGAGTCGGCCACCTTCAGGACGTCATTCATGTTGTGCGACACGAGGACCACGGCAACCCCGCGATCGGCCAGCCGGCGGACCAGGTCGAGCACCTGCTCGGTCTGGGCCACGCCGAGCGCCGCGGTCGGCTCGTCGAGGATGACGATCTTCGAGCTCCACAGCACGGACTTGGCGATCGCGACGGTCTGCCGCTGGCCGCCCGACAGGCTGGCCACTCGTTGCCGGACCGAACGGACGGTCCGGACCGACAGCGCGGCCAGGGTCTGCTGGGCCAGCTGCTCCATCGCGTTCTCGTCGAGCGTGTGCAACCGGGTGATCTTCTCGCGGCCGAGGAACATGTTGCCGACGACATCGAGATTGTCGCAGAGCGCCAGGTCCTGGTGGACGATCTCGATGCCGAGCTGCGCCGCGTCCCTCGGTTCGTGCAGGTGCTGCGGCGTACCGTCGATCCGGATCTCGCCCGCGTCGATGCGGTGGATGCCGCCGATGCACTTGACCAGCGTCGACTTGCCCGCACCGTTGTCGCCGACCAGGGCGGTGACTTCACCTGCCGCGGCGTCGAAGTCGACGGCCGACAGCGCCAGGACCGGGCCGAACGACTTGCCGACGCCGCGCAGTTCGAGAGTCGTCACGGGGTGTGGATTCCGTTCTCCGCGCACACCTTCACGAGCGCGGGAGTCGGGCAGACCGAGGTTGCGGTCTCGTAGCCATCGGTGACCGGCAGAGCGACGTTCTTCTTGGTGATCACGGTCGGGTCTGCCAGGTACGACGGGACCTCGCGACCGGTCGTCGGGTCCTTGGTCGTCGCCGGGGCGGTCGGCTTCTGGCCGGCCAGGATCTGACCCGCGAGCTTGATCGCGACGTCGGCCTCACCCGCGACGGGCTTGTAGATGGTGAAGCACTGGGTGCCGGCCATGACGTTGTCGAGGCCGCCGGCGGTGGAGTCCTGCCCGGACACCGCGACCTTGCCGGCCAGGCCCTGTGACTTCAGTACGTTGATGACGGACTGCGCCATGGTGTCGTTGGCCACCATGACCGCGCCGAGGTTCGGGTGCTGGCCCAGCATCGTGGTGAACACGGTCTGTGCGGTCGCGGGATCCCAGTTGCCGGTCTGCTCGGCGAGCTTCGTCCAGCCGGGCTGCTTCGACAGTACCGAGTTGTAGCCCTGGGCAAACAACGTCGCGTTGTTGTCGGTCGGTGCCCCGTCGACATCGACGTACCCGACCGTGGTCTTGCCCTGCACCTGCGGGCACTGGGTCAACGCGGTGCCCTGGTCCTCGCCGACCTTCACGTTGTCGTAGGAGACGTAGTACTCGGCGGTGCCGCCGGTGGTCAGGCGGTCGTAGTCGATCGTGACCACGTTGTGCTGCTTGGCGAGCGACTCGATCGCCTTGCCGGATCCCGAGTCGAGGTTCGTCACCAGCAGTACACCGACGCCTTGGTTGATCAACGCCTGGGCCTGCGCCTCCTGCGTGGTCGCGCTGGCGTTCGCGTTGTCGATGTAGCAGGTGAGCTTGTTGTCGGCGCATTGCTTGCGCAGCTCGTTGGGATCGGCGGAGACCCAGCGCGGCGAGGACGCCGTGTCGGGCAGCAGGATGCCGACCTTGGTGTTGGCCGGCGGAGCGCTACTGCTCGTCGACGGGTTGTTGTTATTGCCACAGGCAACTAGTCCGGCCAGCAGCACCGTGGTCAGCGCCACGGCCTTCACTGGTGTTCGCAACGTAGGTGTTCGCATCGTGGGTCCTTCGGCTCGCCGCAGGTTTCTCCCGTCAGCATGCGATCTACCCGGCGGGAAATCGTCGCCGCTGGCATCCATCCGCGTTGGCTGCCAGCAGCAACCCGCCGTACCGGCTAGCGGGGGGTCCGGGACTGCAGTCAGCGTTACTGCCGCACCGGTCCAAGCCGCGTCATGGTGCTGCCATGGCCATTTCTGCGGCAACACCCTCGGCCCGGCAGAGCCGGCCGGGGCTGAAGCGGGACATCGGTTTCGTCGGCTTGATCTGGGCCTCGGAGGGATCGATCATCGGCTCCGGCTGGTTGTTCGGAGCGCAAGGCGCACTGTCCACGGCAGGCCCCGCGGCGATCATCTCCTGGGTGATCGGCGGCGCCGCGATCCTGATCCTGGCGCTCGTGCACGCCGAGCTGGGCGGCATGTATCCGGTCTCCGGCGGTACGGCCCGGTTCCCGCACTACGCCTTCGGCGGCGCGGCCGGCGCTTCCTTCGGCTGGTTCTCCTGGCTGCAGGCGGCAACGGTGGCGCCGATCGAGGTGCTCGCGATGATCACCTACGGCCAGCACTACTCGTGGGCGAACGGCTGGCTCAAGACTTCCAACGGGCAGCACATTCTCACCGGGAGCGGGATCGTAGTGGCGATCCTGCTGATGGCGGCGATCACTGCGATCAACTTCCTCAGCATCCGGCTGCTCGCCCGGACCAACAGTACGGCGACCTGGTGGAAGGTCGGCATTCCGCTGCTGACGATCTTCGTGCTCGCGATCGCCCAGTTCCACGGCAGCAACTTCACCGCCGCGGACGGCTTCAACCCGTACGGCGCCAAGGGCATCCTGTCCGCGGTCTCGACCAGCGGCATCATCTTCGCGCTCCTCGGGTTCGAACAGGCCGACCAGCTCGCCGGCGAGAGCAGCAATCCGCGGCGGGACATTCCGCGCGCGGTGATCGGCTCGATCGTGATCGGTGCGGTCATCTATGTGTTGCTGCAGATCGTGTTCATCGCGGCGCTTCCCGCGGATCAGGTCAAAGGCACCTGGTCTACCGCGGCTTTCGGCGCGCTGACCGGTCCGTTCGCGCAGCTCGCGTCGCTGCTCAGCCTCGGCTGGCTGGCCGCGATCCTCTACATCGACGCTATCGTCTCCCCCGGCGGCACCGGTCTGATCTACATCACGGGCAGCTCGCGTGTGTCGTACGGACTGAGCCGGAACGGCTATGTGCCTTCGGTTTTCGAGCGGACCAACCGGCGCGGTGTGCCGTGGGTCGGGCTGATCGCGGCCTTTGTGATCGGGTGCATCTGCTTCCTGCCGTTCCCGAGTTGGCGGTCGCTGGTCGGGCTGATCACGAGTGCGAGTGTGTTGATGTATGCCGGTGCGCCGTTGTCGCTGGGGGTGTTCCGGAGTCGGTTGCCTGAGGCCTATCGCCCGTACCGGCTGCCTCGCGCCAGTTGGTTGTCGCCGCTGGCGTTCGTGGTCGCGAACCTGCTGATTCTCTGGTCGGGGTGGACGACGGACTGGAAGCTTGGGGTCGCGATTCTGATCGGGTACGTGATTCTGATCGGCAACCGGGTGTTCAAGCTGAACTCGATCACGCCGCAGCTCGACCTGCGGGCGGCGCAGTGGCTGCCGGTGTATCTGGTTGGGATGGGGTTGATCGTCTATCTGAGTGACTTCGGGCCGTTGAAGCACCCGTGGTTCCCGCTGTGGTGGGACATCGTGGTGGTCGCTGTCTTCAGTCTGGCGATCTACTTCTGGGCGATCGCGGTGGCGCTGCCGGCCGAGCAGATCCAGCACATGGTCGACCAGATCGTCGTACCGGAGGAGGCGGACCTGGCGTCGTGAGCGGGCGGACCTCCCGCACTCACCAAGCGCCGATCAGGGGCGGCCGCGGTCGCCGGGCGAGCGTGATGTGACCCCGCCACGCGACGTTGGTGAGTGGCGGGGGTCCCAGCAGCCTTCGGCCCGGTGGCGGGGGCTTGGAGGGGTTCGCGGGGGCTGGGACACGGTATGACGTGTCTCAGCCCTCGGGTTCTTGTGTCAGGTCCCGGCTAGAGGTCGACCAGGTCCAGGAGTTGGCCTAGTTCCTTGGGGTCCAGGGGGCGGAGCTCGCCGGTGTGGAGGTTGCCGCGGCGGACCGGGCCGATGGCGGTACGGGTGAGGCGTTTGACCGGGTGGCCGATGGCGTCGAACATCCGGCGGACGATGCGGTTGCGGCCCTCGTGCAAGGCGATCTGGATGAGGGTGCGGCCGCGGATGCTGGAGATGACCTTCACCGTGTCCGCCTGCGCCGGGCCGTCGTCGAGGTCGACACCGTCGAGGAGTCTGCGCAGTACTCCCGGTTTAACGTTGCCTTCGACTTCGGCGACGTACGTCTTGGAGACCTCGTACGACGGATGCGCGAGACGGTGCGCGAACTCACCGTGGTTCGTGAGCAGCAGCAACCCCTCGGTGTCGGTGTCGAGCCGGCCGATGTGGAAGAGGCGCTCCGAGCGATCCTGCACGTAGTCGGCGATACAGGGCCGGCCTTGGGGGTCGGCCATCGTGGTGACCACGCCGCGGGGCTTGTTCAGTACGAGGTAGACGTGGGCGCTGACCGGCGGAATCCGTTCGCCGTCCACCCGGATGACCGACACCTCAGGATCCACTCGCACCCCGAACTCGGTCACCACCGCGCCATCAACCTCGACCCGGCCCTGCTCGATCATCAGCTCAGCATTCCGCCGACTGGCCACGCCGGCCTGAGCCAACGCCTTCTGCAACCGAATCCCAGCTTCATCCCCCATCCCGCACCTCCTCCCGGGACCCCGAATCCCCATCAGCCCCGCGATCCGCCCCAACCAACCCGTCAGCCCCACCCGCCGGCCCTACACCCACAGACCCATCCGCGGGTTCTGCTCCCGCGGTGCCGTCCTCGGGGTCTGCTTCATCGGCCAGCTCGTGTTCGAGGTGCTCGGCGCCGTCCGCCGGCTCCGATTGGCCGGCCAACTCGTCCGCCGACTCCACCCGATCCGAGTCTGCACCCGCCCCGATCCCATCCGCACCCTCGTCGACGTCATGCTCCTCATCGACATCGAGGTCGGCCGGCTCGCCGGCCCTCAGGTCGCCGTCGATGCCCGTGTCAGCGTCATCCGACTGGTCCGCCGATAGCTCGTCTGCGTCAGCCTCGTCGGTGGGCGGCGTACTTGGCTCGTCAACGGCCGCCTCGTCGGTGGGCGACGTACCTGGGTTGTCTTCGGTGGGCGTGGCTTCTGGCGAGGTGGGGGGTGGGAGGGTTTGGGCGGCTAGTTCGTCCTCGATGTCGTCCATGTCGGGGAGGTAGGGGGCTAGTTCGGGGAGGTCGTCGAGGGAGTGCATGCCCATGCGCTCCAGGAAGTACGACGTGGTGCGGTAGAGCGTTGCCTGGGACTCGGTGTCGGAGCCGGCCTCCTCTACCAGGCCGCGGGCGACGAGCGTACGCACGACGCCGTCGACGTTCACGCCGCGGATGGCGGAGACTCGGGCTCGGCTGACCGGCTGTTTGTAGGCGACTACGGCCAGGGTTTCGAGCGCGGCTTGGGTGAGCCGGGCCTGCTGGCCGTCGAGGACGAAGCGTTCTACGTACGGCGCTGCCTCGACGCGGGTGTAGTAGCGCCAGCCGCCGCCTACCTCGCGGAGATCGAAGCCGCGGCCCTGATCGGTGTACTCCTCGGCCAGGGTGCTCAGCGCTGCTGACACGTCGCCTGTGGGGCGGCCGACCGCGCGCGCCAACGTCAGCACCGGTAGCGGCTCGTCCGTCACCATCAGGATGGCCTCGAGGGCGCGGCGCATGGTGTCGTCGTCGATCACCACCTCCTCCCCGACGGGCACCTCGGTCTGCCCGGGCGGGAGGTGGTCCTCGTCCTCTAGTAGGTCGTCCTCAACGTCACTCGGTACGACGTTCTCCACGGAGTCAGCCTCGTCAGCGGAGTCGGCGGAGGTGGTGTCGGCGGCGGACTCGGCTCCCGCCGGCTCGTCATCAGCAGCAGACGCGGACACGCTGTCGGCGTCCTCGGCAGACGGGGCGGCCTGATCTGGCGCACCGGCCTCGGGGTTGACTTCCGCAGCGTCGCTGGACTGGGCTGGGGCGCCGGGGTCGGTTGGGGTGGTTGGTTCGGTCACTGGTTTGCCGTCTCGTTGGGTTCGTGGGGCGGCTGGGGGGCGTCTTCTTCGGTGAGGGACTCGCCCGGTTCCAGGAAGGTGGTGTCGTCGGAGACCGTAGGGGCCTCGCCGTCTTCGGGCGGGGGCTGGGATTCCTCGTCGAATTCGTCGGAGACGTCTACTTCGCCCTCGTCGGAGCCGGTCCAGCGGATGGTTAGTTCGCCGAGCGGCGTTACCTGGTCGAAGGTTACGGCGGCCTCGCGGAAGAGTTCCAGGAGAGCCAGGAAGCGGCAGACGGTGGTGACGGTGTCGGGGGAATCCGACACCAGGGCACGGAAGGTCGTGCTGCGCTGACGACGTAGGCGGTCGACGATCACGACTGCTTGTTCGCGGACCGTCACCGTCGGCGCGTGCAAGTGGGCGAGTGACACACCTTCGGGTACGTCGGTCTTGGGCGCCAGCGCGCGGGCGGCCAGGGCGGCGAGTCCGGCGGGGTCGATGCCGAGCAGTACCTCCGGCAGCAGTTCGGCGAATCGCGGCTCCATGCCGACCGCGCGCGGGAAGCGGCGCGACTCCTGTGCCATTCGCTCCTGCATCAGCACCGCGATCTGTTTGAACGCGCGGTACTGCAAGAGTCGCGCGAACAACAGGTCCCGCGCCTCCAGCAGCGCCAGGTCCTCGTCGTCCTCGACCTCGCCCTTGGGCAGCAGCCGCGCCGCCTTGAGGTCGAGCAGCGTCGCCGCGATCAGCAGGAACTCCGACGTCTGGTCCAGGTCCCACTCCGACCCGAGCGCCTTGATGTGCGCGATGAAGTCGTCGGTGATCACCGAGAGGGCGATCTCGGTGATGTCCAGCTTGTGCTTGCTGATCAACTGCAGCAGCAGGTCGAACGGCCCCTCGAAGTTGACCAGGTGGACGCTGAAACCCTTGCCCTCGGCAACAGCACGAGCATCCCCCGAGGGCAGTTCCAAGGGTAACGAGTCCGACACAGTCACTCCGAGGCCTTGAGCCGCCGTACCAGCACCGAGTCCGGCCCGTGGTCGACGAAGTCGGCCAGCAGTACGTCGATCGCCTCGCGGACGATCCGGCCGCGGTCGGCCATCAACCCGTGCTCGGCCCGGAGCGCGAGTCGTGTCTGTTCCAAGCCGAGTAGCTCCTCCTCCGTCACGTACACGGTGATCTTCGTGTCGTGGCGGATCCGACCACTCGATCTGCGGTCGTCGTCGACGGCCGTGCGGGACCGCACGGAGGCGGTCGACGGTCCATCGGTGGTGGTGCGCTTCTCGGGTCTGGTCTGCTTCGGTGCCGCACCCCCGAAGAGTTCACTGGCACCTGGCAGGCTCACCCGGCGGGACAACGCGCCAGCACCTCCTTGGCAAGATCGCGGTACTGGTGCGCCGCGGACGAGGACGGGGCATACGTCGTGATGGGCTCGCCGACGACCGTGGTCTCGGGGAACTTGACGGTACGCCGGATGACGGTGTGGAAGACACGTTCGTCGAAGGCCTGGACCACGCGGTCGAGGACCTCCCGGGCGTGCGTCGTACGCCCGTCGAACATGGTGCCGAGGATCCCGACGATCTCCAGCTTCGGGTTCAGCCGGTCCTGCACCTTGCCGATCGTGTCGGTCAGCATGGCCAGTCCGCGGAGCGCGAAGAACTCACACTCCAGCGGTACGACGATGCCGTTCGACGCGGTCAGCGCGTTCACGGTGAGCAGACCGAGCGACGGTGCGCAGTCGATCAGGATCACGTCGTAGTGCGGGATGATCGGCTCGAGCACCCGCTGCAGGGTGTACTCGCGGGCGACTTCCTGGACGAGCTGCACCTCGGCCGCGGACAGGTCGATGTTGGCCGGCAGCAGGTCGAGGTTGTCCACCCGGGTCGGCCGGATCACCTCGTCCGGGGTGATGTCGCGCTGCATCAGCAGGTTGTAGACCGACAGCTCCAGGTCGTGCGGCTGCACGCCGAGCCCGATCGAGGCCGAGCCTTGCGGATCGAAGTCGATCAGCAGCACCTTGCGGCCGGTCTCGGCGATCGCCGCGCCGAGGTTGATCGTGGTGGTGGTCTTGCCGACGCCACCCTTCTGGTTGCACATCGCGATCACCTGCGCCGGCCCGGTCTTCGTCGGCGGCTGCGGCACCGGCAAGTCCGGCAACGGCCGGCCGGTCGGTCCGATCTTGTTCCTCGGACCGTGCGCGTCATTCACAGGTGCGATGTCCTCCGCGGTGAGCTTGGCCGTCGGCCTCGGCATCTCCGCATAGTTGTCGGGTGGGGTCAGGTTCCGCTGCGGCTGCGGGGTGGCAACCGGCTGGGAGACCGTCGGCGCGATCGGCTGGGCCGGCGACGGGAACTGCTCGGTGCCCGGGAATGTCGACTCGTTCATGACTCGTCAAACCTTTCAACCGATACGGGCGATCCCAGCGACTGTAAGCGTGCATTCAAGCACTCTCAACCAGCCACTCCGCACCGGGGTGGGGTGGTTTGTCGACAAAGCTCCGGACACGGCCGATCACCCCATCCGGATGACCAACCGTAATCAGATGATCGCACACAGTCCCCGATCATCCAGCACCGGGGCTACAGTTTCACGAGCTCCGCGATTCCCCGAAACTCGGCACGACGAAGCGCCGGACCCCCCGCCGCCGCGGACACGAGCTGCGCGTGCGGCGGCCTGGATGTCGGTCATGAGGAGAGGGCGCGGGGGTGGGAGGTTGCGTAGACCTCGCGGAGTTTGTCGACGGTGACGAGGGTGTAGACCTGGGTGGTGGTGACGGAGGCGTGGCCGAGGAGTTCTTGGACTACTCGGACGTCGGCGCCGCCGTCCAGGAGATGGGTCGCGAAGGAGTGGCGGAGGGTGTGCGGGGAGATCTCCTTGGCGATCCCGGCGCGTTGTGCGGCCCTTCGCAGTACTGTCCAGGCGCTCTGCCTCGACAACCGGCCGCCGCGAGCGTTCAGGAAGAGGGCAGGAGTGCCCCGACCACGAGACACCAACTCCGGACGGCCACGGACCTGGTACGCCGACAACGCCTCGCGGGCGTAGGACCCGACCGGGACGACCCGCTCCTTGCTGCCCTTGCCACGCAGCAGAACCGCATTGGTCTCCAGGTCGATGTCGTCCACGTCCAGCCCGACCGCCTCGGAGATCCGAGCGCCGGTGCCGTAGAGAAACTCCAGCAGGGCAGCATCCCGGGTTGCCAGTACGGCGGGCTCCGCTTCAGCCCCCGCGGCTGCGGCGAGGATCCTGGTCACCTCGTCGACGGACAGTGCCTTGGGCAACCGTTGCGGCGGCGCGGGCGGCTTCACCGCCGCCGCGGGATCCACCGCGGTGAGCCCTTCCCGCAGACAGAACCGATGAAAGCCGCGGACGGCGACCACCGTCCGGCCGGCGCTGGACGCGGTGAGCGGCGGATGGTCGGCGTCGCCCTCGCGCAACCGCATCAGGAAGTCGCTGACCGCGGCCTCCGAGATCCGGCCGAGGTCGTCGATCCCGGCCCCCGCGAGGTAGTCGCCGTACCGGCGCAGGTCACGCCGGTACGACGCCAGAGTGTTCGCGGCCAGGCCGCGTTCCACCGTGAGGTGGTCCAGGTAAGCGCTGACCGCCCGGGCGATACCCGGAATTGTGCTCAGACGAGCACCTCGTCGAGCTTGCGCTGGGACAGGTCGTGCGCCTCGGCGATCGGGCCGTAGGTGACGTGCCCGTCGAAGGTGTTCAGGCCGAGCGCCAGGCTGTGGTCCTGCTTCAGCGCCTCCCGCCAGCCGAGGTTGGCCAGCTCGATCGCGTACGGCAGCGTCACGTTGGTGAGTGCGTACGTCGAGGTGTTCGGCACCGCGCCGGGCATGTTGGCGACGCAGTAGAACAGGGAGTTGTGGACCTTGTAGACCGGGTCGGCGTGCGTGGTGGGACGCGAGTCCTCGAAGCAGCCGCCCTGGTCGATGGCGATGTCGACGAGCACGCTGCCCGGCTTCATCCGGCGGACCAGGTCGTTGCTGACCAGCTTCGGCGCCTTGGCGCCGGGGACCAGCACGGCGCCGATGACCAGATCGGCCTCGAGCACCGCGCGCTCGATCTCGTACGAGTTCGCGGCGATCGTCAGCAGGTGGCCCTGATAGATCCGGTCCGCCTCGCGTAGCCGGGCGATGTTGCGGTCGAACAGCTGGACCTGTGCCTGCATGCCGAGCGCGATCGCGGCCGCGTTCATGCCGGAGACGCCCGCGCCGATGATCACCACGCGGGCCGGGTGCACGCCGGACACGCCGCCGAGCAGCACGCCACGGCCGCCGCCCTGCGCCATCAGGTGGTACGCGCCGGACTGCGGCGCGAGCCGGCCGGCCACCTCGCTCATCGGAGCCAGCAGCGGCAGCGATCCGTCCGGCAACTGGACCGTCTCATACGCGATCCCGGTGATTCCGGACTCCAGGAGCGCGTCGGTGCACTCCCGACTGGCGGCCAGGTGCAGGTAGGTGAACAGGACCTGGTCCTTGCGCATCCGGTGGTACTCCTCGGCCACCGGCTCCTTCACCTTGAGCACCAGCTCGGCTTCTGCCCAGACCTCGTCCGCCGTCGGAAGGATCCGCGCCCCCGCCGCGACGAACTCGTCATCGGGGATCAGCGAACCGCTCCCCGCCCCTTGCTCGATCAGAACCTCGTGCCCGTTGCGCACGAACTCGTGCACTCCGGACGGGGTGATCGCCACCCGATATTCGTGGTTCTTGACTTCCTTCGGAACTCCGACCTTCACAGCTCGCCCTTCTTTCCCGATCCAGGTGTGCGGCCCACGTCGTTGTGTCCGCGGCCCGGCGTGAGGGGTGATGCCAGGTCGCTGCTGAGTGTAAGCCCGCGAAGTTCATACCACTCGACCGGATGGTCTGATCGTTGTACGACTCGCAGAACTGTTGCCCGGCGGTTCGGTTACACTCCTATAAGACGCGGTGGCACCCCGTGACGTTCGCACCGGAATCCCTTGCCTCGCAGGCTTTGCGCAATCTTGACGCAATCTCCACGTCTGTCTTTACACCAGTCTTGCACTGCCCCGAAAAGCCAACGTTCCTGCTCTTCCAGTACCCCCATTCCAATCGTTTGAGGGAAGGTTCTGACATGGACGCTGAGATCGCTCTCCCGGGCGGCAACGTCGGCGGCGCGGTCCGGGTCGGCGACACGGTCCGGCGCGCGACCGGCCCGTGGACGCCGGCAGTTCATGGCCTGCTCAACTACCTCGCGGACGCCGGCCTGACCGGCGTCCCGCGGGTGCACGGTTTCGACGACCAGGGCCGCGAGATCCTCGACTACCTCCCGGGTACGTCGTACGGCCCCGAAGTAGCGGACGAGGTGCTCGCGGACGCCATACGGTGGCTCGCGGACTATCACCGGGTGGTCGCGTCGTACCGGCCCGAGGGCGAGATCGTGTGGCGGACCAGCCGCAGCGAACTCGCGGCCGATCAGATCATCTGCATGCACGACTACGGGTATTACAACTGGATCGGCTCCGCGGACGGGTTCAGCGGCGTGATCGACTGGGACATGGCCGGGCCGGGCGTCCGGCTCGACGACATCGCGTTCACCGCGTGGAACACGGTCCCGCTCGCCGTCCCGATGGACCCCGCCTACCAGGCCGCGCGACTGCGCCTGATGGCCACCTCGTACGGCGGTGACGTGTTCACGCCGCGGCAGATCCTGGACGGCGCACCGATCCGGGCGCAGCGGTCAGCACGCGTCATCCGCGCCGGACAGGTCGCCGGTGACCCGGGCATGCTCAATCTCGGTACGGTCGGTGAACCCGAACGCACCGAGCGTCGACTGAAGGACCTGCAACGTCGCGTTCCGGAGATCGGCGCCCACCTCTGACGTGACAGCCATCATTGACGGACCTACCGGCCGGTCAGGGATGCTTGGAATGGAGCCCGCCCGCTCCCAGTTGCACCCTGGCAAGGACGACGAGAGGAGTACGGCGTGGCGGTCGAACTGGGACGGTACGGCGTCTGGCACGGACCTCAGCACTGGGGACCGGAGCTGGCGGCGGGTCTGGAGCGGGCCGGGTACGGAGCGTTGTGGCTGGGTGCCTCTCCGGAGGCCCACCTGCGCGAGGCCGAAGTGTTGCTCGCGTCAACGAACTCCGTTGCCGTCGGCACCAGCATCGTGAACATGTGGAAGACGCCGGCGGCCGCGGTGGCCGAGTCGTACCACCGGCTCGAGGACGAGCACCCGGGCCGGTTCCTGCTCGGCGTCGGCATCGGTCACCCGGAGCGCACCGGCGAGTACCGGTCGCCGTACGAGACGATCGTGGGCTACCTCGACGACCTCGACGATGCGAAGGTCCCGGTCGACCGGCAGGCGCTGGCCGCCCTCGGCCCGAAGGTGCTGCACGTGGCCGGCACGCGCACCGCGGGCGCGCTGCCGTACCTGACGACACCCGAGCACACTCGCGAGGCACGCCGTACGCTCGGCGGCGGCGTGCTGCTCGCACCGGAGCAGAAGGTCGTGCTGGAGACCGACCCCGAGATCGCCCGCTCGACCGGTCGCGACTACCTGGCGTCGTACCTGCAGCTCAGCAACTACGTGGCGAACCTGAAGCGGCTCGGGTTCACCGACGACGACATCGCCGACGGCGGCAGCGACGAACTGGTCGACGCGCTGGTGCTGCACGGCTCGGCAGTGGAGATCGCCGCGGGGCTGAAAGCCCACCTGGACGCGGGCGCCGACCACGTCGCCATCCAGCAGCTGGGGCGCGAGGGCATCGATCTGCTGCCCGGCTACGAAGCCCTGGCAACCGTTCTCCAGTAGGGGTTCGCGAAGCCGTCCGACGACGCGCCTGTTCGCCGGACGGCACCCCTTGACGACCGCTTCAAGCGGAGGAATATCAGCAGTAGACGCACCCTGCGTCGGGGTGCGCGCACTGGAGGTGTTCCCCATGACTGAGCGACATGAGTTGCGTTGGGGTGGCTTCGCCGGACTGGCCTTCGTCGTCCTCGCACTCCTGGGCAGGTTCCTGCCCGGCAGTCTCCCCACGGTCGACGAGTCCGAGGGCACGATCACGAGTTTCCTCAACGACACCCGGACCTCGATGCTGATCTCCGCGCTGATGTGGAGCGCCGCGGCCGGATTGATCATCTGGTTCGCCGCGGCCTTCGCCGAGGCGATCCGGGAGCGGAACGAGCGCAGTGACGTGCACCTGGCGATCCTCGCGGGCTCGGTGCTGGTCGGCGCCGCGATCTTCGTGAACGCGTGCCTGATCGCCGCGACCGCCTTCAGCATCGACGGCCGGGACGCCGCGATCACCGTCATGCTGTACCAGCTGACCGCGGTGATGACGACGATGATCGGGTTCGCCGCCGTCCTGCCGCTGGCCGCGGCCGGGATCGGTGTCCTGCGCACCCACGTGATGCCGAACTGGCTCGGGTACCTCGCCCTGGCGGCTGCCGTGGTGTCGTTCGCCGGCGCGTTCGGCGTGTTCGCCACCGACGGTTCGTTCGTGGCCGGCGGCTTCCTGATGACCGGCATCCCGTTGCTGCTGTCCGCGGTCTGGATCGCCTGCGCCGGCGGCTACATGGTCCGCGAGCACCTTCCGGAGGTGAGCACCGGCGAGTCCGTCGTACCGCAGACCTGAGGACTCACAGCCCGGATTCAGAGCCGGATTCAGAGTCCGGATTCAGAGCATGGTGAAGTCGGCGAAATCGAAGCCGGGCGACACCACGCAGGACACCAGCACCGCCTGATCCCCGGCCGGTCGCGCCGCCTGCCAGGCACCGGCCGGGATCACCACCTGGGGTTGTTGCCCCGCGCCCACATCCGGTCCGAGGGTGACCGCGTCGGCTTGTTCCGGCGTCTCGCCGTACTGCAGTGTGAGCGGCCCGCCGGAGTGCCACAGCCAGATCTCGGCTGATCGGACTCGATGCCAGCGCGATTCCTCGCCCGGTCCGAGCAGGAAGTAGATCGCGGTCGCGCTGGCCCGGACCCCGCCGTACCCCTCGGGTTCGAACTCGGCGTCCGACCGCCACGTCTCCCGGTACCACCCGCCTTCCGGATGCGGCTCCAGGTCCAGCAACTCCGCCGAGTCAGGCTTCTCCATGCGCTCATTGTCGCGTGAGCAAGGCTCGCAGGACGGCGGCGTCAGCGGCATCCAGCGAGGCGACGAAGCGTCGCAGCACCTCCGTTCGGTCTGATCCCCAGCCCAGTGCCGCATGCATCTGCTCCGCCGCGAACTCGGCTGCGTTCTTGGTCGCGCGGTAGCGAGCGCGGCAGCCGGTCGGAACCCGGGCGACCAGTCGTTTCCGGCCGAGCCGGACCAGGATGGTGTGCACGGTGTTGTAGGCCAGATCGCCGGCCATCGCGGCCTGTACCTCGACCGGAGACAGCGGTCCCTCGGCAGCCCACAACGTCGCGAGTACGGCGCTCTCGAGCTCGCCCGACCCGCGTCGCGACGAGCCGATCCGTCTGTCCACCACCTACTTCTACGCCGGTGTCCAGCGCCTTCCCTGACCCACAGGGGTGAGCGCCCGGGTGAGCCGAAGATCAACCTTGTGCGCTTGTGAATCGACCCGGAGACTCGGAGCTCCCAGCCCCGAACTCGCGAGGTGGTCCCCGATGCAAACCCTCTTGAGCGAAGTCGAAGAACGCCACGCCGCCCTGCTGAACCTGCTACGGACAGCCGCCCACCGCGGGGCGCCGGCCAAGCCCGGCGACGCACGGATGAACACCGACCGGTTCCTCGCCCAGGCCAGTCGCCACACGGCCGCGGCCACCCGGGTCCTGCTGCCGTCGGTCGTGCAGTACCTCCCCGCCGGACGGGCCGAGGTTCGCGACCACCTGCAGGCGATCCGGCGCCTCGAGCACACGCTGGTGAGGGCCAAGGCGAAGGAGTACGGCCAGGCCCAGACAGTCCACATGCCGTGGGCCTCGGTCTGGGGCGGCGTCCACAACCACCTCACCCGGACCATCGCCGCCGAGCGACGGCTCGCGGCGATGCTCGGCGAGCACCTCGACTCCGACGACGAGGCTCGCGTGCGGGAAAGGTTCACGCGAGCCGTCGTCGCCGCACCGACGCGTCCCCACCCACATCTGCCCCACACCGGCTTCCCCGGCCACGTCGCGCGGACGCTGTGCGCGAAGCTCGACGCACTCTGGGACGAGGTGGAGGGCAGGGTCACGTCGGTGGCCTACTGTGACTCGGCCGGCTCCGCGACGAAGACGCTGCTGCCGTAGATGTCGTCGGCCGTCAGCGTGACGAGATCCTCCTTGCGCAACGGCCGGCGCAGCTCGACCAGCCGCCGGGCCTGGCGGAGCCGGGACCGTTCGATCGCGTTGCGCACACTGCGCGCGTTGGAGAACCGCGGCCGCCGCATCCGCCGGGTCAGGTACTCCGAGAACGCGGCGTGCGCGGCCTCGTCGAAGCGGAAGTTCTCCGACGTCAGCATCAGGTCGGCGATCTGCACGAGCTCGGCGTGGTTGTAGTCCTCGAAGGCGATGTGGTGCGGGACCCGCGAGCTCAGGCCCGGGTTCGCCGAGAAGAACGTCGCCATCCGGTCCGGGTACCCGGCGAAGATGACGACCAGGTCGCCGCGCTCGTTCTCCATCTCGGTGAGCAGGATCTCGATCACCTCCTGCCCGTAGTCCCGTTCGTTGTCGGGCCGGAACAGGTAGTAGGCCTCGTCGATGAACAGCACCCCACCGGCCGCCCGCGCGATCGCCTCCTTGGTCTTCGGCGCGGTATGCCCGATGAACTGGCCGACCAGGTCGTCACGGGTGACCGTGTGCACCCGCGGCGCCCGGATGTACCCGAGCGCGTGCAGGATCGCGGCCATCCGGAGCGCCACCGTCGTCTTCCCGGTTCCGGGCCCGCCGGTGAAACTCATGTGCAGGGTCGGCCGGGACGACGTCAGCCCGAACTGACCACGCGCGCGGTCGACCAGGAGCAGCGAGGCGATCTCGCGCACCCGGCGCTTGACCGACGCCAGCCCGACCAGCTCCGCGTCGAGGGCGGCCAGGGTGTCCTCGACCCTGGCCACGGCCTCGTCCACCGAGAGATCGAGCTCGGCGTCGTCGGTCAGCAGCACCGGTTCCGCGACCTCCTCGGGCTCCGCCGGACGAGGTACGCCGAACCCGCTCATCTATCCGTCCCCGTAGCGGGTTCCGGCCGGGCGCGTGGTGGCGTACGGCGATACGGCATAGCGCTGGGTCCGGTCCGGGCCTTCGACCCGGGCCAGCAGGAATCCGGGTTCGTCGGCGGGCCGCTGCACCAGGAAGTGCATCGCGGTCGTCTGCCGGCCGAGGCTGGCGTCGTACGCGAGTACTCGCACGTAGTGGTTCGGGTACGTGGCGCGGCACTCGTTGATCTGGGCAAGGACCCCGTCCGGCTCGTCCAGGTCGAACAGCGGCAGCCCCCACATCTCCCAGTAGACGTTGCGCGGGTGTGGGTCGTCGGTGTATTCCACCGAGACCGGCCAGCCGTGCCGCAGGGCGTAGCGGATCTGGTCGGCGATCTCGTCGTCGGTGAGGTCGGGCAGGTAGGAGAAAGTCCCGTGACGCAGTTGCATGATCGTGCTCCTCGGGTGTCAGACGGAGGCCGTCGCGGTCGGGACGATGTCGGGGGCGTCCGTACTGGTGTAGTCGAAGGTGACGTCGCCCCAGGTGGACAGCGCGGCCTCGAGCGGAGCGCAGGACCTGGCGGCGACCCGCAGGACATCGGGTCCTTCGCGGAGCAGGTCGCGGCCCTCGTTGCGGGCCTTGACGATGGCCTCGAGCGCGACCCGGTTGGCCTCGGCTCCCGCCGCGATGCCGAACGGGTGGCCGATGGTGCCGCCGCCGAACTGCAGGATGACGTCGTCGTGGAACAGGTCGAGCAACTGGTGCATCTGGCCGGCGTGGATACCACCGGAGGCGACCGGCATCACCCCGGGCATCGAGGCCCAGTCCTGGTCGAAGAAGATCCCGTTCCCGAGGTTGGCCGGCACGTGGTCGTCCCGCAGCGTGTCGTAGAAGCCGCGGGTGGTGGCCGGGTCGCCCTCGAGCTTGCCGACGACGGTTCCGGCGTGGATGTGGTCGACCCCCATCAGCCGGCACCACTTCGCGATCACGCGGAAGCTCACGCCGTGCGTCTTCTGGCGGGTGTACGTCGAGTGACCCGCGCGGTGCAAATGCAGGAGTACGCCGTTCTGCCGGGCCCACAGCGCCATCGACTGGATCGCGGTGTAGCCGATGGTCAGGTCGATCATCACGACGACACTGCCCAGCTCCTTGGCCAGCTCGGCCCGGTTGTACATCTCCTCCATCGTCCCGGCGGTCACGTTCAGGTAGTGGCCCTTGATCTCGCCGGTCTCGGCCGTCGCCTTGTTCACGCCTTCCATCGCGTAGAGGAAGCGGTCCCGCCAGCGCATGAACGGCTGCGAGTTGATGTTCTCGTCGTCCTTGGTGAAGTCCAGGCCGCCGCGGCAGGCCTCGTAGACGACGCGGCCGTAGTTGCGGGCGGACAGGCCGAGCTTCGGCTTGATGGTTGCTCCGAGCAGCGGACGCCCGTACTTGTTGAGCATCTCGCGTTCCATCACGATGCCGTGGGCGGGACCCTGGAACGTCTTGACGTAGGCGACCGGGATGCGCAGGTCCTCCAGGCGCAGGGCCTTCAGCGGCTTGAAGCCGAACACGTTGCCGATGATCGAGGAGGTCAGGTTGGCGATCGACCCCTCCTCGAACAGGTCGATGTCGTAGGCGATGTAGGCGAAGTACTCCCCCGGCCGCCCGGGCACCGGGTCCACCTTGTAGGCCTTGGCCTGATAGTGGGTGTTCGCGGTCAGCCGGTCCGTCCAGACCACTGTCCAGGTCGCCGTCGAGGACTCGCCGGCCACGGCGGCCGCGGCCTCGATCGGCTCGACGCCGTCCTGCGGCGTGACCCGGAAGACCGCGAGGACGTCGGTCTCCTTGGGCTCGTAGTCGGGATTCCAGTACCCCATCCCGGCGTAGCTCTGCACACCCGGGTCCCAGCGCTCCTTGGGCTTGTGGCCGTTCTCGCTCGTCGTCATCGGCTGCTCCTTCCGGTTCGTCGAGTCACCAGCGTGCGCCCAGCAATGCATCAACTACAATTGAAACTTCTTCGCTGACTGTTAAGTGATAGGTGCACAATGACTGATCTGCCGGCGGCGGCGACCTGGGGACGGCTCCAGACCTTCCTGGCGGTCTACGAAGGCGGCAGCATCCGCGCGGCGGCCGAGAGTCTGCACGTCACCCCGCCGGCGGTGTCGGCGGCGATCTCGGCACTGGAGTCGGCCCTGGGCACCGCGCTGTTCAGCAAGTCCGGCCGGGGCATCGTCGCCACGGACGCCGGCGAGACCTTCGCGACGTACGTGCGCAAGCTGCTCGGGCTGCTCGCCGAGGCGGCCGGCGCCGTGCACGACGCCGATCGGGGCCGGCTGCGGATCGGCGCGGTGGCGACGGCGAGCGAGTACGTCCTGCCCCGGCTGATGGCCTCGTTCGCCGACGAGCATCCGCAGGTCGAGCTGTCGTTGTCGGTCCTCCCCCGCGACGAGCTCTTTGCCCTGGCTCGGGACCACGGGGTCGACGTCGTTCTCGCCGGCCGCCCACCACGCGGGTCAGGTCTGGTCACACGCGCCCGCCGGGCCAATCAGCTGGTCCTCGTCGGCCGGCCCGGCCGCGACGACGACCCGCTCACCGCGACCTGGTTGCTCACCGGCCAAGGGTCGGGCACGCGCGACACAACGCTGTCGTTGCTGACCCGGCTGCAGGCGGCGCCACCCCTACTCACCCTTGGGACGTCGGGGGCTGCGGTCGCGGCTGCGCGGCAGGGTCTCGGCCTGACCTTGGTCCACGAGGAGGCGGTGCTCGGTCAACTCGACGCCGGCGAGCTCGCGCGGTACGCCGTACCCGGGACTCCGGTCGATCGTCCGTGGCACCTGTGCACCACCGCGGATCCCACCGCGGCGAGCCGGCTGTTCCTGCGGCACGTCTGCGATCCGGACCGGGTTGGTACGGCGGCGTTTCACACCCGGTCTCGCCCACAGGGGTGAGTACGGCGCTGCCGAGCGCACGCATGCTCCTCTGCATGACCACGACTCTGCGTACCGACCTTCCCACCCTGGCCGAGATCGCCCGTCGGATGACCCACGCCGGTCGCGGCATCCTGGCCGCCGACGAATCCATCAAGACCATGTCGTCCCGGCTGGAACAGGAAGGCATTGCCTCGAGCCCGACCGCACGACGCGATTACCGCGAACTGCTGATCACCGCCGAAGGGCTCTCGGACTGGGTCAGCGGTGTGATCTGGTCCGACGAGACGTTCGGGCAGGATCTCAGCGACGGCCGCCCGTTCCCCCAGCCCGCGCGTGAGCTGGGCATCCTGCCGGGCATCAAGGTCGACACCGGCACGAGCAAGCTGCCGGGCGGAGGTGGCGCGTTGATCACCGAGGGCCTCGACGGCCTCGGTGACCGACTCGCGTCGTACGCCGAGCGCGGGGCCGCGTTCGCGAAGTGGCGTGCGGTGTTCGACGTCGCCACGATCACGCCGTACTCGGCTCGGGCCAACGGTCACGCACTCGCCCGGTACGCCGCTCTCTGCCAGCAGCACGGCATCGTGCCGATCGTCGAGCCGGAGGTCTTGTGCACCGGCGACCACGATCTGGGGGCATCCGCGCAGGCCTCGAGCCTGGCGCTGCGCAGCGTCTTCGACGAGCTCGTGCAAGCCGGCGTCGACCTGGCCGGCATCGTGCTCAAGCCGAACTTCGTGACTCCCGGCCTGGATGCCTCACCGGCGACCGCGGGAACCGTCGCCGCCGCCACCTTCGGCGTCCTGTCCGACTCGGTGCCCGCGGACGTGGCCGGCATCGCGTTCCTCTCCGGAGGCCAGCCGACGGCGGACGTCTGCGAGTCGCTCCGTGAGCTGCACCGCCTCGGCGAGCGCCCCTGGCCGGTCACCTTCTCCTTCGGGCGTGCCCTGGTGAGTGAGGCCCTGCACACCTGGGGTGGCGACGTCCGGAACGTGCCCAGCGCTCAGCAGGTCCTGGTGCACAACTGCCGTCGGGCCGCCCAGGCGATCCGCTGACTCAGAACGGCAGCTCCACCAACACCGTCGTACCTCGCTGGGGGACCGACTCGATCCGCAGCGAGGCTTCGATCAGGGCGCACCGTTCCGCGATCGAGCTGAGTCCGAAGTGCTGCGCACCGTCTGCATCGCCCGCACGGACGGTACGCCGTTCCGCGGGATCGAACCCTTGGCCGTCGTCGGCGCAGCCGAGCACGATCGAGTCGCCGACGCGCCGCAGCGACAGTACGACGCGGTCGGCCTCGGCGTGCTTGACCGCGTTGGCCAGCGCCTCCTGCGCGATCCGGTAGAGCGCGGCGGCGACGTGGTCGGGGATGTCGTCCAGCGCGGCGGCGGGATCGACCAGCAAGTCGATCGACGGAGCACCCTCGCCGCTGGCGGCCGTCTGGACCAGGGACTCCATCGCCGCGACCAGCCCGAGGTCGTCGAGCACGAGACTGTGCAGACCGGAGATCGCCGCCCGCGTCTGGTGGTAAGCCAGATCGGCCAGCTCCCGGGCACTCACGAGCTCTGCCCGGGCTCGCTTGAACTGGTCGTCCGCGGCCGCGTCGCGCGCCGCCAGCTCGGAGACGGTCAGGTCGGCGGCCGAGAGGTGGAAGGCCATCGACGCCAGGGCTGTCGTGACGCCGTCGTGCAGATCGAAGGCGATCCGCCGGCGCTCGGCCTCCTGCGCCGAGATCGCCTGTTTGATCAGGCGGTCGCGTTCGGTCCGGTGCCGGTTCACCGCCAGCCACAGCTGTTCGGCATCCAGGCGAAGCCCGAGCAGTGCGGCGTACGGCGCGGCGAGGGCGAGGTCCTCGGGACCGAACGGCGTCCGCGGACTGCGATGTGCGGCCAGGACCCCGACGATGCGATCTTCCAGCCCGCGCAGCGGCAAGCACATCCGGGTGACTGTCTGCCTGGGCTCGAGGCGCAGCAACTGGCGGTGCAAGGCGTTGCGCGGCGAGTCGGAAGCAAGGATGACCGGCGTGCCGTTCCGAGCCACCAACCCGGTCACCCCGAACCCCACCGGCATGGTCAATGCCGCAGTCGACGGGTGCGGCGGCCACAGATCGGCGACTGTCAGCTCCCGGCCGTCACTGGCGAGCAGCAGCACGCCATCGGCCTCGAGGATCTGTGCAAGCTCCTCTGCGGTGGGTGCGGTGCCGGTCAACGGAACAGACCCTCACGGAGTGCGACAGCGATTGCACCACTGCGGTCGGAGACGCCGAGTTTGCGATACAGGCCGCGGATATGAGTCTTCACGGTGTCCTCGCTGACGACGAGCTTGCTCGCGACGCCCTTGTTGGAGTGCCCGGAGACGAGCAGCTCCAGCACCTCCGACTCGCGTTGCGTGAGCCCGAGATGCGCACCCGGCCAGAACTCACCCGCGCTGAGCCGGGCAGCCGACAGCGCCACCCGTCCCGCGAGCGCATGGTCGATGACGGTCTCGCCGTCCCGCACCCGGCGCAGATGCGCCACCAGCTCCTGGCCGTCGATCCGCTTGAGAATGTAGCCCGAGGCACCGACTCGTAAGGCCTGGAACAGGTAGTGCTCGTCGTCGTACACCGTCAGCAGCACGACCTTGGTCTCCGGGTACTGCGAGGTGATCTGGCGGCACAGATCGAGTCCGCTCTCCTTCCCGATCCGTACGTCGCACAGCACGACGTCGGGACGTTCGTCGGCCACCAGGGTGAGTGCCGCCGCGGCCGTCGTCGCCTGCCCGGTGATCACCACCTCGCCGGCGAAATGACCGAGCATCGCGACGAGCCCGTGCAGCACCATCTCGTGATCGTCGACGAGGACGAGTCGCAGCGGGGTCGGCATAGACCAAGAATAGGCGGACGACAGCCGGAATCCTCGCGTTCACAGGGGATTTCACCCACCCGTCCACCCGGCCGGGTGAGTGCGCGACCGGCGTGACGCGGTGGGCTGGAAGTCTCCGACCAGGAAGGCCGCACCCATGTCCGAGCCCACCCCTCGCGTTCCCCCGCCGCTCATCGTTCCCTCCGTCCTGCCCGCGGACTTCGCGCGTCTCGGTGACGAGATCCGGGCGCTGTGTGACGCGGGCGTCGACCGGATCCAGTGGGACGTGATGGACGGGGTGTTCGTCCCCAACCTCACCTTCGGACCCGACGTGATCGCGGCCGCCCAGCCGCACAGCCAGGTCGCCTTCGAGGCGCATCTGATGGTCGTCGAGCCGGACGACCTGCTGCCTCGCTACGTCGAGGCGGGCTGTGAGCTGATCATCGTCCACGCCGAGGCCTGCACTCATCTCCACCGCACGCTGGGCCGGATCCGGGATCTCGGCGTACGCAGCGGGGTCGCGCTGAATCCGCACACGCCTGCCGACGTGGTGGAGCACGTACTGTCCGAGACGGACCTGGTGCTGGCGATGACGGTCAACCCCGGCTTCGGTGGTCAGGCCTACATCCCCGCGGTGGAGAAGAAGGTCGCGCGGCTGCGGCGGATGATCGACGAGGCCGGCCTGCCGATCGAGCTCGAGGTCGACGGCGGAATCACCGCCGAGACCATCACCGGCGCGGCAGCCGCGGGCGCGGACGTCTTCATCTCCGGCTCGTGGATGTACGCGCACGCCGACGGAAAGGCAGCGGCCGTCCGGCAGCTGCGCACGGCTGCGGCCAACGCCGCACGCAACGAGGAGGCTGCCTGATGACTGAACTCCTGCAGCGATCGGCAACGCCGTACGTCGAAACCGACCGGCTGGCCGTGGACACCTTGCGCTTCCTCGCCGTAGACATGGTGCAGGCGGCCAACTCGGGACATCCCGGGCTGCCGATGGGCGCCGCCCCGATGGCGTGGGCGCTCTGGAGCCGGCATCTGCGCCATGACCCCGCCGCACCGGACTGGGCGGATCGCGACCGCTTCGTGCTCTCGGCCGGACATGGCTCCGCGCTCCTCTACGGACTGCTGCACATCTTCGGCTACGACCTTCCCGAGGCCGAGCTGCGCGGCTTCCGGCAGCTCGGGTCGCGCACCCCCGGGCATCCCGAGTTCGGCCACACAGCCGGCGTCGAGTGCACGACGGGTCCGCTCGGGCAAGGGCTGGGCATGGCGGTCGGGATGGCGCTCGCGGAGCGGATGGCGCACGCGCGGTACCCGGAGATCACCGACCACCACACGTACGCGATCGTCGGCGACGGCTGTCTGATGGAAGGTGTCAGCCACGAGGCGGCCTCGCTGGCCGGGCATCTCGGCCTGGGCCGGCTGGTCGTGCTCTGGGACGACAACTCGATCACCATCGACGGCGCGGTCGGCCGGTCCTCCAGCGACGACCAGATCGCCCGCTTCGCCGCGTACGGCTGGCATACGCAGGAAGTTGCCGATGGCACCGATGTGGATGCCGTCGACGCCGCGATCGCGCGCGCCAAGGCCGACCCGCGTCCCAGCCTGATCGCTGTCCGGACCATGATCGGCCACGGCGCGCCGGGCGTCGCGGGTACGTCGAAAGCACACGGCTCCCCGCTTGGGGAGGAGCTGGCCGCGGAGGCCAAGCGGCTGGCCGGCTGGGAGCATCCGCCGTTCAGCGTGCCGGAGCCGGTGCGGGCCGCTTGCAAGGAGCTGGCTCTGTCCGGTGCGCGCGAACGCGCTGCCTGGAACGCAGCTGTCGCGGCCTTCGAGGTCGACGCCCCGCGGCGGGCAGCGGAGTTCCATCGCAGTCTCGCACGGCGACTGCCGGAGGGCCTCGGCGATGCGCTGCTCGCGGTCTCCGGCGATGCGCCTCGGGCCACCAGGCAGTCGTCCCAGGCTTGCCTCAAGGCTGCGACGGCTCTGATGCCGGAACTCGTCGGCGGATCGGCTGATCTCGAGGGTTCCACCGGGACCGCGACCGGCGGTGCTGTGGTGACGCGGGACGACTACTCAGGTTCCACGATCGCCTTTGGGATCAGGGAGTTCGGGATGGCCGCGATCATGAACGGGCTCAGCCTGCACGGCGGGTTCCGGGCGTACGGCAGCACGTTCCTGGTGTTCGCCGACTACCTGCGCCCCGCGCTCCGATTGGCCGCGCTGATGCGGCAGCCGGTCGTCTACGTACTGACGCACGACTCGATCGCGGTCGGCGAGGACGGTCCCACTCACCAGCCAGTCGAGCAGATCGAGTCCTTGCGAGTCATCCCCGGACTGCAAGTATTGCGGCCAGCCAACGACGCCGAGACGGCCGAGGCCTGGAGGCTCGCGCTGGAGCGGACCGACGGGCCGACCGCGTTGATTCTGTCCCGCCAGACCCTCCCCCAGACGGCGCCAGTCCCTGCTTCGAATGTCGCGATCGAGATCGTGGCGACCGGATCCGAGGTCGCTCTGGGTGCGGAGGTGGCGGAAGCGCTGACCTCCGACGGGTACGACGTTCGCCTGGTCTCGGCGATGGACCGGTCGACGTACGTGCCGGATCCCGCCGCGTTCACCGTCAGCCTGGAAGCCGGCAGCACCGTGGGCTGGCGCGGCCTGGTCGACCTCGCGATCGGAATCGACGAGTTCGGCACGTGCGGTCCGGGTGGCGAAGTGATGGCGCATCACGGGTTCACCGCCACGGCGGTCCTCGCCCGGATCCAAGAGCACCTGCGGTGAACCGGCTGGCCGCCGTCGTCTTCGACGTCGACGGCACGCTGGTCGACAGCGAACGCGACGGCCACCGGGTTGCCTTCAACGCCGCGTTCGAGGAGGCCGGACTGCCGGATCGCTGGGACATCACGACGTACGGCGGGCTGCTGAGGATCACGGGTGGGGCGAGGCGGCTGGCGTTCTGGTTCGAGAACGCCGGCCGCTCGTCCGGTGAAGCACGGGTCCTGGCGAAGCGGCTGCATACTCGCAAGACGGCGATCATGCGGGACTTGATCGCGGCCGGGCAGATCCAGGCCCGGCCGGGGGTTCACCGGCTGCTCGACGAGCTCGACGCGGGCGGCGTACCGATGCATGTGGCAACGACCGGGACTCGCGCCTGGGTCGAGCCGCTGCTCGACCGGGTCTTCGGGCCGCGCTTCCAGACCGTTGTCACCGGCACCGAAGTGACCGACCTCAAGCCGAGTCCCGCCGCGTACCAGGAGGTGTTGCGGCGGACCGGCTGCCCAGTCGATCGGACCGTGGCGGTGGAGGATTCGCAGAACGGCGTACGCGCGGCAGTCGCGGCCGGACTGCGGTGCGTTGCCGCCCACAACGACTACACCAAGGACGACGATCTGTCCGGCGCGGCGCTCATTGCCGACGGGCTCGACGATCCAGCTTTCGTCAGGTGGTTCCGCCAGTACCTCTGAGCACGACGAAGCCCCGCAGCGATTCCGCTGCGGGGCTTCGTCGTGGTGTTCAGACCGTCCAGGTCGCGAGCACCAGGGCCTTGTCCCGCCAGGCCTGGATGTTGGCGTCCAGCACGTCGAGCGGGTTGAACGGGGTGACACCCTTGATCAGGTCGTCCTCGCGCATCCCGTACAGCGCACCCATCGCGAACCGGCACGCGTAGACCTTCGCGCCCTCGTCGATCAGGGTCCGCAGCTGCTTGTTGTACCCGAGGTTGCCCGGGAAGCCCTCGTTGCCGACGGCCGGGTAGCCGCGCGCGGCTGAGGCCATCAGGACGCCGGGACCGTAGAGGATGAAGGTGAGGTCGAACCCCTTCCGCTGCAGCCGGGTGGCCGTGAGCATGTTGACCAGGCCGACGGAGCCCTCGAAGGGGACCGTGTGCATGAAGACATACGCTTTGTCGCCTTCGTTGGCCTGGTAGTCGGGGAAGACCTTCTCCTCGACGTTGAACAGGATGTCGCCCTCTTGGGGCGGCTCGATGGTGACCGTCTTCGGCATGATGCTGACTCCTTCGAGGTGTTGACGGTACGGAGCTGGTGGGATGACCTGCGCCCGGTCGGGAACAGGGGTTCAGTGGTCGCCGGGCGGGAGGTACTCCGGCTTCGGCCAGCCCATCCGGTGACTGCCGGGCATCGCCTGCATCACGGCCCGGCGCAGGCCCCAGGGGAGAAACCGGTAGACGGGCGCGAAGATCTGGCGCCACCAGCGGTCCTCCAGGCCGTGCGGCCTGGCCGGCGGGTTGGCGTCGTACTTGGCGGCGATGCGGCGTTGCGCATCACGCAGCAGGGCGTGCTCGGAGTTCGAGCGAAGCCAGCGGAAGAAGGGCATCCGGGCCCCTCAGAGTTTCGCGACGAGGGCTTGGGCCGCCATCGCGATGGGCTCGTTCAGGGCGCCGATGGCAGGTGAGTAGACGTTCTCCATCGTGGCCAGCGTGTCGATGGTGACGCCGGTCCGGGCGACGATGCCGAGGAAGTCCGCGCGTTCCTTGATCCCCTCGCCACCGATCATCTGGGCGCCGATCAGCCGCCGGGTCTTGGGGTCCGCGAGCAGCTTGACCTTGATCGGCTTGACCCCCGGGTAGTAGCGCGCCCGGGTGATGCCGTCGGCGACCCCGGTCACGAACGGCAGGCCGAGCGCGGTGGCCAGGGTCTCGCCGAACGAGACACCGCCGATCATCCACTGCCCGGCGAGCATGCCCCACGGCACGTACACCGGGTTGTGCAGGCGGTTGCCGCCGGCCGCGTTGATGCCGGCGGTCTTGCCCTGCGCGTAGGCGTGGCTCCCCGACAATCCCTGCAGCGGAACGTTCGAGACACCGTGCGGGATCTCGGCGCAGTCACCCGCGGCGTAGACGTTCGGGTCGGAGGTGCGCATGTGCGGGTCGACCGCGATGCCACCGGTGCTGCCCAGCTTGATGCCGGCGGATCCCGCCAGACCGGTGTTGGCCACCTTGTGGCTACCGATCACGGCCAGTTGGGCCTCGACGTCGCCGAAGGTCGTGCTCACGTGGGTGAGCGTGCTGGTGCCCCGGAAGGCGGTCACGTGCTCACCGAACTTGAGCGTGACGCCCGAGTCCTCCCAGTCCTTGCGGACCGGTTCGACGATGTCGGGGTCGATCACGTCGGCCATCGGCCACGGGCCGGGATCGACCAGCGTGACCTTGATCCCGCGGTGCTGCAGGGCCGAGACCATCTCCATCGCGATCGGGCCGGACTCCACCACCACGGCCGACTCGACCGAGTCCAGGTACTTGTCCCACTCCATCGCGGCGCGGATGTTCTTGACGTGGTAGATGCCGCCGAGCTCCGCGCCGGGGATGTTCGGGGTGTCGTAGTTCCAGCCGGTCGCGAGCACGAGCTTGTCGTAGCCCACCTCGCCCTCGCCGCCGACCTTGATGGTCCGCGACCGCGGGTCGATGCTCTCGACGGTGGTCTCGTAGTGCACGTCGATGCCCTGGGCAACGTACTGTTCCTTGGTCGCGAGGAACAGCTTCTCGAACGACTCGATCTCCTTGCCGTGCACGAAGGGGATCCCGCACGGGCTGTACGCCACGTCCTCGTACTCGGTGTACACGACGGTCTGCACCGCTGGGTCCTGGCCCTTGGCGGCGCCGGCCACCCCCAACCCGGCGGCACCGCCGCCGATCACAACGATCTTCACGAGAACTCACTTCCGTCAGTAGGGACAGCGGTGGAACACACCGCCTGGGTGGTCAGCCGGAGGCCGGAGCGCAGGGTGTTGGTCACGTAGCAGACCCGTTCGGCCGCCTCGACCAGTCGCTCGAGCTCGGCCTCGGGTGCACCGATCCGGGCCTCGACGTGGACGGCGCCGAACTGCAACCCGTCGTACTCGCCGGTGACGCGGACGGACAGCTCGGTGAGGTCGATCGAGCGCTTCCGGGCCGCGTGGCTGATCGCCAGCGTGTAGCAGGAGGCGACGGAGGCGAGGAACAGGTCGGTCGGCTGCGGCCCGAGGTCGGTTCCGCCGACTTCCTCGGGCTCGTCGACCTCGATCGTGAAGGACCCGGCCGCGACGGAGCAGTGGTAGCCGCCGTGCCAGACACCTTCGACGGTGCGGCCGGCTACCACCTGACCGTCAGTGCGTGTTGTCGCCATGGTCCTCGTCGCGATGGTCATGACCGGCAGGGCGGTGGCAAAGCACGTCTGCGCGAACATCGATGTCGTCCACCGACACCACACCGCGCTCGGTCAGCAGCGCTTCGAGCGCGCCGAGCCACCGGTCGTAGTAGCTGTACTCCCCCGGTTCGTCCGCCCGCCGGGACACCTCGGCGATCAGGCCGGCCTGGAAGTCCTTCCAGGAGAACAGCCCCTGGTCGGCCAGGGCGGCGGCGATCCCGAAGGCCCGGCTCTCCCACGGCTGCTCGAAGACGAGCTCGCCGTTCGAGCGAGGAATCCCGACGACGGTGTTCTCGAGCGTTTCCGTCATGCCGCCACCTCGACCTTGGCGACGCCGACCATGGCGTCGCGCGTCACCAGAGCGGCGAGCTCTTCCTCGGAGAGGCCTTCGGTGTTCTCCGGGCGCCGCGGGAGTACGAAGTACCGGTTCTCGGCGCTGGAGTCCCACACCCTGATGCCGACGTCGTCGGGAAGGTCCAGACCCATCTCCGCGAGCAGCGCCCGCGGATCCCGGACCGCCCGGGACCGGTAGGCCGGATCCTTGTACCAGTTCGGCGGCAGCCCGAGGACCGGCCACGGGTAGCAGGAGCAGAGCGTGCAGACGACGAGGTTGTGCACCTCATCGGTGTTCTCCACGACCACGATGTGCTCACCCTGGGGACCGCCGAAGCCCAGTTCCTTGATGGCGCCGGTGCCGTCCTGGAGCAGCCGCTCGCGGTACTCCGGGTCGACCCAGGCCTTGGCCACCACCTTGGCGCCGTTCAGCGGACCGACGTCGTTGACGTAGCGATTGATGAAGCCGTCGAGCACCTCGGTCTTCACCAGACCGCGCTCGGTGAGCAGTTCCTCGAGCGCCTCGGCGCGCAGCGCGGCCGGTGGCCGGTCGACGGAACGGGGATCGGAACTCACTGGCTCTCCTCCAGGTAAGTCTCGAAGAGATCGATGAACAGGGTCGAGCGCTCGCAGTCCGGCCCCCACAGCTCGGTCGAATCGAAGCGCACGGTGTAGACGTGCTGGGCGTCCTCGCCGGTGAAGTGGGCCGTGCTGTCCGGCAGCACCGCGGCGGGCCGTCGGGCCTCGACGACTCCGGTGCGGCCACGCACGTACGCCGGCATCCGGGTGTGGCCGGACTTGTACAACTCACGGACCCGGACCCGCTGACCGGCTTCGAAGGCCGGCTTGTCGTCGATCTGCCGCAGCGACCCGGGGCCACCGCGTTCGTACGACGGCTTGTGCACCTCGACGTCGGCCGGCTCGGTCACGTCCTGGCCGGCCAGCCGACGCGCACGGGCCTCGACGGCTCCCGGCGCGAGCACGCCACTGTCGACCAGCAGCAGCTCGGCGGCGGCCAGCCAGCGCCCGTAGTACCCATCGGCGAGGTAGTCCACCGGGTGCAGGCGCTCGAGCGCGTGCCGGAACGCGTCCAGGTTGGTCCCGGACGCTCCCATCGAGGCAAGACCGAGCGCGAAGGTCCGGGCGTGCCAGTCCTCTTCGAAGACCGGCTCGTCGGGATCGATCGCGACCGTACCCCAGCCATGGGTGCCACCCATGTCGTGAATGCCGTCCACCAGCAACTCCTCGGGTCCGGGGGGATGACGGGAAATCTCTTATCCGATAAACTCGTACACTATGGGCGACACGAGCATCCGTCAACCATTGGATATACTGCGTCTACTAAACGCCGATGCGACTCGGCGGCGAACGAAGGAGCCCCGGGTGACACCTGCATCCCCACGATCCGCACGGATCCGCGACGACGCGCCGGCGCCGCACGGCCGAACACTGTCGGAGTCCGACGTCTCCGCGGTCGTCTCCGGCATCGGCCCGCGGCTGCGCGTCCTGCGCGGCCGCCTCGGGCTCTCGCTGCAGCAGCTGGCCGAGCGGTCCGACGTCTCACCGGCGGCGATCCACAAGGTAGAGCAGGGCACGATGGTCCCGACCATCACCACGCTGCTCAAGCTCGCGGCGGCCTTCCAGGTCCCGGTCGCGCACTTCATCGACGAGACCGACGCCCCGGCCACGCCGGTGAGCTTCACGCCGCGCAACCAGCGGCGGGTCCGTACGTCACCTGGCGGCGACGTTGTTACCGGCTCGATCTCCGCGGAGTCGGGACCGTTCGAGCTGACCGCCAGCGTCACCGAGATCGGCGCGGGCGCGGAGTCGACCGACGAGGACCGGCGCCCGGCCGGCGAGGCGTTGGTCCACGTCCAGTCCGGGCAGCTGGAGCTGACGGTGGCCGAGCAGACCTACCGTCTCGGCGCGGGCGACTCCCTGCACTTCCGCACGGAGGAGAAGCACTCGTGGCGTAACCCCTCGGCGCGAGTCACGAAGGTCATCTGGGTGTCCCTCCCGGAACGCCGCGGCTGACTACCGCACCAGGATGGATCTGGGCGTGCCGCTGGCGGTGGCGGGGCGTCTGACGTTGGTGCGCAGCGTGACCATCTCGACCAGGTCGAGCAACCGGTTCGCGTAGCCCCACTCGTTGTCGTACCAGCCGAAGACGCGGACGGCGTTGCCGTGCGACTCGATGTCCTGCAGCGACACCACGCAGGACCGCGGGTCGCCGATCACGTCACTCGAGACCATCGGCATGTCGCTCACGCCGACGATGCCGGACCAGCGCTCGGACAATGAGGCCTGGATGAACGCATCCCGCACCTCCTCGGTCGTGGCGCGGCCGCGGAGCATGCCGACAACGTTGCTGAGCGAGCCGTCCGGCACGGGGACGCGTACCGCGACGCTGTGCACGCGGTCCTTCAATTGCGGCAGGACCCGGGCGAGCGCGGTGTCGGCACCGGTTCCGGTCGGGATGATGTTCTGACCCGCGGCCCGGGACCGGCGCAGGTCGTGGTGCGGCAGGTCGAGCAGTTGCTGGTCGTTGGTGTAGGCGTGGACCGTGTCGACCCAGCCACCTTCGACACCGAAGGCCTCGTCGAGGATCGCGAAGATCGGCGCGACGCAGTTGGTCGTGCACGAAGCGTTCGAGATGATCCGGTGCGCGTTCGGGTCCAGGCTCGCCTCGTTGACCCCGAGGCAGATCGTCGCCTCGGCGGAGTCGGTCGGGGTGGAGATGATCACCCGTTTCGCGCCGGCCCGCAGATGCCCGCCGGCTCGGTCTCTGCTGGTGAAGTGCCCGCTGCACTCGGCGACCACATCGACGCCCAGCGACGACCAGGGCAGGTTCCCCGCATGGTTCGCGCGCTGCACCTTGATCCGCCGGTCGCCCACGATCAGCTCGTCGTCGTCGCCGACTGCCACCGGTACCCCGAGGCGGCCATGCACCGTGTCGTGCTGGAGCAGGTAGGCCAGCGTCGCCGCCGGGGTCAGGTCATGGACGGCGACGACGTCGACGAACGAGTCGCGGGCGATGACCGCCCGCAGCAGCGCACGTCCGATCCGGCCGAGGCCGTTGATCGCGATCCGGGGTACCTCGGTCATCGGGGGCTCCTCGCGCCGCTCACACCGACACCAGCATGCGAACGGGTTTCTCGACGGCGGTGGACTGCGCTCGTGGCACCAGGGAGGCCAATGCCACGAGCGCATCGAACACGCGGTTCGCATCGACCCACGCGTGCTCCGCGGCGAAATCGATCCATTCGCTCGGGGGGATCACCGGTTCGGTCTCGCCGTACTCGAGCTCGCCCCAGGTGGCGGCCATCTCGATGAGCTCCACGAGGGAGGTCATGGGCTGCGTCTCCAAGGCGAGGAGCCGACGATGGTGCGCCGGCGCGCTCTGCTCGAAGCGGCATCCACAGCAGTCAGCTTCAGCGTTGAACGTGTCCATGAACGGATACTGCCGGGCGCTGTTGCACAGGTGTTGCACGGCGTTGCAACGCCGCTCAGGCACCCCGTCCGGCGGCGACCTGCTCGGCCTCGGCGAGCAGTCGCGCCTCGGTCGCGGCGTACCTCTCCAGCTCGTGGTTCGCCCGGTAGCCGAGATCCACGGCCTTCGCGAGGTACTCCTCGGTCATCGCGTCGACGGCCTCCGGGGCGGCGCCACCGAGGGCGCTGCGGGTGGCGACGATGGCGCGCGGATCGAGGACGGTCCGGATCTCCTCGGCGTCGAGCCCGAGGGCGCGCCCGACCACCGACGTGGCCGCGCGATCGAGGTCCGCCGAGGTGATGTCGACGCCCCGGACCCCGCGCCGGCTGGCGTCGCGAACCACCTCGCCGACCACGAGGTACGCCGCCCGGTAGTCCAGGCCGCAGCGCAGCATGACGAACTCGGCCAGGTCCGTGGCCTGCGTGTACCCCTCCTCCAGCCGCTGCCACATCCGTTCCTCGTTGACGCTCAGCGTGTCCACCACGCCCTCCATCAGCGCGGTGATGCGGGTCGCGAACTCGACCGCTTTCGGGATCTCGCCGTACGCGAAGATCAGGTTGTCGCTGCGGGCCGACGGGCTCTTCACGACGGCCAGGAAACCCGTCAGGCGCCCGATCAGCACGCCGCCACCGCCACGGACGATCGACAACGCGTACGGGTTGCGCTTCTGCGGCATCAGCACCGACGCCCGCGTGTACGGTCCGGCGAGATCGACGTAGTCGAACTCCTGGCTGGACCAGATCTCCAGGTCCTCGGCGAGCTTGGACTGGTTGGACAGCAGGCTGACGCTCGTACTGAGGACGTCCACGAAGGTGTCGGTCTGCCACATCGCGTCGCGGGTATGTGTGATGACGTCGCCGAACCCGAGCAGGTCCGCGATCACCCGGCGGTCGTCCAGCAACCGGCTGCCGTTGACACACCCCGCGCCGCCGGGGCTGGTGTTGACCTGGGCCAGGGCGTCCAGCAGACGCTCGCAGTCCCGGATCGCCGGTGGCACGAACCCGAGCAGGTAGTGGCCGAACGTCGAGGGCTGCGCCTGCTGGAGATACGTCTGGTCCGGCATGTAGACCTCGCGGTAGCGAGCCGCCGTACGACAGGTGGTGGCGGCGAACTCCGACGCGGCCGCCGCGAGCCGAGCGGTCAGTCCGCGCAGCAGGATCCGGAGCGCGACCCGGGCCGCCTCCCGCCGGGGCCGGCCGGCGTGCAGCCAGCCGGCGTCGTCACCGATCGTGGCGACGAAATGCCGCTCGCGTGAGTTGTACGGCTCGCCGTACGCGGCGTCGTACGGGAAGTCCTCGGGCTTGGTGCGATGCGTCTCCAGCAGTACGCCGAGCAGCGCCGCGGCGGCGTGCTCCGGGATGATGCGGCGGTGGCGGAGGTCGAGGACGTGCGCGATGTCAGCCATGTTCAGCCCGTGGTGCAGCAGCGGCGCGTCGGCGATCTCCCAGGCGAACCCGGCGTCGACGAGTTGCTGCGCGGGGCCGTCCTTGGAAGGGCCTTCGACCCGGCGTCCAGAGTTCAAACCTGGGTTCACCGCTGTCATCGCTTTGCCTCCGTGGTCAGTTCGTCGGCGGCGGCGAGTGCCCCACCGGTGCTCCAGTACAGGACGGGTCCAGGCAGCTCGTCGCGATGACCGTTCAGCCACAACAGCGCCTTCGCGTTGTAGACCGGGTCCGCGACGAAACCGCTGTGCTCCAGGAGTGCGCCCGCCAACACGTCCGCCTCCGGCCAGCCCCCGCCGTACCCGGGTCCCCGTCCGTCGACCACCCGCCACTGGGGCATCGTTCCCGTGATGCCGAGCAGCCGGGCGCACTCCGTCGCACGCGTCGCGACCTGCGTTTCGATCTCCGCGACCGGCCGGGACACCGACACACCCACGACATCGATGCCGGAACCAGTCGCCGCGAGGCCGGCGAGCAGTCCGGCGATGCTGCCGCCGGAGCCGACCGGGATCACCACGGTGGCTTCGGTGACCTGCGAGACCAGCTCCACGCCGGCGACCGCGAACCCGCACGCGCCGACAGGTGTGGCGCCACCACGGGGTACGACGTACGGCCGCCGCCCCTCGGCCCGCATCGCACTCGCCAACTCCGCGGCGCGTTCGTCCATGCTGCTGCGATCGGCGGAGCCCGTGAACTCGACGCAGGCGCCGGCCCGCTTCGACAAGGCGAGCGCCGCCGCGCCGCCACGCTCGGTGCCGTAGCAGACCTGTACGACGGCGATTCCCTGCCCAGTGGCGGCGACAGCCAGCAGCGCGGCGAAGTTGGAGGTGGGACCGCCCGCGACCACGATGGTGTCGGCCCGCACCGCGAGCGCGTCCCCGAGGACGTACTCGAGCGTGCGCACTTTGTTGCCACCCCAGGAGAACCCGGTCAAATCGTCGCGTTTCACCAGGACGTCGCGCAGTCCCGGCGTACCCGCGAGGTCGGCAACCGGCTGCACCGGGGTCGGGAAGATCCCGAGCGGCACCCGGGGAAGGTTCACGAGCGCCACGTCGCACGCTCCCCCGCGCGGCGGCGGACGGCGCGTGCCACCACCTCGTCCGCCATCCCGGCCGCGGCGCCGGTGTCGAAGCGGTCGAGCTCGGCCAGCTCCGCGGGCTCGATCTGCCCTTCGAGCACTGCGGTGAGGGAACGGCCGGAGCCGATCGCGGAACGGTAGGCGTCCTGCAAGGTGGCCTGTGCGGTGTGCTTGCCGAGCCGCGCGGACATCACACTCAGCAGCCGCTCCGAGGATGCGGTCCCGGTCGCCTCGAGGTTTGCGAGCATCCGCGCGGGATCGACCTCGAGCCCGCGGACCAGGGACCGTGTCATGCCGGCCGCGGCGAGCGTGTAGTGCGCAAGCTCAGGCAACACGACCCACTCGGTCTTCCACGACCGTCCGTCGCGCTCGTGCTCGCCGATCAGCGTCTCGCCGAGCACACCCGCCGAGGAGCGGACCATGCGGGCCAGCGTGACGACCTGCTCGGACACCTCCGGGTTGCGCTTGTGCGGCATCGAGATGCTGCCCACAGTGGTCGACGGCGTCGGCTCACGGACCTCGGCCAGCTCGGCGCGCGCGAGTACGTAGACCTCGTTCGCGATCCGGGCCATCGCACTGACCGCCGACGCCATCACCTGAGCGAACTCCGCAAGCCGGTCGCGAGTGGTCAGCCAGGAGACGGCCGGTTCAGCCAGACCGAGCCGATCGCAGTACGCCGCCCGCAGCGGCAACGCCTGTGCACCGAAGAACCCGAGCACGCCGACCGCCCCGCCCAACTCCCCCACCAGCCAGCGATCGCGTCCCTGGCGAAGGCGTTCCAGACTGCGACCGATCTCGTCGGCCCACGTCGCGGCCTTGAACCCGAAGGTGATCGGTGCCCCCGGCTGACCGTGGGTGCGCCCAAGCATCGGCGTCTCGCGGTGCCGCCCGGCGAGCGCCAGCAGGTCGGCCTCGATCGCCCACAGGTCCCGCCAGACGAGTCCGCCGACCTCGGCGAGCTCCAGCACCTGCGCGGTATCCGAGATGTCCTGCACGGTCGTGCCGTAGTACACATGCTCGGCCGCCTCCGCGGGCAGCAGTTGTTGCAGCACCTGGATCAGGCCGAGCGTCGAGTGCGACGTGGTCCGCGTGCCTTCCGCGACGGCGGCGAGATCCAGCTCGACGCCGCGCAGTCGGGCGATGGCGGCCGCCGAGGAGGCCGGGATGATGCCGACGTCCGCCTGGGCCTCAGCGAGGGCGATGATCACGTCGAGCCACCGCGCGACCCGGGCGGACTCGGCGAAGAGCGCTCGACTCTCCGCCGTACTCCACTGGTGCCCGAAGATCGCGGAGTCAATCAGATGTGCGTCCATACGACCTCCGACCGATCGACGATCGTCTCGAGCGCGGCGCGGACCTCGGCCAGCGAGGCGCCCCACGGCACGACCGTTCCGGTTCGTTCGCTCTCGATGCCCTCCTGAAGCAGGCAGCACCGGGTCAGGGTCGACTGTCCGTCGGAGGTCAGCCACTGCCGGGGACAGATGTCGACCCGTTCGGGTGTGCTGCCGTAGAACCATTCATGGATCTGGTTGGAGCGTTCGCAGCCGAGCAGCGTCCAGTCCCGCACGGGCGGTCGCTCGTCCAGGAACGACACCGTGCTGCCCGGGAAGTCCATCCCCGAACCGCGGCAGGGAATCAGCACGTCTCGCGGAGGTACGTCGTACGCCTCGGCAAGGAGCTGTCGACTGTCGACGAGATCCGGTACGACGACCACCGGCGGGAGATCCTCGGCCGTGGCGAGCACCCGGCGCACCTGATCGAGCAACTTGGCCGGCCCCGGCGGAACCACGTCGATCAACCTGACCCGGATCGGTGCGGGGTTGAGGATGAAGCTCACGTGGGAGTACGAGCCTTCGACCACGACACACTTCACACCAGGGAAAGCCTCCGCCGCGGCGGCCAGCTGGGACGGGACCCCGGTGTCCACGCTCTCGTCGACCACGACCGCACAGTCGCCGGGTCCGGCCAGCACCCGGGCCGCGACGGTCAGCGTGAACAGGTCGTCCGACGGCTTGCGATCGACCTCGACCAGAGCGACGCGCCCGTCGTACCGGGCCACGACGAACCGGGTCCGGAAGTACACCTCGCGGTCGGTGAAATGCTCGACCAGCCAGTCGGGATCGAGGCTTGGAACGGCGGCCACGGCGACCTGGCGGTAGCGCGAAGGGATGACGTTCGGCGCAGCCGGGTCCGTCGGGCGGGTCGCGGCCCGTTCCTCAGTGCGCACGGGTCGAGGTCTCCAGCGCGACGCCGAGTCCGATCGTGTCGGAGCGGAGTCCGCGGCGCAGCGTCTCCAGGCCCATCACGTCGTCGAGCGCGATGTTGCCGAGGTTCACCTCGGGGCCGAGCCGCCGGATCAGGTCCGCCTGCTGCGCGCGCTGCGGAGCCTCGTAGATGAGCAGGCCGGCGGCCCCAGACGAGGCGAGGGCGTCGAGCAGGTCCTCGCGGAGGTGGCCACCCATGTCGTAGAGACCCACGGTGCCGCTCTCGCGACCCTCCGCCACCAGCCAGCCGGCGCCCGCGTCCAGATCCGCCTCGAGCTCGGCCGTCCACTGGGTCGCCGACACGATGTCCCCGGGGTTCTTGCTGCCGACCTCGGCGAAGACCTCGAACCCGAGCGACCGGGCCTGCCGGATGATCCGGTGCTTCTCGGCCAGAAGCATGTCGGTGCTCCCGCGGGACACCTCGACGGACTCGAAACCGGCCCAGGTGGCGAAGTCGAAGAACTCGTCCACCCGGTCCTGCAGCCAGGCGATCTCCAGCAGGGTGCCGCCGGTGCACGGCTTGACGTCGTGGTCGCGCAGCGCCCGGACCTTCTCGGCGAGCGCGGGCTCAACGTACGCCGTACCCCAGCCGAACTTCCAGACGTCGATCCAGCCGGAATACACCTTGAGCAAGGACTCGACGCGGTCCAGGGAATACCCTTTGTCCAACACGTGGGTGAGCCCGGCCGACCGAGGCTTGGGCGGTCGCTCGGGCAGGACCAGGAAGCTCGGACCCGCACCAGCCATGACGCCCGCCTCTCCGACCGACTCGCCCGGGAGGATCACATCCTCCACTATCAGTGATGTATTTATATCATAGGAAATGCCGGCGGACCTGTGAGAGGAGCGTCACCGATGTCCAGCTCGACGGCGCCCTCGACCGTCTTCGTGCTCGGCCCGTTGGAGGTCACCGACGCCGACGGGCGCACGATCGGCCCCGTGCCCGCGGGCCGGGCCGGGATTCTGCTGCGCCGGCTCGTGGCCGCGGGCGGTGCAGTGGTGGACATCGACGCCCTGGTGGACGCCCTCTGGGACGACGACGCTCCGCTCACCGCCGACCGGGTGATCGCCTCGCTGGTCAGCAGAGTGCGCCGCGCGATCGGACCGGACGTCATCACCGGACACTCCTCCACCGGCTACCGCTTCAACTGCGGCCGGGCCTGGACCAGTGACCTGGCCCTGCTGGAGGAGCTGACCAAGTCGGCCCACGCGCGCGCTGCGCTGAGCCCGGCCGTAACGGTCACCGCGGCGCGACGTGCCTTCGGACTGCTCACCCGCGGTCACCCCGAGCTTCCGCCGGCGGTCGCCCAACGAAGCTGGGCCGAGGACCAGCAGCGGCACGTCGATGCACTGACCCGGCGACTGAACCGTGCCAGCTGGGAGGCCCAGGCCCAGCTCGGCATGTGGAGCGAGATCGCGAACCAGGCCGAGTCGGTGCTGTCCCACTCCCACCACGACGAGCAGGCCGGTCGCGCGCTGATGAACGCCCAGTGGCAGCTCGGCGATCGCGCTTCGGCACTGCGTACGTACGACGAACTCCGCCTCGAACTGCGCAAGGAACTGGAGGTCGAGCCCAGCCCGGAGACCGATGCCCTGTTCAGCGCGATCGTGAGTGGCGCCGACCCTGGACCGGTGCGCGCCCCGCGCCCGGGCGCTGTTGCCGGCTCCTCGACGCTGATCGGCCGGCAGGACGAGTACGCCGAGATGGTCGACCGCTGGCATGCCGCGGCCGCCGGTCAGGCCGGGGCGATCCTGGTCACCGGCAGTCCCGGCTCGGGATGCTCCTCGCTGGCCCAGGAGCTGGACGACTACGCGGATCGCAGCGGCGCCCGCGCGATCCGGGTCGACTGCTTCGAAGGCGAGCGATCGTCGCCGCTCCAGCCGCTCGTCACGGTGCTCAGCCGGATTCTGCTCTCAACCCCTCCCGACGTCCTGCCGGCCCTGGTCGGTTCGTGGACCGACACAGCGGTGGAGCTGGTGCCGGATCTGCGTGACGTCGTGGGAGTGACGGAGTACCAGCGGGCGAGTCCGGAGATCGAGCATCGGCGGATCCTCAACACGCTGCGCCACGTGCTCGCGACAACGGCCGAAGACCAGCCGCTGCTGCTGTTCTTCGACGACCTGCACCTCGCCGGCGCGGCCACGGTGGAAGCGCTGCAATGGCTCCTGCACACCATCGACGAGGTGCCGCTCCTGGTCGTGGCGACCGTTCCGTCCGACCGGCTGGACTCCGAGCTGCGGGCCCTGGCGGACAACGGTCTGCTGGTCGAGCTCGGCCCGCTGACCGAGGCCGACGTGGCCCTGCTGGCCAAGCAGGCGGGCAACGCGCCGAAGGCCGCCTTCGTCTGGGAGCTGACGCAGGGCCAGCCGATGTTCGTCGTCGAGGTGCTCGCCGCCCTCGGCCGCGGCGAGGACGAGTCGGACATCCCCGGCACCCTGCGCTCGATGGTTCTCGACCGGGTGCGGCGCAGCGGCCGCGACGTCGACGAACTCCTGCAGTCCGCCTCGGTGATCGGCACCGCCTTCGACGTCGAGACCCTCGAACAGCTCGTCGGCCGCCCGGCCGTCGACCTGATGCCCACGCTGCAGAAGGCGATGGCGGCCGGACTGCTTGCCTCTCGCAACGAGTTGTTCGTGTCCTCGCCGCCGATCCTGGGCCAGGCGCTGTACGACAACCTGCCCGGACCGGTCCGGGTGCTGCGGCACCGTCAGCTCGCGGAGATCTTCTCGGCACGGCCTGAGCTGCGGGCCCATCATCAGCAACGCGCCGGACTGACCGTCGCCGCGGCGAGGTCCTGGTACGAGGCGGCCACCTTGGCGCGCCGATCCTTCGCGAACGCCGACGCCGTCCGCCTATTCAGCTCGGCACTGGACACTGCGCGCATCGCGGATGACCCAGAGCTCGAGGGACTTGCGTTGATCGGCCGCGGCGCGTCGTACGAAGAGCTTGGCGAGTACGACGCGGCGACTGAGGACCATCAGGAAGCCGAGGCGCTGGCGCTGGCCCGAGGCGATCGCTCACTCCGGGCTACCGCAGTCGAGCGGCTCGGCTGGACGGCGTACTACCGGCGCGATGTCGAGGAAGCCGTGGCACGCGCGGACGAAGCCTCCCGGATGCCCGGCGCGCGGCCGAGCGCCTGGAACCTCCTCGGCCGGACCAAGCACTGGGCCGGTGACTTCGACGCCGCGTATCGCGCGTACGAGCGTGCCCTCGACGAGAACGGGGACGAGGTCGATGCCGTGAAGGCATCGGTGTCGAGTTGCCTCGGTGCCCTGCTCGCGCACGCCGACCGGTACGGCGAGGCCATCGAGGTGCTCGACGACGCGGTCTCGATCTCGAACAGCATCGGCGCGTTCCATCCGTTGCTCCGGGCACTGTTCTTCGCCGGGCTGGCGCGCGGGAATGCCGGTGATCTGTCCGGCGCCCTGACGGTGCTGCAGACCAAGGCCGCGATCCTCGAGCGGTACGACGTCTCGTTCTACCGTGCCCGGACGAACACGACGCTGGCCTGGGTGTGGCGTGAGCTCGGTGAGCGCAATCGGGCCCATGACCTGTCCGAGCTGGCGCTCAGCCAGTCCCGTGAGGTGGAGGCGGGCAGCCTGCAGATCGAGCAGGAACTGCATGCCTTGTGTTCCCTCGCGGACAGCGAGCGTCTGGATGGTCAGCTCGATCGCGCCGCCGAGCGGCTGGAGATGGCCAGTCGGCTGATCGAGCACTGGCTGCCGTTCCGATGGCGCGCGGACCTCCGCGTCCGCGAGGTGCGCTGCCGGATCGGTCTCGACGATCCGGAGGCGCTGCTGGAGGCGGCGAAGGCCGCCAGCTCTCTCAAGTACCAGGCACTGGCTTTCCACTTGCTGGGACGTGGCGAGGAGGCAGCAGCGCTTGCCCGGGAGACCGGCTCCCTGCTGTTGCTCGGCGAGGTCGGCGCACCGGACGAGGCACGTGAGGCACTGCGTCGCCTGGAGGCAACGCTCCCCCGCCAGCTCAGGGCGTGCTTCGCGCAGGCTGGCCGGCTGCCGCGCGCGCAGTCGTGACCGAGCCGGTGGCGGTGAGCCCGATGCCCCAGAGCAGCGCGACGCCCGACGACCCACCGATCGACGACACGGTCGCAACAGCCTGATCGAAGCCAGGTTGATCGTGCGCCGCCGCGCGAGCCACCAGGTCGTGCACGGGCGCGAGGCTCTGACCACGAGCCGCCCAGGCCAGGAACGAGCGACTCAGATTCGTCGTCGCCGCCGTCCGCGCGACGCGCAACAGCTGGTCCGGATCGGAACCACGCCAGGCGTGGACCAGCAGGACACCCGCGAGCACGTCGTCGCCGGTCGGTGTCAGACCGCCGCCCCTGCCTTCGAGCAGTTCCCTTGCGGTCGTGAGATCGTCGGTGGCCACGGCTCGCACGACCGGTTCCCACGAGTTGCGCAGGTCGTCGGGGACGGCCAACCGATCTCGCATCGCCTGCAGCGCCGGAATCGCGTGCCGCAACTCCGCGAGGCCGGGCATCGGTGGCGCGAAGGCCGATGCGCCGGCCAGGTCGATCTGCCATTCGGTCGAGCGCAATCGGCCACCATCGCGCCAAACCGCGAGCCCTTCCGGCACATGCGACGGAGCCGGCTCGACGATCAGGTGGATCGGGCCGGGCGCTACGGCCGGCCCGGCCACGGCGTACATGTCGCCGTGGACCTGCACGTAGCAGCCGTGCCGGAACGTCCCGACGACGGTCCCGTAGGCACCGTCGGGATGAGCAGCCGCGACGCCCTGCCCGGCGACGATCGGCGCGAGGTGCGCTGTCACGCTGTCACGCGGTCAGGCGAGACGCCGGTCGAGATCGAGCAAGGCTTCGGTGAAGCACTCGATCGGAGCCCAGGCCACACCCGCACCGACCTGGCCGGTGCCGGCGGTCGCGTGGATGATGCCGGTGTTCACCGCGGGTGTGACGCCGAGCTCCACCACCTTGCGGACGTCGACGCCGACCGGCGTACCCACGTTGTCCAGGATCGGCAGCCGGAACCGCGGGCTCTCCCCCGCGCAGATCCGCTGCATGCTGCGGGTGGCAGCGATCGCATCGGACATCCGGCCACCGAGGAAGCCGGCCACCGCGGGCGAGTTGGCAGCCGCCGGACCGCCCAGTCCGACGAGCTCGAGCACCGCGCTGTCACCGATGTCCGGAGCGCTGGTCTCCGGCCCGAAACCCGGGTAGTACAAGGCATCCTGGATCGGCGGCGAGGGCGCGAGGAACCAGTCGCCGCCGCCTCCGGCCAGCCGGACGCCGTACGTCGTACCGTTGCGTGCCATCGTGGTGACGATGCTCGACTCGCGCACCTCGCCGGCCCACTCCACCAGCGACTTCGCCGCGGCCATGGCCACGTTGAGGAACATCAGGTGGTTGCCGCTCAGGAAGGTCGCTACCTCGGCCGCGGCCGGGTGCGTGGCGCGGACGAGGTAGGGCAGCAGGTCGCGCAGGAAGAGGTTCGTCGTCGCCTGGACCCGCATGTGCACGTCGTCGCCCATCGGAACGCCTTGCGCGGCCAGGGCGAACACGTCGAAGGGTCCGTGGCTCGCCAGGGCTTCGGCCAGCACCGGTCCCAGCTTGTCCCGGACGAAGCGGATCCGGGCGATCGCGTCGTCACTGTCGACGCCGAACCACTGCACCGCGCCGGATCCCTGGTTGATGCTCGAGTACGCCGTGGTCCCGCCGAGCTCGTTCTGGACGACGTACACCGGTGCCGACGGGCCGATCGACGTCGCCATCGGAACGACGGTCCGGTGCTCGTTGGCCGGCTTGAGGCGCACCTCGCCCGATTCGACCAACCGGCCCGCTGCGGCGACGTCCGGAGCCCAGTCCTCCGCGACCACGGCCGCCCGCACCGAGCGCTGGAGTGGGTCCGGCATGTCTGCCCAGGCGATCGACGGGCCGCAGTGCAGGATGTCGCGTTCGCCCATGCCCCCGATGACGGCACCCGCGCGGTCGATGCCGACCAGCAGAGGCACGCCCTCGTTGAGCCGGCGGATCACCTCCGCGTTGGCCTGCTCGATCCTTGCGGCCTGCGGTCCGAGGACGCGGGCCAGCGCAGCCACGGTCCGAGCGTCACCGCCGCCCGGGATCCGCCAGTCCACACCGATGACCGGCCGGCCCTGGTCGCGCAACGCGCTTTCGAACAGGGGGAGCCCGATGTTGACCACGTCAACGGCGGCCGGCAGGTCGACGACGGGAGCTTCACTCATCACGGGGACCTTTCGCGGGGGACAGCCGGAGCGGATATCTCTCGACCGATATGAGCATCTACTATACGATACGAACCATGACCGGTCCATCCCGCACCAGCATCCAGTCGGCCCTCTCCATGGACGAGGTGGTGGCGGTCGTCCGCCGGCACGCGGGGGTGTCCGGGAAGGGCGCGATCGCCCAGGTGGCCGGCTTCGTCGACGCCGGCGATCCCCTGCACGGCCCCGGTGACGACGGCGCCGTCGTGGAGCTGGACGGTGCGCGGGCCGTGGTGTGTGGCGAGGCGATCGCGCCTTCGTTCGTGCAGAACGATCCGTACGGCGCGGGCATCGCCAGTGTGCTTGCCAACGTCAACGATGTCGCCGCGATGGGCGGTGTCCCGCGCGCGATCGTGAACACCGTGGTCGGCCGCGACGCCGACCTGACCGAGGTGCTCCGCGGGATGGCCGACGCCGCGAAAATGTACGACGTGCCGATCGTCGGCGGCCACCTGACCCGGGCCGACGCGGACACCTCACTGTCGGCGTTCGCGCTCGGACAGGTACGTACGCCGTTGTCGATGGCGCACGTCCGGCCCGGTCAGGCGGTCATGTTCGTGGCTTGCCTGAATGGCACGATGCGCCCGGACTTCCCGTTCTTCACGTCGATCTCGGAGCAGTCCGCGACCTTGGCTCGCGATGTCCGGCTGCTCGCCGAGGTCGCCGACGACGGGTTGGCCTTCGCCGCGAAGGACGTGTCGATGGCCGGCGCGCTCGGTTCGCTGGCCATGCTGCTGGAGTTCACCCGCCATGGTGCGCGGATCGACCTCGGTCTGATGCCGACCCCGGTGGACACGGACCCACTGCGGTGGCTGGTGGCGTTTCCGACGTACGCGTTCTGGTTGACCACCCCGGCCGATCGCACGGCGGATTGTGCGGCGGTGTTCGAGCGGCACGGTCTGACCTGCGCGGAAGTCGGTCAGGTGACGTCAGACAGCAGGCTGGTCATCGGTCACGGCGCCGACGAAGCGGTCCTGATGGATCTGGCGACGGAGACGATCACCGGGCTCTGGAGCTGAGTCAGCCGGCCCGCAGGTCCTGCACTTCCACGAGCGGTTCGAGCAGGAGCTCGGCCGGTCGGCCGGGCCAGGTCTTGGCCGGCGCCTGGGTCAGGTCGAACACCATCGGCTGATGATCCAGGCCGCAGTACGGCGCTACTGCGCCCGCACGCGTCCAGCCGAGACGCTCGAAGAACCGCACGTTGGGCAACTGGATCTGCGCCAGCATCTGCGCGCCACCCAGCGAGCCGGCCGTCGCGACCGCGAAGCGGACGAGCTCAGCTCCGACCATCGACGATCGATGCGAGGGCAGGACTGCGAGACGATCGCCCTGCCACAGCTCGCCGTCCAACGGATACAGCCGGACCGTGCCTGCCGCGCAAGACCCCTGCGCGGCCAGCACATGGATCGTGTTCGCATCCCGGTCGTGCGGATCGAGATCGGTGAACTCCATGATCCGCTGCTCGAGCACGAAGACCCGCTGCCGGATCGCGTAGTGCTTGGCGAGATCACGTTCGAGCGCTTGCCAAACACCGATCTCGGTCATGATGCACTTCGCACCGGGAGGCTGGGCATACCCAGCTGAATGGTCCGTTCCAGCGAGCCCAGCGCCGAACAGGCCTGACAACGTGCGCAGCCCGCCAACACCTTGTCGGCGGTCAGTCCCCGCTTCACCAGCTCAGGCGCCACCTGCCGCGCAATGCTCTCGGTGTACGCCCGGCTCGGCGGGACGGAATCGGCCATCAGGCTCCCGGGCACCGGGCGGAGCGGAACGATGAACGGGTAGACACCGATGTCGATCGCCCGCTTGCAGCCTTCGATAGTGAGCTGTGGATCCTCACCCATGCCGAGGATAACGTACGTCGACACCTGCCCCTCGCCGAACCGCTCGACGGCGTACTCCCAGGTCTCGAAGTAGCGCTCGATCCCGGTCCGGGCCTTCGGCGGCGCGACGTGGGCGAGCACCTGGGGATCGAACGACTCGACGTGGATGCCGAGGGAGTCGATGCCCAGGCTGTGCACCTTGTCGATGACGGCCAGGTCGGTGGGCGGCTCGAACTGGACCTCCACCGGCAGCCCGGAGGCCTCCTTCATCGCATGACCGCACTTGCTCACGTAGTACGCGCCGCGGTCCTTCCCCCAGGTCGAACCGGTGGTGAGGGTGATATCCACGGCTCCATCGAGGTCGCGCGCGGCGACCGCCACCTCGGCGAGCTGCTCGGGCCGCTTCACCTTGACCGTGTTGCCCGACGCGAGGGAGACACCGATGCCACAGAACTTGCACTGATCGTCGTTGCCCCAGTACGCACAGGTCTGCAGCACGGTGCTCGCCAGCGAGTCCAGGTGCATCAGGGCCAGCTTCCAGTACGGCGTACCGTCAGCGGTCTCCAGGTCGTAGAAGCGCGGCCGCCCGGCCGGCGTCGCGGACGCCAGGCGCACACCGTCCCGGTAGATCCCGTGGCCGGAGTCCTCCGACTCCAGGGAGTACGGCGTACTCGCGACGTACGCGGCGTCGACCGGAACGGTGACGGGTGTCCCCTCGACCCAGATCATGCCCGCGTCCGACGGACCGGCACCGCCCGGCCGGCGCTCCAGCGGACCCTTGACCGCGAGGCCCTTCTCCTGGAGCTCGAGAATCAGGTCACTCAGCCGACTACCGTCGTCGACCGTGGCGATGGGGGTGCGGGTCTGTGCGGTCTGGGTCATTGCGCCACCTTATCTCCTGACGGATAAATCCGTCTATCATCCGATACGGTCCGTCGCCGCGAGCTCCTCCACGACCTCCCGCAGGGCGGCCTGCCCACTGCGGAACGACGCACTGTCGGAGTACGCGAGGTCGGCGACCCCCGGGTCGTCGTCCACCAGGTCGCCGGTGCGCAGGTCGAGCCGGACAACGGTCAGCGTGTGGACCGCGGCACCCGTGGTGAGATCCGGCTGAACCGCCGCGACGATGGCGAGACCGGACTCGAGGTGCATCCGGGTCGAGCCGTAGGGATCCGCGAAACCGGCCAGCGGATCACCGGTCTCATGCAGGACCACCCAGTCGGCCCCCTCCGCCCTGGCCGCGGCGATCAGCTCGGACCGGGCGCGCCGGGTTTCCTCGGCCTGCAAAGCGACCTGGCGGAGCGCGAAGGCGGCTCCCGCGACCTGATCCACGGGCAGTGAGCCGAGCGTCAGACCCGTGCGCTCCGCCGCGGCGGTGACGATCCCGCCGGCCTCCGGCCAGCGATCGACCAGGGCATCGGTCGACGTGATGTCCAGCAGGTCGTCGGCAACCGCGCGAACCAGCCTGATGGCGCGTTGATAGCGCTCCACGTCGCCGCCACCGATGGAGTACAGCGACTGCTCCGACGCCCGCCAGGACGATCGGAGGGCACGGGCGGTCATCTCGTCGGTCATCGCGCAGCTCCCTGGTCGGTCCACTCGATATCTACTATACGACACGTCCATCTGCTATGTTGTGGCATCCGATCAGGCGGACGCACGACTGACGTGCACGGACGAGTTGGAGCCGGAATGAGCGATATCGCCGTCATTGCCCTCGGCGGAAACGCCCTCACCCGCGAGGACCAGCGGGGCACCCTCGAGGAGCAGTACTCGAACGCTCTGGCGATGGCCAAGTCGGTCCGGTCGCTGCTGCGCAAGGGCTGGCAGATCATCATCGTGCACGGGAACGGCCCGCAGGTCGGGAACCTCGCCATCCAGCACGAGGAAGGCGCCCGGCTGGTGCCGGCGCAGCCGCTGTTCTCCCTCGGCGCGATGACCCAGGGCGCGCTGGGCAGCCTGATCTGCCTCGCCCTGCACGAGGTCTGCGGCCGCGAGATCTCCGGCGCGGTGTCCGTCATCACCCACATCGTGGTCGACCGCGACGACCCCGCCTTCGCCAACCCCACGAAGCCGATCGGGCCGTTCTTCGGCCAGGACGAGGCGCAGCAGTTCGCGGCCACCCGCGGCTGGACGATGATCCCGGACGCCGGCCGCGGCTTCCGCCGGGTCGTCCCGTCGCCCACCCCGCAGGCGATCCTCGAGGCGAACGCCGTCGCGACGTTGACGCAGTCGGGTCACATCGTCGTCGCCGCGGGCGGCGGCGGCATCCCGGTGATCGAGGAGAACGGCGCCTACCGCGGTGTGGACGCCGTCATCGACAAGGACTTCGCCGCGGAACGGATCGCGGCCGCGGCGCACGCGACCGCCCTCGTCATGGTCACCGGCGTCCCGTCGGTCAAGCTCGACTTCGGTACGCCGCAGGAGCGGTCCGTTCACGAGCTGACCGTGACCGAGGCCCGCCGGCATCTGGCCGACGGCCAGTTCCCGCCCGGCAGCATGGGCCCGAAGATGAGCGCCGCGATCAAGTTCGTCGAGGGCTCGTCGCCGGCCGAACAGCCGCGGTTCGCGGCCATCACCACGCCTGAACTCGTCTACGCGACCCTCGACGAACCCCACGGGGTCGTGGAGGGAGCGCGTGGCACTCGGATCCTGACCGAGGACGTCCCCACCCCTGCCACCACCAAGGAGCTGGTCGGATGAGCACCCGCGTCGCCGTACGCAAGAACTCCTACAAGGACAGCGTCCGCCTCCTCGAGGCCACCCGCGCGATCCTGGGATCGCCCGGAGTGTCCTGGGGCTGGGCCCTGATGGCCACCCCCGCCAACCTCGAGACGCTCGCGGAACAGGGCATCGCCGGCGACGTGGACGACGCGGCCGCGAACGACCTCGTCCTGGCTGTGCAGGCCGAGGACGACGACGCAGCAGCGGCTGCACTCGAGACCGCCGAGGCGGCGCTCTTCGCGGCCAACGTGCAGGAGGACGACGGCGCCGTACCGAACGCCACCGATCTGGGCGAGGCCCTGGCCGAACGGCCGGACGCCAACATCGCCATCATCTCGGTGCCGGGCTCGTACGCCGCCCTGGAGACGCACAAGGCACTGACCGCGGGCCTGAATGTCCTGCTGTTCAGCGACAACGTCCCGCTCGCGGACGAGATCGAGCTCAAGGAACGGGCCCGGGACCTCGGCCGCCTGGTGATGGGCCCGGGCGCCGGTACGGCGATGATCGCCGGAGCCGGCCTCGGATTCGCCAACCGGGTCAACGCCGGACCGGTCGGCATCGTCGCCGCCGCCGGAACCGGTGCGCAAGAAGTGATGAGCCTCCTGGACCGCTGGGGAGTCGGGGTCTCGCACGTCATCGGCGTGGGCGGCCGCGACCTGTCCCCCGAGGTCGGTGGCCTGATGGCCGAGTCGGCGCTCCGCGCGCTGGACGCGGACGAGCGGACCGAGGCGATCCTGCTGGTGTCGAAGCCGCCGTCGCGCGAGGTGGCCGAACGGCTGCTGAAGGTGCCGTCCAAGCCCACGGTCGCCGCGCTCATGGGTCTGCGCGACAGCCTCGCCACCGCGGACCACGTGACAGTGGTCAACACCCTCGAACGCGGCGCCGCCGAGACGCTCGCGAAGGTCGGCGGCTCGGCCCCGGACGTCGTGCAGGGACTGGCGGAAGACGTGGCCGGCCTGATCACCGGGTTGTCACCGACACGACGCAAGGTCGTCGGTCTCTACAGCGGCGGAACGCTCTGCTACGAGGCGCTCACGATCGCCACCGATCACCTCGGGCCGATCCACTCGAACGTCCCGCTGGACAAGTCGCTCACGGTCGACTCGGCCAAGCCCGATTCGCATCTGTTCCTCGACCTCGGCGAGGAGGAGTACACCGTGGGCCGGCCGCATCCGATGATCGATCCGCAGGCCCGCATCGAGTTCCTCGAGCGGCAGGTCGACGACGACGGTGTCGCCGCGGTGCTCCTCGACGTCGTGATCGGCGACGGCGCTCACACCGATCCGGCCGGCATGCTCGCACCCGCGATCGAGAAGGTGACGGGCTCCGGCGCGATCGTCGTGGCGTACGTACTCGGCACCGAGCTCGACCCGCAGGGTTTCGCGGCCCAGCAGGAGACCCTGCGCCGCGCGGGCTGCATCGTCACCGAAACGGCGGCCCGGGCCGCCCTGGCTGCCTCGGCGATCGCACTGCGCGATCCCGCTCTGGTCGCGGCGGAGCTGTAGGTGATGGCCGTGGAAGATCGCCTGCGTCTCGCGCTCACGACGTACTCGGTCAAGCCACGCGGTGGGGTCGTCCACACCCTCGAGCTTGCTGAGGCACTGCAGGCTGCTGGGGTCGACGTCACCGTGGTGGCGTTGTCCGACCAAGGCAAGGGCTTCTTCCGCAAGGTCGACGTACCCGTGCGGCTGGTCGACGCACCGCCGCCCGCGCCGACGCTGGAGGAGCGCGTGTTCCAGTCGATCGACACGCTGACCGGCTACCTCACCGAGATCGGCGACGGGTTCGACATCGTGCACAGCCAGGACTGCATCTCGGCCCGGGCCGCCGCCCGGGTCCGGGACGCGGGTACGCCGTTCCGCCTGATCCGCACGGTTCACCACGTCGACGACTTCACCACGCAAGCCCTGATGGACTGCCAGCGCAACGCGATCCTGGAGCCGGACGACGTCCTCGTGGTCAGTCGGCTCTGGCAGGAGAAACTGCTGCAGGACTACGGGGTCCACGCCGGCATCGTGACCAACGGCGTCCGCACCGACCGGTTCGGCGCCGGGGTTACTGAGCTGCGCCGCAAGGAGCTACGCGAGCAGATCAACGCCGGTGACCGTTTCGTCTTCCTGACCGTGGGCGGCATCGAGCCGCGCAAGGGCACCGCCTACCTCGTCGAGGCACTGGCCCGGCTGAAGGCAACGCACCCGAACCCGCCGCTGCTCGCGATCATCGGCGGTCATTCCTTCCAGGACTACCGGGCGTACCGCGAGAACGTGCTCAGCTCACTCGAGTCGAGCGGGCTCCGGCTCGGTACGGACGTCGTACTGCTCGGCACCGTCTCGGACGAGGATCTGCCGGAGTGGTTCGGTGCCGCCGACGGCTTCGCGTTCCCGTCGATGAAGGAGGGCTGGGGCCTCGTGGTCCTCGAGGCGATGGCGGCCGGACTGCCGGTCGTCACGTCCGACATCGACGTCTTCCACGAGTTCCTGACCGACGAGCAGGACGCGCTGATGACCGGCGCGGGTGACGCCGCGTCCCTTGCACAGGGCCTCGCGCGCCTGGTCGACGACAAGAGCACCCGCGAGCGGCTCGCCCAGCGCGGGCCCGCGGTCGCCGCGAGGTACCCGTGGTCGGCCACTGCCGAGCAACACCTCGAGGTCTACCGACGAGCACTGTCATCCACAGCTAAGGAGAGCTGACCAATGTCGAGCAAAGTGGCCGCCGCCGAACGCATCCCGGTCTGGGCCTACCTCATCGCCGCACTGTCGTTGATCGCTCTGTACCTCATGCTCCAGGACAACGGCGCGGTGCTGTCGACCCTGGCGCCGTACGTCCACGAGTTCACCCACGACGGCCGCCACATTCTCGGCGTGCCCTGCCACTAGGACGATGAGATGAACCTCTGGCCGTCAACACTCCGTGCCGCACTCGCCGGCGGACTCGCCGCCGGCGCCGTCGCCGCGGCGTTCAGCGTCGTGGTCGTCGAACCGACCATCCGGCTCGCGCTGGCCGTCGAGGACAGCCGCACCGCCATGGAGCACACGCAGAGCGAGTCAGGTCACGACGCCGAACTCATCTCGCGTGGCATGCAGCAGGTCGGCGGTGCCGTCGCCGTCATCGTCGCGGCACTCCTGCTGTCTCTGCTCTACGCCGTCGCCCTGACCCGCTTCCGGCGTTCGTCGAACCTGAGCGAGCTGGCGAGCGCCCTCGTCGTGGCCGGCGGGGGCTTCGCGATCTTCACCCTCGCACCCGGCCTCAAGTACCCGGCCAACCCGCCGGCGGTCGGCGATCCGGACACGGTCACTCAGCGCACGCTGCTCTACGCGTGCGCGATCGCCATCGCGGCCTTGACCGTCACAGCGGTTGTCGCTGTCGTCCGTACGGCCAGGCGACGCGGATGGTCGTCCACCCGCGTCACCTGGAGCGTCGTCGGTGTGCTGGCCGCCGGCTGCGTCATCCTCTTCGCCGGCCTCCCGGCCAGTCCCGACGCGATTCCCGCCGATGTCGATGCCGGCCTGGTCTGGGAGTTCCGGGTCAAGTCACTCGGCACGCTGGCCCTCCTGTGGACGACCTTGGGCCTGGTGACCGGCACATTGCTGGCCCGCGCGAACCACACCGCCTACAACCGCACTCACCGGGTCTTGAGCAGCCGCTGACCGAACGTCTCCTCCCCGGCATCGAGCACGTCGATGCCGGGGAGAGTCTTGCCCTCCAGGTACTCCAGCGACGCGCCTCCCCCGGTCGAGATGTGCCCGAAGGCCGTCTCGTCGAACCCCAGCCGCCGTACGGCGGCCGCCGAGTCGCCGCCACCGACCACTGACAACCCGTCGAGCTCAGCCAGCGCCTGGGCGACAGCTCGGGTCCCGGAGGCGAACGCCTCGAACTCGAAGACTCCCATCGGGCCGTTCCAGAAGACCGTCCGGGCATCGCTGAGCGCGGCGGCGAACCGCTGCGCCGACTCGGGACCGATGTCCAGCCCCATCCGGTCGGCCGGGATCTGGTCGGCACGCACGACCTCGGCCACAGCGTCCGCGGCGAATCGGTCCGTGATCGCCACGTCCGTCGGCAGCAAGAGCTCGACACCCTGGTCCGCCGCCCGGTTGAGGTAGCCGCGGCAGGTGGGGATCTGCTCCTTGTCGAGCAGGCTGTTGCCGACCTCGTACCCCTGGGCGGCCAGAAAGGTGTAGGCCATGCCGCCACCGATGACCAGCTTGTCGGCCTTACCCAGCAGGTTGTCGATCACGCCGAGCTTGTCCGAGACCTTCGCTCCGCCCAGCACGACGACGTACGGGAGTTCCGGTGCCTGCGTGAGCCGTTCGAGTACGCCGATCTCGGTGGCGACGAGTTGACCCATGGCAGCCGGCAACCGCTGCGCAACGTCGTACACCGACGCCTGCTTGCGATGGACCACGCCGAAGCCGTCACTGACGAAAGCCTCGGCCAAAGTGGCCAAGCGGTCGGCTACCTCGCCGCGCACAGCAGCGTCCTTGCTGGTCTCGCCGGCGTTGAAGCGGACGTTCTCCAACAGCGCGACTCGACCGTCTTGGAGGGAGTCGACCGTTGTCTGCGCACTCTCGCCGACACTGTCGGTCGCGAACGTCACCTCCGCACCGAGCAGCTCGCCGAGCCGCTCGGCCACCGGCGCCAAGGAGAAGGCAGGGTCGGGCGATCCGTCCGGGCGGCCCAGATGCGCGGTCACCACGACGCGGGCGCCTTGATCGGCGAGCTGCCGAATCGTCGGTACGCCGGCCCGGATGCGGCCGTCGTCGATGATCGTGCCGCCGTCCACCGGGACGTTCAAGTCAGACCGGACCAGAACGCGGCGGCCGCGAAGTCCGCCCAGCTCGCGGCTGAGGTCGTCGATGGTTGCCATCGGCTCAGAGGCTCGCGCCGACGTGGGCCACGAGGTCGGCCAGGCGGTTCGAGTAGCCCCACTCGTTGTCGTACCAGCCGACGACCTTGACCTGGTTGCCGATTACCTTTGTGAGCGGAGCGTCGAAGATGCAGGACGCCGGGTCGGTGACGATGTCGGTGGAGACGATCGGGTCTGTGGAGTAGCGCAGGTAGCCCTTGAGGTCTCCCTCGGCCGCCGCCTGCACGATCTCGTTGACCTCTTCGACGGAAGTCTCACGCGCCGCTTCGAAGGTCAGATCCGTCGCCGAGCCTGTCGGAACGGGGACCCTGAGCGCGTAGCCGTCCAGCTTGCCCTTCAGCTCGGGCAGCACCAGGCCGATCGCCTTCGCGGCCCCGGTCGAGGTCGGTACGACGTTGATCGCGGCAGCCCGGGCCCGGCGGAGATCCTTGTGGATGTTGTCCTGCAGGTTCTGGTCCGCGGTGTACGCGTGGATCGTGGTCATCAGGCCTCTGACGATGCCGAGCCCCTCGTGCAAGGCCTTGGCCATCGGTGCGAGGCAGTTGGTGGTGCAGGAGGCGTTCGAGATCACGGTGTGCGCGGCAGCGTCGTACTCGTCGTGGTTCACGCCCATGACGATCGTGATGTCGTTGTTGGAGGCCGGCGCGGAGATGATCACCTTCCGGGCACCGCCGCTGTCGACATGGGCGCGGGCCAGGTTCGCGTCGGTGAAGAAGCCGGTCGACTCGACCACCAGGTCGACCCCGAGGTCCTTCCACGGGAGTTTGCCGGGATCACGCTCGGCCAGCGCGACGATCGAGGCGTCGCCGACGACGATCGCGTCGCCGTCTGCGCGGACGTCCGCGTCCAGCCGGCCGAGGATCGAGTCGTACTTCAGCAGGTGCGCCAGCGTGGACCGGTCGGTCAGGTCGTTGACGGCGACGACCTCGATGTCGGCCCCGGAGGCGCGGACAGCACGGAAGAAGTTGCGGCCGATCCGGCCGAAGCCGTTGATACCGACGCGAGCAGTCATGAAACAGAACCTCCTGAGGGGAACGGTGGATGTCAGCGGGTCTTGCCGCGGCGCTCGAGCAGCCGCCACAGCATCGGCGTGAAGATCAGCTGCATGGCCAGATCCATCTTTCCGCCGGGGCAGACGATGGTGTTCGGGCGCGACATGAATGAGTCGTGCAGCATCGACAGCAGGTAAGGGAAGTCGATCCCGCGCGGATCCTTGAACCGGATCACCAGCATCGACTCGTCCGGTGCCGGGATCGTCCGCGCGATGAACGGGTTGGACGTGTCGACCACGGGCACGCGCTGGAAGTTGACGTCCGTACGGGAGAACTGCGGGCACATGTAGTTCACGTAGTCGTGCATCCGGCGCAGGATCGTCTCCGTCACCGCCTCGGTGGAGTAGCCGCGCTTGGCCTTGTCCCGGTGCAGCTTCTGCGTCCACTCCAGGTTGATCACCGGCACGACACCGATCAGCAGGTCGGCGTGCTGGGCGACGTCGACCTTCTCGGTCACCACCGCACCGTGCAGACCCTCGTAGAACAACAGGTCCGTGTCGCCCGGGAGATCTGCCCAGGGCGTGAACGTTCCGGGCTCCTGCGCGTACGGCGCCGCCTCCTGGTCGTCGTGGAGATATTTGCGGACGCGGCCACCGCCGGCTTCGCCGTACTCACGGAACAGCGCCTCGAGTTCCTCGAACAGGTTGGCGTCGGGGCCGAAGTGGCTGAAGGTGTGATCCCCCTCGGCGAGCGCCCGGGTCATCTCGTCCTTCATCCCCATCCGGTCGTAGCGGTGGAAGCTGTCGCCCTCGACGAAGGCGGCGTTCACCTGCTCGCGCCGGAAGATCTGCTCGAACGTGCGCATCACCGAGGTGGTGCCGGCTCCGGACGAACCGGTGATCGCGACGACGGGGTGCTTGGCTGACATCGATCCACTCCTCAGGCGCTCGCGCGGTACAGGCCGCGGAATCCGTACAGCGGGTTGCTCTGGTCCTCGGGGTCGCCGGCGGACTCGGCGTGGTACCGCTCGATCCGCTCGACCTCTTCGCGGGAGCCGAAGACGAACCCGATCCGCTGGTGCAACTGCGACGGCTTGACGTCGAGCACTCGCTCCCGTCCGGTCGTCGCGCGACCACCGGCCTGCTCGATCAGGAACGCGATCGGGTTGGCCTCGTAGAGCAGCCGGAGCCGGCCTTCCTGCGCGGGGTCCTTGGAGTCACGCGGGTACAGGAACACACCGCCGCGGGTCAGGATCCGGTGCGTCTCGGCCACCAGTGACGCGACCCAGCGCATGTTGAAGTCCTTCTCCCGCGGACCCGTCGTACCGGCCAGGCACTCCTCGATGTAGCGCTGCACGGCCGGCTCCCAGAACCGGCGGTTCGAGGTGTTCACCGCGAACTCGGCCGTTGCCTCCGGCACCTTGATGTCCTGCCTGGTCAGGAAGAACTCGCCCAGGTCGCGGTCCAGTGTGAACGCGTGCACTCCGGTGCCGACCGTGAGTACGAGCAGCGTCGACGGGCCGTAGATCGCGTAGCCGCCGGCAACCTGTTCTGTTCCGGGCTGGAGGAAGTCGCCGACCTGGACGTCGGGACCGGTGACCGGGGCGCGCAGGATCGAGAAGATGCTCCCGACCGACACATTGACGTCGATGTTGGACGAACCGTCGAGCGGGTCGAACACGAGCAGGCAGTTGCCCCGCGGATGGCGGGCCGGGATCTGATAGGGCGCCTCCAGTTCCTCCGACGCCATGCCCGCCAGCGCCCCGCCCCACTCGGTGGTCCGAAGAAAGATCTCGTTGGCCAGTACGTCGAGCTTCTGCTGCTGCTCGCCCTGCACGTTCGTGGCCCCGGCAGCACCGAGTACGCCGGACAGCGCGCCGGACGCGATCCGCTTCGAGATCGCCTTGCAGGCCAGCGCGACGTCGGCGATCAGCGCGTCGGTCTCCTCGCTCGAACCAGGGCGACGACGACGGTCCTCGGTCAGGAACTGGGACAGCGTCAGGCGTTCGGTGAGCATGGGCACTCCTCGCGGCAGGGGTGTTGGCTGCTCCGAGCACACCAGCGCGGGCGCGCGAAGGCATCCACCCGAGGGGTGACCGCGGGGGTGGTAGCCGTCCGCCGGAATCACCCGTCCACTCAGCCCCAAGGGTGAATCCGCCGCCTGGTGGTGGACCTTAGCTTCGACGAAACATTCCTTGCAGGAGGCCGACATGCGCACGATGGACGAGACCGCCGCCGCGATCCTGGCGCCACCCAAAGGACTGCTGGTGGTCGACGAGTACGCCGAGGCGCTCGTCGGCACCGACCGTGCCCACCGGTTCACCGGGTCCGTACTGCGCACGGAAGGCCTGAGCGACTACGTCTCCGCTGTGCTCCTCACGCCCGAAGCGTTCGCCGCGCTGCGTCCCAACGGGCTGCGGCCGCTGATCGGCGTCCGCATGACGACGCAGGAGATCCCGCTGGGACACCTTGCCGGGCGCGGCGCGTCGTTCGTCGAGTGGCGTGAGAACCTTTCCCCACTTGACGTTCCGTTGGGCTCTGTTCACATCAGTGCGGAAACTCTCGCCGGCGGTGCCGCGGCAGCACAGGCCGCTGGGATCCTCCCCATCCTGACGATCGCCATGCCGGAGCTCGGCGCCTCCAGCATCACCATCACCCAGGCCGTCACGACCAACGCGCTGCTCGCCCTGCGCACCGAGCTCGACCGGGCCGGCGTCGATCCCCGCCATCTGCTGGTGCGGATCAACATGGTCGTGCCCGGCCTCACGAACCCGGTGCCCGCGGACTCCCAGCAGGTCGCTCGCCTGACCACGGCCCTGCTGGACAAGGGCATTCCGGCTCAGACTCCCGGCGTACTGCTGCTCTCCGGTGGGCAACCTCTGGACCAGGCCTGCTCACATCTGGAGGCCATCGCTTCGGACCCGGGCCATTCGTGGCGGGTGACCTACGGCTTCTCACGTCCGCTGGTCGCCTCGGCCGCCGAGGCCTGGGTCCGCACGGAGGACGCCGCCGAGAGTGGACGCATCCTGCTGCAGAACTGCCGGCGTGCCAGCGAATCCGTGGCCGCGGCGCTGGCCGCCGGCGGGGCGCGTTCGTGACGGTTCTTGCAAGCTACCGCGGGGTGATCTGTGACCTCGACGGTGTGGTCTATCGCGGCCCTCACGCGGTGCCGGGCGCGGTCCCGAGTCTGAACTCGATGATCGCCGACCAAGTGCCAGTGGTGTTCGCGACCAACAACGCATCCCGGCCGCCTGCGGCAGCGGAGACCCATCTGCGCGAGCTGGGCCTCAGTGACGAGGGCTGGTCCGTCGTCACGAGTGCACAAGCGGCCGCGGCGTACCTGACCGAACGGCTCGGGCCGGGCGCACGAGTCCTGGCCGTGGGTGGATCCGGGGTGACCGAGGCCCTTGGCGAGGTAGGCCTGAAGCCCGTGCGCGTCGATGAGCTAGCCGATGGCCTGCCGGTCGAAGCTGTGGTCCAAGGAGCGGGGCTGGACGTGACCTGGCGCGACCTGGCCGAGGTCGGCTACCTCGCCCAGGCGGGCGCGCTGTGGGTGGCGACGAACCTGGACGCGACGATACCGACCGCCCGCGGTCTGGCGCCGGGCAACGGCGCGTTCGTCGGGGCGGTCCGGGCTACGACGCCGGTTTCCCCTTATGTGACAGGCAAACCGGGTACGGCGCTGTTCGACCTCGCCTGCTCCCGGCTCGGCTGCGACCCCTCCGACACGATCATGGTCGGCGATCGCCTCGACACGGATATCGTCGGCGCCCGCTCGGCCGGCGTCGACTCCATGTTCGTCCTGGGCGGCGCGAGCAGCCTGCGGGACCTGGCGTTCGCCGAGGACGACGCGCGCCCGACGTACTTCGCGTTCGACCTGTCAGGGTTGCTCCAACCTGGCCTTCGCCGACGCCCCGAACCCGACGACGCCGTCACGATCTCGCCAGAAGGCGTGGTGTCGGTACGCCGTACCGTCACTCGGCACCGGCTCCTCCAGGCGGTCGTGTCGACCGCCTGGCACGCCCGCGACCACGACCAGCCACTCGCCGCCGACGCTGATTCGTGGGCGGAGCTCGAACGTCACCTAGGTCTCTAAGGCACGCTCGACCAGGCGTCCCAGGTTCAGCAGCTCCGCGTCCCGCAAGCCCAGCAACTCGAGGCCGACCGGCAGCCCTTCGTCAGTCCTGCCCGCCGGCAAAGTCAGCGCCGGCAGATCCGCCTGGGAAGCAATCAGGGTGTTGACGGGCAGCCGCCTGCTCGGCAGCTTTTCGCGATCCCGGTCGAGCCGCGGAGCCGGCACACTCACCGTCGGATACACGAGCGCGTCGAGGCCCCGATCGGTTATCGCGCCCACGACCGCGTCACGCAGTCGGCGCCGTGCGGCGTACAACTGCGGACGACCACCGGCCGACGATCGAGTCGCGAGCAACTCGGCAAGATCCAGCGCACCGGGAAAGACACCGTCGTCATACAGCTCGATGAAGGATCGGCCAGTTCTCGAGCGCAGGAAGCCATCGACATCGTCCCGCGCCACCACCAGGTACGGCGAACTGTCGCGAAGCAGCCCTGGAAGTCCTGGCATCTCAAGCTCATCCAGCGGAACACCGAGCCTGCCGAAGGCTTTGTCCACCACGGCGGAGACCTGCTCCGAGCCGTCCCACTCCCCCGGGCCGTCTGGCAGTGCGAGGAGCCCGAGCCGGTAGGTCTGCCGCTCATTTGCCCGCAGCAACCGACCTGCCAGCACGTCCAGCAGAAGTGCCGCGTCGTCGACGCAGTTGGCCAGCGGACCCGGAGTGTCCTGCACTGCCACCAGCGTTGCCAACCCCTGCGTCGGCAGGAGGCCTGTCGTCGGACGCATCCCGACCACGGCGTTGAAGGACGCCGGCACCCGGACAGACCCTCCGGTGTCGGACCCCATCGCCACCGGGACAAGCCCAGCCGCAACGGCGACCGCCGATCCGCTGCTCGAACCTCCGGCCTCGTGCTCCGCCGACCGGCTGTTGACCGTCCTTCCCATGGACGAGTCCGACAACCAGGACATCGCGAAGTCCGGAGTCGCGGTCTTGCCGAGGATGATCGCTCCGGCCGCGCGCAACCGCCGTACGGCCTCTGCGTCTGCCTCGGGAACGTAGTCGCGGAAGGCCTGACAGCCGAAGCTCGTCGGGATCCCGCGCGTCTCGAATACGTCCTTCACCAGGATCGGGATCCCATGCAGTGGGCCGAGGAGCTCACCGGTTCGCTGGAAGTGCTGATCGGCTGCGGCGGCATCAACTCTGGCGTGCGCGTTGAGTGCCAGGACAGCCCCGAGCTGAGAGCCATCAATCCGGGCGAGACACTCGTCGACCACTGCGACCGAGGTCCGATCGCCCGTCAGCATGCTGTCCCCGAGCGCGGCCAGGCTCGGCCACGTCATCAGCAGGTGCAGTACGAGCAGAACCCGGAAGCGTCGGTGTAGTAACCGCAGTCGTGGGAGGGCGGACGGGCCGGTCCGACCCATCGCCGCAGAATTGTCTCCAGCTTGCACCGCAGGCAGGACGTCTGGGTGACGAGCGTGCCGGAGTCGGGCGTCTCCCAGTACGCCACCGTCTCGGAGTCGTGCTCCCCCTGCCGGCCGTCACACTTCGCCGACGCGCAGGCGAGCACCACCCGATCCACCGCGGAACTTTCGACCAGCATGGGACTCACCTCCTCAGATCGGGACACCCCAGGGACGGGACTCGAACTCGAGGCGATCGGCATCGGCCCGCAGGAGGCGGGCCGCCGTCCGATGCGCCTCGACCGACGGCGGGGACGGCGTCCAGTACGGCGTCCGCGCGGCCAGGCTCGCCGCAGTCTCCTCCTCGCGCCGCGCGAGTGCGTAGAGCTGCTGGCACAAGGCGGTCACGACGTCGGGGGTCCAGCGTCCTTCGGTGATGATGCTCATCTGATCTCCCGGAATGAGGGGTCGTGCTCAGATGATCCGTGGCCCCGTTGCACGGGCGTTGCAGCTGGCTGCAACGCCCGTCCGGGGGGTCATACCTCGACCGGTACTCCGATGAGTGATCCGTACTCGACCCATGAACCGTCGTAGTTCTTGACCGATGGCTGGTCGAGGAGTTCATGCAGGACGAACCAGCTGTGCGCGCTGCGCTCGCCGATCCTGCAGTAGACGACGATGTCCGGGGCGGACTCACTGCCCGATCCCAGTGAGAGTCCGGCGCCGGCGTACAGCGCGCGCAGCCGTTCGTCGGTGAGGAAGGTGCCGTCGTCAGCCACGGCCTGCGACCACGGCACGTTCACCGCTCCGGGAACGTGGCCCGGGACCTGCGGCTGCTCCTGGGGAGAGTGCGCCGGGGCAAGGATCTCGCCAGTGAACTCCGCAGGCGACCGGACATCGAGGATGCTGTCCCGGCCGATGGCGGCGATCACGTCGTCCCGGTAGGCGCGCAGACTCCCGTCCGCGGGCTGGGCCTGGTACGACGCCGGGCGTGGAGAGCGCTCGCGCACGGTCGGCGCATCGGTCAGCACCCGCCCGTCGAGCTCCCAGCGCTTCGTCCCACCGTCGAGCAGGCGCACGTCACGATGACCGTAGAGCTTGAAGTACCAATAGGCGTACGCCGCGAACCAGTTGTTGTCCCCGCCGTACAAGATCACCGTGTCGTCCGGCGTGACCTGGTGCTTGGTCAGCAACTGCTCGAACGCGTCCTGGCCGATCAGGTCACGGCGGATCGGGTCCTGCAGATCGGTCCGCCAGTCGAGTGCGAGCGCACCCGGGATGTGCCGATCGGCATGCGCCTGGCTGTTCTCGTCCACTTCGAAGACCACCACGGCGGGGTCGTCCAGCTGCTTCTCGAGCCAGTCGCCGTCGACCAGCACGTGCTCTCGCGCCATCGTTCCTCCTCATTAGTTAGTGCACTAACTATTAGCCTACGCATGATTGGTACACTCACTGTGTGGCCGCAGCGAAAATGAGACAGACCGACCAGAACCCGCTGGCGCTCGAACACCAGGTCTGCTTCGCCCTGGCGATCGCCTCGCGCACCGTCATCGCGCTGTACCGGCCGGTCCTCGAGCCGATGGGGCTGACCCACCCGCAGTACCTGGTCATGCTGGCGCTCTGGGAGTTCGAGCCCGTCTCGGTCAAGGACCTGTCCGGCATGCTCCAGCTCGAGCCGGCGACCTTGTCCCCCTTGCTCAAACGACTCGAGACCGCAGGCCTGCTCCGCCGCGACCGCGACGCCAGGGACGAGCGCTCCCTCGCCGTCGCGCTCACCGACAAAGGACGGGCCCTCCGCAAGGAGGCCCTGAAGGTGCCGCCGGCCATCGTTGACCGCCTCGGCATGGACATCGACGAGCTGATGCAGCTGCACGAGCGACTGACCCGGGTGATAGCCGCCGCCAAGGACCCCGCCTGACCCAGAATGTGGGCATGACCGAGCTTCCGTCCGAGTACCACCGCAGGCTTCCGTACGGCGAACGCATGTCCGCCGAGCCCTTACTGGGCGCGCCGTTCTTCCCGTTCGAGGGAGACGTCGAGGTGGTTCGCCTCGCTGACCCCGTCCTGCCGGAGCCGCCGCGAGCGGGTGAGGACGGTGGCCGGCCGTGCGCGAAGTGCGCGGATCCGGAGGGGTTCGTGATCTGGCGGGACGAGCAGTGGCACCTCAAAGCCGGGTTCGAGGCCAGTGGCCTGCCGTTCGTGGCGGTGCTCGAGCCGCGGGAGCATTACCGGCTGGACAACCTGCCGGCCGAGCTGACTGCGACGCTGGGGCCGATGATCCAGCGGGTGGCGAACGCGATCCGGCGCATCGACAGTGTGGGGCGAACGCACTTCAACCGATGGGGTGATGGCAGCGAGCACTTTCACCTGTGGTTCCTGGCGCGCCCGCTCGGGATGATGCAGATGCGCGGCGCGATGATCGCGGCCTGGGACGACATGTTGCCGAAGGTTCCGGACGCGGAGTTCGCCGCGAACGCACGGCTGGTCGCCGCCGCCCTCGCTGAGGACGGCGGCGAGCCGATCGGAGCCGGGCTACCAGACGCCGAGTGAGCGGGGCCGCGCGGGCGGCTCATCCGGAGTGACCTCAGCCGGTGGCCAGCGTGAAGATCCGCAGGTCGCGGTTCTTCGGAAGAATGATGCTGACCGGAGTCTTGGTCAAAGCCAGCGGTGCGGTGGCGAAGATGTGCGTGGTGACGTTGTCCCGTCCCCCACCGGACTCGTTGCGGTACGGCGTGGTCGCGACGATCACGTTGCCGTAGTGAACCGTGTCGCCGCCCCCACCGAGTGTCCAGTCACTGAAGGACAGGTCGATCTGCTCGGTGCTGCCGTCGGAGTAGTTGAGCGTCGCGCTCGTCTGCTGGTTACCGTTGACCGCACTGCCGACGAACGACAACTTCGTCGTACCGGCTGGGAGATTCAGGTTGAGCAGCTGACCGTCGGCAGGGACGTTGTCGGGGTCACCATCGGCGACATCGGGCCACGTGAGGCTCAGGCCCTGCACGGTGCTCACACCACCCGGCGTGAGTCCGGCGGCTGCGAGTGCCTGGCGTGAATAGCTGACGCCACCGCCGTCGTAGTCCGCCTCGGTGTGGTCACCGGCGTCGTCAGACATCGCCACGCCCTCGCGGAGCACGAAGAACGAGTTCGGCTGGCCCACGACCACGGTGAAGCCCACCTGCGGCAACGTCGTACCGTCTGCCGCCTTCAGCGACACGGTGACCGGGTAGCGGCCGTCCGGCGTACCGGCGGGCGCTGTGATCGTCACCGGTGCGCTGCCGACCTGGTCGACCTGGAAGGTCCCGCTTGCTGGTGTCACCGCGAGACCTGCCGGCGCATTGACGGTGTAGGTCACGTCCTGCGCGGTGCCACTGAGCCGGTGCGCTTGGATGGCGACCGGTGCGCTGGTCGTACCGGGAGCGACAACCATCCGGCTCGTGTCGGTCGAGGTCTGGAACGGAATCTCACCGGTGCGCCATGACGGCGGTGCGTCCTCGGCCGCTGCGCCCCACGCTGTGTTGGGCTGGGTGCTCAAGACAAAGTCCAGCGTCCCGCCGTGCTGCACGAAGGACTCCGGCAGCCAGGGCTTGGTCGTCGTACGCCCGTTCACCTTCAGGGCCTGCACGTACGGCGCGTCCGCACCGGGAGCGTTGATCCGGATGGTCCGGCCGCCGTCGCGGTGGATCACGGCGCGCGGGAACAGCGGCGCCGCGACCTGCAGCTCCGCACGGCTCGGCACGTCCGGGTAGAGCCCGAGCGCGGTCCACACGTACCAGGACGACATCGCGCCCAGGTCGTCGTTGCCCGGGATACCGCCGGTGCCGGTGTTCCACAGCTGGTTCAATGCCTGCCGCAACGTCTCCTGCGTCGTATACGGCCGGCCGGTGTAGTTGTAGATCCACGGTGTGTTGATCGACGGCTCGTTGTCCATCTCGGCGTGCAGCTCGCCCGCACCGGTCAGCGCCCAGGTGCCATCCGGGTTCTTGAAGAACGCGTCCAGCCGCTGGTTGGCCGTGTCCACGCCACCCATCGCGTCGACCAGGCCGGCGCGGTTGTGCGGGATCATCCAGGTGTATTGCGCACTGCTGCCCTCGGCGAACCCGTCGTATGTGGACGGTGTGAAGCCTGGCCACGCGCCGTTCTCGTCGCGGTTCTGGATGTAGCCGCCGTTCTCCGGGTTGAAGACGTTCTGCCAGTACTGCGACCTGGCCAGGAAGCGCTGGTACGTCGTCTTGTCGCCGGTGCGCTGCGCCAGTTGGGCCAGTGCGAAGTCGGCGGTCACGTCCTCGAGTGTTTCGACCGCACCGCCCCAGGCGTTGGACTTGGTCGGGACGTAGTGCAGTGCGAGGTACTTGTCGAGTGAGGGCCGCTGTCCGATCGACATGACTGGTTTGCCGGCCGAGCTGAGGTCCTTCGCGGTCGGGACGGTCGCCGCCTTCACCAAGGAACGCAGTGCGGTCCGTGCGTCGAAGTTGGTTCCGCCGAACGCATAGATGCCGGCCACTGCCGGTGCCGACGGGTCGCCGGTCATCACCGCCGTACTGCCGGCGGCGTGCGTCCAACGGTCCCAGATGCCTCCGTTCTGCGAGGCCTGGTTGAGCAACGACTGCGCGATGTCACCGGTCCTCGAGGGCTCCAGCAGTGTGAGTAGTTGCAGTTGCGACCGGTAGACGTCCCAGCCGGAGAAGGTCGCGTACTGCGCTTGCTGTCCGTGGCTCAGGTAGTGCGGCTTCTGGTCGAATCCCCAGTACTGACCATTGACGTCACTGAACACGTTCGGATGCAGCAGTGCGTGGTAGAGCGCGGTGTAGAAGGTGGTGCGTTGGTCTGTGGTGCCGCCGGTGACGTCGATCCGGCTCAGCTGCTGTCGCCAAGCCTGCTTGGCTTTCGCGGCCGTCACAGCGACCGACGTACCGCGCGGGTTCTCCGCGCGCAGGTTGGCCAGGGCGTTGGCCGTGCTCACGTAGGAGATGCCGATCCGCATCGTCACCTTGTCGCTGTCGAAGCCGACGTACCCGCCGGAGCCCTTGTTCGCGGGCATCCAGCCGTCAGTCCCGTACGTCGTACCGCCGCGGGCACTCGTGCTGCCCTGAGTGACTGTTGTGTCGGTCCAGGTGCCCTGCTTCTTGAAGGGCTGGTCGAACTCGGCGACGAAGTGCATCGTGTAGTAGCTGCGCTGGCCGACGCTGGCGAGATAGCCGCAGAAGTTGCCGCTGGTGACCGATCCGCTGACTGTGCGCTTGGCGGGGTCGATGCTGAGCTCGGCGTCACTCGAGCCGACCTCGGAGTTCGACGTACGGAAGAGCAGGCTCTTGGCTTTGCCGGCCGGGAAGGTGAAGACGGCGGACCCGGTGCGGGTGGTCGCAGCCAGCTCGGCGGTCGCACCGGAGTCGAGGCCGACCTTGTAGTAGCCCGGCTTGGCGACCTCGTTGGCGTGGTTGAACGAGCTGGCGTACACCTCGTCCTTCGCGTCCGTCTGCGGCGAGGTGGTGACGTCGCCGACGTACGGGAAGATCGGGATGTCCCCCGATCCGCCGGCACACCCGGTCCCACTCATATGCGTCAGGCTGAACCCGCGAATCTTGGTCGCCGAGTACAAGTACCCACCGGGCGCCGCGGTCCGGTACGCATTTCCCCGACTCGTCTCCGGACTGAACGAGAACATCCCGAACGGCTGCACCGCTCCCGGGAAGACGTCACCGAGATTCGACGTACCGATCAACGGATCAACATGCTCGGTCGGATCCGCGGAAGCTGTGGTGATCCGTCTGCTCCCGACGCCGTCCGGCGCGCGCAATCCCGCGACCGCCGGATCAGGCGGCGGTGCGGTCGTCGGATGGCTGGTGCCGCCACCAGGCGCCGGGCTGGGGATCGCCTGGGCCGTGGGAGCGGTCGCGGCGAGGAGAACTACAGCAAGGACGGCGGACAAACGCATGGGCGGCCAACCTTCGACGTCGGAACGGGGCGATGTGACATCGTTGTCAGCAACAAATACCCGGCTACCGAGCGCACGTCAAGGACTACCGAAGGTTCCGGAACCTCAACGGTCTTTGGCCGGCCACGGCGAGTCGGCCGGGCGCAGGGTGTCGAAGCCGGGGCCGTTGAGGGCGGTCCAGGCGGCCAGGGAGCCCATCACGAGGGTCGGGTTCTGGAGGTGGCCGGCCAGGACGGCGCCGACCACGTCGATCAGCGGAGCCCAGACGGTTTCCATGTCGGCCTCCTCATGGAGGCGGTCGTAGGACTCGTCGGCGGGTGACAGGTCGCGGGCCAGGAAGATGCGGATCGCCTCGGTGGTCATGCCGGGCGAGGTGAAGGCGTCGACCAGGATCCGCCAATCGGCGGCCTTCGTCCCGGTCTCCTCCCACAGCTCACGCTCACCACCGAGGCGGTATTGCTCTCCTTGTACGTCGAGCAGCCCGGCCGGCGGCTCGAGCAGCCGGTAGCCGACCGGGTGCCGGTACTGGCGCACCAGCAGCATCCGGTTGTTCTCGTCCAGCGCGACCACTCCGACAGCGCCCGGATGTACGACGACATCCCGCACGAACGAATCGCCACCCGCCGGCTCGACCGTGTCACGCCGTACCGAGATCACTCGACCGGTCTCGTGCACGACCTCTGACGAGGAGACCGGCCAAGCCTCGCGGACGTCGGCCAGTCCGGCACCGAACCGCAGTTCGGGGTGCTCCTTCATCGAGCTTTGACCGCGGTCTTGCCGGCGGCAGCCTTCTTGTCCGACGGCTCCTCGACCGGCAGCCGGGACTCGCGCTGACGGACCAGGGCCGCCGCGATCAGGCCGGAGAACAACGGGTGCGGCTTCGTCGGCCGGGACCGCAGCTCCGGGTGCGCCTGGGTGGCGACGAAGTACGGGTGCAGCGAACGGTCCAGCTCGATGAACTCGACCAGCTCGTTGTCCGGCGACAGTCCGCTGAACACCAGGCCGGCCGTCTCCAGCTTGTCCCGGTACGCGTTGTTCACCTCGTAGCGGTGCCGGTGCCGCTCCTGCACCGACGGAGCGCCGTACAAGCCGCGGACGATCGAGCCGTCGGCCAGGTTCGCAGGGTAGAGACCGAGGCGCATCGTGCCGCCGAGGTCTCCTGAGCCGGAGACGATGTCCTTCTGCTCCTCCATGGTCGCGATCACCGGCTGCTCGGCGTCCGGGTCGAACTCGCTCGAGTTCGCCTCCACAAGGCCGGCCAGGTCGCGGGCGACCTCGATCACCATGCACTGCAGGCCGAGGCACAGCCCGAGGATCGGGATGCCCTGCTCGCGGGCGAACCGGATCGCGCCGATCTTGCCCTCGATGCCGCGGACGCCGAACCCGCCCGGGATGCAGATCGCGTCGACGTCGCCGAGCAGCCGCGCGGCCGCCTCCGGCGTGGCGCACTCATCGGACGCGATCCAGCGCAGGTTCACCCGGGCGTCGTTGTCGAACCCGCCGGCCCGCAGCGCCTCCGCCACCGACAGGTACGCATCCGGGAGGTCGATGTACTTGCCGACCAGCGCGACCGTGACGTCGTCCTTCGGGTGGTGCACGACCCGGAGCAGCTCGTCCCAGCGGGTCCAGTCGACATCACGGAACGGCAGGTTCAGGCGGCGGACGACGTACGCGTCCAGACCCTCGGCGTGCAGCACCTTGGGGATGTCGTAGATCGACGGCGCGTCGGGAGCAGCGACCACGGCCTCCTGGTCGACGTCGCACATCAGCGAGATCTTCCGCTTCACACCATCCGGGATCGGCCGGTCGGAGCGGCAGACGACCGCGTCCGGGGCGATACCGATCGAGCGCAGCGCGGCGACCGAGTGCTGGGTCGGCTTGGTCTTCAGCTCACCGCTCGGGGCGAGGTACGGGACCAGCGAGATGTGCAGGAAGAAGACGTTGTCCCGGCCGACGTCGTGCCGGACCTGGCGGGCCGCCTCCAGGAACGGCAGCGACTCGATGTCGCCGACCGTGCCGCCGATCTCGTGCAGTACGACGTCGACGTCGGAGCCGGCCATCGCCAGCATCCGCTCCTTGATCTCGTTGGTGATGTGCGGGATCACCTGCACGGTGTCGCCGAGGTACTCACCGCGGCGCTCCTTGGCGATCACGCTGGAGTACACCTGGCCGGTCGTGACGTTGGCGACCTGGGACAGGTCGCGGTCGAGGAAACGCTCGTAATGGCCGATGTCCAGGTCGGTCTCGGCGCCGTCGTTGGTGACGAACACCTCGCCGTGCTGGAACGGGTTCATGGTGCCGGGATCCACATTCAGATACGGATCCAGCTTCTGCATGGTGACCCGGATGCCCCGTGCCGTCAGCAGACTGCCGAGGCTTGACGCGGTCAGCCCCTTGCCGAGGCTGGACGCCACACCACCGGTGACGAAAACGTGCTTGGTCTGCTGGAGATTCGAAGCCCTGTCCACGGGCCTTCAGCCTACCTCTTGTCAACCCCTGGTCGCGACGAGACCCGCGTAGATGTCCAGCAGATTCTTCGCCACGGCGTCCTCGTCCGGCCATCTGGCGGCCAACTCCCGGCCCCTCGTCCGCATAGCGTTCGCCGTCCCGGGCTCCGCCAGGACCGCCCGGACTCCGTCGGCGAGACCGTCCGCATCACCGGGAAACGCGAGTACAGCGCTGTCTTCGACCAGCTCAGGTACGCCGCCGACCGCGGTCGCCACCACCGGTACGCCGACCTGCATCGCCTCCTGGATCACCAGGGCCCGGGCCTCCCAGTGCGATGTGAGCAAGAACACATCGGAAGCACCCAAGAGGTCGGCCACGTCGGACCGGTGTCCGAGCAGCCGCACCGACAGCCGCTCGGCGTCGATCCGCGCCTGCAGGTTGTCCCGCAGCGGCCCGTCGCCGACGACCACGAACACCGCGTCCGGCGTGGACTCCTGCACGCGCGCCGCGACGGACAGCAGCGTCGGATAGTCCTTCTGCGGCGCCAGGCGGCCGACTGTGAGCACCAGCGGCTGGTCGTCGAGGCCCAGGGCCCTACGCACCTCTGCCGCCGACGTACGGGCCTCTGGGACCGCAGGCGCCGCTACCGGGGCCAACTGAGCGTTGCGCGCGCCCAGGCTCTTCGCCAGGTCCACCAGGTCGCTAGACGCACCTAGAGTCAGGTCCGCTCCCTTGGCGACGAGCCGCTGCCCTAACCGCATCACGAGGCCACGTGGTCCGGGGGCGATCACCGCGTTGTGCCAGCTCACCACGAGCGGCCGGAGATGCGACCGGTCGCGGAGCGCTGCCATGCCGGCGCGATAGCCGTGCGCATGGATCACATCCGACCCACGCAGCGCCGCGGCCTGCGCGACGATGGTGGCCGCGCCGAAGTCGAAATGCTCGGCGGTGCCCGGCGGCGCGCACACGACCACCTCGTGCCCAGCGTCAACGAAGCGGGGTACGAGCGACGCGACGTGCTGCCCGATTCCGCCGCGCGACTCGGCGAGCAGCAGCCCGATCCTCATTTCAGCTCCCGACGTAGCAGTGCGCGGGCATCCGCGCGGTCCAGGGCAAACACGACAACGGCGTACGTGATGACCACAGCCAAGCCGGACAGCAGCGAGAACACGACCGCCGCCCATACTCCGGCGTCTTCGGCGGGCAGGGCGACTGCCCAGCCCGCAGCACCTGCCAGCACGGCACCCACCAGCGAGGCCAGCGCAGCCCGCGGGAGCCCGGCCAGCACAGCGGACCCTGCCTGTCGTGCCAGCACCGCCAACAGAACTACCGCTCCAGCCACCATGCCAACCGACATCGCCGCCGCCAGCGCCGGAACCGCATCCCACTGGCTTGTCAGCACGACACCGGATACCGCAACCAGCACCCAGGCGGCAGACGTCACCACAGCCACTTCGCGACCAGCGTGCCGTGCGTAGAGCACCCGGCCCACATGCATCAGCACCGCGAAGCCGATCGCAGCAGGGGCGAACGCGATCAATCCGTTGCCCAGTGACGACGCCTGGGTCTCCTGCACCGCGCCATCGTCGTACGCGAAGATGCGCGCTACCGGGACCGCTGTGCCGACCAGCAGCGCGGCTCCCGCGCCACCTGCCAGCATGACTGCGCGCGTGGATGCAGCCGCGTAGACATCGAATCGCTCCCCCGAGTCATAGGCCGCGGCGAGTCGCGGGAACACCGCCGTGGTGATCGGCACCGCGAGTACGGCGTACGGCAGCAGGTAGACCGCGTTGGCCCAGGTGTAGACCGCGATGCTGCCGGCCACACCTCTGTGGTTGGCCAGGTACGTCGTGACCACGAACGTGAGCTGTTGCGCGACGAGAACCGCCAGTCCGGCCAGTGCGAGCCTTCGGAGCACCGGACCGACGCCCGGGTCCAGCCGCAGCGTCGGCTTGATCGGCAACCGCAGGAACAGCATCGGCACCAGCACAGTCAGCGCCAGCGCGGCGACTCCGGCCGTGGTCCCCCAGGCCAGCAGATCGGTGGCACCACGGGCGGCGGTGTCCGCATCCGGCGCGGCTGCCGCGAACAGGAAGTAGGTCGCAACGACGACCAGGCTCGAGATCAGCGGAGCCCAGGCGCCGGCCCCGAAACGCTTGTGGGATTGAAGAACCGCCGTCGCGATCACGGCGAGGGCATAGCCGAACACCTGCGGCACGAAGATCATCAGCATCCGGGTCGCCGTCGCCGCCGAACCACCGCAGTCCGCACCCGGGTCCAGCATCGCGTCGGTGTAGCTGGACGCCAGCAGCCAAGACAGCAAGGCGAACGGCGCCAGCAGCAGGAAGGACCAGGACAACAGCGCGCCGATGATGCGCCCTTGCGCCGCCCGATCGCCCCGCGCCACCGGCCCGGCCAGCACCGGAATCACCGCGCCGGCCAGCGCCCCGCCGGCCACAACCTCGAAGAGGATGTTGGGCAACTGATTCGCCGTGGTGTAAGCCTCGGCGAGACAGCCGGCCCCGACGGTCTTCGAGAAGACGAGCCACCGCCCGAAGCCGACCACACGGGCGAGCACAGTCACCCCGGCAACGAGCAGAGCCGCTTGCGCTACGCGCGCTCCGGCGCTCGGCCGCCCGGCCGAGCCGTCCGCGCTCACCTGGGTCGTCGGCCCCACTGGTCGATCTTGTCCAGGACCGGCGTCTCGGCGATGACCTTGGTGAAGCTGACCTTCTCGCTGGCCAGGTTCAGCGCGATGACCGCGCCGAGGACCAGCGTCTTCAGCGGACGCGGGAGAGCGGCGGCGAGCGCCGTACCGGTGATGGCGCCGAGGCCGTTCGCACCGCAGTCGCCCAGCATCGAACGCTCACCCAGGTCCGACGGCGCGGACGCCGCGGCCGCACCGACGACCGCACCGGCCGGGCCGCTCACGACGGCGAGCGGCGCGTTCACCGCGGTGACCGCCTTCAGCGCACGGCCCGGGCGCAGGTCGAGCAGGTTGGTCAGGTTCGCGGTGCCGGCGATCAAGGCGCCGTCGGCAACGATTCCGGCGACCGCCTGCACGCCGCGCGACTTCCGCGGCAATAGCGCCGCGGCGGCCAGACCGGCCGCGCCGACGCCGAGGATCTTCACCGCACCGCTGGTCACCTCACCGCGCTTCAACGCCGTGAGGTGTCCGCGGAAACCCTTGGCCTGCGTGTTCCCGCGCAGATCGTCGTACGCTCCGACCGCACCCGACACCGAGCCCGCGAGCAGCGCGGCCGCCTTCACCTTGCCGTCGGATTTCGACGCCGCGACACCGGCCAGCGCGCCGAGCACGGCGACCGGCCCTTCCAGCAGCGTGACCGGCTCGCCACGGTGGTTGGTCCGCTCGAACGGCTGCCGATTCTCCTTCGGCAGCTTCTCCGCGGCGCGTTCGAGCGCGGCGGTGGCGGCTGCCGCGACGGCAGCGCTGAGAATTCCCACGTCAGTTGTCCTTCGTCTGTACGGCCGAGGGCGCGACGCCGTTCTTCGCGTCGATGGCGCCGTACTGCCCCGCCTTGCCGCCGGCCTGCTCGACCAGCGCGAAGACGATCGTCGCCCGTCCGGCGGGGAGATCGGCCACGTCCACCGAAGAAACGATCTTGGTGGCCTCGGAGTCACTCCGCAAGGCCTTGATCAGGCCGCCGTTCTGCGCGCTCTCCGGCGTACCGGCGACGACGACCCCGCCGCTGCCCTGGTCCAGCCCCTCGATGAAGTCGACCGCGTCGTTGTACGTCGAGTTGTCCGGCGCCGGTGTCGGCGGCTTGGCGGCCACCACGACGATCAGGCTGCCCCGGTCCTTGATCTGCGACGGCTTCAGCGACAGCAGCTTCGCACCGGTCAGCCCGCCGAGGATCTTGGTCGAGTCGGTGTCCGCGGCCTTGCCTTCCTCCTTGGCCGCGACGCCGCGGGCCAGGATCAGGCCGGCCCGCTGGTACGCCGTGCTGTCGGTGGGGAACTGGATGTCCGGCGTGACCAGCTGGGTGACGAGGGACTCGACCAGCTGGCGCTGACCGGCGTCGAAGAGCTTCGCGTCCAGCGCCACCTTGGTGGTCACCTGACCGCCGGCCCGCTCCAGCTCGTCCTGGATCGAGTTCGTCAGGTCGTTGTCGGCGTTCGGCATCGTCACGACCACGATCTTCTTGCCGATCAGCTTGCCGTCGGTCAGGCCGGCGGTGACCTTCGCGACGTAGTCGTCGCGGTACTTGTCCAGCGCCTTCAGGTCGCTCAGCTGCTGCCGCGTGTCGGCGAGTTGCTGGCGGTCCCGCTCGGCCTGGCTCGCGACGATCTCGCTGCCGGTGCCCTTCAGCGGGCCGGCGCCCAGCACCACACCGGCGCCCAGGGCGAAGAAGATCGCCACGATCGAGACGATGTGGTAGCGAAAGTCGATCACGTGAACAGCTCCCGGATCCAGTAGACGAAGTCGCTCCAGCGCGCCCGCAGGATCGACCAGAGCACGTCGTCGGCGCCGATCGCGACCAACGCCATGCCGAGTGCGAAGAGACCGGCGACGGCCAGCGCGACCACCTGAAGCGTCGACACCCGGCTGCGGTACAGCCGGCCGACGCCCTTCGCGTCCACCAGCTTGGCACCGACCCGCAAGCGGGTGATGAAGGTGCTCGCCATCCCGGGGCGCCCCTTGTCGAGGAACTCCACCAGCGAGTTGTGGGTGCCGACCGCGACGATCAGAGAGGCGCCCTTGGAGTCGGCCAGCAGCATCGCGACGTCCTCGCTGGTGCCGGCGGCCGGAAACTCGATCGAATCGACGCCGAGCCGTTCCAGCCGCTCCGAGCCGGGCGCGCGGCCGTCGCGGTAGGCGTGCACGACCACCTCGGCACCGCTCTTCAGCGTGTCGTCCTTCACCGAGTCCATGTCGCCGACGATCAGGTCGGGGACGTAGCCGTTCTCCACCAGGGCATCGGCGCCGCCGTCGACCCCGATCAGCACCGGCCGGTACTCGCGGATGTACGACCGCAGGGCGACCAGGTCCTCGCGGTAGTCGTACCCGCGGACCACGATCAGCACGTGCTTGCCGTCCATCGGCGTGTGGATCTCGGGCACGCCGACGCCGTCGAGCAGCAGGTCGCGTTCGCGCCGGATGTATTCCAGGGTGTTGGCGGTGAAGGCCTCGAGCTGGGTGGACAGTCCGGAGCGGGCGTCGTCCATGAGTTCCGCGACGGTCTTGCTGTCCTGCGAAATCCCCTTGGCGACGACTTCCTCGCCCCGGTACAGCGAGCCCTCGTTCAGCCGGACCTGCTCGCCCTCGTGCAGGATCGAGAAGACCTCACGGCCGACCCCGTCGACCAGCGGGATGCCGGCCTCGACCAGGATCTCCGGGCCGAGGTTCGGGTACCGGCCGCTGATCGAGTCGGCCACGTTCACCACCGCGGAGACCTTGCAGTCGACCAGCGCCTCGGCGCTGACCCGGTCCAGGTCGACGTGGTCGATCACCGCGATCTCACCTGGCTTCAGCCGTTTGGTGAGATTCTTGGTACGACGATCGAGCCGGACCACTCCGGCGATCCCGGGCAGTTCAGTAGGGCGTGCTCTCCGCAGGCTGGGCAGTTTCATCGCGCTCTCATCCTGCCATGTCAAGAGCCCCTTCCCGGTTCATTTCCCCGGGCTGCGCCTTGTTCACGCACTGAAATATCAGTAACTGTGCGTCAAATCATCCTTTCGAACGACGTGGAACCGGGTTCAGCGCTTCTTTCGCTTGGGTTTGTCATGACGTTCGGCGGCCAGTGCGAGCAGTTCCTCGGCGTGCGCTTGCGCGGCGTCGGAGTTCTCCAGGCCGGCCATCATCCGGGACAGTTCCTTCAGCCGGGCCTCGTCGTCGAGTGCGACCAGACCACTCGTGGTGACCGAGCCGTCGTCGCTCTTCAGCACCACCGCGTGACGGTCCGCGAACGCGGCCACCTGCGGCAGGTGCGTCACCACGATCACCTGCGCCTTCTCCGCCAGCCGCGCGAGCCGCTTGCCCACCTCGACCGCGGCCCGGCCGCCGATCCCGGCGTCGATCTCGTCGAACACCAGCGTCGGCACCGGATGCGTGTCGGACAGGATCACTTCGAGCGCCAGCATCACCCGGGACAGTTCACCGCCGGACGCGGCCTTCTGCAGCGGGCGGGCCGGGCTCCCCGGGTTCGCCGCGAAGCAGAACTCGACCTCGTCGATCCCGAATGGTCCGGCCGTCGTCTCGTGCACCTCGACCGACAGCTTTGCGTGCGGCATCGCAAGGCCGGTCAGCTCCTCGGACGCCGCGACACCGAGCCGTTCGGCCGCTTCGATCCGGGCGTCTCGCATCTTCTGGCCGAGATCGGCGAGCTTCGCGTCCAGCTCGGCCAGTTCGGCGGTCAGGTGCTCGACGCGCTCGTCGCTTCCGTCCAGCTCGGCGAGTCGCTCGGCCGACCGCTTGGTCCAGTCGATGACCTCGTCCACAGTGCCCTGCTCAGCGCCGTACTTCCGAACCAAGTTGGTCAGCAGTGCCCGCCGCTCGCTCACCACGGCGAGCCGGGCCGGGTCGGTGTCGATGTCGGCGGCGTACGACGAGAGCTCGCCGGCCAGATCGGCCGCGAGATAGCCGAGCTCGCCCGCGCGGTCGGCCAGTTCGGCCAGCTTCGGGTCGTGCTCGCGCTCCGCGTCCAGCACCTGCTTGGTCAGAGCGAGCAGCCCGAGTACGTCGTTCGGCCGGGTGGAGTCCCGGTCTTCCTCGGAGGCCAGTGCGTCGGCTGCCGTGGTGGCCGCGGTCCGCAGGCCATCGGCGTACGCGAGACGCTCCTCCTCGGCGGCGAGCTCGGTGTCCTCACCCGGCAGCGGCTCGGCCTTGGCGACCTCGTCCAGGCCGAAGCGCAGCAGATCCGCCTCGGCGAGGCGATCGCGTTGCCGCGTGGTGAGCTCGGTCAGCTCGGCCTCGACCTCACGGTGCCGCTTGTAGGCGGCGGCGTACTCCTGGAGTGGCACGAGCACGGGCTTGCCGGCGAACGTGTCCAGGGTTTCGCGTTGCCGCGCGGGCTGCAGGAGGCGCCACTGATCGGCCTGGCCGTGGATCGCGACCAGGTCGCCCGCCACCTCGCCGAGGACGGACACCGGGACGGACGCGCCACCGAGGAACGCGCGCGAGCGGCCCTCGGCGGAGAGCTCGCGGGCGATCAGCAACTCGTCGTCGTCCAGCTCGCCGCCGCGATCCTCGGCCTGCTGGACGATCGACTTCGGTACGGCGCTGGCCCGGCCCTCGACCCGCGCCCGGCGGGTGCCGTGCCGCACCAGGCCGCTGTCGGCACGGCCGCCGAGCAGCATGTTCACCCCGGTCACGACCATCGTCTTGCCGGCACCGGTCTCCCCCGTCACAGCGGTGAATCCCGGGTCGAGGTCCAACGTCGCGTCCTCGATCACGCCCAACCCGGTGATACGGATTTCCGAGAGCATGGTCTAGTTTCCGTTTCCGTTGCGTTTGCGCTCGGCGGCACCGCGCCAGCCGAGCACCGGGAGATCGAACTTCGCCACCAGCCGGTCGGTGAAGGGCGCCTCGTGCGCCCGGGCCAGCCGGACCGGGGTCGTGCCGCGCCGCACCTGGATCTCGGCGCCGGGCGGCACCTCGACCATCCGCCGGCCGTCACACCACAGCACCCCGCGGCCGTGCCAGTTCCGGACCAGCTCGATCGACAGCTGCGACGTCGGCGCCACCACGATCGGCCGCGAGAAGAGTGCGTGCGCACTGAGCGGCACCATCAGGATCGCCTCGACCTCCGGCCAGACGATCGGACCACCGGCGGAGAAGGAGTACGCCGTACTCCCGGTGGGAGTCGCCACCACGACGCCGTCGCAGCCCCAGCGGGACAACGGCCGGTCGTCGACCTCCACCAGCACCTCGAGCATCTTCTCGCGGGCCGCCTTCTCGACGCTCGCCTCGTTCAGCGCCCAGGTGTCGAAGATCAGCTCGTCGTCGAGCCGCACCTCGACGGCCAGCGTCATCCGCTCCTCGACCTTGTAGCTGCGATCGACCACCACCTGGACGATCCGCTCCAGGTCGTCGACCTCGGCCTCGGCCAGGAACCCGACGTGACCGAGGTTGACCCCGAGCACCGGCGTACCGTGCGGGCGGGCCAGCTCGGCGCCGCGCAGGATCGACCCGTCGCCGCCGAGCACCATGATCAGCTCGACGTCCAGGGCGGCCTTCTCGTGGTCGTCGACGATCTCGACCGGGTCGAGCTTGAGTGCCTCGGCCTCGCCGCCGAGCAGCCTGACCAGCAGCCCGGCATCGGTCAGCAGCCGGTGCGCGTCCCGCGCCACCTCGACCGCCTGCTCCCGGCCGGTATGCGTCACCAGCAGCACGCGCCGCGGCTCGTGCTCAGCCACGCTGCCTCCTACTCACTGTGGACCCTGCTCAATGGCGGTCTGAAGCATCGTCTCATCGAGAGCAGACGCATTCCGGCGTATCCACAGGAAGTATTCGACATTTCCTGACGGACCAGGCAACGGACTGGCCGCGACACCTTCGATTCCCCAGCCGAGCTCCTGTGCCTTGGCCGCTACTCCGCGTACGGCGTCGGCCCGCAGCTCCGGGTCCCGGACGACCCCACCCTTGCCGAGCCGCTCCTTGCCGACCTCGAACTGCGGTTTCACCATCAGCACCAGCTCACCCTCGGGTTTCACGACGCTGATCAGAGCCGGCAGGACCAGGGTGAGCGAGATGAAGCTCAGGTCGCTGACGACGAGATCAACCTGTTCACCGCCGATGGCGTCCAGGGTGAGCGTGCGCACGTTGGTCCGGTCCATCACGGTGACGCGCTCGTCGGTCTGCAACGCCCACACCAGCTGGCCGTATCCGACATCGACGGCGATCACGTGGGCTGCCTCGTTGCGGAGCAGTACGTCGGTGAATCCGCCGGTGGACGCACCCGCGTCGAGCGTTGTGCGTCCCTTGACCTGGACGCCGGGGAACGCCTCGAGCGCACCGATCAGCTTGTGCGCGCCGCGGCTCGCGTAGCCGGGGTCGTCGGCCTCGGACGTGTCGACGACGATCGGTGCGTCCGCGCCGACACCGGTCGCGGGCTTGGTGGCCACCGTTCCGGACACCTTCACCTTGCCGGCCGCGATCAGCTCGCTCGCGTGCTCACGGGACCGCGCGAGATGACGCCGTACCAGCTCGGCATCGAGCCGCGATCGCTTGACTCCCTTGGCCACTGCAGCCTAAGCGCGATCGCTGTGCTCGGCGTCCGCCTCCACCAAGGCACTCTGCAACCGCTCATGCAGGTCCGCATACACCTCGGCATGCTCACTGACCGGCCGCTCCCGCAACTCCCCCAGCCGTCCCATCGTCTCCTCCACCAAAGGATGCCCCTGCTCCTCATCCTGTGGCGCGGGGTCCTCCGGCTCGTCCTGGGGCGCGGGGTCCTCCGGCTCGTCCTGGGGCGCGGGGTCCTCGGCGCTCTCCGCGATGAACGAGTGCTCATGCTCCTGGCCCGGCGCCCGGGCGAACTCCGGCCCGAACTCCACCTCCGCCGGATCCACGTGCGCGTGCTCGTCGCCGGCCGACTCGTCAGCCGGCGTGTCCACCTGCTCCGCGGCGGCTTCGCCGTAGCCGGTCCCGGTCGGCTCGTCCAGCGACGCCTCGAAGGCCGCTTCGGTGTCAACCTCGGCCGACTGCTCGGCGTACGAGGTGTTCTGCGGGCCGGGTTCGGTGTCGTAGTCGGGCTCGTTGGGGGACTCTTCGGACGGGTACGGCTCGAAACCCGGCTCGACGTCGGGGTCGACGTCCGGGGGGAACTGCTCGCCAGGGTGCTCGGTCACGTCACGCCTTCTTCGCCGTCTTCTTGGCCGCGGCCTTCTTCGCGGCCGCCTTCTTCGCGGGAGCCTTCTTGGCGGCCTTCTTCGCCGCCGCCTTCTTGGCAGCCTTCTTCGGCACCGGCGCCGACCAGTCGTCGTCGTCCTCCAGCGCGTCACCGACGGACGCGGCAGCCGCGGGTGCGGCACCGGCGCGGGCCTCGGCGAGCTCGCCCTCCAGCGTCTGCACCCGCCGGGTCAGCGCCGCGACCTCCTCGGAGCGGACGAATCCGAGCCGCGCGACCGCGCCCTCGACCTCGTTCGTCACGATCGCCTGCAGCAGGTGACGGTTGCTCTTGCTGGTGGCAACGATCTCGTCGGTCAGCTCATTCACTCTGGTGGTCAGGCCGGTCGTCAGCGTGTCCGCGCCGGTCTGCTGCAGCAGCGCCTTCGCGGCCGCCTGGGCCTTCTGCCGGGTGACCTCGGTCAGTCCGCTCGCCAGTTGCACGTAGCCGCGCAGTGCGTCCAACACCATGACTGCCTCCTCGCTCGTTCCAGCAACGGTATCCCCTAACCCCCGCAACCCCACCCACCCCCGCCCGCACCCCGCTCGCACCCCCGCCCGCGACCCGCGCGAACCCTCCATCTCAGTGGGCATCCCCTGAGATGGAGGGTTGCCCCCTCAGATTCTCAGTGGGCAACCCTCCAACTCAGGGGGCAAGCTTGGCTACTTGTCGAGGCCGACCCGGTGGAGGGCGGCGTCGAGGGCGATGGTGCCGGGGGCCGGGGCGGGCTTGGGGAGCGGGCGGCGGGTGCGGCCGGCGGTCTTGGCCGGCTTGGCGGCCGGTTTCGCCGGCGCGTCGACGGCTGCCCAGACCGCGGACAGGATCGCCCGCAGACCGTCGTACGGCTCGCCCTCGCCCTTCACCGACACGGCGTTGTCCACGACCTCGGCGGTCCAGCCGACGCACGTGTGCCGCGCGCCCTCGACCGTCACCCCGGGATGCTTCTGCGCCAACGCGCTCAGGTCGGCAGCGATGTACGTCGGCCGCTGGTTCTTCGGCGCCCGTGCCAGATCGTGCGCGTCATTCACCCCGGTCGCCACCCACAGACTCGCGATCCCGACCGCATGCGCGCCGGCGATGTCGGAGTCCAGCCGGTCCCCGATCATCAACGGGCGTTGGGCTTTGAGCCGCTCGATGCTCGTCTCCAGCAACGGCGGCTCGGGCTTGCCGGCCACGACCGGATCGACGTCGACGGCAGCCCGGATCGCCTGCACCAGCGTCCCGTTCCCCGGCGCCTTCCCGGCCGCGGTGGGAATCGTCAGATCGAGGTTGGTCGCGAACCACTTCGCGCCCTCGTGGATCGCGTGCGCGCCATCCGCGAGCATCACCCAGTTCACGTCGGGGTGAAACCCTTGGACGACGGCCACCGGGTGCGCATCGCTGCTTCGTACGGCGGTCAGTCCGTACTCCTCCAGCGCCGTGTACAGCCCCTCACCACCGACCACCAGCACCGGCGACCCCTTGGGGAACTCGCTCGCGATCAGCTTCGCCGCCGCCTGCGCCGACGTCACCACGTCCTCGGCGATCACATCCAGCCCGAACGACGCGAGGTGCTCGGCAACAATCCGCGCCGGCCGGCTCGCGTTGTTGGTGATGTACCCGATCCGCATGCCTTCCTTGGCAGCTTTCCGCAGGTTCTCCGGCGCGTCCGGTACCGGATCCGGACCGACGTACACGACACCGTCGAGATCCAGCAGCGCGACGTCGTACCGGCCGGCGAGGGGTTCATCACACGCCGAGAGCGGAGCGGGCGCATTCCGTTCCGCGCTCATGCTTCCCGCCGTACGATTCCGGCCATGCCATCAAGCGGGCCGGACTCGAGGGGGAGCATCCTGCGGCTCGACCCGCTGCGCGCGTGGCGCTTCGTGGCCGGCAAGGTGAGTGCGCTCGGCGCCGTCACGTCACCGCCGTACGACGTGCTGGAACCCGCCATCGTCCGGCGGCTGACTGACTCTGATCTCCATAACATGGTGAGGCTCATCCTTCCACGCGATCCGGACCTCGGTCCCGGCCGGTACGACGAACCCGCGCGACGGCTGGCCGGGTGGCAACGCGACGGTGTGGTGGTGCAGGACCAGAGGCCCGCGTTGTACGTGTATGAGCAGCAGCTGGGCAACGCCGTACTGTGCGGACTGGTCGGCTCACTCGGCCTGGACCCGGCCCGGCGCGTGGTGCTGCCGCATGAGGACGTGATGCCGCACTGGGTGGACGACCGCCTCGAGCTTATGAAGGCCACGGACGCCGACCTGGAGCCCATCCTGCTCGCGTACGGCGATGGTGGCGCGGCCAGCGATGCAGTAGATGACGCACGCTCCCGTGAACCGTGGGTCGTAGCTGACACGTACAACGGCGCGCACCACCGCATCTGGCGGATCGATGACCCTGCGACGCTAGCGATGATCGCGACCGAGCTGGCCAGGCACGAGGCCCTGATTGCGGACGGCCACCACCGCTATGCGGCGTACCTGGAACGTCAGCGGCGTGAGCCGGGCCGCCAGAGCGCAGAGGTCGGTCTGGCCATGCTGGTCGACTATGACCGGCATCCACTCACGCTGGACCCGATCCACCGCGTCATACCGGGGCTGGACCTAGCCATAGTGCAGTCGCGTACGCCGGAGGGCTGGCAAGTGCTGCCTGGTCGAGTGGAAGGCGTACCGGACCGGATAGCGGTGACAGATGGGGCTAGCTGGGTGACGTTGCGCTCTACGTACGGTCAGGAGGCGCCGACCGTGTCACTGCTCCACGACGTACTACTGCCGGCGTGGGGCGTGGTTGAGGGAGACATCAGCTTCCACCACACGCTTCAGGACGCTCTGGCGCTGGCCGGGCCTCAGCAAGCGGCTGTGGAGCTCGTGGCGCCCCGGATGGACCAGGTACTACGGTCGGCCGCGCAAGGCGACGTACTGCCTCAGAAGGCGACGTCGTTCGGTCCAAAGCCGCGGGTGGGGCTGCTGTTCCGGACGCTCTGAGCTGTCAGGGCCGGTGGTAGAGGCTGAGGAACTCCTCGCGGAGAGGCTTGCGGGCCGCCCGGTGTCGCTCTGTGAGGCGCCCGAGGGTGAAGGAGAGCTCTGGATCGTCCTGCGCCGCGGCGTCCGCGGCCATGGCAGTCAGAGTGTCTGCCGCGGCGCAGTGGTCCTGGTGCTGGCCGAGCAGCTCCTGGTACTTGGCTGCTTGGGTTGCGGTGGCTTTGGCTTCGTCACCGAGGACGGATGCGCTGGTGTCGGCGGCGTACCGGACGCGCTTGGCCAGCAGCCGCACCTCGTGCCAGTCGTCGTCGGCGGTCCAGGGCTTCAGCTTGCCGGCTGCTTGGGTGAACTTGAGGTTGGCGGTGTCCAAAAGCTCGGGCAGGACCTCGCCGCAGGGTTGACTGGCCTTGGGCTTGAGGTCAGGCGCAGCGGCAACGGCTTCAAGGGTGTTCAGCAGGTCCGAGGTGGTCTCTCCCAAGACCACGTCGCCCGATCGAGCCACAGCCCGGTCGAGTCCGACGGTCAGCGTCGTGAGGATCGTGTCGACGTGCTCTTCGTCGTCCTCGCTGTTCGCGGTCTCGCGAACCAGCGCGGCGATCACTTCCAGGTCCCGGGCCTCACCACAGGCCTGCGCCAGCGCGGCCAGGTCACTGCGCAGCTCGTCGGCCCAGTCGCCCGCGAGCAGCTTCCGGAACAGCTTCAGATCACTCCGCAACCGCCGGCACGAAACCCGCACCTGGTGGATTGCGTCGTCCTCGGCCTTCTCCACCATCAGGACCGCGCCCTGCAGCCGGGCAGCACCCTTCGCGAGGGCGCCGCCCAACAGCGCGCCGACCGGAGCCTCCGCCGACAACGGCCCAGCCCAAGGACCTACGTTCTCACCCATCGGCCCCATTCTCCCTGCTCCAGGTGAACGCGACGATCACTCGAGCGAGCCGACCTACTCCTTGCCCTTGTCAGCCCCGTCCTCAGCGGCGACCTCGTCGTCAGCTACGTCAACAATCTCATCCGCGTCCTCGTCGTCCTCGTCCGCATCAACCTCGTCTGCGGCCTCGTCGATTTCGTCGGCAGCCTCATCGGCCTCGTCTGCGATCTCGTCGGTTTCGTCGAGGCCCTCATCGGCATCGGCGTCCTCGTCGTCAGCTACGTCGACGTCCTCGTCCGCCTCGTCAACGATCTCGTCGTCAGCGTCGTCGATCTCGTCCGCGGCCTCGTCAGCCTCGTCGGCGATCTCCTCGGCCTCGTCGGTGGCCTCATCGGCGTCGTCGTCCACCGGCTCGAAGTACTCGTCGTCGACGACTGTGTCGTCGTCCTCGTCGAGGTCGGTGAACTCGAGGCCTTCGAGAGCGGCGGCGCGTTCGGCAGCTCCGGTGACACCGTCGGCGTCGGAGCCGGCCGCCCGGTGGAACCAGACCAGCGCGTCCTCCGTACGTCCGGCCGCCTCGAGTGCGTCGGCGTACGCATAGCGCAGGCGCGGCAACCACTCGGCCCGCGTCCGCTTCGTCAGCGCCGGCACCTCGAGCGTCTGGATCGCCGCCGCGGTCTGCCCCAGGTCGCGCCGCGCGCCGGCCTCCACGATCAGCAGCTCGATCTGCGTCGCCTCCGACAGCTCGTTGACGTGCTTGTCCCGCGTCAGCGCCAGCGCCTTCTCCGGCCGCCCGAGCGCCCGCTCGCAGTCGGCCATCATCGCGAGCACCTCATGGTTCCCGGACATCCGCCGGACCGCCCGGAACTCCGTCAGCGCCTCGTCGTAATGCTCAGCCAGGTACGCCGTGATCGCCACAGCCTCCCGAATGCCGCCCAGTCGCGCAGCCAACCGCCGTGCCGTACGGGCGTGCTGGTACGCGCGCTCCGGGTCGTCATCGAGGAACCGCCCGGAGGCGACCAAGTGCTGCGCGACCAGGTCAGCGAGGGTCCGCGGCAACGACCGCAGCTCAGCCTTCACCGATCGATCGAGCTCAGCCCCGGTGATGCCCTCCGGAATCGCCGGGTCATCCCGCCGCGGCCCAGCCTTCTCCTCGACCCGATCGTCCCGCCGAGGCCCACCACGCCGGTCGTCCCGACCGCCACGCTCATCACGCCCCGACCGCTCGTCACGTCGGTACCCGCCGCGGTCGCCACCGCGCTCGTCCCGCCGGAACGCTCCACGCTCCCCGCGCGCAGGCCCACTCCCGCGAGCCGAACCACCCCGGACCCCATCCCGAGCCGGCCGCTCATCCCGACCCCGGTCATCCCGCTGGTACCCAGTACGCTCGTCCCGCCCCGGCCGTTCATCCCGCCGGTACCCACCGCGGTCGCCGCCACCAGAACGCTCATCGCGCCGGTATCCACCGCGGTCATCGCCACCGGAGCGCTCGTCACGGCGGTAGCCACCGCGGTCGTCGCCACCGGAACGGTCATCACGCCGGTAACCGCCGCGGTCGCCACCACTGGAACGCTCGTCCCGCCGGTATCCACCGCGGTCATCGCCACCGGAGCGCTCGTCACGGCGATAGCCACCGCGGTCGTCGCCACCGGAACGGTCATCACGCCTGTAGCCACCGCGGTCGCCACCACTGGAACGCTCGTCCCGCCGGTAACCGCCACGGTCGTCGCCGCCCGAACGGTCGTCACGGCGATATCCGCCTCGGTCGTCGCCGCCGGAGCGCTCGTCACGGCGGTAGCCGCCACTGGAGCGATCATCGCGGCGGTAGCCGCCACGGTCGTCGCCTCCGGAACGGTCGTCGCGACGGAAGCCGCTCTCGTCCCGCCGGGGACCGCCGCGACCCGCGCTCTTGCGGTCATCGCGTCCGTCAGTACGCCGCGGACCACCGGAGCGGTCGTCGCGACCGGCACCACGGCCGCGGTCACCCCGCTCGTCGCGGTCTCCACGACCGGACAACTGCCCGCGGAACGGATCCCGCTCAGCCTTGTCATTACCCCGCGACCCGGCGTACCCACGCCTGTTGTCGTCGCGATCACCGGACCGCTCATCACGCGAACCGCCGCGCGGTCCACCCGTCCGCGGCCCGTCACCACGACCGGAAGGCCCCCGGTAACCACCGGACGACTGCCCGCCGCCAGATCCACCCCGTCCACCGGCGCCACCAGAGCGTCCAGCACCACCAGGCCCAGAACGCCCAGCGCCCCCGGAACCGCCAGAACCGCCGGACCGGCCGGCGCCCGCACCGGAGCGCCCGCCACCAGAGTTCGGCCGCCCGCCACCAGAGTTCGGCCGTCCACCACCAGAGCTCGAGCGTCCGGAACTGTAGCCCGAACGACCGCCCGCGGAGTCAGACCGGCCGCCACCAGAGCGACCGGAACCTCCGGCGCCACCGGACGACCCACGACGGTCCCCGGAGCCGGAGTGAGAATTGCGAGGTGGCGTAGCCACGGTGACTCCTAACGATGCTGTGCAGACGATGCTGTGGTGCGGTAACCGCCCAAACCTACCGCCACCCACGCCGTGCAGCCTCATCGAGGCCGTCGGACGTGACGGTGCCGGCGGGCGATACACCACGTGATGGTGCGGGCCGAAAAGGTCCGGACAAATGTTAAGGGCCACCCCTTGCGGGGTGGCCCTTAACAGTGTGAATGTCCGGCGGCGTCCTACTCTCCCACGACCTCCCGGTCGCAGTACCATC
>NZ_JBVHFT010000019.1:60823-173895 GCF_055562215.1 Kribbella sp. NPDC020701 | reverse complement strand
TGCTGGTGGCGTCCCCGCGGACCGACGGCGGCCAGTCCGCGCCAGGCGCGGACAGATCACCCACACATCAAGCAGGAGAGCCGGATATCCCCTCGCATGCGGTTAGGTCGGGTGGTGGGGGTGTCAGAAGGTGTGTTCGTCGGTGGGGAAGGTGCCGGAGGCTACGTCTGCGGCGTAGGTGGTGGCGGCGGCGGTGAGGATGCCTCGGAGGTCGGCGTACTGCTTGACGAAGCGGGGCATGGTGCCTGAGCGGAGGCCGGCCATGTCTTGCCAGACGAGGACCTGGGCGTCGGTGTCGCGGCCGGCGCCGATGCCGATGGTGGGGATCGAGACTCGCTTGGTGATTTCAGCAGCGACGTCGCCTGGAACCATTTCGAGGACCACCGAGAACGCACCTGCCTCGGCGAGCGCCACGGCGTCGTCGATCAGGCCAGCGGCTTGGTCGCCACGACCCTGGACGCGGTAGCCGCCGATGCTGTGTTCGCTCTGCGGCGTGAAGCCGATGTGCGCCATCACGGGGATGCCGGACTGCGTCAGCTTCTCGACCATCGGGACCATGTTGCGGCCGCCTTCGAGCTTCACCGCATGTACGCCGGCTTCTTTCATGAACCGTACGGCGGTGTGGAAGGCCTGCTCGGGTGAGGCCTGGTACGAACCGAACGGCAGGTCCGCCACGACGAGTGCACGCTCGACGGCACCCGCAACGGCCCGCGCCAGCGGGATGAGTTCGTCGACGGTGACGCGCAGCGTGGTCTCGTAGCCGAAGACGTTGTTCGCGGCGGAGTCACCGACGAGCAGCACCGGAATGCCGGACTGGTCGAAGATCTCGGCGGTGTACTGGTCGTACGCCGTCAGCATCGCCCACTTCTCGCCACGGTTCTTCATGTCGCGGAGGTGGTGCACGCGGTACCGGCGCGGCTTCTTGCTGCCGTCACCCGGGCCGCTGCCGCCGGACGGCTTGTTCTCCACCGGTGCGGCCGGACCGCCGATCGCCGACGACGCCGCGGCGCTCGCCATGGCCTGAGCCCTACGGGCCGCACGGTGGGACGCGGACTGGTCGTTGCCGACCTGGCTCGGAGCGTCCTGCTGGACGTCCGCACGCCGCCGCCCACCGACGGGCTTGGGCTCGCTCACCGGCGCGTTGCTCTCGTACTCCGCGCTCGGATCCGACAGGTAACCGTTGTCCTGCTTCTGGGCCGGCTCCTGCGGGTAGGACTCGATTGCCTCCGGCATGTACGCCGTGATCGTCGGAGTGTCCACCGGGTAGTTGGCCGGGGGAGTCGCGGGCGCGGGCGGACGCGGCGGCTGTTGCTGTTGCGGCGGCGCCTGGTTCTGGGCCGGCGCAGGCGGCGTCTGCTGCTGCGGCGTCGGCGGCTGGTGCGGCGGGGTCACACCGTTGCTGCTGTGACCGTTGCTCTGAGCCGGAGTCAGTGGCGGTGTAGGCGAAGGGGTCGGAGCCGGACTGCTCCAGTTGGTGCTCCCGTTCGAGCTGTGCGGTGCGCCTGGTCGCTGTGTCACGCCATTGCTCGACTGCGGCGGTGCGGGCGGGCGCTGGGCCTGCTGCGGCGGTCCGGCCGGCGGCTGCTGCGGTTGACGGTTCGGCGGTGTGCCGTTGCTCCCCGGACCGAACGGACTCGGCCGGCCTTGCGACGGCGGAGGCGTCTGCTGCGCGGGAGGCTGCTGCGGCCGGAAAGGGTTCTGCTCCGGGTACGACGCCTGTCCGTACTCCTCGCCACGAGCCTGCTGCTCACGCTCACCACGGAGCTCACGCTCACCACGAGCCAACTGCTCACGCTCACCACGAGCCTGCTGCTCGCGCTCAGCACGAGCCTGCTGCTCGCGCTCAGCACGAGCCTGCTGCTCGCGCTCAGCACGAGCCTGCTGCTCGCGTTCTGCGCGGGGATCGCGCTCACCACGCGCCTGCTCGCGGTCGGCGTAGTACTCCGGCCGCTGTGGCTGATCGCCGTACGGCCGCGGCTGGTCGCCGTGCCGCTGCTGCTGGGGTTGCTGCGCCGGCGGTGGCGGTGCGGTCGGCAGGTACGGCGACTTGGGCACGTACGGCTGCTGTGGCACCGGGCCACGCTCGTACGACCGCGGTGCGTTCGGCAGGGACGGCGACGGGTCGAGTCCGAGCCCGTTGGCCCGCTCCCGCCAGTTGTCGTCGCCATAGTCCCCACGACGCTGCTCTTCGGTTGTCCGGTTCTTCGGTCCGGTCCCGTACGGCGACGGCAGCTCCTCGTCGTCACCTGGGGTACCGGCCGACAGGAAGTTGTCAACCATGCCTTCATCGTCCCACCGTTGCGGAGGGTGAGCGCCACCGCCTGTGGGTGAGCGATCGCTCACATCGTCGGCGGGCAGGCCTGAGCGGCCGGAGGGTTCCTCGGTGGAACCCCACGGAATGTCGGTGGAAGGGCGGTACCGCCAGGAGTCGCTCAGTGCTCGGCTGCCTTTCGTGCGTCCTCACGCCATGCGCTGGTGATCGGCAGTCGCCGGTCCCGGCCGAAGGCCTTGTGGGTGATCTTCGGACCCGGAGGATACTGCCGGCGCTTGTACTCCGCACGGTCGACCAGCTGGATCACCTTGGTGACCAGCTCGGTGTCGAACCCGGCGGCGACCAGTTCCGCACTGCCGCGGTCCTGCTCGACGTAGTCGTCCAGCATGTCGTCGAGCAGATCGTACGGCGGCAGCGAGTCGGTGTCCCGCTGTCCGGGGCGCAACTCGGCCGACGGCGGCTTGGCGATCGCGTTCTCCGGGATCGGCGGCTGCTGGCCGCGTTCCTTCGCGTCCGCGTTCCGCCACTTGGCCAGCCGCCAGACCAGCGTCTTCGGGACGTCCTTCAACGGTGCGTAGCCGCCGACCGCGTCGCCGTAGATGGTGGAGTACCCGACGGACAGCTCGGATTTATTGCCGCAGGCAAGCACCAGGTGGCCGTCGGCGTTCGACAGGCCCATCCAGATCACCGCGCGGACCCGGGCCTGCAGGTTCTCCTCGGCCAGGCCGGTCAGGCCGAGCGTGTCCAGGAACGGCTGCACCATCGGCTGGATCGGCACCACCCGGTAGTTGAGCCCGGTCCGCGCGGCCAGCTCGGCGGCATCGTCCTTGGAGTGGTCGCTGGAGTAGACGCTCGGGTTCGAGATGCCGAACACGTTCTCGGGGCCGATCGCGTCGCAGGCGATCGCGGCGACCAGCGACGAGTCGATGCCGCCGGAGAGGCCGAGCAGGACGGACTTGAAGCCGTTCTTCTGGACGTAGTCGCGCAGGCCGGTGACGATCGCGCCGTACATCTCGGCCTCGTCGGCCAGCCGCGGCGCGATCGCGGAGTCCATCGCCTCGTACGGCGCCAGCGCGTCCTCGTGGAGCACGGTGTGGACGATCTCGATGCCCTCGTGGGTGCCTTCCGGCGTACCGGTCGCGGCGGGGAGGTCGAGATCGACGACCATGCTGCCCTGCTCGAACTGCGGGGCGCGGGCGAACACCTTGCCGTCGGCGTCGGCGATCAGCGAGTCGCCGTCGAAGACGAGCTCGTCCTGGCCGCCGATCAGGTTCACGTAGGCGAGCGAGCAGCCGGCCTCGCGGGCGCGGCGGCGGACCAGGTCACCGCGGACGTCGTCCTTGTTGGCCTCGTACGGCGAGCTGTTGACGACGAGCAGGAGACCGGCACCGGCGGCCTTGGTCACGGCGACCGGGCCGCCGTCCTGCCAGAGGTCCTCGCAGATGACCAGGGCGATGTCGATGCCGTGGATCCGGATCACCTGCAGGGTGTTGCCGGGGACGAAGTGCCGGAACTCGTCGAAGACGCCGTAGTTCGGCAGGTGGTGCTTGACCGCGCTGGTGACCACCTGGCCCTGATGGATCACGGCGGCGGAGTTGGTCGGGGAGCCCTTGGGGCGGCCGAGCCGGTCGATGCCCATCGCCGTACCACTGGCGCGGTCGAGGTAGCCGCAGACCACCACGATGTCGCCGAGGCCCTCGTCGGCCAGTCGCTTCGCCAGGGTCTTGATCTTCACCTGGGAGGCGTCCACGAAGGACGCCCGCAGCGCCAGGTCCTCCACCGGATAGCCGGTCAGCGCGAGCTCCGGAAACGCCACCACGTGCGCGCCCCGCTCGACCGCGTTGCGGGTCCACGCGACGATCTTGTCCGCGTTCCCGTCAATGTCACCCACGGTCACATTGAGCTGAGCGAGGGCTACCCGAAGCTGAGGCACGGGAGCACATTACTGGTTCGTTGGCTCGAACCCACGCCCGATGTACTTCTTGATCAAATGCAGGTTCGCCTCGACCGGATCCATCGCGTCCACCGTGAGGTGTTCACGACTCAGCGGCGGGAACTCGGCCCGCATCCGCTCGACGTGATCCCACCCCACCTCATGCCACCCGGGGATGCCCCGGGTACGTCCTTCGAGCCGCCGCCGATGCTCGCCCTCGTCAGTACAAACGCAGACGATCACATCGAGGCGACCGTCGTACTCCGCCGCGGTCTTCTGCCACCGGTCGGCGACCTCGTCGTTGACGAGACAGTCCAGGATCGCCGACTGGCCGAGCATCAGCTGACGCTTCATCAGCGTCTCGAGCAGGTCGTTGTACATCGCCACGAAGGTCGGCCGGCTCAATCCGCTCAGAACCCCGTGGGGTTTGAGTGCTCCGAACAACCAGTCGCCGGCGAACGCGGGGACGCTGAGCTCCGTCGCCAGTTGCTCGGCGAGGGTCGACTTCCCGGTACCCGGCAGTCCGGTGAAGGCGATGACGTTTCTCATGCCTTCGAATCTAGCGACGAAGGTTCTGAGGGCGGGGACTTTCGTTGGATGTGGGTACCGAGGGCAGCGGATTGACTGGCGGTATGAGTGGACCTACTGGGTTGAGTGAGCGGGCGCTGGGGCCGGACTTGGCTCGGGGGTTCATGTTGTTATTCATTGCCTTGGCCAACTCGCATTACTTCATCTACGGGGACCGGGTGTTCGGAGGATTCCCGGTCGATGCGGGGCCGGTGGGGATGGTGATCTCGACGTTCGTCGACGGGCGGGCGTTTCCGATGTTCGGGGTGTTGTTCGGGTACGGCGTGGCGCAGATCGTCCGGCGGCAGCGGGAGGACGGGAAGGAGTGGCGGCCGATCCGGAAGCTGTTGTGGCGGCGGAGTCTCGTGCTCGTGGTCCTCGGCTTCCTGCACGCGATGCTGCTCTACATCGGCGACATCCTCGCGGCGTACGGCGTACTCCTCTTCCTCGGCGTGTGGGCGCTGCGCTGGAAGGACCGCTGGCTGTTCATCGTCGCCGCACTGGTGCTCGTACTCACGGCTTTGCCGAGCGATGACTCACTGGCGACCGCGTCCGACGCGGCGGATCCGTCGATGCTGCCCACGGACTTCCTCGGTCAGTTCGGCGATCGCATCGTCGTGCAGCCGTACATCGCCGGACTCGGGTGGATCGGGTTCATCACGCCGTTCCTGATCGGACTCTGGGCCGGCCGGCGGCGCATCCTCGAGCGCCCGGCCGAGCACCGCACCTTGCTCACCACGACGGCGATCGTCGGCCTGACCATCGCCGTGGTCGGCGCGCTCCCTGTCTCACTCGTCGTCGGCGGCATGATCGACCAGCCGAGCGACCGCGCGCTCCGCATCCTCGGTCCGCTGCACGACGCCGCTGGTGTCTTCGGCGGTTTCGGGTACGCCGCCTTGATCGTCCTGATCGCACACCGGCTGAACGATCGCCAAGGCCCGATCACCCGGGCGATCGCCGCCGTCGGCCAGCGTTCGCTGACCTGTTACCTCTCCCAGTCCGTGGTGTGGGCCGTCGTCTTCACGCCGTACCTGCTCGACCTGTCGCGCACGCTCACCACGACCACGACGGCACTGCTCGCCGTCGCGACCTGGCTGGCGACCGTGGTGATGGCCGACCGGATGCGGCGCGCCGGCTACCGCGGACCGTTCGAGCTGCTGATCCGCCGGATCACCTATCAGCCCGGCATCACCGCGGCCACGCGGTCGCGCAGTTCCGGCAGCCGCGCGTAGAACACGTCACCCGGGCACTGCGTCGAGTTGTAGTCCCGGTGCCCGACGATCGCTGCTCCGGCCCTCCATCAGGAACCCGCCGCGGCTGATCGTGAGCTGGTTGCCCATGTCGATCCAGCCGTTGGTGTCCATGTGCAGGTCCTGGATCCAGTGCTGGACCGCGTACGCCGCCGCGAGCGAGTAATCGGTCACGTTCGGGCTCGCGGTGTGGTGGATGACGATGTGGTCGGGTGCGCCGATCACCTGGGTGGCGGACTTGGGCGGGCGCGCCGACCATTCGGTGCGCGTGTAGCAGCGCGGTGCGGGAGCCGCGTGGGCTGCTGTGGTGGGGAGGGCGACGCCACCGAGCAGGACGCCGCCGGCGGCCGCGCCGCGCAGCAGGGTACGCCGGGACGGCAGCGCCGGAGTCTGGGTACGTTGGATATTTTCTGGGGCGGTCATACCTTGGAAAATTCCCTACCGATAACCCGCCGAAACCGAGGATGGTCTAATGACGGGCGTGACAGATGGTGTGCGGACGGGGGACGTCCGGCTGGGCCGAATCGGCAAGTGTGTCCGGGTCGGTGTAGCGGTCGTCGGGATCGGCCTGCTGATCAACGGATCGGTGCGGGCCTCCGACGACGCCTGGCCGTTCGGGCCGATGTCGCAGTACGCCGGTTCGATCGCCGACGACGCCTCGATCACGTTCACCCGGATCAGTGCGCAGACAGACGCCGGTACGACGGTCGACGTACCGCTGAACATCGAAGGCGCCGGCGTTGCCCGGGCCGAGATCGAGGCCCGGACCGGCGAGATCGTCAAGGACCCGTCGTTGCTGCAGTCGGTGGCCGATGGGTGGGCGCGGAAGCATCCGGACCGGCCGAAGTACGTGAAGCTCGAACTGATCCGGGACACCACCCAGCTGGTCAAGGGCCGGGTCGAGGGCCCGCCGACGTCCGAGGTCCTCGCGACCTGGGAGGTGCGCAGGTGAGCGCCGCCCAATCAGACGCCCAGCCCGCCGACCAGGCCGTCGCTCGCCGATCCACAGCCGGCCGGGTCGCCGACTGGTTCACCCCGAGGATCGCCGTCGCCCGGATCGCGTGGCTGCGGACGGTGCTCTACCTGTTCGTCATCCTCGACATGCACGCGTTCGTCCGCGACACCCGCGACAAGGGCGAGCACCCCGGCCTGTACCAGCCGCTACTGGTGGCCCGGATGCTCGACCTGCCCAAGCCGTCGGTGGCGAACACGACCACCTTGTACGTCGTCCTGATCGTGTTCTGCCTGATCGGCGCGGCCAACCGGTTGCCGCGGATCGCGGGCTGGGTGGTCGCTCCGGCGTTCACCTGGTGGGTGCTGATCGGGATGAGCGACGGCAAGGTCGATCACGACCACCTCGCCCTCGTCGTGGCGCTCTGGGTGCTGCCGACGGTGGCGCCGCGGGGTCGCGGCTGGACGTGGCGCCGGGAGGTTTCGCCGTACGCGGACCAGACGACGTCCGAGGCCGCCGGCTGGGCGATCCGGTGCATCCAGATCTCGGTGATCGCGACCTACTTCCTGTCCGCGATCGCCAAGCTCCGTGGTGCCGGGTGGACGCTCGCCTGGCCGAACAGCGCGATCCTGACCTGGGCGATCGTACGGCGGCCGCACCCGGTCGGGGAGTGGTTGCTGCACCACCCGTGGATGCTGCACGTGATGCAGTGGGTCGGCATCATCGCGGAGTTCTTCTCGCCGGTGATCCTCTGGCTCAAGGGTCGGTGGCAGTTGCTCGGGGCGCTGTTCTTCCTCGGGTTCCACGCGGCGAACACGGCGATCCTGCTGATCCACTTCCTGCCGACCGTGGTCTGCTGGCTCGCGTTCGCGCCGCTCGAGCGGGTGGTGCCGTGGTTCCAGCGGCGGCGGGGATCAGAAGGCGGACAGCCCGAAGACCAGGCCGAAGAGAGCCGGCAGGCCAAGGAGCAGGCCGGCGCGTAGCCGGAACCGCCGGCCGCCGGGGCCTGGTGTCCGGACGACCCGGGAGAGCACGGCACCGGCGTACCCGAAGACCAGGGCGGCGAGCAGGATCTGCTTGGTCGGCAGGTTGTCGGCGTCGTGGTGGGTCAGCCCGAGCGTGACCAGCCCGGGGCAGCAGAAGGCGAACATGCCGAACCCGAGCTCCGGGATCGGCAGCCAGCGGCGGCCGAGCACGTCCCGCTCGGCGGGCCGCTTGCGCCGGATCGACTGGACGAACCGGGTGGTGCTGAGCAGCAGATCGCTCACACACAGCAGCGCGGCCACGATCAGCGCCACCTGGTAACCGGCGCCGAAGATCGTCTGCACAAGGGAACACGTTAGGCCCTGTGCAAGCTCATGTCCGCCCGAGCACGTAACGTCTGCTTAACAGAGCCAGGGCACACTGTGTGAGGGCTCCCCATAGGTAGGCGAGAGGTGGACTGATGGACAAGCAGCAGGAGTTCGTGCTGCGCGCGCTGGAGGAGCGCGACGTGCGCTTCGTGCGGCTCTGGTTCACCGACGTGCTCGGGTTCCTCAAGTCGGTGGCGGTGGCGCCGGCCGAGCTGGAGGGCGCGTTCGCCGAGGGGATCGGGTTCGACGGCTCCGCGATCGAGGGGTTCGCCCGGGTGACCGAGGCGGACATGCTGGCCAAGCCGGACCCGTCGACGTTCCAGATCCTGCCCTGGCGGGGCGAGACGATGGGCACCGCGCGGATGTTCTGCGACATCAACATGCCGGACGGGTCCGCGTCGTTCGCCGACCCGCGGCACGTGCTGAAGCGGACCCTGTCGAAGGCGGCCGACCTGGGCTTCACCTTCTACACCCACCCCGAGATCGAGTTCTACCTGTTCAAGTCGCTGGTCGGCGCCGCCGGTACGACGCCGGAGCCGGTCGACTCCTCCGGGTACTTCGACCACACGCCGCAGGGGATCGGCAACGACTTCCGCCGCGAGGCGATCACGATGCTGGAGTCGATGGGCATCTCGGTCGAGTTCAGCCACCACGAGGGCGGGCCGGGCCAGCAGGAGATCGACCTGCGGTACGCCGACGCGCTGTCGACCGCGGACAACATCATGACGTTCCGGGTGGTCGTGAAGGAGGTCGCGTTGTCGCAGGGCATCTACGCGTCCTTCATGCCGAAGCCGCTGTCGGACCAGCCCGGGTCCGGGATGCACACGCACATGTCGTTGTTCGAGGGTGACCGGAACGCGTTCTTCGAGGGCGGCGCGCAGTACCAGCTGTCCAAGACCGGGCGGGCGTTCATCGCCGGCCTGCTGTACCACGCGGCCGAGATCACCGCAGTGACGAACCAGTGGGTGAACTCGTACAAGCGGCTCGCAGTCGGTGACGAGGCGCCGTCGTTCATCTCCTGGGGGCACAACAACCGGTCCGCGCTGGTCCGGGTGCCGATGTACAAGCCGCACAAGGGCCAGTCGAGCCGGGTCGAGTTCCGCTCGCTCGACTCCGCGGCGAACCCGTACCTCGCGTTCGCGCTGATGCTGGCGGCCGGCCTGAAGGGGATCGAGGAGGGCTACGAGCTGCCGCGCGAGGCGGAGGACGATGTCTGGTCGCTCACCGCCCGCGAGCGCAAGGCCCTCGGCATCAAGCCGCTGCCGAGCAGCCTCGCCGAGGCGATCAGCGCGATGGAAGACAGCGAACTGGTCGCCGAAACCCTCGGCGAACACGTCTTCGACTTCTTCCTCCGCAACAAGCGCGCCGAATGGCAGGACTACCGCCGCCAAGTAACCCCCTTCGAACTGAACAAACTCCTGCCCGTCCTGTAGGAGTCTCCTTCCCACGGGTGCTCCGCCCGCGGGTTGCCAGAGGGCACCGGTCAGAAAGTGCGATTTGCCGTGTTGTGGCGGTGAATAGTTTCCTGCGGTGTCATCTAGTGGTTGCCGGGGTCGCGTGGGATCAGGGCCATGCGGCGGCTGCTGGTGGTTGCGGGGTTACTGGTTCTGCTGTTTCTGGGTGGGGCCTCGTCGGCTTCGGCTCATGTGATCGCGTCTACCGGCTACTCCGATGTGCACCAGGACGGCAGTCGGGTGACCTGGTTGCTCAGCTTGGAGTACGACGTACTCGCGCGGGCCGTGGATCTCGGTGCGCCGGCGACTGACGACGGTCAGCGGGCGCAGGCGCTGGACAACGCCAAGGACCGGATCGCGGAGTACCTGCACGACCGCGTGGTCGTGTCCGTGGACGGCGCCGCGTGTGAGTCGGCGCTCGAGACGACCGCGGTCGGTGAACGAGCCACCAAGGCGTACGCCGAGCTCGGGCTGGTGTTCGACTGCCCGGGATCGGCCGGCGCGTTCAGCCTGAAGTACGACGTCTTCGACACCGCCGAGGCAGTCGCCGACGATCACACCAACCTGGTCGAGTACACCTTCGGCGACGCTTCCGGCCGGACCGTCTTCGATCGCTCGCATCACGACTTCACCGCCGGCGACAACACGATGGCCGGCTCCGGCCTGCAGTTCGGGAAGATGGGCGTCGAGCACATCCTGCTCGGGCTCGATCACGTGCTCTTCGTGGTCGCGCTGATCCTCGGCGCCGGCAGCCTGCGCGGCCTGGTCCAGGTGATCTCGATGTTCACCGTGGCGCACAGCGTCACGCTGGTCTCCACGCTGCTCGGCGGGCTCGCCGTACCGGCGGTGATCGTCGAACCGCTGATCGCGCTCTCGATCGCCTTCGTCGCGGTGGAGAACCTGCTCGGCTCCACCCGCCACCGGCTCCCGGTGGTCTTCGGTTTCGGTCTTCTGCACGGGCTCGGCTTCGCCGGGTCGCTGCGGATCACCGCCCAGGTCAGCCCGGAACTGCTCGTCTCGCTGCTGAGCTTCAACGTCGGCATCGAGGTGGGCCAGGCGTTGCTGCTGCTCGCCGTGTTCCCACTGGTCCTGATGATTCGCCGGACCCGCGTCGCGGTTCCGGTGGTTCGCTCGGCGACCGGGGTCGTCGCCGCCTTCGGCCTCTACTGGTTCGCAGAAAGGTTCTTCCTGTCATGATCCGCCTGTTCCACAGGTCGAACGATCATCCACTCGCCACGACGAGGTGGCACAAACTCTTGTACGGCGTGACCGGCGGCCTGGCCGTCCTGGTTGTCGCGGTGCCCCTTACCGGCGTGGTCGCGGACGCCGTTGACGGGCCCAGCGCCACCATCACCGGCACGGTCTTCGAGGATCGCGATGCCGACAACCGGATCGACAACGGTGAGGTCGGGATCGCCGGCGTCAGCGTGTCGGACGGTCAGCAGAGTGTCGTCACCGACGCCAACGGTCACTACACGTTCTCGACGGCCGTCGAGCGCCGGGACGTCGACCTGGTGTTCGTCACCCAGCCGGCCGGCTACTCGGTCGGCACCGACGACAACATGACGCCGAAGTTCTTCCGGAACCTCGGTCAGCTGGCCGACGGCGCCGGCCAGGAGGTCAACTTCGGCCTCCGCAAGGACAAGGCGTCCGCGAGCGGTGGGTTCACCTTCGCCAACGTCGCCGACCCGCACGTCAACGCGCAGCTGCCCGAGCAGATCACCGAGATCAACTCGACCCAGCAGAAGCTCGCCTTCATCCAGGTCAGCGGTGACCTGACGAACAACGCCACCGATGCGGAGTTCGACACCTACCAGCGCGGGACCGCGAACTCGAAGGTCCCGGTCTGGCCGGCCGTCGGCAACCACGAGTACGCCGCGGGAGCGACGTACGCCGCTCGCATCAACAACTACCGCAAGCACGTCGGCCCGGAGTGGTACTCGTTCGACTACAGCGACCGGCACTTCCTGGTCCTGGAGAACAACGGCGCCGCACCGTTCGCCGAGCAGCTGGAATGGGTCAAGGCCGACCTCGCCCGGAACATGAAGCCTGGCAAGCACCTGGTCGTGCTGACCCACCAGCCGATGAACGTGCCGTTCGGCTCGCCCTCGGTGTACGACGAGTACGGCAAGGTGCTCGAGCAGTACGGCGCCGAGCTGATCCTGGTCGGCCACGAGCACTCCAACGACGTGGAGCCGAAGAGCGACTTCGCCGGCACCGCGAAGCACATCCAGACGGTGTCCAGCTCGTACACGATCGACAACTCGCCCCGCGGGTTCCGCTTCGTGCACATGGACAGCAAGGCCTTCGACAACCCGTTCCGGATCTACGGCGCGGAGAAGGATCTGACCGTCGTCTCGCCGGCACCGGGCACCGCGGTCCCGCTGGACCGGTTCCCCGGGATCCAGGTGAACGCCTACGACACCACCGACAACCCGGTCCGGGTTCGCTACCGGCTGGACAACGGCTCATGGCGGTCACTTCAGTCCACCGGCGAGTTCACCTGGTACGCCGACCTGCCGCACGGCACGAAGGCCGGCCAGCACCGCATCGTCGTCGAGGCCGCGGACAAGACCGGCGCGACCTGGACCCGGACGTCGGACTTCACGCTGACCGGCGAGAAGGCGATCCAGCCGATCGCCGGAGCGAACTGGTCGCAGCACCACGGCAACGAATCGCACAGCGGTGTCGCCACCGACGCGATCGCGGCCGGTCAGCGGCTGGCCTGGTCGTACCGCACCAAGGGCACCTTCCTCACCGGTTCGCCGGCCATCGTGAACGGCGTCGTGTACGCCGGGACGCGGGACGAGAACGGTGATGGCAACAGCGCGGTCCACGCGGTCTCGCTGGCCACCGGCAAGAAGCTGTGGAGCTACACCGTGCCGTCGTCGGTGCACGGGAGCGTGGCGGTGTCGGACGGTCTCGTCTACGTCCCGACCCTGCGCGGAACCCTGTTCGCGGTCGACGCGAAGACCGGCCAGCTGAAGTGGCGCCACGACCCCGAGGCCGCGCCGGAAGGCAACAACCAGCGCACCTACGGGTACTACGGCGTGACGGTTGCCGACGGCAAGGTGTTGTTCCCGTACCAGACGCGGTTCGGTGAGGCGGCGGCTGGTTTGCTGCTGGCGCTCGACGCCAAGACGGGCGAGCGGGCCTGGGCCGCACCGATGACCGGTGCCACGATGAGCGACGGCACACCGGCGGTCTCCGACGGACGGGTGTACGTCGGCAACGAAACCGCCGACCGGGTGATCGCGTACGACCTGAAGACCGGCGCGAGGCTGTGGCAGGGCACCGAGTCCCTCGGCGGCTGGCAGGACGGCATCCCGTCCGCGGCCGACGGCAAGGTGTTCATCGGCTCGAACAACGGCATCGTCGCCCGTGACGGTGCGACCGGTGCGACCTTGTGGACCTACACCAGCTCGCACCCGTCGCTGGTGAGCAGTGGCGCGACGCCGGCCGCTGCAGCGATCAACGGCAACACGGTCTACATGTCCTTCCCGAGTGGCGCGGTCACCGCGCTGAACGCAACCACGGGTGCAGTGATCTGGGACCAGTTGCTGCCGGGTTCGCAGTACCGGGGTGGTTCGTTCACCTCGCCGGCGCTGTCCGGGAACACGCTGTTCGTCGGCGCCAACAGTGGCGGGTTCTACGCGCTCGACGCACGGACCGGTCAGCCGTTGTGGTCGCAGGACATCGGCACCTGGGTGTCGGCCGGGCCGGCGGTCAGCGGCAACACCGTGGTCGCGGGCGCGTTCGACGGCAACCTGTACGCCTTCACGCCGGGCGGAACGACCGCCAAGCCGTGGCCGCTGGTGGCCGGAACGGTGAAGAACAAGACCACCGGTGCACCCGCGGCGAACAGCACAGTGCTGGTCGTGCAGGACGGTACGGCGGTCGGCCGCACGACGACCGATGCTGCGGGCAACTACCAGGTCGGTTTGTCGCAGGGCGCGGGCAAGTACACCGTCCAGGTCGCGCAGCTCGGCTTCGCGACCGCGGCCAAGGAGATCGAGGCCGGTGACAGCGGCACGTACCAGGCCGATCTCGAGGTGACGCCGGTCAACGTCGACGCGAGTATCGGCAAGCGGCTGCCCAGCGGTCTGGTCGAGGGCGGCGTCGGTGACATCGTGATCGAGAACAAGCACCTCGCGATGGCGATCGCGAAGGTCTTCCAGGACTCGCAGATGGCGCCGTCCACGCCCGGCAAGGTCGTCGACATGGCGATCACCGGACAGCCGGACCAGCTGGACTGGATCAACCTGCCGTACGTGAGCACCACCGAGCCGACCGGCGGCAGCGCCTGGCAGCAGTTGCAGGTGCGGTCGACCGATGTACGGATCGTCGAGAACACCGGCGAGAAGGCGGTCGTCCAGGCCACCGGGACCTCGGCGGAGAACCCGAACCTCAAGGTGGTCACGACGTACACCGCGACCGCCGACGAGCAGTTCGTCACGGCGGCGACGACCTTCACCAACGCGACGGGTGCGCCGCTGACGGTGTGGGCCGGCGACGCGCTCGACCACGACGGTGCCGGGTCACGCTCGGCGGTGTCGGGTAACGCGCCGGTCACCACCGGTGGTCCGTTCGCCCAGACGCCGGATGCGAAGCGCTGGATCGGGCAGTCCGGGACCGGCGCGGACAACCAGACCTACGGGCTGGTGTACGGCGCCGACAGCGGAGCGTTCACCGGGTATTCGCAGGCGATCTGGACGATGAGCAAGTTCAAGCTGGATCTGCCGGCCGGTGGCGCACACACCATCACCCGGCGCGTCGTCGCGGTCTCCAACGAGGGCGCGGCGGACAAGTTCGCCGTACTGAACCAGTTCGCCTTCTGATCAACCGATCAGGACCGCGAGCACCCTGACGGGCTGCCGGGGCGAGGCCGCGATCCGGTCGAGCACCGGCAGCCCGTTGCTCACGGCACCGATGACCGTACTCAGTAGGAGCACTGCGACAGAGTGTGTTCAGACTTTGGCCGGCTCCGGAGGTGCGTCGTCCGAGGCGTGCTGTGAGGTCCAGCGGGACGCCGCGGTGGAGTGCCGGTACGGCGCCTCGCCCGGGGCAGGAGGTGTGACAACCGGCAGCGGCGGCTCTTCCCTGGGTGCGATGACCGGGGTGCCGTCGGCGGCGAGGGCGTGCACTTCCTCGACCGTGAGCAGGCCGACCGGGCGGACCCCTTCGGTGATCACCACCATGCAGCCGGGGATCACCTGCTGGGCCCGGTTTCCCTTGCCTGGCACGAGGATCCCCTCGGCCGGCGTCCGCCAGGCGCCCGGCGCGAACCGGCGCAGCGCGATCCCGGCCTGACCGTCCTCAGCCGTCCGCGGCGGCAGGAAAGCGGTAGCTGTGTAGTCGTAGTCGTAGTCCGGCTCAGGCGGCCCGGACACTCGCCCACCCTGCTGGGGCGTCAACCAGACCACCGTGCCCCGCACCGCGAGCGACCCCGTCATCATGACCATGAGAAGCCATCATGCCGATTACTGCGCGAATCCGCTACACGACACCGTGTATTGACCGCAATCATCCCGCGATCTCTTCGCGATCTCATAACACTGAGTATGAGGGGTTCGGCAGAGGTTGAGCCCGGGCGCATCGGTGCGGGGGCGTTTGGGTAGCCTGCAGAGGTGGCTGAGGCTCGGCGGGGTTCGTGGGAAGGTCGGCTGGTTCGGCTCGGTTTCGCGGATCCGCGGCGGGCCGGGGTGATGCTGGAGCAGCTGGACGCGCTCGATGCCCGCAGCCCGATGGTGACCGAGCAGTTGATCACCAGTTTGTCGGAGTCGGCGGATCCGGATCTCGCGCTGCACGGGCTGTGCGGGATGGCCGAGGCGCTGCATCGGCATCAGTACGACCTCGCCGCTTTCGCGCGCACGCTCGAGGTGGACGACGGCTTCCGGCGCCGGCTGGTGTTCGTGCTCGGCGCGAGTGAGGCGCTCGGCCGGCATCTCGGCGTACATCCGCGGCACTGGTACGACCTGGCGGACCCTGCGCTGGCGGGTGCCCGTCCGTCGGTCGAGGACGTCGCTGCCAAGCTCGCCAAGGCCGTCGACGCCGAGAACCCGGTCGACGCGCTCCGGGTCGAGTACCGGCGGCTCCTGCTCCGGCTGGCCGCGCGCGACCTGGCCGAAGGGCTGCTGGTCGACGAAGTGGCCGCGGTCCTGGCCGACCTGGCCGGGGGAGCGCTCGAGACCGCCCTGCACATCGCCCGCAACAACTACTTCGCGGCTCATCCGGGCGCCGCCGACTGCCGTCTGGCGATCATTGCCATGGGCAAGTGTGGCGGCCGCGAGCTGAACTACGTCAGCGACGTCGACGTACTCTTCGTCGCCGAGCCGCTCGATGGTGAGCCGGAACTGCCCGCGCTCAAGACTGCGAGCCAGCTAGCCGCCGCAGCGATGCGGATCTGCTCGGACCACACCGGTGAAGGCACGCTCTGGCCGGTCGACGCCGCGCTGCGCCCGGAAGGCAAGTCCGGCCCGTTGGTTCGAACTCTCGACAGTCATCTCGCCTACTACCAGCGCTGGGCCAAGACCTGGGAGTTCCAGGCCCTGCTCAAGGCCCGTCCGGTCGCGGGCGACGCGAAGCTCGGTCAGCAGTACGCCGAGAAGACCGCGGAGCTGGTGTGGTCGGCGGCCGACCGCGAAGGGTTCGTCGGCGACGTCCAGGCGATGCGGCGGCGCGTCATCGACCACATCCCGGCGGCCGACGTCGATCGCCAGCTCAAACTCGGTCCGGGCGGTCTGCGCGACGTGGAGTTCGCCGTACAACTCCTGCAACTCGTCCACGGCCGCAGCGACGAAGCGGTCCGCAGCGGTACGACGCTCGTCGCGCTGGAGTCACTCACCACGAACGGGTACGTCGGCCGCACGGATGGCGCCGTACTCGCGGACGCCTATCGGTTCCTGCGGTCGATGGAGCACCGCATCCAGCTGTACAGGTTGCGGCGTACGCATCAGGTCCCCGACGACGAAGCGGACCTGCGCCGGCTCGGCCGCTCGCTCGGGTTCACGAAGAACCCGATCACCGAGCTGACCGCGGCCTGGAAGAAGCACGCGCTCGAGGTGCGACGGCTGCACGAGAAACTGTTCTACCGACCGCTCCTTGCGGCTGTCGCGCGGATCCCCGGCCAGGAGGTGCGGCTGACACCCGAAGCCGCGAAGCAGCGGCTGACCGCGCTCGGGTACGCCGATCCCGCTTCCGCACTGCGGCACATCGAGGCACTGTCCGAGGGCGTGTCGAGGCGATCGTCGATCCAGAAGGCGCTGCTGCCCGCGATGCTCGGCTGGTTCGCGGAGTCGCCGGATCCGGATGCCGGACTGCTCGCCTTCCGGACCATCTCCGACTCCCTCGGGTCGACGCCGTGGTACCTGCGTCAGCTGCGTGACGAGGGCGCGTCGGCGGAGCGGCTCGCCCACCTGCTCGCGAGCGGCCGGTACGCCGTCGACCTGTTGCAGCGCGCGCCCGAGGCGACCGCGATGCTCGCCGACGAACGCGAGCTCGTGCCACGGACGCCGGAGGCCTTGCTGACGGAGATGTCCGCGGCCGCCGGCCGGCAGGACGAGCCCGAGGCCGCGGTGGCCGCGATCCGGGCGGTCCGGCGACGTGAGCTGTTCCGCGTGGCCGCCGCGGATCTGTCCGGGTTGCTCGATGTCGAGGCGGTCGGGCTGGCGCTGACTGTGATCACGGCCGGAACGCTCACGACAGCGTTGGAGGTTGCGCGCCGGACGATTGCCAAGGGACAGCCGGAGCCGACCAGGATGGCGATCGTCGCGATGGGCCGGTTCGGCGGGCACGAGCTCGGGTACGGCAGCGACGCGGACGTGATGTTCGTGCACGACCCGAAGCCGGGTGCGGACGAGAAGGCGGCGACGGACTTCGCCACTCAGGCGGCGACCGAGTTCCGGAGGCTGCTGGCATTGCCCGGCGCGGATCCGGCGGTCGCGGTCGATGCCGACCTGCGTCCCGAGGGCCGCCAGGGACCGTTGGTCCGGACGTTGGCGTCGTACGCGTCCTATTACGCGCGTTGGTCGGCGGTGTGGGAGGCGCAGGCGTTGCTGCGGGCCGATCCGCTCTGTGGTGACGCGGATCTGTGTCAGTCGTTCCGCGAACTGATCGACCCGTTGCGTTACCCGGCGAACGGGGTCAGCGAGCGCGATGTGATGGAGATCCGCCGGATCAAGGCGCGGGTCGACGCGGAACGGCTGCCGCGCGGCGCCGACCGGGCCACGCACACGAAGCTCGGCCGCGGTGGACTCGCCGACATCGAGTGGACCGTGCAGCTGCTGCAGTTGCGCGAGGCACACCGGGTTCCGAGTCTCCGGACGACGCGCACCCTCGGCGCACTGCAGGCCGGGGTCGAGGCCGACCTGATCGACCCGACCGAGGCGGACATCCTCCGCCGGGCCTGGGAGATGGCCACCCGGATCCGCAACGCGATCATGCTCGTCCGGGCCAGGGCCAGTGACTCGCTGCCCCGTGACCCCCGCGACCTGGCCGCCGTCGCCCAGATCTGCGGTTACCCGCCGGGCGAAACCAGCCGCTTCTCCGACGACTACCTCCGCCTCACCCGCCACGCCTCCAACACCGTCGCCCGTCTGTTCTGGGACGACTAATAGACTCCTGCTGGTGAATGCAGTGGATCAGGTCAGGCAGGAGGGCGTTTTCAGCCACGTCCGGCGGAGTGTGCGGATGACGGTTGGACAGAAGCGTGTCTGGGAGACGCACTGGTCCGAGCTGGGACGGCGGCTGGAGGAGTTGCCGCCGGGGCGGGTCGATCTCGCCGCGTGGTTCGAGCGGGACGCGCCGACCGTGCTGGAGATCGGGTCGGGGATGGGCGACGCGACGGCTCAGCTCGCGGTGGCGGCGCCGGAGCTGAATCACCTGGCCGCGGAGGTGTATCCGGCCGGGCTCGGCCAGTTGATGTTGTGGGTGGAGAAGTACGACCTCGACAACGTCCGGCTGCTGCACGGCGACGCGCTCGACTTCCTCCGGGACCACGTGGCCCCCGGCACGCTGGCCGGCGTACGCATCTACTTCCCGGACCCGTGGCCGAAGAAGCGGCACCACAAGCGGCGCCTGGTCACGCGCGGGTTCGTCGCGCTGGTGGCGTCCCGGCTGCAGCCTGGCGGGACGTTGCACCTGGCCACCGATTGGGCGGACTACGCGGACCGGATGCTCGAGATCTGCGAGGCCGAGCCGCTGCTGCGCAACCAGTACGACGGCTGGGCCCCGCGACCGGAATGGCGGCCGGTGACAAAGTTCGAGACCCGCGCCCAGGCCGAGGGCCGCGAGTGCCGCGACCTCCTCTTCACGCGGGTCACGCCGAGCGACTCGTGAAGCTCCACTGCCCGGCCGGCACCGTGTAGATCGTGTAGCCGTCCTCGTACGCCGGCTCGCTCACAAAGGGACCCGGTACGGCGGTGACGTCCGAGGCAGCCGCGGACGGTACGTGGACCTCGGCCGTCGTACCGACCGGGACCTGGACCTCCACCGACAGCACCCGGCTCGTCCTCTTCCAGACGACCGACACCCGGCCGCGAATCGTCTCGGTCCGGATGCCGGCGGAGTCCACCTCGCCCCGCGCGTCCGGTCGGACCACGATCCGCTCCCAGCCGGCGTCGACGTTGCGGAGACCGGCGACGTTCTCGAAGATCCATTGCACGACGGTGCCCTGGAAGTAGTGGTTCCGTGAGCGGGAGTCGTCCTCCCACTTCTCCCACATCGTGTCCGCGCCGAGCTCGAACCAGTAGCCCCAGCTCGGGTACGTCCGCTGCAACGCGACCTTCGTCGCCACCTCGCCGTATCCGTGCGCGGTGAGAACCGGCAGCAGTACGCCGACGCCCAGGCACCCGGTGTTGAGATGGAAGCCTCGCGCCTCGACGTCGGCGGCCAGGTTGGCGGCGACCCGCTCGACCAGTTCGCCGGGCACCATCCCGAACGCCAGCGGTAGGGCGTTGGACGTCTGCCGGTAGTCCGGGTCATCGGCGGACCGATACCGGCCGGCCTCGCGATCCAGGAACGCGCGGTTCAGACCGTCGGCGAGCTCGGTCGCCGCCTTGCGATAGTCGTTGGACTGCCCAATGATGTCGCCGATCTCCGCCGCCGCGAGCAAGGCCCGGTACAGGTACGCCGTCCCCGTGAGCCGCCGGTCCTCCGGCGCCGGGCCCCGGCCGTAGCCCGGTGGGAGCCAGTCGCCGAGCACGCTGACGGACAGCCCGTCCTCGACCCGGTCGAGCTCCCACGACAGGTAGCGCGTGAGCGGTTCCCAGTGCTCGCGCAGCAGCCGGTCATCGCCGTACGAGCGATGCATTTCGCGCAGCAGGAACGGATAGACCGTCGGCCACTCGGTCGCGGGGGAGAGATCGGTGAACCCCCAGCCGCTGGACGGGACGATCACCGGCAACTGTCCCGACGCGACCTGGCTGTCCCGGATGTCGCCGAGCCACTTGGTGAAGAACCGGGCCAGGTCGAACGCGGCCAGCATCGTCGGCCCGCCCACCTGCGCGTCACCGGTCCAGCCGTTCTTCTCGTACAACGGCGTATCGGTCGGGATCCCGTGCAGATTGCTCAGGATCGTCCGGCGCATCGCCTGGTCGAACTGCTCGTACGACGGCTGCGTCGAGGCGAACCTGGTCACCGTCGGAACGTCGGAGTTGACGACCCGCATCGCCACGTCCGGACGCTCCGCGAGTCCTTCGATCTGGACGTAGCGGAAACCCTTGTAGGAGAAACGCGGCTCCCAGGTCTCGACGCCCTGGCCGGCGGCGATGTACTCGTCACGCTGGATCCGGTCGCCCTCGACGTGCCCGTTGACCGCGACCACGTTGCCGTCGGCAACCGTCTCGCCGTGCGTCAGGCTGATCGTCGTACCAGCGGCAGCGGTCACGGTGAGCCTGGTCCAGCCGGCCACGGTCCGGCCGAAGTCGGCCACCCACACCCCGGGGCCGGCCTCGGTGAGCTCGATCGGGTCGACGGTCTCGATCACCCGGATCGGCTCGTGCGCCTGCGCGACCAGCTTGCCCCTCGGTGCGTCGACCACGGTGGCTGCGGACCATGCCGAGGCGTCGAAGGCGGACGTGTCCCAGCCGGGGAGGGCGCGGCGGGCGTCGTACGTCTCGCCGAGGTACAGGGAGTCGGAGAGCGTCGGGCCGCCGGTGATGCGCCAGGTCTCGTCGGTGATCACCTCGGCGGTGCGGCCGTCGTCGTACTCGATCACCAGGCGCGCGATCAGGCGTGGGTCGGCGGTCCAGGCGGTCTGGTGCCAGCGCCAGACATTCGGGCTCGTCAGACCGAAGAACCCGCGGCCGAGTTCGGCGCCGACCACGTTGTCGCCGGCGCGCAGCAGGTCGGTGACGTCGTGCGTGGTGTAGAGGACGGTGTGGTCGTAGGCGGTGAAGCCGGGGTCGAGGACCGCGTCACTCACCGCCTGGCCGTTGAGGCGGAGGTCGGCGTACCCGAGGCCGCTCGCGTACAAGCGCGCTCGCCGTACTGTCCCGTCGACCGCGAAGGCCCGGCGCAGGAGCGGAGCGCTGTCGACCGCGCCGCCGATCCAGCGGGCGTCGCCGAACCCCTCGTCGAGGAGAGCGGTCTCGAACCATTCCGGCTCGGCCCACTCGCCGATGCGGTCAAGGCCGTCCCACAGCCGCACGGTCCAGTGGTAGCGCGTGCGGGGTGCCGTCGGGCCGTCGTACTCGATGCCGAAGGTCCGCGCCGACGCCACCTTGCCGGAGTCCCACACATCCGCGCTCTCCGGCGTCAGCAGCTCCGGCGACGTAGCCACGAGGACCTGGTACGCCGACTGCGTCGCGCCGTACCCCGGAGCCGTGGCGACCCAGCTCAGCCGCGGCCTGGTCACATCAGTGCCTAACGGGCGGACGGCGTACTCAGTCTTGAGGGATCGGGCAGTCAACGGACCACCAGGCGTCCATCCGTCCGGCACGTGCATCAGGCTCCTCAGGCTCGTCTCGGCACCCCGAGGACCCTAGGCAGCTGGGGGGCGGGCTTTCAACATTCCTGACCAGATCCGGACGATGATCGAAAATGATCGTTTGTCTCACTTCGCGACTTGTCGTCTCACATGGCGAAACCTGAGCATGTTACTCGACTTTGTCCGCTTTCATGGATGCATGCAGGTCACCTCGAACGCTCCCGGCGCCGCGCTCACGCGCCGCCGGCACGTCGACCTGCTGCGCGTGAACTCTTCGGGTTGTTGACCTCGGCGTAGGACCTTCCGCCTTCCGTCCGCGTCTCCTCCCGACCCGTAGGAGCAGCTCCGTGCGTCGTCTCATCCTGATCGCCTTGCTGGGCTCGATCGCCCAGCTCGTCGACGGCACCCTCGGCATGGCGTACGGCGTCACCGCCAGCACCGCCCTGCTGATCACCGGGATCACCCCGGCCGTCGCGTCCGCGTCCGTCCATCTCGCCGAGGTCGGCACCACCCTCGCCTCGGGACTGTCGCACTGGCGGTTCGGCAACGTCGACTGGCGCGTGGTCGCGCTGATCGGGGTGCCGGGTGGTGTCGGCGCGTTCGCCGGCGCGACGTTCCTGTCCAGCCTGTCGACCGAGTCCGCCTCGGTCTGGGTGGCCGGCCTGCTGCTTCTGCTCGGTGTCTACATCCTGGCCCGGTTCGCGACCGGGAAGGTGCGGGCGATCGTGGAGGGCCGGCCGGCCGGCAAGTTCCTCGGACCGCTGGGTCTGGTGGCCGGGTTCATCGACGCCACCGGTGGTGGCGGCTGGGGCCCGGTCGCGAACTCGGCACTGCTCAGCAGCGGCAAGCTGGCGCCCCGGCGCGCGGTCGGCTCGGTGAACGCCGCCGAGTTCATCGTCTCGGTCGCGGCCAGCGTCGGGTTCCTGTTCGGACTCGGCCGGCAGAACCTGCCGTTCAGCATCGTCGGTGCGCTGCTGATCGGCGGCGTTCTCGCGGCGCCGCTGGCGGCCTGGCTGGTGTCCCGGCTCGCCACCCGCTGGCTCGGTGTCGGTGTCGGCCTGGTGCTGATCCTGACCAACGCCCGCACGCTGCTGAACGGCCTCGACGTGGCCACCGCGCCGCGCTACGCGGTGTACGGCGCTCTCGTCCTCGGCTGGGCCGCGGTCGTCGTCTACGGCATCCGGTTCGCCGGCCGCCGCGCGGTCGCTGAGGCCGAGCGTCTCCTCGACGACGAGCGTGACCTCGAAACCGTCTCCTGACCTGCGCTTTCTCTTCCGCCCGCGGCCGTCCGGCCGCCCGCAACTGAAGGTCTTCCTGTGCGCATCTCCAGCTTCCGTCCTGCCCGTCTCCTCGTTGCTGCTCTGGCCCTCGCGGTTGCCGCCGCCGGCTGCTCCCGGGCGGACAAGGACGAGACCCCGGCCGCCTCGTCCGACAAGGGCCCGGCCACCGAGCTCCGGCTCGGCTACTTCCCGAACGTCACCCATGCCGCCGCGCTCGTCGGCCTCGGCAAGGGCCTGTTCACCAAGGAGCTCGGCAACACCAAGCTGGTGCCGACCAAGTTCAACGCCGGTCCGGAGGCGGTCGGCGCGCTGCTCGGCGGCTCGCTGGACGCGTCGTTCATCGGCTCCGGTCCCGCGATCAACGCCTACGCGAAGTCGAACGGTGAGGCGGTCCGCCTGATCGCCGGTACGACGTCCGGCGGCGCGCAGCTCGTGGTCAGGTCGACGATCACCAAGCCCGAGGACCTGGTCGGCAAGACCGTCGTCACCCCGCAGCTCGGCAACACCCAGGACGTCTCGCTGAAGAAGTGGCTGGCCGAGAAGAACCTGACCGGCAAGGTCAAGGTGACCAACCTGGAGAACGCCCAGACCCTGGATGCGTTCAAGAAGGGTGACATCGACGCCGCCTGGCTGCCCGAGCCGTGGTCGTCGCGACTCGTTCTGGACGCCGGCGCGAAGGTGCTGCTGGACGAGGCCACGCTCTGGCCGGACGGCAAGTTCCCGACCACGGTGCTGATCGTCCGGACCCACTTCCTGCAGGAGCACCCGGAGACGGTGAAGGCGCTGCTGAGCGGCCTGGTGGCGTCGATCGACTTCGCCAACACCGACAAGGCGGCGGCCAAGACCGTGGTGAACGCGCAGCTGAAGGAGGCGACCGGCAAGGCGCTGAAGCCGGACGTGATCGACCGCGCGTTCGAGAACATCCAGATCACCGCGGACCCGATCGCGTCCACGTTCCCGCAGCTGGCCAAGGACCAGGTCACCGCGGGCATCGCCAAGGAGGCGCCGGCGGTGGCCGGGTTCGCCGACCTCGGCCCGCTGAACGACGTACTCAGCAAGGCAGGCAAGCCGGCCGTCGACGCGGCCGGCCTGGACACGAAGTAGCTCACGCAGCCATGAGGAGGCAGCCATGACAGTGCTTTCGGCCGGGCCTTCGGCACCGGCAGGGTCATGGGGCCTTGGCTCCCGGCCTTCCCTCGTCGTTCCAGTCGCTTCGCTCCCTCCACTCCTCAGTCCAGGCCGGGAGGCCCCATGACCGTATCGATGCCACGCCTCCGGCGCGGCGGGTCATGGGGCTTTGCCTCCCGGCCTTCCCTCGTCGTTCCAGTCGCTTCGCTCCCTCCACTCCTCAGTCCAGGCCGGGAGGCCCCATGACCGCGATAGTTGAGTCCGATCGGACGGTGTCGGACAGTGTGGTGAGTCCGGTGCGGTTCCACCAAGTGGGCAAGGCGTTCGGGACCGGCCGGAAGGCGGTCGTGGCGCTGGACGGCGTCGATCTCGAGGTCGGGGCCGGAGAGTTCATCTGCCTCCTCGGGGCTTCGGGCTGCGGCAAGACCACGTTGCTCAACCTGGTCGCGGACCTGGACCAGCCGACGACTGGCCGGATCGAGCTGAACTCGTCGCGGCCGGCCGTCGTCTTCCAGGAGCCGGCGCTGATGCCGTGGCTGACGGCCGCCGGGAATGTCGAGCTGCCTTTGCGGATGGCCGGCCTACCCAAGTCGCAGCGGCGTGCGAAGGCTGCCGAGCTGCTGGAGCTGGTCAGGCTGGCCGGGTTGGGCGACAAGCGGCCGCACGAGCTGTCCGGCGGCATGCGGCAGCGGGTTGCGCTGGCTCGGGCGCTCGCGTCGACGACCGACAACACCGGCTCCGGCACGGGCAAGCCGTCGTTGCTGCTGATGGACGAGCCGTTCTCGGCGCTGGACGCGATCACGCGTGACGTGCTGCAGGGTGAGCTGCTGCGGATCTGGCGTGCCACCGGTACGGCGATCCTGTTCGTCACGCACGACGTCCGTGAAGCCGTGCGGCTCGGGCAGCGCGTCGTACTGCTGTCGTCGCGGCCCGGCCGGGTCGTGCGCGAGTGGGATGCGGAGAACCTGCCTGAGGCCGAGGCGGTCGACGAGATCAACGCCGCACTGCGCAAGGTGATCAGCAGCCATGCCGCAGCCTGAGGTTCTGGAACACGGGTCGGTCGAGGCCGGCCTGGATGCGCTGGACACGCCGGTCATCGCGGCGGAGGGCTCGCGGATCAGGCGGCTCGCTGCGCGAGTGCTACCACCGATCGGTGCGATCGCGCTGTTTGTCGTCGTGTGGCAGCTGTTGTGGGCGGCCGCGTTCTGGCCCGAGTTCAAGCTGCCCGCACCGGCCGACGTGTGGGGGCAGATCTGGCAACTGGTGACAAGCGGCAAGATCCTGGAACTGTTCTGGGTGTCGGTGCACCGGGCCGTGATCGGCTTCGCGCTGTCGCTCGTGATCGCCGTACCGCTGGGCCTGGCGATCGCCAACATCAAGGTCGTACGCCGGGGGATCGGGCCGCTGGTCTCGGGGCTGCAGAGCCTGCCGTCGGTGGCCTGGGTGCCGGCCGCGATCCTGTGGTTCGGGTTGAACGACCGGGCCATCTACTGGGTCGTGCTGCTGGGCGCGGTGCCGTCGATCGCGAACGGGCTGGTGTCCGGACTGGACCAGGTGCCGCCGATCCTGCCGCGGGTCGGCAAGGCGCTCGGTGCGGGCCGGCTGGGCGGGATCCGGTACATCCTGCTGCCGGCCGCGCTGCCCGGGTTCCTCGGTGGCCTCAAGCAGGGCTGGGCGTTCTCCTGGCGGTCGCTGATGGCCGCCGAGCTGATCGCGACCTCGCCCGAGCTCGGTGAGGGCCTCGGCCAGTTCCTGCACAACGGCATGTCGTTGTCCGACATCTCGATGGTGTTCGCCGGCATCATGCTGATCTTCGTGGTCGGAGTCGGCATCGAGCTGCTGGTGTTCCGTCCCCTGGAGAACTCGGTGCTGCGGGCGCGCGGACTGACCGCATCGACCCGCTGAGTTCCGCCGGATCCGGTTACGGGTTGGCTTCTTGGCCGTCGTGCCGCGGGCGTGTTCCCCGATCCGCCGTACTGTTGGAGCGTGGTCCGATTTCTGCCGTTCCTGATCAGCCTGGTGCTCAGCGTCTACGCGCTGTTCTCCTGCATCCAGACGCCCGACGAGGAGGTGCCGCACCTGCCCAAGCTGGTGTGGATCGTCCTGATCGTGTTCGTCCCGTTCGTCGGGCCGATCGTCTGGCTGCTCATGTCGCGGACCCAGTCCAGTCGCGCGGACAGCACCGGACGACCGTCGAAGCCGCCTTCCCGCCCCGTCGCCCCCGACGACGATCCGGACTTCCTCAAGTCCCTGGATCGCTACCGGGATCCGCGGACGACGGCCAAGCCGCCGGAGCGTCCGAAGGATGTGACGAAGGACGAGCCGAAGGAGCCGAAGCGGTCCAAGGCCAAGGACAGCGACAAGGCGAAGGACGCGGAGGCACCGACGGAAGAGACTCCGTCAGAGCCCGACGACGGTAAGGCCTGAGCTTTCGCGCAGGCCTCACCGGCCGGAACGTGGGTGATTGGCTGCCGCGGTGACTACGCGGACTTTCGGTGCTCGGGGAGGAGGGTGTTGTCGCGCTCGGACTCCGTGGTGCCGCCCCAGACGCCGTACGGCTCTCCGACCGACAGCGCGTGCTGCCGGCACTCGGGCTGGACCGGGCAGGTGCCGCAGAGCGACTTGGCCACCATCTCGCGGGCGCGTTTGCGAACGCCACGCTCCGATTCGGGCGAGAAGAAGAGCTCCGGGTTGACGTCCCGGCAGGCGGCTTGTGACTGCCAGTCCCACAGATCCATGAGCGGGCGGGGCAGGCGAGGCATCCCTCTCGACATGGCAACCTCCTTGACTCACCGTGAGCGCGGACGGGCGCTCGGTGAAAACTATGCTCAACTCACACCGAGTTCAACCCTTGTTGTCTCGAAGTTCGGTCCATTCGTTATCGCGGAGTTCTCTCGCGGCGCCGTCGCAGGCCGTGAGCGGCGCTTTTCACGCGGAGAGCGTGTTCACGTCATCACGTGATGTGACATGGGTCACTTAGACAGCCAGGCGCCGAGAACGGCGGCGAGCAGACCGGCTCCGAGGTTGAGTACGACGTTCAGCACCGCCAGGCCACGGCGTCCGGAAGCGGCCAGTGCGGTCGTCTCCGCGGCGAAGGTGCTGTACGTCGTGAACGCGCCACAGAACCCGACGCCGACGAGCAAAGCGATCGTCTGATGACCGACGCCGGTGAGCAGTCCGAGCAGCAGGCTGCCGAGAATGTTGACGGTGAAGGTTCCCCACGGCAACGGACTCTGGATCCGGGTGCCGAGCAACAACCGGGCGACCATGTGCTTGTCCACCAGGAACCGCAGGGGAGCGCCGACCGCGGCGCCGAGGGTGACGAGCAGGATGTTCATCGCGACCGCCCGTTCACGCGACCGAGCCGGCCCCACTCGCCCAGAGCCGCCGCCAGCATCGCTGCGATGACCGTGCCGAAGTAGTAGACCAGGGCAACGACCACGTGCCCGTGCAGCAGCTTCTCGGTATCGACCGCGAAGGTCGAGAACGTCGTGAAGCCGCCGAGGATGCCGGTGCCGAGGAACGGCCGCAGCAGCGGATGCGATCGCGGGGTCAGGCGGGCCAGCAGAACGCCGATCGCGAAACAGCCCACCACGTTCGTCGCGAACGTCGCCCAGGGAAAGTCACCCGGTCCGTGCGGGAACGCCTCGGCCAGCCCGTACCGGGCCAGTGAGCCGATGATCCCGCCGAGCGCCACCACACCCACGACGCGAGGCAGTTCGGAGTCAGCCATTCTCCGTCGGATCGTAGCGGTAGTACTCGTGCCCGCCGTGCGCGGTGCCGGTCTCGCCGGTCAGCGCCCGGATCACCATCGCGTGCGTGACCGCCAGGACCGGTCCGTCGGTGCTGGCGGTGTGCCGGGCGAGCGCCGCACGGGCCCGCTCGCGGACCCGGGACAGCGGCTCCCACGGTCGCTGGATGCCTTCCGGCCATTCCCCGTCGTACGCCTCGAGCTCGGCCTGAGCAGCCCGTACGTCGGCCATGCTGCGCCACGATCCGGTGTGGTCCGGCAGCCAGTCGCGCAGGTCGTAGTCGACCCGGACGCCGAGGGCCAGGCGATGACCGATGATCGCGGCGCTGTGCAGGGCGCGCGTGAACGGCGAGCTGACCAGGTAGGTCGCCCGTACGCCGCTGAGGATGTCCGCGAGCTCCTGGGCCTGCTTCGCGCCAAGGGCGGTCAGCGGGGCGGAGTCAGCCGCCATCCCGGGCCAACCCCGCGCATCGATCGGCTCATAATCCGGCTCACCATGCCGAATCAGATAAATCTGCGTCACGGGCATGTTCTACCTGAGATGGCGGGCGCCTGCCCATCCTCGGGCGTGGCTCGGTGGGACTGGATCGGTCAGCGCGGCGGGTGGCCGGACCTGGTGGAGCTCGTCGAAGACGTGGTCGATGCCCGCGGCGGCCTCGGGTTGGGGATCGATCCAGCGCACCTCGGTCGCACCCTGGTGGCCGTGCACCGCGAGTACGGAGTGCAGATCCGGCCAGACCGCGGTCGCGGGATTCTCACCGCGCCACCGCAAGGCCACCGACCCGTCGCTGAACTCACACCCCTCCGCGACCACGCCCGTGCCTGACACCCCACTTGGATCCCGGTACCGAACCAACTCGAAGGTCCGCGGCCTCACCACCTGCTGCACTCCCCGTTTGTCTCGACCCGTCGTTGCAGCCCTCAACGAGTCCGAACCACCTCCGGTTACTGACGAGCAACCGGACGGCGCATGAAGATCCGCTCCGCCGGGTCCGGCCCGAACGCCGTCTCCTCGGCCAGAATCTCGGTCAGACCAGGTGTCAGCTCGTCGGTGCGCAGCTCCACGAACCCGAGGCGCGCGTAGTACGGCCCGTTCCACGGCACCGCGCGAAAGGTGCTGAGCGTCAGCGCCGGCATCCCCTGCGCGGCAGCCCACGAGTCCACGTGGTCGATCAGCCGCCGACCGAGCCCGTGGCCCTGGTGGTCGGGATGAACGCTCACCTGCTCGATGTGTGCCGCACCGTCCACGAGCTTGACCAGGACGAAGCCGATGACCTGGTCCTCGGCGTCGGCGAGCACCCAGAGGCGGCCGGCCTGACGGAAGTGTTCGAAGACCTGGAGGGACGGCGGTGGGTGCTCCGCGACGTCGGTCATGCCGAGGTTCGCGAAGAGGACGCCGGCGGCGACATCGAGGTGCTGGAGGAGCGGAAGCTCGTCGGGACGCGCCGTACGGATGTTCACCGGGTGAGACAACCATGACCAGGGCTCGGATGCCATCGGATTCCGTCCGGGTGCTATCGTCGTACTCGTGAAGCGCAGCTATTGGCGATTTTTTGAGTGGCCGGCCCTGGTGCCGGGCAGCTCAGCCGATCGCTGACGCCCAACCGAACACTCCAGAGCCGGCTCGAAGGCAAGGACATCCGTCCTTGCCTTTTCTCGTTCTCAGCCGGCGCCTGCGACCATCCGCGGCCGTCCGGCGGAAAGGTCCCAGTCCCATGAACACCCTGCCGAAACCGAGCGAACAGACCGCCGTCGTCGACCGGCGGATCGAGAAGACGGTCCCGCTGATCACGCCGCTCGCGTTGCACGACGAACTGCCGCTGAACGACACCCTGGCCCGGACCGTGGTCGACGGTCGCCAGGCGGCGGCCGACGTACTGAACGGCGTCGACGACCGCCTGCTGGTCGTCGTCGGCCCGTGCTCGGTGCACGACGCCAAGGCGGCCCTCGAGTACGCCGAGCGCCTCCGACCGGTCGCCGAGCGACTCTCCGACGGTCTGCTCGTGGTGATGCGCGTGTACTTCGAGAAGCCGCGCTCGACCCTGGGCTGGAAGGGCCTGATCAACGACCCGGGCTTGGACGGCTCCGGTGACGTGAACCGCGGTCTGCGCACCGCACGGCAGTTGCTCTTGCAGGTGACCGAGCTGGGACTCCCGGTCGGCTGTGAGTTCCTCGACCCGATCACGCCGCAGTACATCGCCGACACTGTCGGATGGGGTGCGATCGGCGCGCGGACAGTCGAGAGCCAGGTGCACCGGCAACTGTCGTCCGGTCTGTCGATGCCGATCGGGATGAAGAACCGCCCCGACGGCTCGATCGGTACGGCGGTCGACGCGATCAAGGCAGCCGCCGTACCGCATGTGTTCACCGGTATCGACCACGACGGCGCTCCCGCGATCCTGCACACCCGCGGCAACCCGGACTGCCACCTGGTACTGCGCGGATCCGACAGCGGACCCAACTACGACGCGGAGTCCGTGGCCGGCGCTGTCGAACTCCTGCGCAAGGCTGGTCTGCCCGAGCGAGTAGTCATCGACGCGAGCCACGGCAACAGCCGCAAGGATCACCGCCGGCAGCCGGTGGTGGCCGAGGAGATCGGCACGCAGGTCGCGGCGGGCAACCGGGCGATCGTCGGCGTGATGCTCGAGTCGTTCCTGCGGGAGGGCCGCCAAGAGCTCGACCCGACCCGCGAACTGACCTACGGGCAGTCGATCACCGACGCGTGCCTGGGCTGGGAAACCACCGAGACGGTGCTCGAAAAGTTGCGGGACACCGCGATCGCCCGCAGGGGATAGCTGTTCATCTGGAGGTCTCACAGCGGCTACAGGGCGACCCTAAGGTCCCGACCATGACTGTGTTGATGCCACGCCTCCGGCGCGGCGGGTCACGGGGCTGTAACTCCCGCCCTTCCCTCGTCGCTCCAGTCGCTTCGCTCCCTCCGCTCCTCAGTGCAGGCCGGGAGGCCCCATGACCGGGATCTCCCGGCGCCTGGTGCTCGGTTCGGCGGTGGGTGGGGCAGCGGTCTCGCTGCTCCCACCCTCGCTGCACACCGCGATGGCGCAACCTGTGCGGCGCGGTGGTCTGCGAGCGATCGAGCACGTCATCGTGCTGATGCAGGAGAACCGCTCGTTCGACCACTACTACGGCACGCTCCGCGGGGTCCGCGGGTACGGCGACCGGCTGCCGCTGCGACTGCGTGACGGCAAGAGCGTCTTCCACCAGCCGAAGGCCGGTGGCGGCGAGGTGCTGCCGTTCTCGATCCGCAAGGCGGCCGCCGACGCGGGCCGCAACCCCGACGACATCCAGTACCTCGGCGCGCTGGCCCACGGCTACAAGGACGCCACCCAAGCCTGGGCCAACGGCTGGCACGACGACTGGGTCCAGGCCAAGACGCCGGCCACCATGACCCACTACGAGCGCCGCGACATCCCGTTGCAGTACGAGCTCGCCGAGACCTTCACGATCTGCGACGCGTACCACTGTTCGGTCAACGGCTCGACGAACCCGAACCGCAACTACCTGTGGTCCGGCACCACCGGCTACGAGCCCGGTACGACGCAGCGCGCGGTGACGAACGCGGCGTACTCCTACGACCACGCGGGCTACGACTGGACGTCGTACCCGGAACGGCTGGAGAAGGCCGGTGTGTCCTGGCAGATCTACCAGGAGTGGGACAACTTCACCGACAATGCGGTCGAGTACTTCACGACCTTCAAGGAGCTCGGGCACCGGATCCTGGCATCGGTGCCGGGTGGTTACCGGACCACTGAGGAGTTCTACGACAAGCTCTTCGCGAAGACGCCGGCCGAGCAAGCCGAGGCGCTGCAGCAGCTGAACGCGGCCGTCGAGAAGCTGCCGGCCAAGGATCAGAAGCTGTTCCGCAAGGCGATGTACCGGTCCGAGCCGGAGTCGCTGATCCCGCGGCTCCGCGCCGACATCAAGGCCGGGACGCTGCCCCAGGTGAGCTGGCTCGTGCCGTCCGCAGTCGACTCCGAGCACCCCGGATCGTCAACGCCGGTGGGCAGCGCGAACCTCGTCTACGAGCTGCTCGACGCGATCGCCGCGGACGCGGAGACCTGGTCCAAGACCGCGCTGTTCATCAACTTCGACGAGAACGACGGGTACTTCGACCACGTCCCGCCGCCGGTCGCACCGCGGCCCGACTCGGGTGCGGGCGACGACTGGTACGCCGGCCAGCCGATCGGACTCGGCCCCCGGGTGCCGATGACGGTGGTGTCGCCGTGGTCGATCGGCGGGCACGTGAACTCGCAGGTGTTCGACCACACCTCGGTGATCCGCTTCCTCGAGCAGTGGACCGGCGTCCGCGAGCCGAACATCAGCACGTGGCGGCGGACCGCGTGTGGCGACCTCACGTCGGCGTTCGACTTCCAGCGTTCGTACCGGCAGCCGTCGGTCGACAAGCCCGGCCCGGTGCCGGCTCCGATCGCGCGCTGGAAGCCGACGCCTCCGGTCGACCAGGCGGTGCCGCAGCAGGAGCCGGGCCGCCGGCCGGCCCGCGCGATCCCTTACCAGCCGTCGGTTTCCGGGCTCGTTGCTGATGGCAAGCTGATGCTGGCGTTCAGCAACGATGCGGCGGAGGCGGCGCACTTCGCGATCTACCCGTACGGCGGTGAGCTGCCGGCGCCCGCGCATCTCGACGTCCGGCGGTCCCAGGTCCAGGAGATCGCGGTGGACGGCCCGTTCGAGCTGGCGGTGCAGGGACCGAACCGGTTCTGGGTCGAGCTGGCCGGCTCGGTCGACGGGGCGGCCGCCGGGCTCGACGTCCGCGCGGACCGGCACGGCGACTCGCTCGAACTCGAGCTGGTCAACACCTCGCGCAAGCCGCTCACCCTCAAGGTGAAGGCCCGCGGGTACGGCAGCAAGACGTCCGTGGTCGAGTTGCGTGGCAAGCAGACCCGCACACTGCCCTGGCCGACCGACCACGGCTGGTACGACGTCGAGGTCACGGTCGTCGAGGACACGACGTACCGTCGCCGCCTCACCGGCCACCTGGAAACCGGCAAGCCGAGCATCACCGGCTGACCCGTGACGTCCGAAGAAGCGAGGGGCAGAGCCCTCGCTTCTTCGGACGCACCCTCGGTGTCAGTCGATTGGTCTGTCATCCTCCAGCGTCGCTGCGCCGGTCATGATCGCCACGCCCTCGCTCATGGTGTGGCTGGCCGGTGTGATGACGCCGGCGCACCGGCCGAGCCGCTGGATGTGAATCCGGTCGGCGACGTCCCATACGTGCGGCATGTTGTGGCTGATCAGGATGACCGGCAGCCCTCGGCGGCGCAGCCCCTTGATCAACTCCAGCACCTGGTTGGACTCCTTGACCCCGAGGGCGGCGGTGGGCTCGTCGAGCACCACCACCTTGCTGCCGAACGCCGCGGCCCGTGCGACCGCCACGGCCTGACGCTGTCCTCCGGACAAGGTCTCGACCGGTTGCTGGATGTTCTGGATGGTCTGGATGCCGAGGTCCCGGACAGCGCCGGCCGCACGTTTGCGCATGCCGCCGTGGTCGAGCATCCGGAACACCGAGCCGAGGATCCCGGGCCGTCGTTCCTCGCGGCCGAGATACAGGTTGCTGGCGATGTCGAGTGCCGGCGCGACGGCAAGCGTCTGGTACACGGTCTCGATGCCTGCTGCGCGAGCGTCCTGCGGGCGCCGGAAGGTCACCGGCTGGTTCTCCAGCATCAGTTCACCCGCGTCGGGCACGAGCGCACCGGTCAGGCACTTGATCAACGTGGACTTGCCGGCGCCGTTGTCGCCGATGATCGCGAGCACCTCCCCGGCGTGCAGGTCCAGGTCGACACCGTCCAGTCCGATGACGCGCCCGAACGTCTTGACCAGTCCTCGTGCGGACAGCACCGGGATCTTGACCCGGGTGCCCTCGGCTGTGCCGATGATCGCTGTCATGAGCGCACCCTCCTGATCCACTGGTCGACCGAGACCGCCACGATGACGAGGACCCCGACGGCCAGCAGCCGGTACTGCGCATCGACCCCGGCCAGCGAGAGCCCGACGGTGAACGCCTGCACGATAAGTGCTCCGAGCAACGTTCCGAGCAGGCCGCCCCGGCCGCCGAACAAGCTGGTGCCGCCGATGACGACGGCGGTGATGCTGTCGAGGTTGGCGTCGACGATCGCATTCGGGCTGGCAGCCCCGGCCCGGCCGATCAGGACCCAGCCGGCGATGCCGTAGATGACTCCAGCCACGGCGTACACGCTGAACAGGACCCGCCCGGACCGTACGCCGCTGAGCCGGGATGCTTCCGGTTCGTCACCGACGGCATAGACATGACGGCCCCAGGCGGTCTGGCTGAGGGCGAAGCCCACGACGAGGTACAGGGCGCCGACGATGACGACCCCGGTCGTGATCCTGAAGCTCCCGATCGAGAAGCCTTCGCCGGTCCAGTTGAGCAGTGCCGGCAGCCGGTTGTTCTGGATGCTCTGACCACTGGAGTAGAGCAGCGCGATCGCGGTGAAGATGCTCAGCGTGCCGAGCGTCACGATGAACGGTGGCAGGCCGACGCGGGTCACCAGGAACCCGTTCAACGCACCGGCGGCCAGGCCGAGGATGATCCCGGCACCCAGCGCGAGCCAGGCCGGCCAGCCGTTGTCTGCCGCCAGGGTCGCCATCACCATCGTGGAGAGGATGGTGATGGCGCCCACAGACAGGTCGATGCCCGCGGTCAGGATGACCAGCGTCTGGCCGACCGCCAGGGCGGCCACGACAGCGGTTTGCTGGACCAGCAGCGACAGCGCCGCAGGACTCGCGAACCGGCTGTTCACGAGGGTGAAGCACACCACCGTCAGCACCAGGATGATCGCCGGACTCAGCGCCGGCCGCTGGTGGAGCAGGTGCTGCACCCGTTGCCCCAAGGTGTGCTCCCGGCGGGCCATTTCCTGCGCCGCGGCTCCGGGGGTGGTGCTCTGAAGGGTCATGTCGTCACTCCAGGACGGAAGAGCTCAATCCTCAGCCCCAGCACAACGAGGTTCCCTTCGTGGTGTCGATGCTCGTGACCCCGTCGCTGGACTTGTCGGTGACCAGAGCCACCCCGGTGTCGAAGAAGTCGAGACCCTCGGTGGTCTTCGGCTTCTCGCCTCCCCGAGCGATCTTGGCGATCGCCTCGACGCCGAGAGCAGCCATCTTCAGCGGGTACTGCTGGGACGTCGCCCCGATGACGCCGTCCTTCACCGACTTCACGCCGGCGCAACCGCCGTCGACCGAGACGATCAGCACCCCCTCGGTCTTGCCGGCCGCCTTCAAGGCGTTGTACGCGCCGACGGCCGCGGGCTCGTTGATGGTGTAGACCACGTTGATGTTCGAGTTCTTGGTCAGGCAGTTCTCCATCGCCGACCGGCCGCCGTCCTCGGCGCCCTGGGTGGGCTCGTTGCAGGCGATGGTGTAGGTCCCGCCGTCGTACGACCCGGTCTTGTCCTCGTCGCCGTTCTTCTTGGCGTCCTTGGTGTCGATGCCGAGGCCGGTGAGGAAGCCCTGGTCACGGTTGTAGTCGACCGAGACGACCTTGTCGTTGAACAGGTCGAGCATGGCGATGGTGGCGGGCTTGCCGGCCAGCTGCTTGCCGGTCCATTGACCGATCAGCTTGCCCGCCTGGAAGTTGTCCGTCGCGAACGTGATGTCGACGGTGTCGGCCGGATCCGGCGGAGTGTCCAGGGCGATGACGAACAGCCCCGCGTCACGGGCCTTCTTGATCGCCGAGTTGACACCAGGTCCGTTCGGCGTGATCAGGATGCCTTTCTGACCCTTGGCGATGGCGTTCTCGATGGCCTGGACCTGCCCCTGCTCATCGCCGTCGGCCTTGCCGGACGCCACCGTCAGGTCGACGTTGTTCTTCGTGGCGTCCTCCTTCGCGCCCTTCTGCATGGCCACGAAGAACGGGTTCGTGGAGTCCTTGGTGATGAGTGACACGCCGACCTTCTCGGTCGAAGCCGCCGCGTTGTCGCTACCGGATCCGCCGCAGGCCGCTGCGGCCAGCAGGCCTGTCAGTCCGGCCGCGACGGCGCTGAAGCGCGCCGTACGAGCGAAGAAACGCATGGTGGATCCCTCCAGGGAACGATTCAAGAGTTTGTGCTTACGTCAACGTTGACGTAAGCAGGAGACACCCCCTAAGCCTTGTGGTCAAGGTTTCAGTCGGAAAGAATCTGCTGCATGGGACAACGATGACGCAGCCTGGTGCCGACGGCGCGAGACCGATCCGGTCGACGATGAAGGACGTCGCCCGGTTGGCCGGCGTGAGCGTCAAGACCGTGTCGAGGGTGGTCAACGCGGAGCCCGGCGCGGGGGAGGCGGTACGGCAGCGGGTGCTGGCTGCCGCCGACCGGCTCGACTACCGGCACAATCTCGGCGCCAGCACGCTGCGGCGCAAAGACGCCCGGTCCGGCATCGTCGGTGCGCTGCTGCAAGATGTCGGTAACAGCTTCTCGGCCGGCCTCCTGCGCGCACTCGAGGATGCACTTCGGGGCGCGGGCCTGTCGGTCCTGGCGGCGAGCCTCGACGAGGAACCCGAGCGGGAACGCGGCATCGTCTCCGACCTGGTCGCCCGGCGGGCCGATGGGCTCGTGCTCATGCCGGCGTCGCGGCGGCACGAATACCTGATCAGTGAGCACCGGGCCGGTCTTCCCATCGTCTTCGTGGACCGTGCGCCACACGGCCTGGACTGCGACTCAGTCACTGTCGACAACCACGGCGGCGCGAAGGTCGCGACTGCTCATCTCGTCGCCGGCGGACACCGCCGGATCGCGATGCTGAGCGACCTGCACGACATCGAGACGGCCGTGCGGCGCCGAGCGGGGTACCGCGCCGCGATCGAGGAGGCAGGGATCGCCTTCGATCCCGCGTTGCTCGTCCACAGCGTCCGCAGCGAGCACGAGGCCGCCGAAGTGGTGACGCGGTTGCTGCAGCTGACCGACCCGCCGACCGCGATCCTTGCCGGACGCAACATCATCACCATCGGATCCGTCCGTGCCCTGCGGGCCGCGGGACTGATCCACCAGGTCGCCCTCGTCGGCTTCGACGACTTCCCGATGGCCGACCTGGTCGAGCCGGCGCTCACCGTCGTCCGTCAGGACGTTCGGCGGATCGGTGCCGAGGTGGGCCGGATCCTGCTCGACCGCCTGGGCGGATCCAGTGCCCCGCCCGAGCATGTCGTCCTCGAACCCACCCTGGTCATCCGCGGCAGCGGCGAGATCCCGCCACCGCGGCCGGCCCGGACCTGATCAGGTCCTCTGTGTCAGCGGGCGATGGCCGCCGTACTTGCTTTGGTGACGGCGATCAGGTCGGTGGGGGACAGTCCGATGTCGAGACCGCGGCGGCCGCCGGAGACGTAGACCGTGGCGTGCTCGGTGGCGGTGCTGTCGACGACCGTGGTCAGGGGGCGCTTCTGGCCGATCGGGCTGATGCCGCCGACGACGTACCCGGTGGTGCGTTCGGCGGCGGCCGGGTCGGCCATCACCGCCTTCTTGCCGCCGGCCGCGGCCGCGATCGCCTTCAGGTCCAGTTGCTTGTCCACCGGTACGACGCCGACCGTGAGCTTGCCGTCGACCTCGACCAGCAGCGTCTTGAACACCTGCTCAGGCGCCAGCCCCAACGCCTCGGCGGCCTCCAGCCCGTACGACTTCGCGCCCGGGACGTGGTCGTAGGTGTGCGTCGTGAACGCGATCTTCGCCTTCGTCAACGCCACCGTCGCCGGCGTCCCAGCCGCCTGCTTGCCCTTAGCCACCACCCGAGCTTATGCCCGCTGGCACAAGCCGCACGCAGCAGTGGCCGGGGGTCGGGACGAGCCGGGCTTCGTACGGGATGTCGAGGGTGCTGACCAGGCCGGCCAGCAGGTGCAGGTTCATACCGCAGACCAGCTGAGGCTGTTCCTTGGCGATGCGCTGGAACGGACAGTTGGCGAGCGCGATGCCGCCCTTGTCCGGACGGGGTTCGAAGCCATGGGCGGCCAGGATCTCGGTGAGCGGAGCTTCGCCCGCCGCGCGCCCGATTGCTTCGCCGTACTCACGGGCTCGACGGTTGACCGCCTCGCGGGGTGACGTCCCGGTCGACTCGGCGTCCTCGACGGCGCCGGCCAGGAGGCGGGCGGCGACGGCGTACTGCCGCTCGGGGAGGCTGATCTCGATCTCGCGCTCGGAGCGGTGGTAAAGCTTCGCGGGGCGGCCGGCGCCGGGGCCGGTGCGACCAGTGCGGCGCTCGAAGCAGGTTGCGAGCAGACCTTCCTCGGTCAGCTTGTCCAGGTGGAACGCGGCCGTCGTCCGCGGCACCCCGAGGGCGGTGGCCGCGTCATCCCGGCTGACCGGCTCCGGCTGCGCGACGACGTACTCGTAGAGGCGGCGTCGGGTCGGTTCCTCCAGCACGGCGACCGCCTGCACGCGTGCGTCCCAGGAGTTGTCCACGGAATGATTCTATCGACAACATCGGTTGGAGTAACAGTATGATGGTCCTTCGTTGAACTTTCAGGGAGTGAGTAGATGGCGATCTCGGCCGATTTCGAGTCCGTCCCCCTCCACATCGTCCCCGGACGTGCGGAGATCGATCTTCCCGCCGCCCAGCTCGCGGTCGCGGATCTGCTGAAAGCCCTCGGGAGGGACCCGCACAGCACGCACCTGGCCGACACTCCGCGCCGCGTCGCGTCGGCGTACGCGGAGATGCTCACGCCGCGCGAGTTCGAGCTGACCACGTTCCCCAACGATGAGGGGTACGACGAGCTCGTGCTGGCCAAGGACATCCCGGTGCAGTCGTTGTGCGAGCACCACCTGCTGCCGTTCCAGGGCGTCGCCCACGTCGGGTATCTGCCGGGGGAGCGGATCCTCGGCCTGTCGAAGCTGGCCCGCGTGGTGGAGCTGTTCGCCCGTGACTTCCAGGTGCAGGAGCGGCTGACCAAGCAGGTCGCCGACTGGCTGCAGGATCACCTCGACCCGAAGGGCGTCGGCGTGGTGATCGAGGCCGAGCACCAGTGCATGTCGTTGCGCGGCGTCCGCGCCGTCGGCTCGCGCACGGTCACGTCGGCCCTGCACGGCACCCTGCGCGAGAACCCCAGCTCGCGTCAGGAGTTCTTCGCCCTGACCGGCCTCACCCCGTAGCTCCGGCGGTCGGGCGAAGCGTTCCTCAGGCGGAGGCGACCGCCGTCGGTGGGTGGAGATGGGTGTGCCGGCCGGTGGCCAGGATGTGCGCCACCTCGCCCGGGAGGAGATCGGTGCCGGGAACCGTTTCCATCTCGGAGACGTCGATCCAGCGCACGACGGTGGCTCCGCAGTGGCCGTGAACGGCGAGGATGGAGTCGAGGTCCGGCCAGACCGCCGTGGACGGGTTCGGGCCGTGCCAGCGGAGGGCGACCGAGCCGTCGGTGAAGACACAGCCTTCGGCGACGATGCCCGTTCCGGAGACGCCACTGATGTCGGTGTAACGAACGAGTTCGAATGTCTGGGGTTTCACCGGCTGACCTCGCCGGAACTGTGGTGGCCGGGTCGGCCTGAGGGAGCTGCCATGGTCCTTTCCCCGTGGTCGGCGTGGATGGGCGCTCGCCACAAACCGGGGACAATACGGACTGTCAGCGGGGAAAGACGGTCTGTAGCGACTCAACTTCTCACAACAAGTTAGATCCAAATTGCTTGAACGCGCCAGAGCACCGGCCGCGTGTCTCAATCCCCGGCCGTCTAGTACCCCGGAATCTGCCGGCAAATCATCGTAATTCGGTGCGTTCTGAACGCGCGGCGTGATCGAATACGGCAGTGTTCCTGACATTTGCCACCGATCTGGCCGGAGTCGACGCTCCCGCGAGCGATTTCGGGTTCCTGCTGCACAAGAACCCGGCGCGACCCCAGGCGGTCGAAATTACCGGTGGGTTGGCGTATGTCTTCTATCCGGAGGCGACAGACCAACGTTGTACGGCGGCGGTCCTGCTCGAGATCGACCCGATCGCGCTGGTCCGGTCCGGGCGCGGGAAGGCGGCCGAGGGATTCACTCTCGGGCAGTACGTGAACGACCGCCCGTACGCCGCCTCCAGCCTGCTCGCTGTGGCCCTCGGCAAGCTGTTCCGGACCGCGATGAACGGGCGCTGCGACGCCCGCCCGGAGCTCGCGGCCCGCCCGATCCCGCTCGAGATCCACGTCCCGGCGCTCCCATGCAGTGGCGGCGCCGAGTTGGCCGAGCAGCTGTTCGCCCCGCTCGGCTGGACTGTCGACGCGCGCCCGGTGCCGCTCGATCCGGAGATCCCCGACTGGGGTTTCTCCCGGTACGTCGACCTGCGGCTGAGCGGCGTACTCCGGCTGGCGGACGCACTCAATCACCTTTACGTGCTGCTGCCCGTACTCGACGACGCGAAGCACTACTGGGTCGGCTCCGACGAGGTCGACAAGCTCGTCCGCGCCGGCGAGGGCTGGCTCGGCGCGCATCCCTTCAAGGACCTGATTTCACACCGCTATCTCGCCCACCGCCGATACCTGGCCGACACCGCGTTGGAGCGTCTCGCCGAGGCGGACGGCGTGGAGCTGGTGGAGGAGGCGCCGGTCGAAGGTTCGGTGTCGCTCGCGGTCGAGCGTCGTACGACGGTTGCCGCCGTACTGCGGGAGCTCGGTGCGCGGCGGATCGCGGACCTCGGCTGTGGCGAGGGTGCGCTCGTCGGCGAACTGCTGAAGGACCCGATGGTCGGTGAGCTGATCGCGACGGACGTGTCGGCGCGGGCGCTCATCGCGGCCAAACGACGGCTGCACTATGACGACCTGCCCGATCGCCAGCGCGAGCGGCTCCGCTTCCTGCAGTCGTCGGTGACGTACGCCGACCAACGCCTCGCCGGCCTGGACGCGGCCGTCCTGATGGAGGTCGTCGAACACGTCGACCCACCCCGCCTGCCCGCGCTGGCTCGATCCGTCTTCCAGACCGCCCGCCCCGGAGCCGTCATCGTCACCACCCCCAACAGCGAGTACAACGTGCGTTTCCCCTCCCTCCCCGCCGGCCGGTACCGCCACCCCGACCACCGCTTCGAATGGACCCGCGAGGAATTCCGAACGTGGGCAGTCGGTGTGGCGGACCGATACGCCTATATCGTCGAGTTCCGTCCCGTCGGTCCGGACGATCCCGAGGTCGGTCCGCCTACCCAGCTCGCGCTCTTCCGCCTGCGTGAGGAGGCTCGATGACGACCATCGACGTACCGAAACTGTGTTTGGTGGTTTTGGTAGGGGCTAGTGGGTCGGGGAAGTCGACGTTTGCCCGGAAGCACTTCAAGCCGACCGAGGTGATTTCGAGTGACTTCTGCCGGGGGCTGGTTTCTGATGACGAGAACGATCAGGCGGCGACCAAAGACGCGTTCGAAGTACTGCACTTCATCGCGGGGAAGCGCCTCGCGTCCGGCCGGCTGACGGTGATCGACGCGACCAACGTGCAAGCGGAGGCGCGCAAGGAACTGGTGAATCTCGCTCGAGAGCACGACGTCCTGCCGGTCGCGATCGTCCTGGACCCGCCGGAGCGCTTGTGTGTCGAGCGGAACGAGCAGCGAGCCGATCGGCAGTTCGGGGCGAAGGTTATCGTCCGCCAACGGTCGCAGCTCAAGCGCGGGCTGCGGAGCCTGAAGCGCGAGGGCTTCCGGACCGTGCACCTGCTCGGCAGCGTCGAGGAGATCGATGCCGTCAGCATCGAGCGCACTCGGCTGTTCAACGACCGCACGGACGAGACCGGTCCGTTCGACATCATCGGCGACATCCACGGCTGCCGCGCCGAGCTCGAGCAACTCCTCACAAACCTCGGCTACGCGTTCACCCGTGACGACGCCGGCCGGCCGATCGACGCCGTACACCCGGATCGTCGCGCCGTCTTCGTCGGTGACCTGGTCGACCGCGGCCCGGACACCCCGGGTGTGTTGCGCCTCGTGATGGGAATGGTTGCTAGCGGCCACGCTTTCTGTGTCCCCGGCAACCACGAGGACAAGTTGCTCAAGGCCCTCAGAGGCCGGAACGTGAAGATCAGCCACGGCCTGGAAACCACGCTGGAACAGCTGTCCGACGAGCCACCGGAGTTCCGCGACGCCGTCGAGCACTTCATCGACGGCCTGATCTCGCACTACGTCTTCGACGGCGGCAAGCTGGTCGTCTCGCACGCCGGCCTGGTCGAGCGGATGCACGGTCGCGCGTCCGGTCGCGTCCGATCCTTCTGCCTGTACGGCGAAACGACCGGCGAGACCGACGAGTTCGGACTGCCGGTCCGCTACCCGTGGGCGAACGAGTACCGCGGTCGCGCGACGGTCGTCTACGGCCACACCCCGACGCCGGAGCCGGAATGGATCAACAACACGATCTGCCTCGACACCGGCTGTGTGTTCGGCGGCGCACTCACCGCATTGCGGTACCCCGAGCGCGAGCTGGTCTCGGTCCAGGCCGCCCGCGAGTACTACGCCCCGGCGAAACCGTTGCACGTGGCAACCGCACCGACACGCGAACCGGACGTCCTCGAGCTGACCGACGTGACCGGCCGCCGGGTGATCGAGACCTCGGCCCACGGGCGGCTCAGCATCCGGGCCGAGCAGGCCGGCGCGGCGCTGGAGGTGATGAGCCGGTTCGCGATCGATCCGCGGTTCCTGCTCTACCTGCCGCCGACGATGAGCCCGGTCTCGACCTCACCGGAGCCAGGCTTGCTGGAGCACCCGCGGCAGGCCTTCGAGACGTATCGGGCGCAGGGCGTCACCGAGTTGGTGTGCGAGGAGAAGCACATGGGTTCGCGCGCCGTGGTGTTGCTGACCCGGAACGACGATGTGGCGGGGAAGCGCTTCGGCCTGGCTGGTCGCGGTGCAATCCACACGCGGACGGGCCGGTCCTTCTTCGACGGCGTGCTGACGGACGAGCTGCTGCTCCGCCTGCGCGCGGTCGCCGAGGAGGCAGGCGTCTTCGACGAACTCGACACGTCGTGGCTGCTGCTCGACGCGGAGCTCCTGCCGTGGAGCGCGAAGGCCGAGGAGCTACTGCGGAACCAGTACGCCGCTGTCGGCGCGGCTGCGCGTACGTCGTTGCCGGCCGCAACCGCGGCGCTGCAGTCGGCCGTCGCGGCCGGCCTCGACGTCGGCGAGTTGCTGGCCGCGACAGAACGCCGTACGACGAATGCCGCGAAATTCACCGACGCGTATCGGCGCTACTGCTGGCCGACGGACGGGCTCGAGGGGGTGCGGGTCGCGCCGTTCCAGGTGCTGGCATCGGAAGGGGCGACGTACCAGGACCGGCCGCATATCTGGCACCTCGGGATCGCGGACCGGATGGTGGCTGCTGGGCCAGGGCTGATCACGCCGACCCGGCGGCTGTTCGTGGACCCGGCGAACTGGGAGGCCGGGATCGCGTGGTGGGAGGAGCTGACCGGTGCCGGTGGTGAAGGCATGGTGGTGAAGCCGGCGGCCAACCTGACGCGGACGGCGAAGGGGCTGGCGCAGCCGGGGCTGAAGGTGCGCGGGCAGGAGTACCTGCGGCTCATCTACGGTCCGGACTACACCGAGCCCGCCAACTTCGAGCGGCTGCGCGACCGCAACCTCGGTCACAAGCGTTCGCTGGCCCTCCGTGAGTACGCACTCGGCCTGGAGTCGCTGGAACGCGCCGCCCGCGGCGAACCACTGTGGCGCATCCACGAATGCGTCTTCGCGGTCCTCGCCCTCGAGTCGGAGCCGATCGACCCGCGCCTCTGAGGCGGTCAGCTCCGCAGGCAGCAGGTTTCGCCGGAGGGTCGCGGGGCGGGAGTTGTCTCCGGTCGGTAAACGTCTTTCGGAATCGCTTGGCAAGGCGTGGGGGAGCGCCTTAGGGTCAGTGCAATGTCACACGGTACTGAGCAGAGGACGACATTCGTGGTCGAGGTTGAGCTGACCGGAGGGCTGCTGGGCGCCTGGCAGCAGCGGAATCGGGCGGCGACGATCCCGCACTCGATCGCGGAGTTGCGGAAGGCGGGCAACCTGGAGAACCTTCGCCGGCTGGCCGATCCGTCGGTCGGGCCGTACCGCGGGCGGTATCCGTTCCTCGACACCGACCTGTACAAGACCCTCGAGGGGCTCGCCTACGAGGTCGGCCGCGACGACGCGCCGGCGGGAGCGCGGGAGTTCTTCGACGAGGTCGTCGGGTTGCTCGAGCAGGCCCAGGCCGAGGACGGCTACCTGAACTCGTACTTCCAGGACCCCGACCAGCCGAAGCAGCCGTGGTCGGACCTCGGCTGGGGGCACGAGCTGTACAACCTCGGCCACCTCATCCAGGCGGCGGTCGCGGCGAATCGCCAACTGTCTGATGGTCGATTGCTGACAATCGCCTGCCGGTTCGCGGACCTCGCCGTCCAGCGGTACGGCGTGGACGGCGAGGAGGTCGTCGACGGGCATCCCGAGGTCGAGATGGCGCTGGTCGAGCTTTATCGAGAAACGGGTCGTGACGAGTACCTGACGCAGGCGCGGCTGTTCGTCGATCGCCGCGGGAAGGGGAAGCTCAAGCACACGATCTTCCCGGCCGAGTACTTCCAGGACAACGCGCCGTTCCGGGAGCTCACGTCGGTGACGGGGCACGCCGTACGGATGGCGTATCTGGCGGCCGGGGCCGCGGACGTGCATCTCGAGACCGGCGATCCGACGCTGCTGGCGGCGCTGGAGCGGCTCTGGGACGACATGGTCGCGACGAAGCTCTACCTGACCGGCGGGTTGGGCAGCCGGCACTCCGACGAGGCGATCGGTGATCGGTACGAGTTGCCGTCCGAGCGTGCGTACGCCGAGACGTGTGCGGCGATAGCGACCATGCAGTGGGCGTGGCGGATGTTCCTCGCGACCGGGAAAGCGTCGTACCTCGATGTGTTCGAGACCGTGCTCTACAACGCTTACGCTGTGGGGCTTTCGGCCGAGGGTACGGCGTTCTTCTACGACAACCCGTTGCAGCGGCGACCGGATCACGAGCAGCGTTCCGGGGCCGAGAGTGGCGGCGATCCGCTTCGTCGCCCGTGGTTCGGTTGCCCGTGCTGCCCGCCGAACATCATCCGCTGGATGTCCGAACTCCAGGACCACGTCGCCGCCGTCCGCGACGACACCCTGTACGTCGGCCTGTACGCCGACGCCCGCATCACCACCGGCGACCTCGAGGTCACCGTCACCACCGACTACCCGTGGGACGGCCAGGTGACGATCACGATCGAGCAAGCACCGGAAACCGAGCAGGCGATCGCCCTACGCATTCCGTGGTGGGTGGTTGGCGCTCAGGTGGATGGCTCGGTGGTGGACGCTGGGTGGGCAGTCGTCAGGCGAGTGTTTGTTGCTGGAGAAACCATCCAGTTGACGTTGCCGATGGCACCTAGAGCGCACGGGTCGCATCCGTACTTGGATGCCACCCGGGGAGCGATTGCCGTTGCTCGCGGCCCGCTTGTCTACTGCGTCGAGCAGCAGGACGTCCCGGCGCCGGTAGACGATCTATTGCTCTCGGCAACAGAAGTCCAGAACGCGGCGGCGCGGCGGTCGAACGACCATGTCGTGCTCGAGTTGCCGGTCGGTGTCGCGCCGGCGCCGCCGAAAGAGCTTTATCCCGTGATCACCGAGCAACCGCAGGTGGCTCAAGCAGGCGAGGTGCCGGCGACGTTCGTGCCGTACTTCCTGTGGGGGAACCGTCAGGCCCTGGCCATGCGTGTATGGCTGCGCGCCGCGAACTGAAAGAAGGAAAATGAAGAGAACGACCATGCTGGTGGGGCTCGTGGCGTCCGGTGCGCTGGTGCTCAGCGCCTGCGGCGGCGGCACGACCGGGGCCAGTGGCGACGCGGCCGGGCCGGGCGGCAAGGCGGCCCAGGGCGGCACCGTCCAGGTGCTTCAGAACGCGGCCTACTCCCACCTCGATCCGGCCCGCGGCTTCGACGGCGGCGTGAACAACTTCTACCGGCTGATCTACCGGACCCTGACCACCCAGGGCGCCGCGCCCGGTCCCGACGGCACCAAGATCGTGCCCGACCTGGCGACCGACACCGGGAAGCCGTCCGACGGCGGCAAGACCTGGACGTTCACCCTGAAGGACAGTCTGTTCTTCGAGACCGGTGCGCCGATCACCAGCGCGGACGTGAAGTGGGGTGTCGAGCGGGCTTGGGACCCGGAGCTCGGCATCGGTTCGCCGTACGCGAAGCAGCTGATCGAGGCACCGGCGACGTACCAAGGCCCGTACAAGACCGGTGACCTGCCGACGATCGAGACACCGGACGCGAAGACGATCGTGTTCCACCTGAAGAAGCCGTTCGCCGACTTCAGCAGTGTGGTCGCGCAGAACACCTTCACCCCGGTGCCGAAGGGCCAGGGCGCGGTCAACCAGCTGGACAGCAAGCCGATCGCCTCCGGCCCGTACAAGATCTCCGAGTACAAGCCCGGCGCGTCGCTGACGCTCGTCCGCAACGACAAGTGGGACAAGAACACCGACTCGATCCGCAAGGCGAACCCGGACGGCTACCACTGGACGTTCGGGCTCGACCCGGCCACGATCGACGAGCGGATGATCGCCGGCCAGGGCACCGACACCGACGCGATCGCCGGCACCATCCAGGCCGCGACGGTGGCCCGGATCCAGACCCCACAGCTCAAGCAGCGAACGCTGACGGGTCTGGCCGGCTGTACGACGTACATGGGCCTGAACACCACGAAGAAGCCGTTCAACGACGTCAAGGTCCGGCAGGCGATCAACCTGGCGGTCAACAAGGAGACCGTCCGGAACGCCGTCGGCGGATCGACGCTGGCCGACATCGCGACCAGCATCCAGCCGCCGACCGTGGCCGGCCGGGTGGACTACGACCCGTACCCGAGCCCGGACCACAAGGGTGACGCGGCGGCGGCCCAGAAGCTGCTCGCCGAGGCCGGGCAGACCGCGGGCTTCACGATGACGCTGGACATCATGTCCACGCCGAAGATGCAGGCGATGGCGGTCGCGGTCCAGCAGGCGCTGGAGCCGCTGAAGATCACCGTGAAGATCAACACCATCGACACCTCGACGTACTACGAGGTGATCGGGACGCCGTCGCAGCAGCACGACGCGGCGATCACCGGCTGGTGCCCGGACTGGCCGTCCGGTGCGACCTTCCTGCCGCCGCTGTTCGACGGCCGCAACATCGCGCCGAAGGGCAACTCGAACCTGGCCCAGCTGAACGACCCGGGCGTGAACGCGAAGATCGACGAGATCGCGAAGCTGACCGACGTGACCGCGGCCAACGCGGCGTACGGCGATCTGGACAAGCAGATCATGGCGCTCGCGCCGGTGGTCCCGCTGCTGTACGAGAAGGTGCTGATGCTGGTCGGCAGCAACGTCGCCGGCGCGTACCTGCACGACGGCTTCTCGGGTGGGATCGACCTGGTCTCGGTCGGCGTCGCGGACGCCGGGAAGTAGCCGATGACAACGACCCCGACACTGCTCGACGTCGAGGAGGTGGGGACCCCGGCAGCGGCCGGCGGTCCCCCGACCTCGACCCGGCGGATCCTGACCAGGATCACCCAGGACAGAGGCGCCGTACTCTGCCTGCTGTTCCTGGCGATCGTGGTCCTGATGGCGGTGGCCGCGCCGCTGATCACCAAGCTGAGCGGCTGGGGGCCGTACCAGTTCGACTCCGCGGCGATCAACTCCGACCTGGGCGGCGTACCGCGCGGCGCGCTCGGCGGGATCAGCGGGAACCACTGGTTCGGCGTCGAGCCGCAGAACGGCCGTGACCTGTTCGCGCGGATCGTGTACGGCGCTCGCGTCTCCATCACGATCTCGTTGTCGGCGACCGTCCTGACCGGGATCCTCGGGGTCGTGCTCGGCCTGCTGGCCGGGTTCTACCGTGGCTGGGTCGACCAGGTGATCTCGCGGCTGATGGACTTCCTGATGGCGTTCCCGGCGCTGATCTTCATGATCGCGATCCTGTCCTCGCTGCCGGCCGGGAACCGCCCGGTCCTGCTGGTCGTGGTGATCAGCGCGTTCGGCTGGCCGTACCTGGCCCGGGTGATCCGCGCGCAGACGATGACGCTGGCCAACCGCGAGTTCGTCGAGGCGGCGCGGGCGTCCGGGGCGAAGGATTCCGCGGTGGTGTTCCAGGAGATCCTGCCGAACCTGCGCGGTTCGATCATCGTGATGACGACGCTGGCGATCCCGGGCTACATCGGCACCGAGGCAGGTCTGTCCTTCCTCGGCGTCGGTGTCTCCCCGCCGACAGCGTCGTGGGGCCAGATGATCGCGAGCTCGGTCAGCTGGTACTCGGTCGACCCGATGTTCTTCGCGATCCCCGGCGCCTTCCTGTTCCTCACCGTGCTCTCGCTGACCGTCCTCGGCGACAAGATCCGCTCGGTGATCGATCAGGGGGAGGCCGCGTGATTCGCTATGTTCTCGGGCGGCTTGGCGGGGTCGCGGTCATCCTGCTGGCGGTCTGTCTGTTCACCTACCTGATCTTCTTCAAGCTCTCGCCGGACCCCGCGGTGATGATCTGCGGCAAGACCTGTACTCCGGACCGGATCAACTCGATTCGCGACGTACTCGGTCTCAACCAGCCGATCCTGAGCCAGTTCTGGGAGTTCCTGCGGGGCATCTTCGCCGGCCGTGAGTACGGCTCGGTGCACTGCCCGGCGCCCTGTCTCGGGTACAGCTTCCAGACCAACGAGTCGGTGTGGAGCATGATCACCGCCCGGCTCCCGGTCAGTGTCACGGTCGCGGTCGGCGCCGCCGTACTGTGGTTGCTCGCCGGCGTGATCGGCGGCCTGGTCAGTGCGATCAAGCAGGACACGTGGTGGGATCGCACCGCGATGGCGCTCGCGCTGGGTGGGGTGAGCGTGCCGAACTACGTACTCGCGCTTGTGCTCCAGTACGTCCTGGTCGTGAAGCTGCAAGTGCTGCCGTTCCCGTCGGCACCGGCGTTCGCGGACAATCCCGTGCTCTGGTTCGAGTCGTACCTGATGCCGTGGACCGTGCTCGCCGTCGGCTACGCCTGCCTGTACGCGCGGTTGACCCGGAGCAACGTGATCGACACCTTGTCGGAGAACTACTTCCGGACCGCACGAGCCAAGGGCTTGAGCCGGCCACTGATCCTGCGCCGGCACGCGCTGCGGCCTGCACTGACCCCGATCACCACGATCTTCGGGATGGACTTCGCCGGCCTGCTCGGCGGTGCGCTGATCACCGAGACCGTGTTCGGGCTGAACGGGATCGGCAAGATGGCGGCCGACTCGATCGCGAAGAACGACCAGCCGGTGATCATGGCGGTCACCCTGCTGGCCGCCTTCTTCGTTGTCATCGGCAACGTCGTGGTCGACCTCGTCTACACCGCCCTGGACCCACGAGTGAGGGTGACGACAGCATGACGGATGAGCTGTTCGTGGTGGAGGACCTGACGGTCACGCTGCCGACCGGACGTGGTCCGGTGGACGTGGTGAAGAACGTGTCGTTCACCGTCGGCCGGGACGACACGCTCGGGATCGTCGGTGAGTCCGGGTCGGGCAAGTCGATGACGGCGCTCGCCGTCCTCGGGCTGCTGCCGCCCGGAGCGCGGACGTCCGGCAGCATCCGGCTGGACGGCACCGAGCTGCTCGGGCGGTCGGAGCGGGACCTGCGCTCGGTGCGCGGGAATGCGATCTCGATGGTGTTCCAGGATCCGTTGTCGTCGCTGAATCCCTACTACACCGTGGGATTGCAGATCGAGGAGATGTATCGGGCACATCGCGGCGGTTCGCGTCGCGCCGCCCGGCAAGTCGCGATCGAGGCGCTCGACCGGGTCCGGATTCCCGATCCGGGCCGGCGGATCGATCATTACCCGCACCAGTTCTCCGGTGGCCAACGGCAACGAGTCATGATCGCGATGGCCTTGTGCTGCTCGCCGTCGCTGCTGATCGCGGACGAGCCGACGACGGCACTCGACGTCACCGTCCAGGCGCAGATCCTGGAGCTGCTGGCCGAGCTGCAGTCGACCACCGGGACCGGGATGATCTTCATCACCCACGACCTGGCGGTGATCAGCTCGATCGCGCAGCGGGTGCTGGTGATGCGTGCGGGTGATCCGGTCGAGTACGGCACGGCCGAGCAGGTGTTCTCGGATCCGCGGCACGAGTACACGCGCACGCTGCTGGACGCCGTACCGAGGATCGACGACGAGGTGACGGCATGACGTTGCTCGAAGTGCGTGGGGTGACCAAGGAGTTCGTCACCCGCGGCGAAGGGGCGATGGCCCGCAAGTCCACGTTCACCGCGGTCGACGACGTCAGCTTCGAGGTCGAGCTGGGCGAGACGCTCGCGATCGTGGGGGAGTCGGGCAGCGGGAAGTCGACCACCGCGCGGATCGCGGCCCGCCTGCTGGAGCCGACCAGCGGTACGGTCGTGTTCGACGGGCAGGACGTGACCCGGGCGACCGGCAGGGACCTGGCCACGTTCCGGAACAACGTGCAGGTGGTGTTCCAGGACCCGTTCTCGTCGCTGAACCCGCGGTACACGATCGAACGGATCGTCACGGCGCCGCTGACCTACCAAGGGATCACGCCTCCCGGAGGTCGGCGGGCCTGCGCCCAGGAGCTGATGGCGCGGGTCGGGCTGAACCCGGACCACTGCCAGCGGTATCCGGCGCAGTTCTCCGGCGGCCAGGCGCAGCGGATCGGCATCGCCCGGGCGCTCGCGGTGAACCCGAAGTTGGTGATCTGCGACGAGGCTGTGTCCGCGCTCGACGTGTCGATCCAGGCGCAGGTGCTGGAGTTGCTGATGCGGCTGCAGCGGGAGAGCGGGTTCAGCTACATTTTCATCGCCCACGACCTGGCCGTGGTCCGGCAGATCTCGCAGCGGGTCGCGGTGATGAACCAGGGCAGAATCGTGGAGCTGGGATCGCGCGACCAGGTGTTCGGCGACCCCCGCGACGACTACACGAAGACGCTGCTGGCCGCCGTACCGCGGATCAACCCGGAATGGGACGCACGGCGCCGGCGTAAGGAGGCCTCATGACCAGCTACACGATTCCTGGGATGCACGTGCGCGAGCACACGGTCGAGGTGCCGCTGGACTGGTCCGGTGCCGGCTCCGGGACGATCACTGTGTTCGCGCGCGAACTTGTCGATCCGATGCGCAAGGACGACGACCTGCCGTGCCTGCTGTTCCTGCAAGGCGGGCCGGGCGGGAAGGGGCCGCGGCCGGTCGAGCCGTCGGGGTGGATCGGGCAGGCGCTGAAGACCTACCGGGTGATCCTGATGGACCAGCGCGGGACAGGTCGCAGTACGCCGGTCTCCGGGCGGCGGATGGCGTCGTTGAGTGCCGAGGAGGGTGCTGACTATCTGGCGTGCTTCCGGGCTGACTCGATCGTTGCCGATGCCGAGCATCTGCGGACGACGGTGTTCGGTGGGCGCAGGTGGTCGACGTTGGGGCAGAGCTACGGCGGGTTCCTCACGCTGACGTATCTGTCCAAGGCTCCTGAAGGGTTGACGGCCTGCTACGTGACCGGCGGGCTGGCCTCGATCGATCCTTCGGCGGCCGAGGTCTACCGTCGTACCTATCCGCGGGTGGCGGCGAAGAACCGCGAGTTCTACCGGCGCTATCCGCACAACGTGGAGCGGGTCGGCCGGATCGCGGACCGGCTCGCGGCGTCCGACGTACGGCTGCCGGATGGTGACCGGCTGACGGTACGGCGGTTCCAGTCGCTCGGGATCGACTTCGGGATGAAGCCCGGGTACGAGCGGATTCACTGGCTGATCGACGAGGCCTTCGACGGGGACGAGCTGTCCGACACGTTCCTCGGCCAGGTGCTGGGATTGTCGTCGTACAGCGGCGGGCCGTTGTTCGCGGCGCTGCAGGAGAGCATCTACGGGTCCGGGGACGGCGCGACGGGATGGGCGGCCGAGGCGGAGCGAGCGCTGCGGCCCGAGTTCGCCGAGGACGCGCGGCCGCTGCTGTTCACCGGCGAGATGATGTACCCCTGGATGTTCGCGGAGATCCGCGGGCTGCGGCCGTTCCAGGGTGCGGTCGAGGTGCTCGCGCGGCGCCCGCGGTGGTCGGAGTTGTACGACCTCGAGCGGCTGGCGGCGAACGACGTACCGGTGGCCGCCGCGGTCTACTACGACGACATGTACGTCGACTCCGGGCTGCAGCTGGACACCGCGAACCGGGTCGGCAACGTCCAGGCGTGGGTGACGAACGAGTACGAGCACGACGGACTCGGTGCGGAACGGGTGTTCGCCCGGCTGACCGAGCTGGTGCGATCCGTCGGGGGTGGCGTACCCGTCGATTGAGGGCTGGGTGCTTCACAATGGGCGGCGACCAGGGAGGTGAATCGATGGCGGCTGACTCGATCGGGCTGCCGAGCGTACGGCGGCTGGCACAGCGGGAGAACCTGCGGGACAGCGTCGCCAACGCGCTGCGGGCGGCGGTGATCTCCGGCGAGCTGGTGCCAGGGGAGGTGTACTCGGCGCCGATGCTCGGCGCGCGGTTCGGTGTGTCCGCGACGCCGGTGCGCGAGGCGATGCTCGACCTGGTCCGCGAGGGCCTGGTGATCTCCCTGCGGAACAAGGGTTTCCGGGTCACCGAGATGTCCGACGACGATCTCGACAACCTCGCCGCGCTGCGCCAGCTGATCGAGCCGCCGACGATCCGGGACGTCGTACCGGCGATTCCGGCGTCGGACTTTCCGCGGTTGCGCGCGTTGGCGGAGGCCATCGTGGTGGCGGCGGAAGCGGGGGATCTGATCGCCTACATCGAGGCGGACCGGGTCTTCCACGTCACGCTGCTCGCGTACTCCGGCAACCAGAAGCTGGTCGACGTGGTGTCGGACCTGCGGTCGCAGACGCGGCTGCTCGGTCTCACACCACTCGTCGAGAGCGGCCGCCTCGGCCAGTCAGCAGCCGAGCACCACGAACTGATGGACCTGGTCGAGGCAGGCGACGCCGAAGGCGCCGAACAGCTGATGCGCCGCCACATCGGCCACGTCCGCGGCCTCTGGGCCCGCTCTCAGAGCACCTGACCCTTGACGGCCTCTGCGGCGGTTGCGGCGGCGGGGGAGCCGTAGGTGGCGGAGAGGCGGTCCAGGAAGGTGGACTGGTCCAGTGTGTACTCCTGGGTGCCGACCGTTTCCAGGACCGTGGTTGCCAGGGTGCAGCCGAGGTGGGCCGCGGCCTCGTGGTCGAGGCCGGCCGCACGGCCGGTCAGGTAGCCGGCCCGGAACGCGTCGCCGCCGCCGGTCGGGTCGACCAGGCCGGGCGCCGGAACGGCCGGGACCTTGGCCAGGATGCCGTCGGCGTTCTCGATCACCACGCCGTCGCCGCCGTGCGTGGTGATCCGGACGCCGACCCGCTCGAGGATCTCGTTGTGGCTCCAGCCGGTCTTCTGCACCATCAGGCCGGCTTCGTACTCGTTGCTGAACAGGTACGCCGCCCCGTCGATCAGCCGGCGGATATCGGCGCCGTCCATCCGCGCCATCTGCTGCGACGGGTCGGCCGCCACCGCGATCCCGTGCTGCTTGGCCAGCTCGGTGTGCTTGAGCATGCCGTCCGGGTCGTCCGCACCGATCAGCACCAGGTCGATCCCGCCGGCCGCCGCGTGGATCGCGCCCAGGTCGAGCTCCCGCGCCTGCGCCATCGCGCCGGTGTAGAAGGAGGCGATCTGGTTCGCGTCCAGGTCCGTCGTACAGGTGAACCGGGCGGTGTGTACGTTCTCACACACGCGCACGTGCGACACGTCCACGCCGGCCGTCGTCAGCGCCGCGCCGTACTCGGCGAAATCGGCCCCGACCGAGCCGACCAGCAGCGACGGGTGCCCGAGCTGGGCCATGCCGTAGCAGATGTTCGCGGCCACGCCGCCGCGGTGGACGACGAGCTCGTCGACCAGGAAGGACAGGGAGACCTTGTGCATCTGTTCCTCGAGGAACTGGTCCTTGAACCGGCCCGGGAACGTCATCAGGATGTCGGTCGCGATCGATCCGGCGACGGCGATGCGCATGCGGGGTGCTCCCTCGGGTGGGGTGGGTGTGCGGCGTGCGGACAACCCATAGAGACTACAGGCGACCGATCTAATACATGGAGGGCGGGAATTCATGGGTAGCCAGGTGCAGGTGACCGAGGAATTGCACGACTACATGGTCGCGCACGGCATGCCGCTGGACGAGATCGCGACCGACCTGGTGGCGGAGACCCGGCAGCTCGGCGGCGTGTCCGGGATGCTGACCACGTCCGACCAGGCCGGGCTGCTGACCACCCTGACCCGGCTGATCTCGGCGCGGCGGGCGGTCGAGATCGGTACCTTCACCGGGTTCTCCGCGCTGGCGATCTCGCGCGGGCTGCCCGACGACGGGCAGCTGATCTGCCTGGACGCGAGCGAGGAGTGGACCTCGATCGGCCGCCGGTACTGGGAGCGGGCCGGGGTCGCGAAGAAGATCGAGCTGCGGATCGGTGACGGGCACGAGCTGGCGGCGGCCCTCGACGGGTCGTTCGACCTCGCCTTCGTGGACGCCGACAAGCCGGGGTACATCGACTACTTCGAGCGCCTGCTGCCGCTGATCCGGCCGAACGGCTTACTGCTGTTCGACAACACGCTGGCCGGCGGCCGGGTGGTCGACGCGGACGGTCCGGCCGACCGCAAGGAGTTCAACGCGCACATCGCGAACGACGACCGGGTCGACGTGACCATGCTCGGCATCGGCGACGGACTGACCCTGGTACGCAAGAAGTGAGCCCGGGGTCGAGCAAGGCCGCGGCTCGGCTGAGCGTGAAGGAGTTGCAGCACAAGTACGGCGACCGGCCGGTGATCGAAGGCCTGACCTTCAGCCTCGCCGCCGGTCAGGCGATCGCGCTGGTCGGCCCGAACGGCGCCGGCAAGACGACCGTGCTCAAGTGCATCGTGGGCTCGGCGGAACGGGCGGCGGGCACGATCCTGCTCGACGGCCTGCCGATCGACGAACGCGCCGAGGCGATCCGGCGCGATGTCGCCACGCTGCTCGACGACCTCGACTTCTTCCCGGACCTGACCGCGGCCGAACACCTCGACCTGCTCGCTCGTGCGCACGGCAACCCGACTCCGGAAGATCTCGTCGACACGATCCTCGACGACATCGGGCTGCTGACGGCCGCCGATCAGCTGCCGGGCTCGCTGTCGTCCGGTCAGCGCCGTCGCCTCGCGTTGGCGACGGCGCTGGTCCGCCCGCGAAAGCTGATGGTGCTCGACGAGCCCGAGGCCAGGCTCGATGTGGGCGGCGTTCAGTGGCTGTCCGAGCGCCTGATCGAGGAGAAGAAGTCCGGTACGTCGATCCTCTTCGCCAGCCATGACCCATCCCTCGTCGAAGCCGTCGCCGACTCCGTCGTCACCCTCACCCCGCTGCCATGAGCTCAGCGGAAGGACCGGTCGTCTTCGACCCGGCGGACTTCGGTGCGATCCCGACGTCGCGTGCGCTCCGGCAATGGATGCGGACGACGCGGCGGCGACGCGCGGACCGGCCGTTCTCGCAGATCTTCGAGGACATCTATCTGGTGCTGTTCACGCTGGCCATGGTCGGCGCGTGCGGTGGCAACGTCATCCGGCACCTGAACGCCAACGTCGCCCAGTGCACGTCGTTCACGTGTGGCGAGTTGTCGCACTGGATGCCGTGGGTCGTGGTGCCTTTGCTGCTCGCAACCACGATCCGGGTGCTCCTGAGTGTCGGCCCAGTCTCCGCGTCACGCGCCACCGGCTTCTGGTTGCTCGCCACGCCCGTGAATCGGGCTGCTTTGCTGCGACCGACGTACCGGCTGGTGATGGGCATCGTCGCGGTGGTCGGGTTCGTTGCGTCGTTGATCGTGTGGGCGCTGGTCGGCTTGATGTGGTTCGACGTACTCGAGGCGTCGGCGCTGGTCGGAGCGCTGCTCGTCTGTACGGCGACTGTGACGGTGTGGGTCCAGCAGACGGCCGGGCGGTCGCGGTGGGCGCTGCGGGTCGCGGACCTGCTGTTGCTGGCGGCCGCGGTGCCGGCCGTGATCCTCGCTTTGCAAGGCGGCTCCCGGCAGGGCGCCGCTGAGACGCTCGTCATCACCTCGGCCTTCACCGGCTCCGATCCTGCCCCGCTCCTCGTCTTCGGGCAGGTGTCCGCGCCGGGGCTGCTTGACCCGGCGCAGACGCGGCTGCTGGTGATCTTCGCGGTCGTACTGCTCTTGTGCGTGGCGTTGGTGATCGTCACCTCACAGACGCTCGACAAGCTCAATCGGACGACTGTGATCGCGGGTGGGGAGCTGCTGGCCGGTCTCGCGGGTGCCGCGAGCAGTCTGGATATCAGCATGCTGGCGGACGTGGTGGCCGGCCGGCACTGGCGGTTGAAGGGACGGGCGCATACGCGGGGCGGTCGGGGTGCGAACGGTGCTGCTCTGGTGCATCGGGAGTTCCTGCGGATCTTGCGGTGGCCGCGGCGACTCGTGATCGGGTTCGCGCTGCTCGTCGTACCGTATGCGGTGGCGGGCGCGGGGTTCGACGTACTGGTGCCTGTCGCCGCTGGGTTCGCCGGGTTTGTCGCCGTACGTCCGCTGATGGACGGGTTGCGCTCGGTCTGCCGCTCCACCGGGCTGGTCCGTGCGCTCGGCATGGATCTTCGCGAGCTCCGCGTCATCATGGCGGTCGTCCCCGGCCTCTTCGCGGCCGTGTGGGCACTCCTCGCCTTGCCGGCGATCGGCAATGGCCCAGCCGCCTTCGCCGTCGCCGCCGGCATGCTCTCCGGCGCCGTCCGCCAGGCGTCCGCGCGGCCCCCGTCGTACGCCGGCCCGCTGGTCGCCTCGCCCATGGGCGCCATCCCACCCGGCCTCTTCTCCCAACCCATGCGCGGCTTCGACCTGCTGTTGGTCTGCCTGGCCCCAGTCCTGCTGGGAATCAGCTCCACCTGGGTCCTGGCCGTCCCCGCCTTCGTCCTCGCGGTCATGTTCTCCATCCGCCCCAAGACCGCCTGAGATTTCTTCGCGGTTCCCCGTGTCAGGGGTGGTGTCAGCGGCGGTGTCAGGGCGGTGACTGGGCCGCGTCAGGGCGCTCGGTGATTGTTGTCGACATGAGCAAGGCCAAGCCGGGCTCACCAGACACGCACATCACACGAGGAGATTTGTCATGCCTGTTTTCGCTTCGCCGGAGCCGATTACCGCCACGTTGACCACCGCGGGAGCTCAGGTGCGGGTCTCCGCGAGTGAGCGGTCGGACACCGTCGTACTGGTCGAGCCGATCAACAGCGCGAGCAAGTCGGACGTGAAGGTGGCCGAGAACATCAAGGTCGACTTCTCCGCCGGCGAACTGTCGATCAAGACCACCAAGTCGGGCGACAAGAACGGGTCGGTCGCCATCACGATCGAGCTGCCGGTCGGATCCAAGCTGGTCCTGAACACGGCCTGGACCGACGTACACGCCGAGGGCCGGCTCGGTGACTGTGAGCTGAACACGGCATCGGGTCAGGTCCAGCTCGACCACATCGGCGGGACCGCCGCCATCGAGAACGGCGCGGCCGGGGTACGGATCGGTGAGGTCGAGGGCGTCGTCAGGTACGAGGGGTCGAACGGTCGGATCTGGATCGGTCACTCCCTGTCCGATGTCGAGCTCAACGGTGCGGGCGGCAGCTTCGACATCGACCGTGCCGAGGGCAGCGTCATCGCCAAGGCGGGTAACTGCCCGATCCGGATAGGCCGGATCACGCGCGGCCAGGCCGAGCTGATGAACGCCTCCGGCGGCATCGAGGTCGGCATCAGCGAGGGCACTGCCGTCGAGGTGGACGCCAAGAGCACGAAGGGTGCGGTGCGCAACTCCCTGCCCGCGCAGGACGGCCTTGAAGACAACGTCAAGCTCTACGCCCGCACGCGCCTCGACGACATCGTCATCCACCCCGCGACTGTCTGAACACCTACCCACAATTCACTGCCCGGAGGCAGACCGAAATGTTCCACCGCATCGGGCGCGTCGTCGTCCGTCACCCCATCTGGACGATCGTCGCGTGGATCTTCATCGCGGCCGCCGTCGTCGCCACCGCACCCAGCCTCCCGTCGAGCAGTGACGAGAGCAGCTTCCTCCCCAAGAGCTACGAGTCGATCCAGGCCGCGGACCTCCAGCAGAGCGCGTTCCCCAGCGCCTTCACGCCCTCCGCGCTCGTCCTGTACGGGCGTTCCGATGGCGGCAAGCTCACCGAGGCGGACCTGAAGGACGCAGCGCGGATCACCACCGAACTCGGCGCGAAGAAGATCGATCAGGTCCAGCAGGTCGTTCCCGGTCCGGCGTCGAGGGACGGCCGCTACGTACTGGGTCTGGTCTCGATGGACACCAACAACGCCGGCCAGCCGCAACAGCTGGACGCCGCGAAGACGCTGCGCGCCGACGCCAAGGCGCTGACGAAGGGCACGCAGCTCGACGCCAAGCTCGGCGGTTCGGCGGCGCAGGGTCTCGACCAGCAGGCCTCGTCCAGCCGCGCCAACGCGCTGACGTTCGCCGGCACCTTCGCGATCATCCTGATCACGCTGCTGATCATCTTCCGCTCGCCGATTCTCGCCGTACTGCCGCTGCTCGTCCTGATCGCCCTGGTGTCCTCGACGGCGAATGCGCTGATCGCCGACGCCACCAAGCTGTTCGGACTCCAGGCGAACAGCTCGATCTCGTCGCTGCTGATCGTCGTACTGCTGGGGGTCGGCACCGACTACTACCTGTTCCTGATGTTCCGCTACCGCGAACGGCTGCGAGCCGGCGACGAGCCCAAGGAGGCCATGATCAACGCGGTCGGCCGGGTCGGCGAGGCGATCGCCTCCGCGGCCGGTGCGGTCATGATCTCGTTCCTCGCACTCGTACTGTCGACGCTCGGCTTCCTCAAGCAAATGGGCCCGGCGCTCGCCATCACCGTCGCGGTGACGCTGGTCGCCGCACTGACGCTGTTCCCGGCGATCTGCTCGCTGATCCCGCCGCGCGCCCTGTTCTGGCCGTCGAAGGCGTGGCGCAAGGAGCCCGCGAACGCGCGGTTCGCAGCGCTTGGCCGCGGAGTGCAGCGTCGCCCGGCCCTCTTCGCCTGCGTCTCGGGCGTGGTCATGGTCGCGCTGGCGCTCGGTACGCTCGGCTTCAAGGCCACCTTCGACCTGGCGTCCGGCTCGATGCCGAAGACCGAGGAGTCGATGGTCGTCCAGACCGAGATGCAGAACGCCTACTCGGCCGGCGCCGCCGAACCGACCTCCGTCTTCGTCACCTCGACGGGCGATGGCCGCCTCGACACTGCGGCACTACCGGCGTACGAGCGGAAGCTCGAAGCGATCCCCGGTGTCGCGGACGTCCAGCCCGCCGCGATCAGCAAGGACGGCAAGACCGCCAACTTCACGGTCACGCTGAAGTACGGGTCGGCGACCGACGAGGCGATCAGCGCGGTTGGCGACGTACGCGAGGTTGCACACGCCGACGCCCCACCTGGTACGAAGGCCCTCGTCGGCGGCATGTCGTCGATCTACAAGGACATCGACGCCGCGGTCGACCACGACTACCGCACGGTCTTCCCGCTCGCCGCGCTGCTGATCATGGTCATCCTCGGCCTGCTGCTGCGCAGCGTGGTGGCTCCCTGGTACCTGATGGCGTCGGTGGGGCTGGGCTTCGGCGCGACGCTCGGCGCCACAGTCCTGATCTTCCAGAAGGGTCAGGGGCACTCAGGATTGATGTTCATGCTCCCGGTGATCATGTACCTGTTCGTGGTTGCCATCGGCACCGACTACAACATCCTGATGATCTCCCGGCTCCGCGAGGAGGCGCGGGAAGGCCGCAATCCGCGTGAAGCCGCGAGCATGGCCGTGCGGCACGCCGGTCCGACCGTGGCCGCGGCCGGGTTCATCCTGGCGGCCACCTTCGCCACCCTGATGCTGGCGGGCAACTCACTGCTGACCGAGATGGGTTTCGCCGTCTCCTTCGGCATCGTCGTCGCCGCGTTCGTGATGGCGATGTTCTTCACCCCGAGCCTGACCGCCCTGATCGGCCACGCCGCCTGGTGGCCCGGCCACCAGGACCGCAAGACCCCCGCCGACGCGCAGCCCTCGGACAACACCCGCCAGTTGGAGCCGTCCGCAAAGAACTGACAGCCCACCTTGGGCACCGACCAACCATCCAACGTCACGGATTCCGGTTGGTGGGTGCCCAAGGTGCGGGTGGGCGGGGCCCGGGTTGGACTATGTTGGTGTCGGCAGGTACTGCCGGCGGAACGGCGTGCGGAGCTCCTCGCGGAGGTGACCTCGCAGATCGCCGAGGCACGCGCGTCCGGCGCCGTCTCCGAGAGCGAGGTCCGGGAGGTTCTGCAGCGGCTCGGGGATCCGGACGACCTCGTCGCGGCCGCCACCGACGGGCTGGTCCTGGTCGAGGTTCCGCCACGTTTGCGGCTCCGGGAGTTCGGCGCGCTCGCGCTGCTGTGGCTCGGGCCGGTCCTGCTGCTGATCGGCTGGGTGGTCGGCGTCTGGTTGCTGTGGGCATCCGACCGCTGGACCCGTGCGGAGAAGTTGCTCGGCACGCTCGCCTGGCCGCTCGGCTACGCCGCGGCGATCGCCGGCGAGATGTTCCAGCTCCCGGTCTGGCTGACGATCCTGGCCGCCAACCTGATCGTGCTCGCCGTACTCGTCGTGCTGATCAAGAACGCCCGCCCAGGACGGTCAAGCTCCGCCCGCGGTGCCACGGCCACCATCAGGCCGGTTGCCTCAGGCAACAGCTAGACACGGTCACAGCACTCGACCGAGTGACCCCGCGCAACTGGTCAGACCTCGCGGGCCAGCCACTTCTGGTCGATTTCGTGCGGTAGGTCTACGTCGTGCCGGCGAGCGAACAGGATCAGATGGCAGAAGACGTCGGCGAACTCCTGGTGGAAGCCCGCCTGGATCTCGTCCGCGGTGAGTCCTTTGGCGCGCGCCCGTCCGGTGTGCTGGAGGTAGGCCTGTGTCAGCTCACCCACTTCCTCCTGCAACTTCAGCAGGAACCAGTCCGGATCACGCTCGAACCCGAGCGTCTCGCCGTACCGAACCGACAGCTTTTCCAACCGCTCAGCCAACTCCGTGAGATCCACGGAACCAGCCAACCAGCCCCCACCGACAGCTACTTGTCGACCGGCGGCGTCGGCTCGGGATCGGGGACGTCGACCTGCGGGTCGGCGTTCGGGTCGGGCTCGGCGGGGACGTCCGGCAGGTCGACGGCGGGGAAGGTGTCGGGGGCGGTGGCCCAGACCGCGGCGGCCGCGCGGGCCGCGTCGGCGGCGTCGGTCTGGCGCTCGTAGTTCTTGATGTCGAGCGCGTACGCCTGCACCACCGCGGACAGGTCCCTGCGGAGTGCCTTGTGCACCCAGAGGGCGTAGGCCTGGGTGCGGGCCTCGATGAAATTCTTGAGTTCCTGCATCTGGGCGGGGGTCATGTCGTCGTCCTCCGAAGAGCCTGGGGTGAAGTCGCCACGGGCGATCGCGGCACGGGCCGCCGGTCCGGGGCAGTCGGTCGGGTCCGGGCGGACCGCGGAGTGCGGCCTGATCGCCGTACCGCGGGGGAAGATGCGGCGGAAGTCGGCGATCACCGCGCGGGTGGTCGCCTTCATCGCCGCGGTCGGCTGCTCGCCGGTGACCAGGACGAGCAGGATCGCGCCGTACCGCTCGTTCAGGTCGTTGTTGCCGTTCGCGCCGGACTGGATGCGCAGGCCGCGCAGCGTCCAGGCCCGGCCGGCCTGGTCGACCGCGACCTGGTACGCGATGTCGGACCAGCCGCGGGTGTCCATGTGGTAGTCCTGCCACCCGCGCAACGCGGACGCGACCGCGGCCTGGCTGTGGATGACACTCGTCGACCCGGTCCCGGGCCAGTGGATCACCGCGCCTTCGACCCTGGACACGGTCAGGCTGCCCGGGCCGTCGTTCGGCGATCGCGCGTTCCACGCGGACCGGGGTAGATATACGACCATCAATGCTCCTCACATGCCTCACAGCACCCATACCCCACGCTGGCGCTCGGTAATCAACCGATCACACTCGGCACGCGGCCGTCAAGCGATGGGCGCATCCTTCCAGGACCGGAGGGGCATTCGGGGGACGGTGAGTACCGAATGAAGTCTTGACATCGTTGTCTCGACTTGATGAGCTTCCGCTCGGACATCTCTGAAACGTTTCCAACCACCGCCCAGGCCGCGCTGTCGACGAGGCCGACGAGGAGTTCGATCATGGTCGTGATACGTCCTTCGCGCGCCCTGCGCGCTGTCCTGTCCGGTGCTGTCGCACTGGCCCTCGGGATGGCGTCGGCACCGCCGGCCGGAGCTCATCCGGGCCAGGCCGCCGACGGTCCGACCGCGGTCGCGCGGGCCCGGGTCGCCGCCGACGTGCTGATGAGTTCGTACGACCCGGTGAAGGCGTGGTTCCCCTCGAGCTGGTGGAACTCAGCGGTCGCGCTGCAGACCATCGGCGACTACATGCAACGCACCGGCGACCGGCGCTTCCTGCCGCAGCTGGACAACACGTTCGAGAAGGACAAAGGAGTATTCCCGGCCGGATACCTCTCAGGCGATCCGCTGCTGGGCAACTTCACCAGTCGCGCGATCGACGATTCCGAGTGGTGGGGGCTGACCTGGATCCAGGCCTACGACCTGACCAAGAACCGCAAGTACCTCGACATGGCGGTCACGATCGCCGAGTACGTCGAGGGCTACTGGGACCCCAGCTCGTGTGGTGGCGGCGTCTGGTGGGACGGGGAACGCACGTACAAGAACGCTGTCACGAACGGACTCTGGATCCGGCTGACCGCCGAACTGCACAACCGGCTGCCTGGTGACAGCCGCTGGCTCGGCCGGGCGCAGGAGGGCTGGAACTGGCTCACCGGCAGCGGGATGATCAACTCCAACGGTCTGGTCAACGATGGTCTCAACGGCAGCTGTGAGAACAACGGCGGCACGGTGTGGAGCTACAACCAGGGCCTGGCGATCGGTGCCGGTCTGGAGCTGTGGCGGGCGACCCGGAACCCCGCGCTGCTGACCGCCGTACGGCGGCTGGCCGACGCCGCGATCGGATCCGGTGGCCTGGTGACGGACGGCGTACTGACCGAGTACTGCGATGCTCCGGATCGGCAGTGCGACGACAACGGCAAGCAGTTCAAGGGAATCTTCCAGCGGTACTGGATGGATCTCGCGGACACCACTCATGACGCGCGGTACGCCGCCTTCGTCCAGCAACAAGCCACTAATGTGTGGGACCACGACCGTGACGCGGCCGGGCGACTGGGGGAGCGCTGGTCCGGTCTGACGAATGCAGATCACCCGAACGCGTTCGACTGGCGTACTCAGGCCAGTGCGCTGAGCGCCCTGATCGCAGTCGTGCCGAAGCAGACTCCGAATCAATCACTGTCGGCGACCCTGAGTCCTGCTCAGCCGGTGGTGATGCCGGCGAGCGGCCCGACCCACGTCAAGCTCAAGGTCGATCTGCAGGCCACTGCGCCGGCTGGTTCTCCGGTCAAGGTCGAGGTGAAGGCGGCGGCGCCCGCCGGGTGGACAGTGACACCGGTTCGCTCGACGACCACGCTGCATCCGCGTGGGAACGCCGTACCCGCGAAGTCGAGTGTCGACCTGGACGTGACGATTCCCGGCGGCGCGGCCGACGGGCACTACGCGGTGACCGCGACGGCGACGTCTGGTAGCAAGCTGGCGTTCAGTGCGCAGGCCGACATCCTGGTGGCGCACAACGTCGACTTCGACACCGGTACGGCGGCCGAGACGCCCTGGTTGTGGGACGCGGACGGCTCGCAGAGCAACGGCGTCCAGAACCGGTTCGCCGACGGCAACTCGTACTTCGTCTACCGCTTCCCGTTCCCGGCCGATGCCACCGCGGCGCACGCGACGCTGACGATCGACAACGAGTACGTCGTTCAGGTCAGCGGTGACGGTCAGAACTGGACCACTGTCCTGACCGAGACCCGCCAGATCCACGACGGCGAGAACAAGGCCGACCAAACGATCGACCTGACCCCGTACCTCGGTCCGGACAAGGCCGCCTACATCCGGGTCTCCGACTCCTTCCCCACCGACGGCTGGGGCGGCCGCGTCTACCACCTGAGCGCGAGCTACAGCTAGGAGTTCTTCAGCAGCGGCAGGAGCTGGTCGCCGACGCGGATGGTCTCCTCCCGGTACGGCGTGTCGGACAGGATGAAGTGGGTGATGCCGAGGTCCTGGTATCGCCGCAAGGACTTCGCCACGTCCTCGGCCGATCCGACGAGCCAGGTCGTGCCGGCGCCGCCTCCGCCGTACTTGCCGGGCGCGGTGTACAGGTTGTCGTCCAGGACCTCACCGCGCTCGGCGAGCTCGAGCAGGCGCTGCTGGCCGACGGCCTTGAACCAGCGGCGGTCCTTGGAGCCGTGCGCCTCGGCCATCGTCGCGACCCTGGCCTCGGCGTCGGCCCAGGCCTGCTCGGTGGTGTCGCGGATGAGAGTGGTGATCCGCAGCCCGAACTCGAGCGGCGCGTGCTCACGCTCGAGGTCGGACTCCAACTGCCGCAGCGTGCTGATCCGCTCGGCGATCCCGTCCAGCGGCTCACCCCAGAACAGCTGTACGTCGGCATCGGTCGCAGCCACCCGCTGCGCGGCCTCCGATGCTCCACCGAAGTACAGCCGCGGATGCGCCCGCCCTTCCCGTACGACGGGACGCGTCGCGACCGTGGACCCGGTCACCGAGAAGTGCTCGCCCGTGAAGGTCACGTCCTCCTTGGTCCACAAGCGCCGTACCAACTGCAGGAACTCACGGGTACGCGCGTACCGCTGGGCCTGATCGCCCTCGGAGTCGCCGTACGCGGCGAGGTTGTCCTGGCCCGACACGATGTTGATCAGCAGGCGCCCGCCGGTGAGCTGGTCGAGCGTGCCCGCGGCCGACGCGAAGTGCGCCGGCTGCCAGTACCCCGGCCGGATCGCGACCAGCGGCTGGAAGGTCGTCGTCCGCGCGGCCAGCGCGGTCGCGACCGTGAAGGTGTCGGGACGGCCCCACCCGGTCCCGAGCAGCGCTCCGCCCCAACCGTGGTCTTCGGTGAGCCGGGCCAGCTCGGTCAGCCGGTCGAGGCTGTTGTGTCCCTGGACGGCGTCGTCCCCGCGGTGACCGGGAGCGACCTGGTTCGGGATGTACAGAGGAAGGTCATATAAACAGTTTATGTTGACTCGATTAGTCGACTTTGGAATCGTCTCGCGGTCTGGTCAAGCCGATCGTGCCGGGGTGACGCTGGAGTCATGACTGCGCAGGCGTTGAGCGCGCAGGGCCTCTGACTCAGTACTGCGATTTGTGGGCTTCAGTTTGTTTCCGTGTTGGACGGAAACAGGGGGTCGTGACCAGGATGCTGGAAACGTTCCCGCGACGGTCGGAGGATCCGATGGCTGAGGCAAGGCGACGTTCGCTCGGTGTGGGTGGACCAGAGGTCAGTGCGCTCGGGATGGGGTGCTGGGCGATCGGGGGACCGCATGCGCGGCAGGGGAGTCCGGTGGGGTGGGGGGTGATCGACGACGACGAGTCGAAGCGGGCGCTGCGACGTGCGTACGACCTCGGGGTGACGTTCTTCGACACCGCCGACGTCTACGGTTGCGGGCACAGCGAGAAGCTGATCGCCGCCGCGCTCGGCGACGTGCGGGACGAGATCGTGATCGCGTCCAAGGCCGGTTACACGTACGTCGAGGAGACGCGGGAGGCACCGGGGGAGAACGGCGACCCGGACTACATCCGGTGGGCCTGTGACGAATCGCTCCGCCGGCTCGGCACGGATCGGATCGACCTGTACCAGTTCCACCTCGGCGGCTACGACCTGGCGAAGGCGGACGACGTACTCGCGGTGTTCGAAGAGCTGGTCGCGGCCGGAAAGGTCCGGGCGATCGGGTGGAGCACGGACAGCCCGGAGCGGGCCGCCGTGTTCGCGAAGAGCGAGCACTGCAAGGCGATCCAGCAACACTTCAACGTCTTCGGCGGCAATGACGAGGTGCTCGAGCTGTGCGAGCAAAGTGGTCTCGCGAGCATCGTCCGCGGTCCGCTCGGCATGGGCCTGCTGACCGGCAAGTTCACGCAGGACAGCAGTCTGCCGGCGGACGACGTACGGAACGGCTGGAACTTCCGGTCCGGCGACCAGGCAGAGTCCCTCCGCCGCCTCGACGCCATCCGCGACGTCCTCACGTCCGGCGGCCGCACCCTGGCCCAAGGCGCCCTCGCCTGGCTCTGGGCCCGCAGCGAAGCCTTCATCCCCATCCCTGGCTTCAAAACCACAACCCAGGTAGAAGAAAACGCCGGCGCCCTGGCCTACGGCCCGCTGTCCTCCGACCAACTCGCCGAGGTGACCACGATTCTCACTCGGTAACAGAGCGGCTGCCCGCGGCAGCCGATTCCTTTGCGCGGTGGCGGGGGTCTACCTGGTAGAAGGCCGGCCCGCTGGACGGGGCCGGTCTCGATCATGCCGAGAAAGGAACGGTGATCGCCATGAGCATCCCCGCCACCATCCCCGTCACCATGCGCGCCCTGCAGCAGACGTCCCGCAATGGTCCGCAGGACATGCGGCTGATCACCGACGCACCGGTGCCCGTGCCTGGCCGAGGGGAGGTCTTGATCCGGGTCACCGCCGCCGGGATCAACTTCGCCGACATCTCGAGGGCCCACGGTACGTTCCTGGATGGTCCAAGGCCGCCGTACCTGGCCGGTTTCGAGGCCGTCGGCGAGGTCGCCGCGGTGGGCGAGGAGGTGACCGGCCCCTGCCCTGGGACTCGCGTCATCGGCGTCGGGAACGGTGCGTTCGCCGAGTACATGGTGTTGCCCGCGGCCGCAGCGACGGCGGTACCCGGAGGCTGGACGGAGCAGCAGACGTTGGGCTTGGTCGTGAACTGGCCCACCGCGCTGGCCGCACTCAAGCCTCTGGGTGGCATCGCTGTCGGGCAGACCGTGCTGATCCATGCCGCGGCGGGTGCGACCGGCCAGGCTGCGGTGAGAATGGCCAAGCACTACGGCGCGACGGTCATCGCCACCGCCTCTGCAGGCAAGCACGAGACCGTACTCGCGCTGGGTGCCGACCACGTGCTGGACTCCGTCGGCGGCGACCTGGTCGCCGAGGTGCTGCGGCTGACCAGCGGCGCCGGTGCCGATCTGGTGCTGGAGTCCGCAGGCGGCAGCACCTTCGAGGCCAGCCTGGCCGCGGCCAAACGGGTGACCGGGCGGGTCATCGTCTACGGCCTGGCAGGCGGCGAAGCCACGATCACCAACTGGGAACTGGTGTACAGACACCAGGTCCACATCATCGGCCTCAACCTCGGCGTGCTGATACAGGCCGCACCGCAGATCTTCGGTGAGCTCATGGCTGAGCTGTTCGCGCTCATCGCTGCCGGGGTGCTCACCCCCGGCCGGCCCACCGCGTACGACTTGGCCGACGGTGCGAAGGCGCTGGCGGAACTGGAAGCCAGGGCCACCATCGGCAAGCTGGCCCTGCTGCCGTGAGTCGGGCTATCGAAGGGCCGGCAGGCCGTCGGCCTAAGCTCGCCGCATGACGGCGCAGTTGCGGGCGACTCCGGCTCAAGATCGGTTCGCGGCCGAGACGGAGCGGTTTCGGCGGGAGCTGTTGGCGCACTGCTACCGCATGGTGGGCTCGGCGTACGACGCCGAGGACCTGGTGCAGGAGACCTACCTGCGGGCGTGGCGGTCCTACGCCGGATTCGAGCGCCGCGCGTCGATCCGGTCCTGGCTCTACAAGATCGCCACCAACGTGTGCCTGAGGGCGTTGGAGCCGCGCCGTATCCGGGTACTGCCGTCGGGACTGGCCGGCCCGTGCGACGAACCCGACCGCGTGCCGACTCCTGCCGCGCCGGGCGAGGTCTCGTGGCTGGAGCCGTTGCCGGACGCGTGGATCGCCCCGCCCAACGATGATCCGGCCGCGGTGGTGGTCGCGCGGGAGTCGCTGCGGCTGGCGCTCATCGCGAGCTTGCAGCACCTGCCGGCCCGTCAGCGCGCGATCCTCATCCTGCGCGAGGTGCTGGCCTTCTCCGCGGCCGAGACCGCGGAAGTCCTCGACACCACCACCGCCGCGGTGAAGAGCGGCCTGCAGCGCGCCCGCGCTCGGCTGAACGAACTGGAGCCGGAGCCCGCGGAGCTGCTCGAACCGACCGACCAGCGGGCCCGCGCGCTGCTGGACGGGTACATCGCGGCCTTCGAGCGGTCCGACGCTGCCCTGCTGGAGAAGGTGCTGCGTACGGACGCCACGCTGGAAGCGACGCCGTTCCGTGACTGGCAGGCAGGCCGGGCGATGTGCATCCACGTGCTCGGCGCCTACGTGCTGGGCACCCCGGGCGATTGGCGGATGCTCGCGACCACCGCCAACGGGCAACCCGCGGCCGTCGTGTACCACCGGTCCGCGGACGGCGTGCTTCGGGCGAACGGCGCCGTGGTGCTGGCCACCACCGCCACCGGTGTCTCACGTGTGGTCGCGTTCCACCACCAGCCCACGCTGGTCGAGCTGTTCGGCTTCCCGGACGTGTACCCGGACTGATCCCGACCTGATCCCGGCCTGAACGGCCGAGGCCCCCGATCGCCGGAGCGGTCGGGGGCCTCGTCGTACGGCGGGGGTTGCGAACTCAGACGTCGTAGTAGAGCTCGAACTCGTGCGGGTGGGGGCGGAGCTGGATCGGGGCGATTTCCTGCTCGCGCTTGAGGTCGACCCAGGTCTCGATCAGGTCGGAGGTGAAGACGTCACCCTCGAGCAGGAACGCGTGGTCGGCCTCGAGGGAGTCGATCACGGCCGGGAGCGAGGTGGGGACCTGCGGGATGCCCGCGTGCTCCTCCGGCGGCAGCTCGTAGAGGTCCTTGTCGACCGGGTCGGCCGGCTCGATCTTGTTGCGGATACCGTCCAGGCCGGCCAGCAGCTGGGCCGAGAAGGCCAGGTACGGGTTGGCGGACGGGTCCGGGCAGCGGAACTCGATCCGCTTCGCCTTCGGGTTGGACCCGGTGATCGGGATCCGGATGCAGGCGGACCGGTTGCGCTGCGAGTAGACCAGGTTGACCGGCGCCTCGAAGCCCGGGACCAGGCGGTGGTAGGAGTTCACCGTCGGGTTGGTGAAGGCCAGCAGCGACGGGGCGTGCTTGAGCAGGCCGCCGATGTACCAGCGGGCGACGTCGGACAGGCCGCCGTACCCGGACTCGTCGTAGAACAGCGCGTCGCCGCCGGAGAACAGCGACTGGTGGACGTGCATACCGGAGCCGTTGTCACCGAAGATCGGCTTCGGCATGAAGGTCGCCGTCTTGCCGGCCGCCCAGGCGGTGTTCTTGACGATGTACTTGAACTTCTGCAGGTTGTCCGCGGTCTTCAGCAGCTCGTCGAAGCGGAAGTTGATCTCTGCCTGACCGGCGGTGCCGACCTCGTGGTGGGCGCGCTCGACGATCAGCCCGGACTTTTCCAGGTTCAGCGTGATCTGGTCACGCAGGTCGCCGAAGTGGTCGGTCGGGGCGACGGGGAAGTAACCACCCTTGTAGCGCACCTTGTACCCGCGGTTGCCGCCGTCCTCGACGCGGCCGGTGTTCCAGGCGCCGGCGACCGAGTCGATCGAGTAGTAGCCCGAGTTCTGCTTGGTCTCGAACCGGACGTCGTCGAAGACGTAGAACTCGGCCTCGGGTGCGAAGAACGCGGTGTCCGCGATGCCGGTCGACTTCAGGTACTCCTGCGCCTTCCGCGCGATGTTGCGCGGGTCACGCGAGTACGCCTCGCCGGTCAGCGGGTCGTGGACGAAGAAGTTGATCGCCAGCGTCTTCGTCCCGCGGAACGTGTCGAGGAAGGCGGTGGTCGGGTCCGGCAGCAGCTTCATGTCCGATTCGTGGATCTGCTGGAACCCGCGGACCGACGAACCGTCGAACATCAGGCCCTCTTCGAACACCTCGGGCCCGAACGACGACACCGGGACGGTGAAGTGCTGCATGATGCCCGGCAGGTCGGAGAACCGGACATCGATGATCTCGATGCCTTCGTCCTTGACGTAGGCGAGCAGCTCCTCAGCGCTGGAAAACATACGTACTCCTAGGGTGGCTCAGAGATTGATCTGAACGTAGGGCCTCGGCATTACTCGGTCGTGACCCCAATGTTTCGCGGATGTTACGCCCAGCGTGTCCGCGCTGACCCACTGGTGTACGGCGGTGACGCCCTGAGATCTCGCGGTCCGCTGTCGGCGGGGCGTGGGCGCTTCCGTAGGCTAGCCATCATGGCATCATCGGCGCAGCCGGGCACAGGACCCTCCGAAGAATTCCGTTTTCCGGGGAACCGCCTCGGCCTGCCACAGGACGGTCCGGGCTCGGTCGCGACGTGGGGCCGGCGCGTCCTCGCGCTCTTCGTGGACTGGCTGATCGCCGCGCTGATCGCGTCGGCGGTCACCTCGAAGCCCATCTGGGCCGGCGGGAACGACTTCAGCACCGCGCAACTGGTCACGTTCTTCGCGATGACCGCGATCCTGACCGGTCTCGTGGGCGGGACGATCGGTCACCGACTGTGCGGGCTCCGGGTGATCCCGGTCCGCGGCGGTACGACGTACACCACACAACCCGGCCTGCTCGCCGGGGTGATCCGGGCCGTGCTGATCTGCCTCGTCATCCCCGCTGTGGTTTTCGACCGGGACCGGCGAGGACTGCACGACCTCGCCGCGAAGACGGTCGTCGTCCAGCGACAAGTCAGCGGCGCGTGAGGCGCAGTTGCACGTCGTCCAGGTAACCGGTGCGGAAGCCGGCTTCGGAGTAGGCAAGGTAGAACTCCCACATCCGCTGGAAGGTGCCGTCGAAGCCGAGGGCCTCGATGGCCGGCGAGCGGTCCATGAAGCGGTTCCGCCAGATCCGCAGCGTCCGCGCATAGTCCGCGCCGAGGTGGCGGATCACCTCCGCCCGCAGGCCGGTGTGCTGGGTGGTGACGTCCTCGATCACCTTGATCGACGGGATCAGGCCGCCGGGGAAGATGTACTTCTGCACCCAGGTGAACGTGTTCCGGGTCGCGAGCATCCGCGCGTGCGGCATCACGATCGCCTGCACCACGGCGACCCCGCCCGGGGCCAGCCGTCGCTCGATCACGTCGAAGTAGACCGGCCAGTACTTCTCGCCGACCGCCTCGATCATCTCCACACTCAGCACGGCGTCGAACTCGCCGATCTGGTCGCGGTAGTCACGCAGCGCCACCTGCACCCGGTCACTCACCCCGGCGTCCGCGATCCGGCGCTGTGCGAGCAACGCCTGCTGCGAGGCGATCGTGATCGCGGTCACCCAGGCGCCACGCTGGGCCGCGCGGATCGCCAGACTGGCCCAGCCACAGCCGATGTCCAGTACGCGCGACCCGGACACAACGCCGGCCGCGTCGAGGATCGAGTCCAGCTTGTTCAGCTGCGCTTGGGTGAGCTCGTCGTACGACGCCGTCGCGAGGTCGGCCATGACAGCGGAGGAGGCGTCGCCGCCGAAGTACGCCGCGGAGTACGTCAGCGTGGGGTCGAGGAACTCGGAGAACATCGCGTTGCTCAGGTCGTAGTGCCGGCTGACGTTCTCGCGGGCGCCGGCCCGGTCGTTCTCCTGGTCGCCCGGCTGTGAGCGGGTCACCAGCCAGCGCAGCGACTGGGCCCACTTCGGCAGCAGGTGCCGGGTCTCCTCGTTGCTGAACCGCTCGGCGAACGGGACGAGCAGGTCGGCCAGGTCCGTGCCGGGCTCAGGGTCCCAGTCGCCGGCCAGATAGGCCTCGCCGAACCCTGATCCGGCGTCCTGCCCCAGCCGGTCCAGGAAATGTGCGCCCCGGTGGACCCGCATCGCCGGGCCGCCCAGGCCGTACGTCCGGTTCTCCAGGTGGATCGTGGCCGGCAGGTCCTTGGCGATCAGACGGATCGCGGCCAGCGCGCCGGCCCGGCGTACCGGGTTCGAGCGCGGGCGGGCCAACGTCGGCCACGTCTCCGCCACCGGCCGGTGCACACCCGCCGGTAAGAGATCCGTCATGGTCGTCAACCTCGTGTCCTCGATCCGTCAGCGCCCGCACACAGTCGCACCTTAAGGCCCAACCGCCACCCCACGACGCGACACGAAGGCACACACGTGCCACGTCACGACTGATCAACTGCTGAGCGGCTGCCGGGTTACCGGCAGCTCACTCAGCGAAAGGTGTTCGTCGTCCCCCGGCGCCGATCAGCGCCCCTGTCAGCGCCCCTTCATGGCCTGCCGGGCGCCCTTGAGGCTGGTCGGGACCGGGCCCTTCGGCATCGGCACCTGCGGGCGGACGGCGTCCAGCGCCTTCAGCCGCTGCAGCAGGTCGGTGATCTCCGACGGCTGCAGCGCCTGCGGCAGCTTCATCACGTGCTTGGTCAGCTTGCGGATGTCGATCTCGCCCTCGCCCTGACCGGCGACGATCTGGATCACCGGGGCGCCGCCGGCCACCCGGGTGTGCTTCTTGCCCTCGGCGGCGAGCAGGTTCTTCACCCGGCTCGGCTGGCCCTCGCCGACCAGGACGATGCCCGGCCGGCCGACCACGCGGTGCACGATGTCGGCGTTCTTGGTGACCGCGATCGCGGGCGTCACGGTCCAGCCCCGGCGCAGCGTCTGCAGCGCGGACGCGGCCGCACCGGCCTGCCCCTCGATCTGGCTGTACGCCGCCTTCTCGACCTTGCGGCCGAAGATGATCGTGGCGGCCAGGAACCCGAGCGCGACACCCAGCGGGATCCAGACCAGCAGCGGTCCGACCAGGAAGCCGAGCACGACGAACACGGCGACGATGCCGAGGAAGATCCCGGCGAGCACCAGTCCGACCGTCGGGTCGGACTTCTTGGTCAGCTGGTACGCCGACCGGATCTGCTTGAGCCGGCTGGTCTTCTCTTCGGGCGCGTCGTTCTTGGCCATGTCTCCCGGATTCCCTGTTATGCGTCTTGTACCGCGGAGTTCATCCGCGATTCCACAGCCTGACGGTACAGCCGACCGGCCCGGTACGACGAACGCACGAGCGGTCCCGACATGACTCCGGCGAAACCGATCGCCTCGGCCTCGTCCTGCAGTTCCACGAATTCCTCCGGCTTGACCCACCGCTCGACCGGGTGGTGCCGCACCGAGGGGCGCAGGTACTGGGTGATCGTGATGATCTCGCAGCCGGCGTCGTACAGGTCGAGCAGCGCCTGGCTGACCTCCGCGCGGGTCTCGCCCATGCCGAGGATCAGGTTGGACTTGGTCACCAGGCCGTAGTCCCGGGCCTGGGTGATGACGTCCAGCGAGCGCTCGTAGCGGAACCCGGGCCGGATCCGGCGGAAGATCCGCGGCACCGTCTCGACGTTGTGCGCGAACACCTCCGGCCGGGACGAGAACACCTCGGCCAGCTGCTCGGGTACGGCGTTGAAGTCCGGCGCGAGCATCTCCACGCCGGTGCCCGGGTTGAGCTCGTGGATCTGGCGGATCGTCTCGGCGTACAGCCAGGCGCCGCCGTCGTCCAGGTCGTCGCGGGCGACGCCGGTCACGGTCGCGTACCGCAGGCCCATGGTCCGGACCGACTCGGCCACGCGGCGCGGCTCGTCGCGGTCCAGGTCCTCCGGCTTGCCGGTGTCGATCTGGCAGAAGTCACAGCGCCGGGTGCACTGGTCGCCGCCGATGAGGAACGTGGCCTCGCGGTCCTCCCAGCACTCGAAGATGTTCGGGCAGCCGGCTTCCTGGCACACCGTGTGCAGTCCCTCGGACTTCACGAGTTTCTGCAGCGCCTGGTACTCCGGGCCCATCTTGGCGCGGGTCTTGATCCACTCGGGTTTGCGCTCGATCGGGGTCTCCGCGTTGCGCACCTCGAGCCTGAGCAGTTTCCGTCCTTCTGGGGCGATGGTCACGCCCTCCAGGGTACGCGGCCCCGGTCAGCAGCCATCCACCCGTAGGCTGATGAGCTATGTCCACGCTCGAACTCGGTACGGCGTCGTCGAACGCCGAGCCCGGGACACCACCGGCCACCGGGACGACGGTTCGGGGCTGGGTGCGGCCCGGTCCGTCCCCGAAGCAGCGCAGCAACGACATCCTGCTGGGTCTGGCGATGGCCGTGGCCGGCGTCATCGGGACCGAGCTGGCCCGGGGCGCCGCCCCGATGCATGTCGACCTGGGGATCGGCGGGGTCGAGGCGTACGTCCTGAGCGCGGCGATCGCCCTGCCGCTGTGCTTGCGGCGCCGCTTCCCGATCCCGGTGATGCTGGCGGTCGCGGTGCTGTTCGTGGTCAACGGCGAGCGGGCAACCTTCGCCTTCAGCGCGAACCTGGTCAGCCAGTCGAGCATGTTCATGGCGATCTACGCCGCGGTCGCGTGGGCCCGGGACCGGCGCCTGATGAAGGCCTCGGCGGCGCTGGTGTTCGTCGCCATGTTCGGCTGGCTGACGATCAACTTCGTCAAGGCGCTGCGCAACAACGAGATCGAAGGGCCGAACCACGCGCTGCTGTCGCCGTACGTGTCCAGCGTCATCATCACGCTCGCGCTGAACGCCTTGTACTTCTTCGGTGCCTACTTCTGGGGCCGCACCGCGTGGGGGATCGCCCGGCAGCGGTACGAGCTCGAGCAGCAGGCCGCCGAGCTCGCCACCCAGCAGGAGGCGAACGCCCGGCGCGCGGTGATCGACGAGCGGCTGCGGATCTCCCGCGAGCTGCACGACGTCGTCGCGCACCACATCAGCAGCATCGGCGTCCAGGCCGGCGGTGCCCGCCGCGTGATGGACACCGACCCGGACGCGGCCAAGGACGCGCTCAGCGTGATCGAGCACTCCAGCCGCACCGCCGTGAACGAGATGCGCCAACTGCTCGGCATGCTCCGCGCGGCAGACCCGGACCTGGACATCGACGCACCCGTCGTCAAGGAGCCACAGGCAGGCGCCGACCGGCTGCCCGCGCTGATCGCGGAGGTGAACGGCGAGGGCCTGTCTGTCGGATTCCACCAGATCGGTGCACCGGTCCGGCTGCCGGAGACCGTGTCGGTGTCGGTCTACCGGATCGCCCAGGAAGCCCTGACGAACGTACGCCGCCACTCGACGGCGCGCAGTGCGCACATCACACTGCGTTATCTCGGTGACGCGGTCGAGCTCGAGGTCCTCGACGACGGCCGGCCGAAACACGCGCCGGTCGGGAGCCGGCTGGGCCATGTCGGGATCCGTGAGAGGGTCGGTCTGCTCGGCGGCGAGAGCGAGATCGGGCCGCGTCCGGTCGGTGGCTTCCGGGTCCGGGTCCGGATCCCGCTCGACCCGCAGAACCGCCCACCGGCACCGAATCCGCCGGCCCTGAAGGAGAGTTCGGAATGACCGAGACCGCCCCGATGCGGGTGCTGCTCGTGGACGACCAGGACCTGGTCCGCGCCGGCTTCCGGATGATCCTGTCGGTCGAGCCGGACATCGAGGTGGTCGGTGAGGCCGCCGACGGCGAGAAGGCGATCGAACTCGCACTGACGTTGCGGCCGGACGTCGTACTGATGGATGTCCAGATGCCCGGCATGGACGGGATCACCGCGACCCAGCAGATCGTCGCGGCCGACGCCGGCAAGGTCGTGATCCTGACCACGTTCGACCGCGACGACTACCTGTTCGAGTCGCTCGGCGCCGGGGCCAGCGGGTTCCTGCTGAAGAACACCGCGCCCGAGGACCTGGTCGACGCGATCCAGGTCGTGCACTCCGGCCACGCCCTGCTCGCGCCGGAGGTGACCCGCCGGGTGATCAAGCGGTTCACCGGCGGCGGCGAACGCGTCTACCGCCCGGACCTGCTGGCCGAGCTGACCGACCGGGAGCGCGAGGTCCTCGGCCTGATCGCCCGCGGCCTCACCAACACCGAGATCGCCAACCAGCTCTTCGTCGGCGAGGCCACCGTCAAGACCCACGTCTCCCGCGTGCTGCTCAAACTCGGCCTCCGCGACCGAGTTCAGGCCGTCGTCTTCGCCTACGAATGCGGCCTCGTCACCCCCGGCGACGACGCGTCCTCCTGATCCGTCCACCCCGCGGATGACCTGCGTGATCACCCGCGCGGACGACGTGCGCGCGTACATGTCCTGACTAGCTTGGGGGAGTGTCGGGCATCGGTCCGGCTGGGGGCTGAGCTGATGGGGAACGGTGACGGATGCTGAGGGTGGCTGGGCTCACTCGGCGATTCGGTGCGCAACTGGCGCTGGACGATGTGACTTTCGACGTGGTGCCGGGACGGATGACCGGGTTCGTCGGGGCCAACGGGGCCGGTAAGACGACGGCGATGCGGATCATTCTCGGCGTGCTGGCCGCCAGCGCCGGCGAGGTGAGCTGGCAGGGCGAGCGGCTGACCCAGGAGGTACGGCGTGACTTCGGCTACATGCCCGAGGAGCGTGGGCTGTACCCGAAGATGAAGATCCGCGACCAGCTGGTGTTCTTCGGCCGGCTGCACGGACTCGACCCGGACCGGGCCGCCGAGCGGGTCGACAAGCTCCTCGAACGACTCGAGCTGGCCCAGCGGGCGACCGACGTACTCGAGGCGCTGTCACTGGGCAACCAGCAGCGGGTGCAGATCGCGGCCGCGCTGGTGCACGAGCCGATCGCGCTCGTGCTGGACGAGCCGTTCAGCGGTCTCGACCCGCTCGCCGTCGACGCGATGGTCGACCTGCTCCGCGAGGAGGTCACCGACGAAGTGCCGGTGCTGTTCTCCAGCCACCAGCTCGACCTGGTCGAGCGGTTGTGCGACGACCTCGTCGTCCTGTCCCGCGGCAAAGTCGTTGCCGCAGGCCCCGTTGCCGACCTGGCCGCCGGACCGTCTTCGACCTACAAGCTCAGGGTGGACGGCGACGCGGGCTGGCTGCGCGACGTCCGCGGCATCCAGGTGCGCGACGTCGCCGGCGGTACGGCGCTCTTCGACGTCGAGGATGACGGTGCTGTGCAGCAGATCCTTCAACAGGCGATCACCCGTGGTCCGGTGCTCGAGTTCGGGCCGGAACGGGTGGCACTGAGCGACGTCTTCCGGGAGGCGACCCGATGAACGACCGTACTCTCGACGGGCCCGTTGATCGGCCATGGATGCTGATCGCCCAGCGCGAGGTGAGCACCAAGCTCCGGGACAAGACCTTCATCGGTTCGACCGTGGTGATGCTGCTGATCGTGATGGCCGCGGTGATCATCCCCGCGGTGCTTGCCGGCCGCGGTGGCGCCGACAAGATCGCCGTGATCGACGACGCCGGCGCCAAGATCGTGCAGCAGGCGTCGACGACCAAGGGCGGGGACGGCTTCGAGGTGACCCGGGCCGCGGATCGGCCGGCCGCCGAGGAGCTCGTCACGAACGGCGATGTCAAGGCAGCGCTGCTGCCCGGGCAGAACGGGTACGTCGTCCTCGGGAAGGACCGCGTCGACTCCGGGCTCGAGAGCGCGCTGCGTGAGGCGGCGGTGAACGTCGGGATGGAGCAGAACGCGGCGCAGGCAGGGCTGACGCCTGACGAGCTGCGGGCCGGCACCAAGGTCGAGTTGCAGCTGCTGAAGCCCGGTCCGTTGCCGGACATCGTGTCCGACTTCGTCAACATCGGGCTGGCGCTGGTGTTCTACATGACCGCGCTCGGCTTCGGCATGATGATCGCGCAGAGCGTCGTACAGGAGAAGGAGAGCCGGGTCGTCGAGATCCTGGCCGCCGCGGTGCCGATCCGGTCGCTGCTGTGGGGCAAGGTGCTCGGCAACACCGCGCTCGCGCTCGGACAGATCGTGGTGATCGCGGGGACGTCGCTCATGGGGCTGCTGATCACCGACCAGGCCGACATCCTCGAGGTTGTCGCGCCGGTGGCCGGCTGGTTCCTGGTGTTCTTCGTGCTCGGGTTCGTCGCACTGGCCGGACTGTGGGCGGTGGCCGGCTCGCTCGCCACCCGGCAGGAGGACCTCGGGTCGACCACGCTGCCGGGCCAGATGATCCTGATGATCCCGTTCTTCTTCTCGGTGTTCGCCGGGTCGTCGGCCAAGACGGTCGCCTCGTTCATCCCGATCGCGTCGTCGATGTCGATGCCGGGCCGGATGCTGACCGAGGACGTACCGCTCTGGCAGCCGCTGGTGGCGATCGCGATCCTGCTCGCCACGACCGTACTGATCATCCGCCTCGGCGCCCGCCTGTACGAGCGGACGCTGCTGCAGACCGGCCGCCGGCTCGGTTACCGGGAGGCGCTGGCGCTCGACGCGTCCTGACTCATCGTCACAGCCAGGCCGCGTGTTACACAGATGGCCCGGCTGTGACGAAACCGCAATGTTGGGTACCTGTGTGCTGTGCCCACACCTGGACTACGGTCTCAACGCATGAACGTCGAGCTGCGCCACCTGCGGGTGGTGGTCCTAGTGGCAGAAGCGGGGTCCGTCGGACGGGCCGCCCGCTGGCTGAAGGTGAGTCAGCCGAGCCTGACCGCGCAGCTCAAGCGGATCGAGGCGGCGTTCGGCGGCGAGCTGTTCGAGCGCTCCCGCACCGGGGTCACGCCGACGCCTCTGGGCCGGTACGCCGTCGATCGCGCCCGCGCGATCCTGGTCGACGTCGATCACCTGTCCGCGACCGTGTCCGCGATGACGGCGGTCGAGTCCAGTGCGGCCCGGCTCGGCGGGTTCCCGACCGCGCCGATGTCGGGGATCGCGTCGCGGCTGCGCGACCACGGCGAGATCGAGCAGGTCAGCATCGAGGTCGAGTGGTCCACGAGTGTGCTCCTGCAGCAGTTGGAGAGCGGGCGGCTCGACTTCGCGCTGTTGCGCGAGTTCCCGGGGTTCGAGCTGCGGCTGCCGAGCGGCGTCGAGGCGATCACGGTCGTCGAGTCAGAATCGGCGTACGTCGTGATGTCGGCCGACCACCCGATGGCGGTGGGCTCGCGGGCCCGCGGGGAGATCGAGCTGTCCACGCTGTCGGACGAGGAGTGGATCGGGGAGCCGCCGGACGACAGCGGGTTCCACGTGCTGTTCCGGGCGGCGTGCGAGTCGGCCGGGTTCCAGCCGAAGGTCGAGCACCACTCGGTCGACACGTCCGTACTGATGGGATTCGTGACGAGTGGTCAGGGCGTCGCGCTGATCTCGCCGACGTCGTACCGGATGCTCTCCTCCGACGTCACCACCCGCACCCTGGTCGGCGACCCGATCCACCGCAAGCTGCTGCTGGCCTGGAGCACGGACTCACCGCGGGCACAGATGGCGCCCGACGTACTCGCGATGGCGACCGCGGCGTACGACGAGGCCATCACCGAGCACGCCCGGCGCGATCAGCACCAGCGCATGCACGTCGCTTGAACGCCTACGTTCCGGCGGGCCGGACGACCGGGGCCTCGAACGCGGTGAAGTGGAACTCCCCGGTGTCTTCGGGGTCCTCCATCCGCTCCCGATACTGAGACCCCACCTGTTCCTTAGGACCCGGCACCTTCTCCGCCTTGCGCTCGGCAGCCTTCTGCTCCTTCACCTCAGGCACCGTCTGCGCGGCCGCAGGCTCTGCCTTGGGCGCCTTCTGCTCTTCCTTCGGCTCCGGCGCGCTCTGCTCCGCGGCGGGCTCTTCCTTCACCTCCGGAGCTTTCTGCTCCACGGCGGGCTCACTCTTGGCCTCACGCGCGCTCTGCTCCGCAGCAGGCTGCCGGTTCACCTCAGCCGTCGGGACTGGCTCCTTCACCTCCGGCACCTTCTGCTCCGCGGCAGGCTCTTCCTTTGCTTCGGGCGCCTTCTGCTCGGCCGTGGGCTCTTCCTTCGCCTCCGGCGCGCTCTGCACCGCGGCAGACTCTTCCTTCATCGCGGGTGCCGCGACCGGCTCCGGCTCCTTCGCCGCCGGCGTCTCCGGCTTCGGGTCGGCCGGCACGTCCGACTTCGGTTCTGCCGGCGGTTCCGCCGTCTCCGGCTCAGCCGGTGCTTCCGCCTTTGGCGCAGCCGGGGCAACCTGCGTTACCTCGGGGTCGGCCGGAGGGGTCTGCTCCGCTCGCGGTTCTACTCGGGGCGCTTCCTGCGTCGGCTCGTCGGCCTCGGTTACTGCTGTGTCCTCCGGCTCGGCTTTCGCGGGCTCGTCCGCCGGGGGAGTGGCCGGCACCTGGACCGTCTCGTCGCGGTCCGTCGGCACGAGTACCGTCTCGTCGGGATCGTTGCCTGGGGCATCGTTCTCGGGGAACTGGGTGGTCTGGTCGATGCCCCCGACCGGGAACTGCGAGGTCTGATCGTCCGCCTGGTTACGCGGGCGAACCGGCTCCGGATCCTCGTCGAACAGGTCGTCGAACCGGCTCCTCGTTTCGTAACCGGCGTACTGACCGCCCACCGGATAGGTGCTCCCGGCAACCGGGTACACCGACGCGGCATCCGCCTCGTCCTGCGCCTGCGCGACCTCCTGCTCGCGCTGCAGTCGCTCCGCCTCGACCCGCTCCCGCCGCCGGCGCTGCACTCCATGCACCATCAGCTGGATCGCGTAGACCAGCGAGATCACCGCGAGGATCGGTACGACGCCGTTCAGCGTGTACTGCTTCGACCCCTCGATCATCCCGGTGGTCACCCCGGGGACGTCGTTCAGGAAGTTCGTGGTCCGGTTCGGGATCCAGAGCCAGCAGTAGATCAGCGTGCCGAAGGCGAGGAACGCCCCCAGCGCGCCGGCGCCGGTGAAGTACGACACCACGGCCCAGAAGATCAGCGCGCCGATACCGTAGGCAAGCGCCATCTCCTTCGTATTCAGCTCGATACCGCCCGGCGCCGCGAGTACTCCGAACACCGCCGGCCCGGCGAGCGCTACGGCCACTCCGAGCAAGAACCCAAGAAATTTGGACACACCCCCAAGGTAGCGACGTTTTACCGTCTCGCCCCGCAGACACTTCGGCACCACACGGAAGGGCAATCGCTTGCCTAAGGTAGATCCATGCACCGTCCCAACATCCTGGTTGTCCTGTCCGACGAGCACACGGCCTCGGCAACGGGGTGGGCCGGGCACCAGCACGTCCGGACGCCGCATCTGGATCAGCTGGCCGCGGAGGGTGTCTCGTTCGACCGCGCGTACACGAACAGCCCCATGTGTGTGCCCTCCCGGCTCTCGCTGATGGCCGGGCAGTACGTGCACCAGATCGGGGCCTGGGACAACGGAGTGATCCCACGGCCGTCGTTTCGCACGTGGGGTCACCATCTGCGCGAGGCCGGTTACACCTCGGTGATCGCCGGGCGCACCCACTTCAACGGACCGGACCGGCTGCTCGGGTTCGACCGTCGGCTGACCGACGACCTGGACTTCTGGCTCGACCACAGCGGCCGTCCACCTCGTCGTACGGCGGAGTGGCGGCGGCCGTCCAACTCCCACGTGACCGAAAACGGCCCTGGCGACCACGTCCACACCAGGCACGACGTCGAGGCGACCGACGCCGCACTGGAGTTCCTGGGTGATCCTGGACCGGATCCGTTCCTGCTGTACGCCGGGTATATGCATCCGCACTTCCCGTTGGTCGCACCGCCGTCGTTCCGCGCTCTCTACGATCCGGCCGACGTCGAACCGCCGTTGGTTACGGGCCACCAGCACCCGGTGATTTCGCTGCTGCGGCACGGTTTCCGCAACGACGAGCCACTGACCGAGGAGCAGGTGCGTGAAGCGACCGTTTGCTATTGGGCGCTGATCAGTCACCTGGACCACCAGATCGGTCGGCTACTGGCGGCGGTGCCTGACGACACGGTGGTCATCTACACGAGTGATCACGGCGAGATGGCCGGCCACCACGGCATCTGGCAGAAGCAGTGCTTCTACGAGCCCGCCGTACGCGTCCCTCTGCTACTTCGCCATCCGTCGCTGTCCGCGGCCCGGATCGCCTCGGACGTCAGTCTGATCGATCTGCTACCAACCCTCCGGGACATCGCTGGTCTGGCTCCCGACCCGGCTCTTCCCGGTGTGAGTCTGCTGGACCGTGTGAGTCTGCTGGACGCTGTCGATCGGCCGGTGTTGTCGGAGTACCACGCGCAGGGGATGGTCGACGGCGGTTTCATGCTGAAGTCCGGTCCGTGGAAGTACTGCTACTACGGTGCCGGGCAGCGGCCGCAAGTCTTCAACCTCGACACCGATCCGCTAGAGCTGCACGACCTCTCGACGGACGAGGTCCTGGTCGCCAAGCTCGATACCGAACTCCGATCGATCGTGGACCCCGATCAGATCGACGGACTCGCGAAGTCCGACCAGGCGGAGCGCCTGGCCACCGTGACGAGAGGATGATTCTGCTTGTCCGCGCCCAACATTCTGCTGATCGTTTCCGATGACCATGGGTACGCCGATCGCGGCGTACAGGGGATCCATCACGACGTACGGACGCCTGCCCTTGATCGGCTCGCGGCCGAGGGAGTGAGCTGCACCGACGCGTACGTGACGGCGCCGATCTGCAGTCCGTCGCGGGCCGCGATCATCTCCGGGCGGTATCAGCAGCGGTGGGGCGGTCAGTGGTTCGACTCGGCCGCGTTCCCGCCGGACGACGTACCGACGCTGGCGGAGATCCTGCGGGACCAGGGGTATCGCACGGGGTACTTCGGCAAGGTGCACTACGGGGGAGAGGCGGTCGGTGATCGCGCCTGTCCGCCGCATCATGGGTTCGAGGAGACGCTGTACGGGCTGGCCGGTCAGTCGTTCGGACGGCTCAACTACCTCCACCACTCGGAGGACGCGGTCTCGTCGTACGGGCAACTGGCGGCGCATCACATGGCGGTCCAGCCGTTACTGTCCGGGGACGAGCCGGTCGAGCACGAGGGCTTCCTGACCGCCGAGCTGGGACGGCGGGCGGCCGATTTCATCACCGGCGCGGACGAGCGGCCGTACTTCTGCATGCTCGCGTTCAACGCCGTACACAACTTCTGCTGGCAGCTACCGGAGGCCGAGCTCGCGGCTCGCGGTCTGCCCGCCTTCCGCGACTGGACACCGGACGTCGACGGCTCTTACACCGACTGGTACGACGACGTGATCGTGCCGAACCTGCCGCACGGGCGGGAGTACTACCTCGCGCAACTGGAACTGATGGACGCCGAGATCGGGCGACTGCTCGACCTGGTCGACGACAACGCCATCGTCGTCTACGTCACCGACAACGGCGGCTCCACCTGCAACTTCGGCGACAACGCGCCGTTGCGAGGCACGAAGTACACGCTCTGGGACGGCGGGATCCGCATCCCGATGCTCTGGCGCTGGCCGGGACGGCTCCCGGCCGGCCGTCGTACTGACGCCCTAGTCAGCACCCTCGACCTAGTCCCGACCCTCGCCGCCGCAGCCGGCGCGACGGTCGCCGGCGCCGACGGTCTCGACATCCTCCCAGTGCTGTCCGGCGAGTCAGACGCCGCCCACGACACCCTCCACTGGGACTGCGAATTCCAATGGGCAGTCCGCTCCGGCCCCTGGAAACTCAGCTGGGTAGCCGACACCTCCGACGTAGACCACCTCAAGTCCTACGAACACGCCCCCATGGGCAACGGCTGGTTCCTAGCCAACCTCTCCAACGACATAGCCGAACAAACCAACCACGTCACCACCGACCCCACCATCGCAACCCACCTACAAACCCTCCACACCACCTGGCGAACCAAGGTAGGCCTACCACCCCTCACCAACCTCACCCCACCCACCACCTAACCCCCCCCCGCAACCCGCCCCACCCACCAGTCGACCCAGCCGTCACCCGCACCAGCATCCCCTGCCGCCACCGATCAGCTCAGTCAGCCGCCCGCCCGGGCCACCCACCCAGCACCCGCGACCGCCACCCGACTGACTGCGTCAACTCGAAGCGCCCGCCCGGCCACACCCAGCGCCCGCGATCGCCGCGCGTCCGCCCGCATCAACTCCAGCGGCCCGGCCGGGCCGCCCACCCAGCGCACCTGACCGCCTGCGACCACCCCGTCAACTCCGGCCGCCCGCCCACGCAGCAGACCCAGCGCACGCGACAGCCCCGGACCGCCACTCGACCGGCCGCGCTAACCCCTACCGCTCACATTCGGTGCTTTGCCTAGGCACCGAACGGTCACTCAAACACCAACCTGCAAAGCTCCGTGAAGCGAATGGGAGCTACCCGCACCGACCCACAACGCAGCGGCAGCGGCACCGTCACCGGACCCTCAAACAGTCAACCCATAGGTGATTGCCGTAGGCGGTTCCTCGGTGTGATCAATGTCCGGGCTCCGCTCGTACTCCTCCCACGCCAGCAGCTGATCCAAATGCCGACGCACAGGCTCGAGCACCTCCGTCACCGAAACATCCCGCCCCAGTTCCTTCGACAACGTGGTGACATCAGCATCCGCAATCCCACACGGCACAATCCGGTCGAACCAAGCCAAATCGTTGTCGCAGTTCAGCGCGAACCCATGCATCGTCACCCCCGACGCAACCCGGATCCCGATCGCCGCGATCTTCCGCTCCCGCCCGCGATCATCCGCCGCCACCCAGACCCCACTACGACCCTTGACCCGCCCCGTCTTCACCCCGAGCTCAGCACAGACCGCGATCAGCGCTTCCTCCAGCCGCCGAACGTAATCCACGACGTACACATGTGAGGCCAGCTTCACGATCGGGTAGCCCACCAGCTGCCCCGGACCGTGCCAGGTGATCTTCCCGCCGCGGTCGACATCCACCACCGGCGTGCCGTCGAACGGCCGCTCCTGCGGCTCGGTCCGCTTGCCCGCCGTGTACACCGGCGGGTGCTCGAGCAGGATGACCGTGTCCGAACCCGTGCCCTCGGCAACTTCCGCGTGCAGGCGCCGTTGCTCGGCCCACGCGGTCTCGTAGTCCACCGCGTCGGCGCCGAACCCGGCCTCCACATACCTGATATCCCTCACGCCTTCGAGTGTAGGCGGCGCCCGATCCCGTCGTACGCCGCCGTCCACAGGCACCCGCCGTACGCCCGGATCGCGCGCTCCTGTGGATAACTTCCGCGGCGGTTCTGGCGATTCGTGCACTCTCTTGGGCATGGACCTCGAAGACATCGCCGGCTACAGCCTGCGCCGGAAGCTCGGGTCCGGATCGGCCGGCACCGTCTGGCAGGTCCGCGACCTCGGATCCGGCCGCAACGCTGTGCTCAAAAGCATCCCGATCACCGCAATCCCCGACCAGGAGAAGCTCCGTGAAGACCTCACCATCCTGCAACGCCTCCGTCACCCACACATCGCCCCCCTGCTGGAGTTCCGCGAGACCCGCACCGAGTGGCTAGTCATCAGCCAGTACGTCGTAGCCGGCAGCCTCGCTGCCCTCCTCACCCGCCGCCCCCCGCTCTCACCAGGAGAACTAGTCACCCTCCTCACACCCCTGGCCGAAGCCCTGGACCACCTCCACCGCTCCGGCCTAACCCACGGCCACCTGACCCCCACCAACACCCTCTTCGACGCCGATGGCCGCCCAGTCCTCACCGACACCGCCCTTCACCTCCAGGCCCCGCCCGCACCCGCCCACACCCCCCACGACGACCTACGAGCCCTAGCCACCCTCTCCCACCAAGCCGGCGCCGACCCAGCCGTGTTCACCCCGACCCTCTTCACCACAACCTCACCCCACAACCTCCCCACCCGCCTCCTAACCCTCGCCGCCCCCGAACCCATCGACCTCGCCTTCCCCCAAGACACCACCCCCGCCCGCCCCGCGCACCCACCCACCGCGCCACCCCCCGACGACCCCGTCGAACGCTCCCGCACCCCCCTCACCCCGCCCCCCGCCACGCCGTCCTCCCCGCCACCTCCACAAGCCACCAGCACCCCCCACCCGCCGACACCCGCCAAAATCCCCAAACGACGCCCCCGCCGCTCCCGCCCCCTCCGCCGCCCCACCCTCACCCGCCGAACCCCAACCCCCATCAACCCCCTAACCCGCCTAACCCCACCCACCCCAACCCCAGCACCCGCCGCCACACCGGCCGCGACTCCATCCGGCCCGACCTCGCCATTCGCCGCCGTACCGCCAACGACTCCAACCACCCCGACCTCGGCAGGCGCAGCCGGACAGGCACCGACCGCACCCACCTCGACCACAGCAGGCGCCATTCCATCGCTACCGACCCCACCCACCCCGACGTCGCCACTCGCCACCTCACCACTGGCGACCCCACCGACCTCAACCCCGGCACTCGCGGCTACATCAGCGGCGATCCCACACACCTCGACCTCAGCAGTCGCCGCCACACCGGCCGCGACCCCACCCATCTCGACCTCGGCACTGGCCGCTGTCCCGGTAGGAACCCCAACGCGACCAGACCGCCCCCGAACGCGCCGCCACCCTTGGCGCCGCAACCAGACGCTCTGGCGCCGCCGAGCCCTGCGCCTGCCTCACCCCACGTACGGCGTCGTGGCCGCAACCGCCCTCGGAGCCGCAGTCGTCCTGGTCATCGCTGTCGCGACTGTCAGCGCCCTAGACACCCCGAGCACCTCAACAGCCGCAGGCAACCAACCCACACCCTCAGTAGCCCCCACCGACGCAGTAACCCCCACCGACGCCACAACCCCGGCAACCTCCACTGGCCCTACCACGCCACCAACATCCGCGGGCGTCACCACCCCGCCAGCAAGCACCGCCCCCACCACCACGACATCCACCGGCACCTCGACCTCAACAGGACCCACCGGCGCCACCAGCCCAACAACATCCACCGGCATCACCACTCCGACGACACCCACCGGTGCCACCACCCCATCGACAGGCGCGCGGCTCCCGACCACCGCTGGCTCACGCACCGAGGCCACCGATTGGGCGCTGACTCTCAGCGCCCTGGACGCCCAACGTGCACACGCGTTCTGGACCCTCGACCCGCACATCCTCGACAAGATCTACGTCCCTGGTAGCCCGCCATGGCAGGCGGACCGCGAGCTGCTAGAGACCTACCGCAAACAACAAGTCCGCATACAGGGACTCCGCATTCAGATCGACAAGACCACCATCGCCCACCAAACCCCCACCACCATCACCCTCAAAACCACCGACCACCTGTCCGCCGGCGAAGCCGTGGACCACACCGGCACCACAACCCCACTCCCACCCGGCACCCCCACAACTCGCCTCATCACCCTCACCAAAACAACCCCCACCTGGCGAATAGCCGTCATCACCCCAGCCTGACCCCGCCCGCTACAGCACGCCCCTACAGCTGCTGTCGCGCGCCACCACCGCTCGCACACGTGCTCGCAACAGCTGTTGTCGCCCGCCGCCACCGCTCGCACGCGCACCCACTGCAGCGGTTGCCACTCGCTACCAGCGCTTGCACACGCACCCGCTGTCGTCAGCCGCCATCGCCCGCACGCGTGCCCGCTGTAGTCAGCCGCGATCGCCCGCGCACGTGCCCGCTGTAGTCAGCCGCGATCGCCCGCGCACGTGCCCGCTGTAGTCAGCCGCGATCGCCCGCACACGCGCCCGCTGTAGTCCGGCACCATCGCCCGCACACGCGCCCGCTACAGCCGTTGTCGAACACCGCCGCCCGTCCCGGCCTGGTCCTTCTGGCGCCGACCGCTTGTCGTCAGCTCCGTTGAGTCGTCTGCGCACGAACCGTCAACGGACTGGCATCGGCGCTGGACCGCAAGCAGCTCCTCGTCTCACCCAGCAGGGCCGCCGCCGCGCCGTCCAACGCTGAGCGAAGCGTGCCGTCGCGCAATATGTTGCTTGAGGCAACCTATTGCGGTTGTCCACAGCGCTCGCCGGTTTGTGGACAGTTGAAGATCGTCTGTGGATGACTGGAATCCCTGCAAAACAAGGGTTTCTGGGTTTGAGAACTGTCGGTGGGTGTGTCTAGTGTTGACGGCATGGAACTCCTGGGTGAGCGGCCGGTCTGGTCGATGAGCGGCAGTGAACTGCTGACCACTCTCGACCAGCTCGACGCCGACCTCGCCCGCCGACAGACCTACCGACTGCAGGTGATCGCGCGCCTCGACCAGATCGGCCACGCCCAGGAAATCGGCGCCCACGACACCGCCCAACTGCTCGCGTTCCGCTACCGTCTCGACCGCCCCGAAGCCCGCCGCGACGTCCACCTCGCACTAACGCTGTCGAAGTACCCCGCCGTGTCCGCTGCCCTGCCCGCCACCGCAGACATCGACCTGGAAGACCGACCCGGCGATCCGGGAGACCCATCCGGCGTCCCGGGGGACCCATCCGGCGTCCCGGAAGATCTGCCTGCCGACGCGCGTGAACTGATCGACGATTCGGACGAGGCCGACGCCACGGGGTCGGCGGAACTGTTTCTGCGCCCGGCCCAGGCCGGGGCGATCGTGTCCGCGCTTGAGAAAGTCCCGGCCACCGTGCCGGTCGAGGACCTCGAGGTGGCCGAACGTGAACTCGTCGGCCTGGCCCGCCACCTGTCCCCGGCAGAACTGCGTAAAGCCGGCCAGCGGGTTCGCGACGTACTGGACACCGACGGCCCCGAACCCGACGAACGCAAGGCCTACGACCGCGAGACGCTCACCCTCATCGGCGCGGATCGTGGCGTGAAGTTCCGCGGCTACCTGGCGAACGAGAACGCCGAACTCCTCCGCTCCCTCATCTACGCCGGCGCTCGCCCGCACCGCACCATCGACGGTGAGCTTGACCCTCGCCCTCGGGACAAGCGCCAGGCCGACGCCCTCACCACCGCCCTCACCCTCGCCACCGCCGCCTACGACACCGGCACGACACCACCCAACACGACCGCAGCCGGTACGAATGGTCCGGGCACGATCGCGGCGGGTACGACTGGTCCCGGCACGACCGCAGCGGATGCAACTGGTCGTGGCGCCGCGGGTCCCAGTACTACAGGTGCAGGTGCGGATGCAGACGGGACGACCGGGGCTGCGAGGTCCGGCCGGGTGCCGGGGTTCGGGGCCAAGGCCACCATCACCGTCACCATCGACCTGCAGGACCTGAAGTCGGCGGCCGCGGACGCGATCGGCGACACCGTGTACGGCGACGGACTGTCGGCGGCCGCGATCCGGCGGATGGCCTGCGACGCGAAGGTCATCCCGCTGGTGCTGGGGTCGAACTCCCAGCCGCTCGACGTCGGACGCGCCGAACGCCTCGTTACCGGCGCGATGCGCCGTGCCTTGAACGCCCGCGACAAAGGCTGCGTCGTCTGCGGAGCCCCACCCGTCCACTGCGACGCCCATCATCTGCAGTCCTGGATCGACGGAGGCACCACCGCGATCCACAACCTCGCCCTGCTCTGCCGCAGGCACCACAGCGACCTGCATGCCGGCGACTGGATCATCACCATTACCAACGGCGTCGTCCACGTGGCCCGCCCCAGCTGGGCCGACCCACCACCACAACGACGTACGGCCCAACCACAACGGCGGGCCGACCCGAGTAGACCGCAGCGCCAACCCGCCACACCCTCACCGCGCACTGGACCGAGCCTGTCAGAATGCGCGGCTGCATCGCAGACCGGAGCCAACCCATCAGGTCCATCCCGCATGTCCTCAGCGGACACTGGAGTTAGCTCGTCCGGTCCGTCGCGCAGGGCCGCACTATTGGAGGTCCGGGGCTCGTTGAGCGCCACCGCAAGCGGAATGCGAGAAGGGATGTTGCAGCGGTTGCTGCTGGCTGACAGCGAGAGCAGTGGGGGCATCTCGCCTTCCTCGCTTCGCGAGGCGGCGAGTCTGGCTGTCTGGGGCGAGGCACCCACCCCAGGAGCCGAACAGGCGAATGAGGGCGGGAGTGCGATGCTCGGCGATCAACCAGGAGATCAAGCAGGCGATCAAGCAGGCGATCAAGCAGGCGAGCAACCAGGTGATCTCAGCGACGAGGGTGCGGCTGACCTGTGGTGCGAGGAGGCGATCGTCAGACCTGCTTCGTAGGCAGGGGGCGCGCGGCGGCCGTGCGGGTCAGGAGATGAGGGCGGCTGCGTGGGGTTCGGAGGTACGCGCGGGGGCGTGCTGTCGGGAGGTGTGCGCGCGGCCGTGGGGTTAAGCAGCCGTGGGGTTAGGAGGTTAGGGCGGCGGAGATGGCTGTGGAGGCGGTGGGGTGGTGGAAGGTGAAGTTCTGGGATTGGAGGCGGGTGGGGAGGGCTCGTTTGCTGCCGAGTAGTTCCCAGACGAACTCGCCTAGGGCGGCCTTCATGAGGAGGCCGGGGACAGGGACGAACGCTGGGCGGTGGAGGGCGGTGGACAGCGCTTCGGTGAAGTCCTCGTTGGTGGTGGGGACGGGGAGGCTGAGGTTGACGGGGCCGCTGAGGGCATCGTGTTCGGCGACGAAGCGGACCGCGCGGAGCCAGTCGATGAGGGAGATGACCGGGAAGTACTGGGTGCCGGAGCCGAGGCGACCGCCGAGGCCGAGGCGGAAGGGGAGGGAGAGGAGCTGGAAGGCCGGCGCGTTGCGGTCGAGGACCACGCCGGTGCGGAGGGCGGCGACGCGGCAGCCGGCGGCGCGGGCGGGTTCGAGGGCGCCTTCCCAGAGCCGTACGACGTCCGAGAGGAAACCTTCACCGAGTTCGGAGTCCTCGGTGAGGATGCGGTCGCCGCAGTCCATCCCGTAGCCGCCGATCCCGCTCTGCGTGATCACGACCGGCCGCCGCTCGAGCTGGGTCGCGACTGACGCGAGGGTTGCGGTGGTGCTGACGCGGCTCTCGCGGATGGTCCTGCGGTACGTCGGGGTCCACGGGCGGCCGATGTTCGCGCCGGCCAGGTTGACCAGTACGTCGGGGGTGCCGAGCGCGACCGGATCCAGTTCGCCGCGGGCCGGGTCCCAGCGGATCTCGTTGGCGTTTGACGGCGTACGGCGTACCAGTCGGAGGACTTGGTGGCCGTCGGCCACGAGATCGCGGGCTAGCGCCTTGCCGAGGAAGCCGGATGCGCCGGCCAGGACGTACTTCATCCGTGCTCCTTGGTGTAGTCCTGGGGAGATTCAAACGGAAAGGCGCCGGTGCCCGCTCCAGAGGAGACGGAAACCGGCGCCATCGTCCGATCGGGATCAGACGTCGAACTGGGCCTCTTCGAGGCGCTGCTTGACGGCAGTCAGGTAGCGGGCCGCGTCGGCACCGTCGACCAGGCGGTGGTCGTAGGTGAGGGCCAGGTACACCATCTGCCGGATCGCGATCGTCTCGCCGAGCTCCGGGTGGGTGATGACGACCGGGCGCTTCACGACGGCACCGGTGCCGAGCATGCCGACCTGCGGCTGGTTCAGGATCGGGGTGTCGAACAGTGCGCCACGGCTACCGGTGTTGGTGATCGTGAACGTACCGCCCGCCATCTCGTCCGGCAGCACCTTGTTGTTGCGGGTGCGGTCGGCCAGGTCGGCGATCTTCTTCGCCAGGCCCGCGATGTTCAGGTCGCCGGCGTTGTGCACGACCGGGACCATCAGGCCCTTCTCCACGTCCACGGCGATGCCGAGGTGCTCGGCGGCGTGGTACGTGATCTCGCCGGCCTCCTCGTCGATCGACGCGTTCAGCTTCGGGTACTGCTTCAGCGCGTCGACCGCGGCGAGCGCGAAGAACGGCAGGAAGGACAGCTTGACGCCCTCGCGGGCCTCGAACTCGGCCTTCTTCTTGTTCCGCAGCTTGGCGATCTCGGTGACGTCGACCTCGACGACCGTGGTCAGCTGGGCCGAGACACGCAGCGAGTTGACCATGTGGGCCGCGATCGCCTTGCGGATGCGGCTCATCTTTTCGGTGGTGCCGCGGAGGGGGCTGATCGTTGCCTGTGCTGCCGGGGCGGCTGCTGCGGCTGGGGCTGCGGGCGCCGGGGCTGCTGCGGCGGCCTTCTTGGCTTCGGCGGCGGCGATGACGTCCTGCTTGCGGATTCGGCCGCCTACTCCGGTGCCTTGTACGGCGTTGAGGTCTACCTGGTGCTCGGCCGCGAGTTTGCGGACCAGCGGGGTGACGTAGTTGGGGCCTTCGGAGGTTGAGCCGTTGGGGGATGCTGCGGGTGCCGATGCGGCCGGGGAGGTCGCGGGGGCTGGGGCCGCTGCTGCCGGAGAAGAGACGGAGGGAGCCTGAGTCGGAGCCGGGGCTGCCTGGGGGGCTGCGGCCGGGGCCTGGGCGGGGGCCGGGGCTGGTGCGGAGGCGGCCGGAGCCTGAGCAGGAGCGGCGGCGGGGGCCGGAGCGGGTGCGGCGGCGGGGGCCTGAGCGGGCGCGGCGGCCGGAGCTGCGGCGGGGGCGGCGGCCTGTGCGGCCGGGGCTTGCGGAGCCGGAGTGGCCTCGGCGGGGGCGGCGGCTGGGGCGGCGTCGGCTGAGCCGACGATGGCCAACTCGGCACCTACCTCTACGGTTTCGTCTTCGGCGACCTTGATTTCGAGGAGCTTGCCGGCGACCGGGGAGGGGATCTCGGTGTCTACCTTGTCGGTGGAGACCTCGAGGAGGGGCTCATCTACTGCTACGTCGTCGCCTACCTGCTTGAGCCAGCGGGTGACGGTTCCTTCGGTCACGCTCTCGCCGAGGGCCGGCAGGGTTACCGGGGTACCGGATGCTGCGCCGCCTGAGGACGGTGCCGATGCGGCCGAGGAGGTTGCGGGGGCTGGGGCCGCGGCGGCCGGAGCTTCCTGCTGAGCGGGGGCGGCCTCTGCGGCTGGCGCCTGCTGGGCGGGAGCTGCCTGGGCGGCCTGGGCCGGGGCGGCCTCGGCGGGGGCGGCCTGAGCCTGGGCGGCGGGCGCTTCCTGCGCGGGCGCGGCTGGAGCTTCCTCGGCCGGGGCGGCTTCGGCGGCCGGGGCTTCCTGGGCTGGGGCGGAGGCGTCGGAGGCGGTGGATTCGCCGGCGTCGCCGATGACGGCCAGTTCGGCGCCTACCTCTACGGTTTCGTCTTCGGCGGCCTTGATCTCGAGCAGGGTGCCCGCGACCGGCGACGGGATCTCGGTGTCGACCTTGTCGGTCGAGACCTCCAGCAGGGGCTCGTCGACGGCAACCGTGTCACCGACCTGCTTGAGCCAGCGGGTGACGGTTCCTTCGGTGACGCTCTCCCCGAGGGCCGGCAGGGATACAGAGGTCGGCATGACGGTGGTTGCTCCTTCGTCTGATCGGTCGAGTGTCAGCCTACGGTGCCGCCGGAGTGCGCAGGATCCGGGTCACGGCGTACCCGCACGCCCCAGCGGCCTCAAACCTACTCGGGCGGCCCAGTGATCCGCCCGAGCGTCTCAGTCATGGAAATGCAAAGGCTTCCCGGCCAGTGCGAGGTGCGCTTCGCCGAGGGCCTCGTTCTGGGTCGGGTGGGCGTGGACCAAGGGGGCGACGTCGGCCGGGTACGCCTCCCAGTTGTAGATCAGCTGGGCTTCGCCGATCAGCTCGCCGACCCGCGAGCCGACCATGTGCAGGCCGACCACGGCGCCGTCCTTCGCGCGGACCAGCTTGACGAAGCCGGACGTCTTGAGGATCTGGCTCTTGCCGTTGCCGCCGAGGTTGTAGTTGAGGATCTCGACGTCGCCGTACTTCTCCCGGGCCTGCTCCTCGGTCAGGCCGACCGACGCGACCTCAGGCTCGGAGTACGTCACCCGCGGGATGCCGGCCTCGTCGATCGGGGTCGGCGTGAGGCCTGCGATGTGCTCGGCAATGAAGATGCCCTGCTGGAAGCCGCGGTGCGCGAGCTGCAGCCCCGGAACGATGTCGCCGACGGCGTACACGCCCGGCACGCTGGTCTGCAGCGTCGCGTCGACGGTCACGAACCCGCGGTCGAGCGCGACCCCGACCTCCTCGTACCCGAGGCCGGTGGTGTTCGGTCCGCGGCCGACCGCGACCAGCAGCACCTCGGCCTCGATCACCTCACCGCCGGCCACGGTCACCTTCACGCCCGTGTCGGTCACGGAGACCGACTCGAACGACGTACCTGTCTTGAAGGCGATCTTCCGCTTCCGGAACGCGCGCTCCAGCGTCTTCGAACAGTCCGCGTCCTCGGCCGGGACCAGCCGGGGGAGGGCCTCGACGATAGTGACCTTGGTGCCGAAGGAGGTCCAGGCCGAGGCGAACTCGACGCCGATCACGCCGCCGCCCAGGACGACGGCGGACTCCGGCACGCGGTCCAGGGTCAAGGCGTGCTCGCTGGCGATCACCCGGTGTCCGTCCAGCTCGAGGCCGGGCAGCGAGCGGGAGTACGAGCCGGACGCGAGGATCACGTTGCGGCCGGTGTAGGTGGTGTCGCCGACCTGCACGGTGGTGGGCGACGTGAGGCGGCCCTCGCCCTCGATCACGGTGATACCGCGGGCCTTGATCTGGCCCAGCAGCCCCTTGAAGAGCCGGTCGACGACGCCGTCCTTGTACTTGTTCACGCCACCCATGTCGACGCCCTCGAGCGTCGTACGGACGCCGAACTGCTCACCGTCGCGGGCCGAGTCGGCCACCTCGGCGGCGTGCAGGAGGGCCTTGGTCGGGATGCAGCCGCGGTGCAGGCAGGTGCCGCCGACCTTGTCCTTCTCCACCATGGCGACGGACAGGCCGAGCGAGGCGGCGCGCAGTGCGGCGGCGTAGCCACCGCTGCCGCCACCGAGGATCACCAGGTCGTACGTCGTACCACTCTCAGTCACAGGTTCCTCCGTGGGTCTGGTCGGCGGGCGCCCCGGATCGCGGGACCGGCCCGGCGTCATCTTTCCACCGATCGCCACTGACGCCACCCCCGGGCCGGTCGCAGCTGGTGACCGGAACCGTTACGGGAGTTTTCTCCCGGGGACTTGCCGGGATAGGGGACACTAACCTCATGAAGTGGTTCGGTCGCCGGCAGAAGGCCGGAACGATGCGCCGGTCGGACAATCCCGATCAGGCGCACCTGCGGGAGTTCGCCCAGACCCGCCAGGGTGTCGAGGGGTTCGTCGAGCCGCGGACGGCGGTGACCGAGTACACGCTGTTACTGGTGGCCATCGACGGCGAGTGGACCCGGCGCCGGGTCCCGTCGGTCCGGTGGGCGCACGACTTCGCCAACAAGCTCGGCATCCCGTCGTACGACGCGGCCGTGGTCGGCTACCCGCCCCGCATGCGCGAGTACAACGCCCGCATGAAGAAGAACGGCCTCGCCTAGAGCCGGCGTGCCCTAGAAGATAGGGACCCGGGCGCGGATCGGCGCCACGACTGCGGTGTCGATCGTGGCGTGCAGGGTGCCGGCAGCGGCGTCCAGGCGGGCCGAGGTCTGTCCCAGGGGAGTGGTGACCGAGCTGCGGCCGATTCCCAAGGGATCGGTGCCGACCGGCGGCACGTAGGCCTGGTCGCAGGCCAGCAGCCAGGCTTGGGCGTCGGCGGCGCGCGCCCGGGTCAGCAGGTCCCACTGCTCTTCCTTGCCAGGCCCCGCACCCCACGACGCCGGTACGGCGATCAGCTCCGCGCCGAGCCGGCCGAGTGCGGTGAACTGGTCCGCGAACCGCAGGTCGTAGCAGGTCGCCAGCCCGATCGTCAGGTCCCGCCACCCGAAGGTCACCAGCTCGTTGCCCGGCGCAACGGTGTCCGACTCGCGCGAGCCGAATGCGTCGTACAGGTGGATCTTCCGGTACGACGTCTCCACGCCAGGACCCGTGACGAGCAAGGTGTTGTGCACCCGCCCGTCCACGGACGGCTCGAACACCCCGGCCACGACCACGACCCCGAGATCAGCGGCCACCTTCCGCAGACCCGCCGCGAACGGCCCGTCCAACGACTCCGCGACCGAGCGCAGGTCGGTGCCGAAGCAGGCCGACGTGGCCTCGGGGAGCACGACCAGCTCGGCGCCCTCGGCCGCCGCCTGCTGGACCGCATCGGTCGCCGTGGCGAGGTTGGCGATCGGGTCCGGGCCACTGCTCAGCTGGGCCGCGGCCACGCGCAGAACTGTCATCAGGATCTCCGAGGCTGTATACGTTGAGTATGCAATTGAGCGGGGACTCCGGTCGTGATCGTGCCTATCAGTACCTGCGCGGGACGGTCCTGAGCGACCCGGCCGTGTCGGGGACGTTCATCAACGAGCAGGTGGTCGCGACCGAGGTCGGCATCTCCCGGACGCCGGTCCGCGAGGCGTTGCTGATGCTCGCCGCCGAGGACCTCGTGCAGCTCGTCCCGCACCGCGGTGCGTTCGTCGCCCCGCTGCCGGGCCGCGAGATCGCCGAGTTGATGCAAGCGCGCGGCGTGATCGAGTGCTGGGCCGCGACGACCTCGCTCGCGGAAGGAGAGGCCCCGGTCGAGGCGATGTCCGGGATCCTCGAGCGGCAGCGGGCGATCGTCGAGCAGGGTGACGCGAAGGCGTTCATCGAGCTGGACAGCCAGTTCCACGCGCTCCTGGTCGCGGCGGGTGGCAACTCCGTACTCGGCCGGCTGTACGAGAACCTGCGGGCCAAGCACGTGCTGCTCGGGGTCGTCGCCCTCCGGCGCAGTGCCACCCGCCGGCAAGACATCCTGGCGGAGCACCAGGCCATCGTCGACGGCCTGGCGGCGGGCGACTCGGCCGCGGCCGAGAAGGCGATCCTCGGCCACCTCGGCACCACCGGCTCGATCCTCATGCAGGGCTGACCGCAAGACCTTCCTTCCTCCTGGACATCGAGTGGACCTCTTCAGGACTGTACTCCATACTCGTTGTATACGACGTGTTCACGCAATAGGTGGAGGAGTGATGGTCTTGCAGTTCACCCTGCCGGACGGCACTGAACGGGCCATCGAGGTCCGCTACGCCCTGAATGCGGGGTACGCCGGTCGTGACACCGCGCAGGTCCGGCACCACGTGGCCGAGTTGGCCGAATTCGGCGTACCGGCACCGGGCCGCATCCCGACGCTGTACCCGCTGTCCGCATCACTGGTCGGGCGGCCGGACATCGTTCAGGTGGCGCACGCCAAGACGTCAGGCGAGGCGGAGTGGGCGCTCGTCGTCGGCGAGGACGACCTCCTGCTGACGGCCGCCTGCGATCACACCGACCGGGCGCTCGAGGTGCACGGTGTTGCCTGGAGCAAGCAATCCGCGCCGGACCTGCTCGGCGACGTGGCCTGGCCACTCGGTCAGATCGAGCGCGAGCTGGACCAGTTCACCCTGAAGGCCTGGGTCCGGCATGGCGACACCGAGCAGCTCATCCAGGACGGTACGGCGGGCCAGCTGCTGCCGCCGTCGTACTGGTTGAAGGAGCTCGGCGATCGCCTGGTGCCAGGCACAGTGCTGCTGAGCGGCACGATTCCGATGATCGCGGGCGTCGACCAGTTCGCCGATGCGTGGCGCGTGGAGCTGACCGACCCACGGGGTCTTACCAGCCGCGTCGTGTACACGGTCGAGCAGCTCGCACCGGCCTGGGAGTGACGTGAAGGAACAGAAGGAGTTCTTCGCAACCGCTGACGGCCCGTGGACCGACGCGGGCGGGGGCATCACGGAAAAGGTGCTCAGCCACGATGCCCAGGACGGCACGCTGACGAGGCTCGCTCGCTGGGCACCTGGTACCACGTCCGGGACCGAGGTCATCCGGCACGAGTACGTGGAGGAGGTGTACCTGCTCGAGGGTGAGCTGACCGATCTCACCCTCGAGCAGACGTTCGGCCCTGGCGACTACGCGTGCAGACCACCGGGCATGCCGCACGGCCCGTACGTCACGGGCGGCGGCTGCACGATGCTCGAGATCCGGTACTCAGCTCGCTGAGGCGGCCAGTTCGATCAGGGTGCGTACGGCGTACCCCGTGCCGCCGGCCGGGATGTAGCCGGAGCCGCTGCCCTCGTTGAAGGCCGGGCCGGCCACGTCCAGGTGGACCCAGTCGATGCCCTCAGCAACGAAGTCGCCGAGGAACGCGGCCGCCGCCAGCGCGCCGCCCCAGGGCTCGCCGGTGATGTTGGCCAGGTCGGCGACCTTCGAGTGCGACTTCAGCTTGTCCAGCATCTCGGCCGGGATCGGCAGCGGCCACATCGACTCGCCGGCCGCGACCGCGGCGTCGACGACCCGGTCCCGGGCGGTGTCGGTGTTCGCGAACGCGCCGGCCACCTTGGTGCCCAGGGCAACGACACAGGCGCCGGTCAGGGTGGCCACGTCGACGATCAGGTCCGGCTCGTCCTCGGAGGCGCGGACCAGGGCGTCACCGAGGACGAGCCGGCCCTCGGCGTCGGTGTTCAGCACCTCGACGGTCTTGCCGCCGTACATGGTCAGCACGTCGGACGGTCGCGCCGCCGATCCGGACGGCATGTTCTCGGCCATCGCGGCGTACGTGGTGACCTGGACCGGCAGGCCGAGCCGGGCGATCGCGACGGTCGCGCCGATCACCGCGGCGGCGCCGGCCATGTCGGCCTTCATGCTGACCATCCCGCTGGCGGTCTTCAGCGACAGGCCGCCGGAGTCGAAGGTGATGCCCTTGCCGACGAAGGCCAGGTGGGTGACCGGCTTCTTCGGCGCGTAGCTGATCCGGATCAGCCGCGGCGGGTTCGCCGAGCCCTGGCCGACGCCGAGGATGCCGCCGTACCCGCCCTTGAGCAGGGCCTTCTCGTCCAGCACCTCGACCTTGACGCCGTACTCCTTGCCGAGCTTCAGGGTCGCGGCGGCGAAGTCGGCCGGGTTCAGGTCCGAGGGCGGGGTGTTCACCCAGTCGCGCACCTGGGCGACCGCGTCGGCGGTCACCTCGGCCCGCTCGAGCGCGGCCTTGGCGTCCTTGTTCCGGGCCAGGTCGGTCAGGATCGTCACGTTGCCGGGTGCCTCGGTGGTGCTGTCCGACGACTTGTAGGCCGTGAACGAGTAGCGGCCGAGCAGCGCGCCCTCGGCGATCGCGCGGACGCACTCGGCGTCCGGCGTCGGCAGCGCGAACGCGACCGACTGGCCGGTCTTGACGGCCCGGACACCGCTACCGGCCGCGGTCCGCAGGTCCTCGGTCTTCAGCGCACCGTCGGGCGCCGCACCGAGACCGACCGCGATCAGCGTGGCCGACTTGCCCGGCTTCGGCCCCGGCACCTTGGTCACCTCCCCGGCCTTGCCGGTGGCGCCGAGGCCGGACAGCACCTCCACCAGCTTCCCGCCATACGCGGCGTTCAGCGACTCGGTGCCGGCCGGCAGGGTGACCTTGCCGCCGAGTTTGACCACGCCGATGACCACGGCGTCGGTCTTGACACCGGCCGCATCGGACTTGCTCAGGGTGATGGTGGTCACGAAATCCTCAGTCCTCCTTGACCGGCCAGGCAGCGGGCCGGTCGTGACGGTACGTGCGTGCTGCCCCCGCATGCTACGCGTCAGGTAGTTTCCCCTCCATGACCGAGTCGTCGGAGTTGAAGAAGTCCCCGCTGCACGAGCGTCATGTCGCCCTCGGCGCGAAGTTCGCCGAGTTCGGTGGCTGGGAGATGCCGCTGGAGTACGGCGGTGTCGTGGCCGAGCACACCGCGGTCCGTACGTCGGTCGGTGTCTTCGACGTGAGTCACCTGGGCAAGGCGACCGTCAAGGGTCCGGGCGCCGCGGCGTACGTGAACGCGTGCCTGACCAACGATCTCGGCAAGATCGCTCCGGGGCAGGCGCAGTACACACTGTGCTGCAACGAGCGCGGCGGAGTGGTCGACGACCTGATCGCCTACCTGCATGCCGACGACGATGTGTTCCTGATCCCGAACGCGGCCAACACCGCCGAGGTGGTCCGGCTGCTGCAGGCCGACGCACCCGAAGGCGTCGTGGTGACCAACACCCACGACGACTACGCGATCCTCGCGGTGCAGGGGACGAACAGCGACGACGTGGTGGCCGCGATCGGTCTGCCGACCGGACACGACTACATGTCCTTTGCGGTAGCCGACTTCGCGGGTACGCCGGTAGTGGTGTGCCGGACCGGGTACACGGGCGAGCGCGGATACGAGCTCGTCGTACCGAACGCTGCCGCCGTCGGGGTGTTCGACGCGCTGCTGGAAGCCGGTGCGCCGCACGGCATCGTCCCGGCCGGACTGGGAGCGCGGGACACGCTGCGGACCGAGATGGGCTACCCGCTGCACGGTCAGGACATCACTCCGGACATCACTCCGGTGCAGGCGCGGTCCGGATGGGCTGTGGGCTGGAAGAAGGAGCACTTCTGGGGTGACGAGGCGCTGCGAGCCGAGAAGGAACGGGGACCGGCCCGGATCCTGCGAGGTCTGCGGGCCGCCGGACGTGGCATCCCGCGGCCGCACATGACCGTCCTCGACCAGTCCGGCACCGCACTCGGCGAGGTGACGTCCGGCACCTTCTCACCGACGCTGAAGAAGGGCATCGCGCTGGCACTGCTCGACGCGACGGTGAAGGAGGGCGACCAGGTGACCGTCGACATCCGCGGACGGCAGGAGCTGTTCGACGTGGTCAAGCCGCCCTTCGTCACCGTGCACGTACGGGAGAGCTGATCGGATCAGCCCCAGTCCCAGGCCCGAGCCATGGCGGTCCCCTTCCGTCGGTGAGGCTCGCATCCTGGACCGGGGCTGTTACCGCGCGCTTACCATCCGCCATCGGGACAGCCTTATGCTGACCCGATGGAGTTCCGACTGCTCGGTCCGGTCCAGATCTGGTCCGAGGGCGAGCGGATCGGACTGAAGCGCCGGCAGGAGCGGCTGCTCCTCGCGGTGCTGCTGCTGGAGCCCGCCAAGGCGGTGCCCGCAGAGCGGTTGATCGAGCTGCTCTGGCCAGAGGCGATGCCCGCCAACCCACGGCGTGCTCTGCAGGTCTACATCTCTCGGCTGCGCACTGTCCTCGACGTCGAGCTCACCAGCGGGCGCGAGGGCTACGCGATCCAGACACCTCTGGGCACCACCGACATCGAGCAGTTCAGATCGCTTGTAGAGCAAGCCCGTCGGCACGACGACCTGGAACAGCGCAGCAAGCTGCTGACGGACGCTTTGGCCCTCTGGCGTGGCCCGGCTCTCGCAGACGTCACTACTGAGGACGTACGGCGGCGATTGTGCCGGGGACTGGAAGAGGCGCGGTGGGCGGCCGAGGAGCTTCGGCTGGCTACTGAGCTTGCACTCGGGCACCACCAGGAGTTGCTGCCCGCACTCGCCGAGCTGACCGCGGCACAGCCGACGCGGGAGTCGTTCGCCGCGGCCTCGATGCTCGCGTTGTACCGGTCCGGTCGTCAGGCCGACGCTCTGGCCGTGCATGCCGAGCTGGTCCGGCATCTCGACGAAGAGCTCGGTGTCGAGCCGGGGACCGAGGTACGGGACCTCCAGGTTGCGATCCTCCGGCAGGACCCGGCGCTCGAGCTGCCGACGGGATCACAGGTCCCGCGTGAGCTTCCCGCGGATATCGGCCTGCTCGTCGGGCGGGACGACGTACTGCGGGAGCTGTCCGGTGTCCTGGTCGGAGCCGTGCTGCCCGGCGTACCGGCTGCTGTTTGTCTGTACGGCGCTGCCGGGACGGGGAAGTCAGCGGCAGCCGTGCGGTTGGGCCATCAGCTGGCGGACTCGTATCCGGACGGGCAACTGTTCGCGCGGCTGCAGGACGTGGACGGGCAGGCGACAGCGGCACGCACGATCCTCGGCCAGTTGCTGCGGTCTCTCGGAGTGGACGGTGGCGAGATCCCCGATGCGGTGGAGGCTCGATCCGCGTTGCTGCGGAGCCGGCTGGCCGACAAGCGGGTGCTACTCGTGTTCGACGACGCCCTCGATGCCGGGCAGCTTCGTCCACTGCTCCCGGCCGGCGGTGGCTGTGGCGTGATCGTCACCTCACGACAGCCGATGCTCGGCCTCGAAGACGCTACTCATCGCGAGCTCACGCCGCTGTCCGACGCAACGAGCGCTGAGCTGCTGGGTGCGTTGTCAGGCCTCGGCGCCGACCATGTGACCGACGTCGTACCGCACTGCGCCGGGCTGCCGCTGGCCTTGCGCATCGTCGGCGCCCGGCTGGCCTTGATCCGCGAAGACGTCGCCGACGTGGTCAAGACGCTGGCCGACGAGTCACAGCGGCTGGACTACCTGGTCGCCGGTGACCGAGCCGTCCGGGCCAGCCTGGACCTCACGCTGAGCGTCGCCACGACGCAAGCCCGGCAGCTGTTCGCCCGCCTGGCTCTGGTCGGTGCGGACGAGTTCGCACCCTGGGTCGCGGCCCCGCTGCTAGGGCTGACCGAGCCCGCCGCGACCGCCGTCTTCGACACCCTCGTCTCTCTCGGCCTCGTCCAGCCCCGCCGCCTCACTCCACCCCGCTACGGACTCCACGGCCTGGTCCGAGCCCTCAGTGTCGAACTGCTGAGCAACACCGAAGCGGCACAAGTAACGCGGCTCGAGCAGCGCTACCTGGAGACTGTCCTGCGCTTGGTCCACATCGCCGACGCACAGGTCGATCACGCGGTCACCACCAGGGTGGAGTTCGATTCTGGGGATGAGCAACTCCTGCACGCGACGGTGGAGGCGGCCGGCGCCGGCGCCGGCTGGTTCGACATCGAGCTGCCGGTGCTGCAGGCCGCCGTCGACCTCGGCGTGCGGAGGTGGCCCCGGATGGCCGGCCTCCTGGGCGTGCGACTGCACGGGTTCCTGGCGGTCCGAGATCACCGCGAGGCCCGCCAGTACATCTTGCAGACCACACGGGACGCCACCGCCGCCTCCGGGGACGTCGACCTGGAAGCCGAGCTGAACCGCGGGCTGTTCGCGGCGTACGCCCAGAGCGGTGGACTGTCGGCCGACGAGCTGACTCAGCTGGCGGAGCGCTGCCTGAACTCGGCAGAGCGCGCCGGGGATGTCGTCCTGCGGGTCCGCGCGCTCAATCAGGTGGCCTGGGCCGCGGGCGCTCAAGGCGACTTCGGTCGCAAGCTGGACGTCGCGGAACAGATGCTCGCGCTGGCCGAATCGAGCCCGGAAGCGGAATCGACGAGGCTGAACGCCCTGGATCAGCGAAGCTCGGCGCTCCACAGTCTCGGCCGGATGTCCGAGGCACAGGCGATCCGGCGGGAGATCTGTGCCCAGACCGAGCCGGGGAGCCGGTTGCACGCGATCCGCCTGGTGATGCTCGGGGAGTCGCTCCTCGGCGATGCCGATCTGGGTGCCGCGCACCTCGCGGAACTGACCGGTGTGATCGGCGCGGCCCGGGAGATCGTCGAGCGGATCGGCGACGAGCTGGGAGGTGCCCATGTGGACAACATCGAGGCACTGGCGCTGATCGCGGCCGATGAGCTGGAGCCGGCCGATGCCTTGCTGCGTCGTGCGGCGGACATCTTCGCCCAGCGGCCGGACGACTGGGGAGAGGGCATGAACGCCGTCGGACAGGCCCGGTCGGCGTTCGCGGCCGGCCGGCCGGGCGAGGCTCGCCGCATTCTCGACGAGGCCGTCCGATCCGATCCCCGCAAGGCCCAGAGGTCCGAGCTGGACCGGCAGTCGAAGCTGCTGGGGTTGGGGTCCCGCGGGCCGGAGGAGCCGGAACACCGTTACGAAGCGTGACCGTTACCCGTTGCCAGGTTTCCTTACGCTCTGTCATAAGTTGGCACAAAATGGCCGCTGGCTGGACTGTGCCGACGCGTTTTGCGTAGGAATGACTGCACAGGGTGACGGATCGGCGTAAATGTTCCGTTCCGGTACCTGTTCCGGTAACGATTTGTGCACTCGTGCCGGGCACCGCTGGTTTGGTGTCACAGTGTCAGGCAGGCTAGCCCGCGGTTGTGGGGGACCGGCCTGTCAAGGGGATTTGACGGCCGCCCGCCACAGAGCGATGCTTCGGCACGATATCCACCCGATAGGTGCCGGATCCACGGACCGAAATCCGGCTGACAGAGGCGACGGAGCGCGAATGAGTATTGGGTCACCCGACTCGACCGTAGGGATCGAGGACCACCCGGCGTCGGCGGAACCGGTACGTGCGGCGACCGTGGCGCACGGCAAGTCTCCGACCCGGATCGCGGTCGACCGGCTCCGCAAGGACAAGGTCGCCGTGATCTGCGTGTGCATCGTGCTGTTCTTCGTGCTGATCGCGATCTTCGCGCCGCTGCTGGCCAAGCTCGAGGGCGGCGACGTTCAGACGTTCCACCCGGAGCTGGTCGACGAGTTCGGCTTCCCGGTCATCGGCATCACGCCCGACCACTGGTTCGGTGTGGAGCCGAAGACCGGCCGGGACAACTTCGCCCGCTGGGTCTTCGGTGCCCGGCCGTCGCTGATCGTCGCGTTCGTGGCCACCATTTTCGGCACCACGGTCGGTGTCGTGATGGGCCTGCTGGCCGGCTTCCTCGGCGGCTGGGTCGACCGGGTGATCTCCTGGTTCATCGACTTCGTGCTGAGCCTGCCGTACCTGCTCTTCGCCATCGCGATGGTGCCGATCGTCGAGTCCTGGCGCGGCGGGTCCTTCAACCTGACGCCCGAGGAACAGGCCAGTACCAGGTTCTACGTGCTGATCTTCGTCCTGTCGTTCTTCGGCTGGGCCGGACTGGCACGCATCATCCGCGGCGAAGTGCTGTCGCTGCGCGAGCGTGAGTTCGTCCTGGCCGCCAAGGCGATCGGTGTCTCGACCCGGCGGATCCTGTTCAAGGAACTGCTGCCGAACCTGGTGGCCCCGATCGTCATCTCGGCCTCCCTCGCGCTGCCGGCGTACGTGACCGCGGAAGCGGGACTGTCCTTCCTCGGCGTCGGCTTGATCGAGCCCCGGCCCTCGTGGGGCCAGACGATCGCCAGCGCGACGAACTGGTTCAAGGCCGACCCGTTGTATCTGTGGCTTCCGGTTGCGGCGATCACCATCCTGGTGCTCGCGCTCGCCCTCCTCGGCGACGCCATCCGGGACGCCTTCGACCCCAAGACTCGCCGGTAGTACGGCGATTGCCCCAGCGGCAGAAAAGGAGAAACCCGACCATGCAGTGGAAACGGATCACCGCAGTAGCGGCGACGGTCATGCTGGCCGCCGTTGCCTGTGGCAGCCCGTCCTCGAACAGCGGTACCTCGAGTGAGTCGAACGGGCCGGCCAACTCGACCCAGGAGAAGGTGACCGACGAGGCGGCCAAGGGCCCGGCGCCCGATGTCGACGGGTTCAAGAAGGGCGGAACGGCGACGATCCTGTCGGACGTCACTCCGGACACCTTCGACCCGACGAACACCTACTATGTCGACGGTTTCCAGATCGAGAAGCTGTACTTCCGGGCGCTGACCCAGTACCGGCTCGACGGACCGGACCACAAGCCCGTCCTGGTGCCCGACCTGGCCGAGGACCTCGGCAAGGTGTCGGACGACAAGCTGACCTGGACCTTCAAGCTGAAGCAGGGCATCAAGTACTCCGACGGCACCCCGGTCAAGGCCGAGGACTTCGCGTACTCGATCAAGCGCTCCTTCGCTCACGACCTGTACGACGCCGGACCCGCGTACCAGATCCAGTTCTTCAAGGACGGCGACAAGTACAAGGGCCCGTACGCCGCCGGCGGCGACGCCTACGCGGGCGTCGAGACTCCGGACGACAGCACCCTGGTCATCCACCTGGCCAAGCCGTTCCCGGACATGCCGTTCTTCGCGGCGTTCACGATGTTCACGCCGATCCCGAAGGCGAAGGACACCAAGCAGAACTACGAGCAGAAGCCGCTGTCGACCGGCCCGTACATGGTCGACTCGTACAACCCCGGCACCGAGCTCAAGCTGGTCAAGAACCCGAGCTGGGACCCGGCCACCGACGCGGTGCGCCACCAGTACCTGGACGGTTACGACTTCAAGTTCGGTCTGGACACCCTGAAGATCCAGCGGCAGATCCTGGCCAGCTCCGGCCCGGACGCGAGCGCGCTGACCTACAGCAACATCGACTCGACGCTGGTGCCCGAGCTGACCGACCAGAACAAGTCTCAGCTCATCCAGGGCGAGACGCCGTGTAACCGGATGGTCCCGATGGACACCCGGAAGATCCCGTTGCCGGTCCGCAAGGCCGTCGCGGCGGCGTACCCGTTCGACACCGAGCGCAAGGTCGCGGGCTGGACCTCGCTGGCCGAGCCGGCGACCTCGACGTACATGTCGCCGTCGGTTCCGGGCTGGGAGAACTACGAGATCCCGGGCCTGAACGGCAAGGGTGACGGTGACCCCGTCAAGGCCAAGCAGATGCTGACGGACGCCAACGCGGTCGGCTTCGAGTTGTCCTGGTACTACTCCAACGACGACAAGATCGCGACGCAGCGCAGCCAGGTTCGCCAGCAGAAGCTGGAAGCCGCCGGCTTCAAGGTCAAGGCCATCGGCGTGCCGAAGGCTCAGATCCGCACCGTGACCGGTGACCAGAACGCTCCGGTCAACATGCTGAAGGCCCCGACCGGTTGGTGCTCCGACTGGCCGAGCGGTTCGTCCTGGGCCCCGGTCCTCTTCCGCTCCGACGCGATCGCCCTGGGCAACAGCGTCGGCCAGCTCGAGGACAAGGCGCTGGACGCGGAGATCGACAAGATCTCGAACATGGACCCGAACGAGGCCCTGAAGCAGAAGTCCTGGATCGGCCTGGACAAGAAGATCATGCAGGACTACCTGCCGGCTCTTCCGCAGTACCAGTCGCGGTCGGCCTTCCTGGTCGGTACCAACATCGGCAACGCGATCAACGACCCGACACAGGGCATGCCCGAATTCACCTCGCTGTTCCTGAAGCAGCCCTGATCGGTACCAGTGACCGGACAGCCGTGAGGCGTCCGTTCTGATCGCAGGTAGGTGGCCGGACCGGTAATCGGTCCGGCCACCGCCAGCGATCGGTGAGGAGAACCCCGTGTTGCACTTCCTGGCGCGTCGCATCGTGAGCGCCCTGTCCGTCGTGCTCGTCACCCTCGTCGCGACGTTCGCGCTGTTCTTCGTCGCGCCCACCGACCCCGCGGGCGCGATCTGTGGGCAGCGCAACTGTCCCCAGGAGCGGTACGAGGAAATCAAGAAGAACCTGAACCTGGACAAGCCGAAGGTGACCCAGTTCGCCGACTACATGAAGGGCATCGTCGCCGGCCGGACCTACGTGACCGCCGGGGCCGAGCGGGACTGCCCCGCACCGTGCCTGGGCTTCTCCTTCAAGAACGACCGCCCCGTCCTGCAGATGCTGGCTCAGCGCGTACCAGTGACGGTCTCGCTGGTCGCCGGTGCCGCGGCCATCATGCTGCCGGTCGGCGTCGCGATAGGTTCGATGGCCGCGAAACGACGAGGGACGACCGGCGACCGGGGGTTGGTGACCACGTCGCTGGTGATCAGTTCGATCCCGTACTACATCGTCGCGCTGATGGTCGCGCTCTACCTCACCATCTTCTACTCGGTGCTGCCACGCGGTAGCTGGACGCCGTTCTTCGACGATCCCGCCAAGTGGTTCGTCGGGTTGCTGACGCCGTGGCTGTGTCTCGGCCTGGTCAACACGACGCAGTACGTGCGGTACTCGCGAGGCTCGATGGTCGAGACGCTCAACGAGGACTTCATCCGGACCGCGCGGGCCAAGGGCCTGTCGGACCGGAAGGTCACCTACAAGCACGCTCTCCGCGCGGGACTCATCCCTGTCATCACGATCTTCGGTCTGGATGTCGCCGGCATGCTCGCCGGTGCGATCTTCACCGAGCGGATCTTCGACCTGCCGGGCTTGGGCAACCTGGTACTCGAGAGCCTGAACAACTACGACCTGCCGGTGATCATGGGGACCGTGCTGGTGGCCTCGGTGTTCCTGGTTGCGGCCAACCTGGTCGTCGATATCGTGTACAGCGTGATCGACCCGCGGGTGAGGCTTACGTGAGCACACCCGCCCCAGAAGACCGGAAGGACACCATGGTCGAGAGTGCAGCCGGCCAGCCGGAGACGGCGGCCGCGGCGAAGCGTGGTCCTTCGATCGCGACCCGTGAGCGCCGCCAAGGTGTGATCAACCCGAGTGGCGAGACGCCGTACCTGGTGGTCGAGGACCTGACGGTCAAGTTCCCGACCGCGGACGGCGTGGTCAGCGCCGTGAACGGGTTGAGTTATTCGGTCCCGCTGGGCCGGACGCTGGCGATCGTCGGCGAGTCCGGTTCCGGCAAGTCGGTGTCCAGCATGGCCGTGATGGGCCTGCACGACCGCAAGCGCACCCGGATCACCGGGTCGATCCGGCTCGGCGGTGACGAGATCGTCGGGTTGCCGGAGAGCGACCTGATGAAGGTCCGCGGCGACGCGATGGCGATGGTGTTCCAGGACCCGCAGTCCTCGCTGCACCCGCTCTACACGGTCGGCAACCAGATCGTCGAGGCCTACCGGGTGCACCACAAGGTGTCCAAGGAGGCCGCCAAGAAGCGGGCCCTGGAGATGCTCGACCTGGTCGGCATCCCGAACCCGCCGCGCCGGTTCGCGCAGTACCCGCACGAGTTCTCCGGCGGTATGCGGCAGCGCGCGATGATCGCGATGAGCCTGGTCAACGACCCGAAGCTGGTGATCGCCGACGAGCCGACCACCGCGCTGGACGTGACCGTGCAGGCGCAGATCCTGGACCTGCTGAACAACCTGCAGAAGGAGTTCGGCTCCGCGATCGTGATGATCACGCACGACCTGGGCGTGGTGGCCGAGATGGCCGACGACGTCCTGGTGATGTACGGCGGCCGCTGTGTCGAGTACGGCACCGCCGAGGACGTGCTGGCCAACCCGCGGATGCCCTACACGTGGGGTCTGCTCGAGTCGATCCCGACGGTGTCGGCGGCGAGTGAGCGGCTGCGTCCGATCAAGGGCCTGCCGCCGAGCCTGCTGGCCCTGCCGAGCGGTTGCTCCTTCAACCCGCGCTGTCCGTACGTGGACCGGGTGAAGGGCGAGCGCTGCACGACCGAACTGCCGGAGCTGATGCCGGTCGACGGCGCCGGTGCCCACACGTCCCGTTGTCATCTGCACGACAAGGCCGCGATCTACACGGCCGAGGTCCTGCCGAGACTGAGCTGACAGGGGCTGAGGAGAAAGATGAGCGACACAGTGCGCGAACCAGAGCGCAAGGTCGACGGCGTTCCGGCGTCCGGCGCTGCGGGCACCCCGCTGCTGCAGATCCGGGACCTGAAGATGCACTTCCCGATCAAGGAAGCGGCGGGTCTGTCCCGGACCAAGAAGGTCGTCCAGGCCGTCGACGGCGTGAGCTTCGACCTGAAGGCGGGCGCCAGCCTGGGCCTGGTCGGCGAGTCCGGCTGTGGCAAGTCGACCACCGGACGGATGATCACCCGGCTGCTGACCCCGACGTCGGGGCAGATCCTGTTCAAGGGCACCGACATCGCCCAGCTGAAGGAGAAGGACCTGCGCCCGTTCCGCCGGGAGCTGCAGATCGTCTTCCAGGACCCCTACAGCTCGCTGAACCCGCGGCAGACGGTCAGCAACATCATCAGTACGCCGCTGCGCGTGCACAACCTGGTCAAGAGGGGCAAGGAGGTCGAGCGGGTCCAGGAGTTGCTGGAGCGGGTCGGCCTGAACCCCGAGCACCACAACCGCTACCCGAACGAGTTCTCCGGCGGTCAGCGCCAGCGCATCGGCATCGCCCGGGCGCTCGCGGTGGAGCCCGAGGTGATCATCGCGGACGAGCCGGTGTCCGCACTGGACGTGTCCATCCAGGCCCAGGTGATGAACCTGCTGGAGGACCTGCGCCGCGACCTGGGCATCGCGTTCGTCTTCATCGCCCACGACCTCGGCGTCGTCCGGCACTTCTGTGACGAAGTCGCGGTCATGTACCTGGGCAAGATCGTCGAGCAGGGCCCGCGGGACCAGATCTACAACGCACCGCAGCACCCGTACACGCAGGCGCTGCTGTCCGCCGCTCCGGACCTGGGCACCATCCGTGGTGTCCCGCCGAAGGAGCGGATCCGGCTGGTCGGCGACGTACCCTCGCCGATCGACCCGCCGAGCGGCTGCCGGTTCCGGACCCGCTGCTGGAAGGCGGAGGACATCTGCTCCACGCAGGAGCCGCTGCTGGAGATCAAGCCGCAGTCCGGCGCCGGCCACACGGCCGCCTGCCACTTCGCGGAGCCGAAGGTCGACCTGACCGCCGAGGTCTCGGCCTGAAACACCTTGTGGAGAAGGTCCCCCGGTGATCCGGGGGCCTTTTCTCATGAGTGCTGTTCGCCGTGCTTCAGTTCCTCGCGCTCCTGGGCGAACCGGACCGATTCGAAGGCGACCAGGCCGGCCAGCAGCGCCGTGAGTACGGCGAGTTGCCCGAGCGCGGGCACCTTGGCCAGCAGCGGTACGGCGATCAGCGTGAGCGCGGCCGTGATCAGCCGGGAGACGCTCCACTGGTGCACCGTCCGCCGCTTGAAGCCCACGTGGCCGAGCAGGTAGAGCGCGACCCCGAAGAACAGCGCGGCCAGACCGACACCCTTCAGCGGGTCGTCGAGGTGGTGATGCTCGACGTCACCGACGTACTCGAGGACCTTCTTCAGTCCGAGCGCGAGCAGCACGATGCCGGCCACCATCGGCAGGTGCAGGAATGTGTACGCGTCCCGGGCCAGCTTCGGGCGGGTCTCCAGTGGTTCGGCCTCCAGCGCGCGTTCGCCGTACCGCACGGTCGCGTCGAAGTAGATCCACCACAGCGCGGTCGAGACCGCCAGGCCGAGCAGCGACGCGAGCAGGATCGGCCACGAGATCGGCAGGTCGGTCACCCCGACGCCGATCGCCACGATCGACTCGCCGAGCGCGATGATGATGATCAGCCCGTGCCGCTCGGCGAAGTGCGCGGCCGAGCGGAAGCGCCAGCCCCGCGCGTCGATCAGGTAGGTGCCGCCGTAGTCCGCCGCGAGTGCGGCCGCCCACAGCAACGTCTGCGTTCTCCCGTGGTACTGCGAGGCGATCAGGAGCAACGCCGTACCTGCGAGCATCGACGGCGCGAACCGGATCAGGGTCCGGCGAAGCACCGGGTCTCCGTCCGCGACCAGCCAGAACAGGACCAGATGCAGTGCCCGGAAGACGAAGTACGCACCGGCGATGACCACGGGTCCCGGTAAGCCACCGGGCAGGTCGTGGAACGCCTCCGGAATCGCGAGGGCGATCACGAACATCGCCGCCATCGCCAGCAGCAGCACGACCCGCACCGAGCCCTCGTCGGCCTTGACGATGTTGCACAGCCAGGCGAAACCGATCCAGCTCCACCAGAGCAGTCCGACCAGCAGCACTCCGCGCAGAACGCCGTGCCAGCTGAGGTCGTGGGCCATCAAAGCGGTGATCTGGGTCAACGCGAACACGAAGACCAGATCGAAGAACAACTCCAGCGTCGTGACCGACTGGTTCTCGCTGGTGACCGCTGCCCTGATGGGATTCCTGGATGGTGCCATGGCGCACATCCTGCCATCGCTACCAGGCCCCCGCGGGCTAGGTGGAACGGCGGGCTCCCGTCTGGTCAGGGTCAGGAAGGAGCCCGCCGGCTTGTTACGCGCGGCCGTGCGCTTGGCGGCTGCGGCGGCTGAGCGAGTCGATGGTGACGGCGATCAGGAGAACGCCTGCGGTGACCATGTAGCGCACGCTCGAGTTGAGGCTGAGCAGCGCCAGCCCGTTCGAGATCGACATGATCACGAGGGCTCCGAGGAGTGCGGAGTACGCCGAACCCCGGCCGCCGAACAGGCTCGTGCCACCGATCACGGCGGCCGCGATCGCGTTCAGGTTGGTGTCGGTGCCGCCGCTGCTCTGGTTCACGGCGACCAGGCGGGCCGCGGCGAGCAGACCGCCGACCGCGGCGAAGGTCGAGCAGGCCGCGAAAACGGACAGGTAGATCATCCGCACGTTGATACCGGCTCGGCGGGCCGCCTCGACGTTGCCGCCGACCGCCATCACCGAGCGCCCCCACCGGGTCCGCCGGACGGCGAGATCCGTGCCTACGACCAGCGCGAGGAAGAGCAGGAACATCGACGACACACCGCGATCGCCGTTCAGGATCAGCACCGGGATCAGCAGCACCACAGCGAGCGCGCCGGCCTTGATCGCGATCACCGAGTTCGGCGCTGCCGACAGTCCGGCACTCGCCCGCGCGCCGCGGGCGCCCAGCCGGGTCAGCACGTACGCCGCCACGACAACGGCGATCAGCCCGTAGGCCAGGGCGGGGGAGAGGAAGCTGCGAGTGGCGAACCCGACGAGCGCGGAGTCGTACGGAAGGTTGAGTGAACCCTCCTTGCCGAGCACCAGTAGCTGGAGCCCGAGGAACCCGAGCAGACCAGCGAGCGTAATCACGAAACTCGGGACGCCGAAGCGTGTGTACAGAGCGCCGTAGAACAGTCCGATCACCAGGCCGATGGCGACGCCGGCCAGCAGCGACAGCAGCAACGGCCAGCCCTGGTTGACGAACGTCACGCCGAGGACGGCGGCGGACAGACCGCTGACCGAGCCGACGGACAGGTCGATCTCGCCCAGCAGCAGGACCAGAACGATGCCGAGGGCAATCACTCCGACCGAGGTGGTCTGCAGGGTCAGGTTGACCAGGTTGCGGCTGGACAGGAACGAGCTGTTCGCGATCTGGAAGACCGCCCAGATGATGATCAGGCCGACCACCACCGGCACCGAGCCGAGGTCGCCGGAGCGGAGCCTGGAGGTGAACGCCGCGACCGCGCCGCTGATCCCGTGACCGGCGATGAGTCGCTCGTCCTGGAGGTCGGCGGGTAGTTGTGCGGCGTCCGTCGTACCGGTGTCGCCGTTGGCCGGCGTACCCGGCGTTGTTCCGTTCGCGGCCGCCGGGTCGGTGGAGTCGGGGCGCGGGGTGTCCTGAGGGCGGGTGCCGGATCCGTGCAGGCTCATGATGCGGGGCCCTCCTCCCGGGTCCGGCGCGCGGCGCGCTCGGAAACGGCGTTGTCGGTCGCGCCGGTGATGGCGGCGATGATGTCCTGCGTCTTGGTGTCACTCACCATGAAGACGCCGTTGTTGCGGCCGAGGCGGAGGACGGCGACGCGGTCGGCGACCGCCATCACGTCGGCCATGTTGTGGCTGATCAGGATCACGGCCAGACCGCGTTCGCGCAGCCGCTCGACCAGGTTGAGGACCTCGGCGGTCTGAGCTACGCCGAGGGCCGCGGTCGGTTCGTCCAGCATCACGACCTTGGGCTGGCCGAGCAGGCTGCGCGCGATCGCGACGGTCTGCCGCTGGCCGCCGGACAGGCTGGCGACCGGGATCCGGACCGAGGGGATCTTGGCGGACAGCTGGCGGAGCAGCTCCCAGGACGACCGTTCCATCTCGACCTCGTCGAGCACCCGGCCCCGGCGGAGCTCGCGGCCCAGGTAGAGGTTCGCGACCACGTCCAGGTTGTCGCACAGCGCGAGGTCCTGGAACACGGTGGCGATCCCGAGCTGCTGCGCCTCGGCCGGACTGCCGACCCGGACCTCCCGGCCGTCGAACACCATGGTCCCGTCGTCGGCGGTGTAGACCCCCGCGATCGCCTTCACCAGCGTCGACTTACCGGCGCCGTTGTCACCGACCAGCGCCAGTACTTCACCGGCCCGGACGTCCAACTCGATGTTCTTCAGAGCCTGCACCGCGCCGAAACGCTTGGAGACCCCTCGCAGCGACAGCACCGTACCGGTGCCGACGTCGAGGGGTGTCGGGGTAACAGTCACTCGATCAGCCTCCTGGGCTTTGCGTTCAGGCCATGATCCCGGCGTTCGGCCCCGCGGGACAGGGCGACGGGGCAACAATTCCGGACTGGGCCGGGACAGCTGCCCGGTGTTTTCCCCCCCCCCCCCCCCGGGTAACACCCACGGTGGGGTCCGTTGGTGTTCCCTTCCGCGTCGCTTCCAGCGGTGGTTAAAAAAATGGT
>NZ_JBVHFT010000019.1:240-60813 GCF_055562215.1 Kribbella sp. NPDC020701 | reverse complement strand
CCTGGTTTTGGTCCCGGGGGAAGGGGGAGGGGGGAAAACGGTTCGGGATGGGGGGGGGACGTTTTTTTGGTGTTCCCCCCAACCTAATGGGGGGAAAACACCAAGGGGGCGGTCAGTTGGTGCTCAGGCCCGCGGCGCTGCAGGCGGCGGCGAACGAGGCGGTGCAGATGTCGGTCACCTTGTAGATGCCGTCCTTCACCACGGTGTCCTTGATGTTGGCCTTGGTGACGGCGACCGGGTCGAGAATCGTCGACGGTACGCCGCTCTTGTCCGCGGTGGACTCGGGCTTGTTCCCGTTCGCCAGCGCGACCGCACCCTTCGCGGCGGCCTCGGCCTGCGGCTTCACGGCCTTGTAGATCGTCATCGCCTGGTCACCGGCGACGATCCGCTGGATCGCGGCCAGTTCGGAGTCCTGACCGGTGACCGGCGGCAGCGGGGTCACGCCGCCACCCTTGAGCGCTGCGATCGCGCCACCGGCGGTGCCGTCATTGGCGGCGTACACGCCGACCAGGCCGTTCTTGATCGCGCTCAGCTGGCCTTCCATCCAGGCCTGCGCCTTGTCCGGGCTCCAGTCCGGGGTGTCGAACTCGGCCGCGACCTTGAAGCCGCTGGAGTCGAGCACGCTGTGCGCGCCCTTCTTGAAGTCGGCCGCGTTCGGGTCAGTCGGCGAACCGTTGATCATCGCGATGTTGCCGGACGTCTTGCCGGCCGCCTTCAGCGCGTCGAGCAGGGTCTGGGCCTGCAGCTTGCCGACCGCCTCGTTCTCGAACGACACGTAGTAGTTGGCGTTCTCGATGAACCGGTCGTAGGCGACCACGGGGACGTTCTGGCCCTTCGCGGAGGCGACCACCGCGGCGGCGGCCTTGCCGTCGACCGGGTCGAGGACGAGGACGTTCGCGCCCTGGGTCAGGGCCGCCTCGGCCTGCTGTTGCTGCTTGGCCGCGTCCTGGTCGGCGTTGCTGTAGATCAGCTCGCAGTCGCCGCAGGCCGCTTTGAGCGCCTCGGTGAACAGCGGCCGGTCGAGGGCCTCGTAGCGGGTCGTCTTCGACTCGGGCAGCAGCAGCGCGACCTTCTTCGCGCCGCCCGAGCTGCCGGAGTCGCCGTCGTCGGAGCCACAGGCCACGAGGGAGACGGCGAGTGCGGAAACGGCGATGCCGAGGCCGACGAGACGGGATGCTGACAGGGACATACGGCGGCTCCTTGACGTGACAGGCCCGAGTAGGCCTGCCCCGAAGTCAAGCGGCCGACGGCCTTGACGTCAAGACTTGAATTCAAGAAATAGACATATTGGCGTAACAGAGTCAGGTGGGGCTTCCGGGGCGGTGGATGGTGAAGGGACTCAGGCCGGGGCGCTGAGGGCGTGCGAGTGGCTGAGGACGGACGCCAGGTGGATGGCGCCTTCGATGTCGGCGTCGTCGCCGAGCTCGGGCCGCCGCAGCTCCACCGTCGCGGCGGCGCTCGGGATCGCGCACCGGTCCAGCGCCTCCCGGAGCGGATCCATGATCAGGTCGCCGGCCTCGGCCATCAGACCGCCGACCACGATGACCTCGGGGTTGAACAGGTTCACCAGGCCGGCCACCGCGACGCCGACCCGGCGGCCGGCGTCCTCGATCACCCGGCGGCAGCCCAGGTCGCCGGCCAGAGCGCGGGTAACGATGTCCTTCAGGCGGAGCGGGCCGTGCGACGCCGCCAGGCTGTTGATGAGGGCCCGCGAGCCCACGAATGTGTCCAGGCAGCCGCGGTTGCCACACCGGCAGATCGGCCCGTTCTCGTCGATCGTGACGTGGCCGATCTCGCCCGCCGTACCGGCCGAGCCGCGGAACACCTCGCCGTCCAGCACGATCCCGGCGCCCACGCCGTACGAGAACTTCAGGTAGCAGCCGTGCCGGACGCCGCGCAGGGCGCCATTGCGCAGTTCGCCGAGAGCGGCGAGGTTCGCGGTGTTGTCGAGCGCGACCGGCGCCCGGAGGTGGCCGGCCATCGCCTCGGCGACGTTGACGCCGCGCCAGCCCGGCAGGACCGCGTCGGAGCCTGCCTCGCCGCTCACCGAGTCGACCGGCGCGGGCAGGCCGAATCCGATCGCGGCGATGTCCTCGACACCGGAGCTGACCGTCTCGGCGAGGTCGGCGAGCAGCCGGGCGGCACGTTCCATCCCGTCGTCGGCGACGTGGTCGGCCTGTAGCGGCATCAGTTGCTGGGCGAGGATCTCGCGGGACTCGTTCGCGATCGCGACCCGGACGTCGCGCTCGCCGAACGCGACGCCGGCCAGCAGGCCGCCGCCGGACGCGAGTGAGACGAGCACGGCGCGGCGGCCGTTGCGGATGCTCCGGGACAGGCCGACCGCGCCGGCCTGGTCGAGCTCGCGGACCATGTTCGACACGGTGGCGGCGGACAGGCCGGACGCGGCGGCGATCTCGACCTGGGTCAGCGGGCCGTGCTGGCGGACGACTCCGAGAACGCGCGCGCGGTTGGCTTCGCGCAGCGAAGCCTGTGATCCCGGCGCCGGGCGGGTTGCGTTCATTACATAAAGATAACGGATCGCGGGGCGTATGCCGCCGCACACCGGCCGTGAACCACAAACATCATCCTTCGACCTCGCCGTCACTACCCCACTTCACCGTCCATCGGTGACATTAATGCACCCCGTCTCCTGCGTGGTGGAGGAGCCGCACGGCGTGTGCAACTGCAGCGAGCACGACGTGGGGAAGCTCTGAGGCAAGCGCACGACGGAAGCGCCGCACAGCGAGCGCGCGATGGGACTTGAAGGCGCGCGGCGAGCGGGTGCTCGCAGCGCGGTACGGCGGATGCCGGCGGTGCTGGGTACGGGCGGTGGGAGCGCCCGGACCGCCAGGCCATCACAATCGCTCCGGCACGCCCGACTCCCGCGGCGGGTGCCGTGACGGGTGGGATTGTGATGGCGTGGCGATCCGGACCTGCGCCACTCACCAACCGTGCTCTCCGTAGCTGGGTCACGCTCGCCAGCCGGATCGCGGCACCCAGCCGGCCGGGTTGGTGAGTGGCGCAGGTCCGCGGGGCGGGCGGGGTGGGAAGCGGTGCGGACAGCGGGTGGTGGAACTGCTGTACGGCGGGTGCCGGGGGCGCGGGTGTGGGAAGCAAAGGCGTGGGGGCGCGGGGTGGTGAGGGTTCCGTGAGACTCGTGTCGCTGGAGCGAGCGGGGGAGTCGTGAGAGGGAGCGGGTGGCGGAGGCGGCGTACGGCGTGTGCCGGTGGAGCGAGCGGGTGGCGGAAGCGGCGTACGGCGTGTGCCGGTGGAGCGAGCGGGCGGTGCGGAAGGCGTGCGGGGAGCGCCGAGGAGCTGGGCCTGACCGGGCTGATCGCCGTGCTGGTGGTGGTCCGGTTGGTGGTGGCGCCATGCGGCGGGTGCCGGGAGGGGCGGGGTTATGCCGTTAGGGCGAGGGTTAGGAGGGTGACCGGGAGGGCTAGTTCGATGGTGGCGCCGAGGACGTCGCCGGTGGTTCCGCCTAGGGCGGTTCGGGCGCGGCCGGTGGTGGCGAAGCTGGTGGCGACGGCTAGCAAGACAGCTGTCGTGGTGCCTGCGAGTAGGAGCACGTCGGAGTGGCGGCTGACGACCTGGTCTGCTGTGAGCGGGGCACCTGAGGGCGTGGCGAGTGGTGCGCTGAGCCAGGCGAGGAGTAGGGCGGCGGCTAGTACGGCGGCTGTGGTGAGGGTGGCTGTGAGGGGGCGGACTGTGGCGGCGACCAGGGCGCCGAGACCGTTCGGGCGGGCTCCGGGGATGGCCGTGCGGCAGGACCAGGGGAGCGTCAGACGGCTCGCGGTCGTGGCGATCAGGATGGCCTGCCAACCGAAGCCGGCCTGAATGCAGGCGGTCAGGGCGGCGACGTCCACGAGCAGTACGCCGACGATGGCCACGACGCCGAACGGCCCGATGTCGCTCTGCTTCATGATCCGGAGCATGGTCTCGCGGTCCCGCCGGCTGCCGAGGGCGTCCGCGAAGTCGGCGAGCCCGTCGAGGTGCAGCGCCCCGGACAGCCCTGCCACCACCAGTACGCCGAGCACCGCGGCCAGCAACTCCGCGTCCGGTTGCACGACCTGAGCCAACGCCACAACCCCAGCCGCGACCCCGCCAAGCAGCACCCCGACAGCCGGCGCCAGCACCATCGCCCGCCCACCAACCACCCGATCAACCCGCGACGGCATCCCCGCAGGCAGCACGCTCAGCATCCCCACCGCCAGCCGCAACCCATCACCCCAGGCGCCACCCCGGCTATCACCTCGAGCACCGCCCTGGCCGTCACCCGCCGCACCACCCTGGCCATGACCCCCCGCGCTACCCCCGCCATCGCCTGCGGCGCGACCTCCGGCATCGCCTGCGGCGCGACCTCCGCCATCGCCTGCGGTGCGACCTCCGCCATCGCCTGCGGCGCGACCTCCGCCATCGCCTGCGGCGCGACCCCCGGCATCGCCTGCGGCGCCACCTCCGCCATCGCCTGCGGTGCCACCCCCGGCATCGCCTGCGGCGCCACGTTGGCGGTCGGCCTCGTCGTCGGGAGGCGGGGTCATGTGAGGGGGAGGGTTCGGCCGGCGATGGTCCAGAGGACCTGGTCGGAGGTGAGGGAGATGGCGGTGTTGAGGCGGCCCATCAGGTCGCGGAACAGCCGGGTGCCGGCGTCGGCCGGGACGACGCCGGAGCCGATGTCGTTGCTCACGGCAATCACCATCCGCGGCGTCCGCGACCACGCCTCGGCGAGGTCCGCGATGCGCTGCTCGATCAGCCCGGCCCGGCTCAGGTCGGACCAGATCTCCAAGGTGTCCATGGTGCGCGACAGCCACAGCGTCAGGCAGTCGATCAGCAGCGGCGGACCGGCGGACTCGAGCAACGGGACCAAGTCGATCGTCTCGACCAGACCCCAGGTGGCCGGTCGGCGTGCCTGGTGTTTGGCGACCCGCTCGGCCCACTCCGCGTCACCGGAGTCGTCTCCGCCGGTTGCGACGTACAGGACGTCGGGTTCCGCGGCCAGGCGGCGCTCGGCAGCGATCGACTTACCCGATCGCGCACCGCCGAGGATGAGGATTCGTTCAGACATCTGAGCTCCTGGTTTCGAAGCGCACCGGTGCGTCGAAGGCAGCCTTGCGGGCCGTCCGGCGGAAGGCGTTGAGGATCGGGCGACCGAGCGTCAGCACGAGTACGGCGCACAGCACCCCGCGCGGGATGTCCCACCCCAGCGACGTCGCGACCACGAACAGCAAGTACCGGTGCAGGTTGGCGGCCAGCTCGTCACCCGGGATGAACGAGAAGTCGCTGCCGAAGGTCGCGTACGGCCAGAACCACAGGTTCATCACCACGCCGTACATCACCCCGGCCACCAGCGAGTACGCCGCCAGCACCATCAACTCCAACCGCCCGCCCACCCGAGGCAGCAGCCCGGCCAGGCACCCCACCCACGCGCAGGCGAACATCTGGAACGGCATCCACGGTCCGACCCCACCGGTGATCAGCGCACCACCCAGCAACGACACCGCCCCCAGCACGAACCCGAACCCGGCTCCGAACGCCCGCCCCGCCAGCACGAGCAGGAAGAACCCGGGCTCCAGCCCAGCCGTACCTGGGCCGAGCGCCCGGAGCGCAGTCCCCACGGCCGCGAGCATGCCGAGCAGCGAGATCACCTTCGCGTCGATGCCCGACTCGGACAGCTCCGCGAGTACGACGGCCACCAGCAGCGGCAGCAGCAACACGAACAGCCAGGGCGCATCCGTGGTGTGCCCGATCGCGGACGCACCCACCTGGTCGGTGTGGAGGAACAGCGGCCACCCGAACGCCAGCAGCCCGACCAACGACGCAACCACGAGGGTGGCTGTGCTCCGGGGCTTGAGCCGGACCAGCCGGAGCGAAGGGACGCGGAGCACACTCATGACGCACGCTCGAGTGCGGTCGCGACCTCGCCGACGGTCAGGAACGGCAGTGGGGCAAGGATCTTGGCCACTTGCGGAGCGAACGCCGGAGACCCCGCGATCACCGCCGCCGTCTCGCCGTCGCTCACCAGCTCGCCCTCGGCCAGGACCATCACGCGCGTGGCGACCTCAGCCACCAGCTCCACGTCGTGCGTCGACAGCACGACCGCATGCCCGGCCGCAGCCAGCTCGCGCAAGATCGCCACCAGCCGCCGCTTGGCGCCGTAGTCCAGCCCGCGCGTTGGCTCGTCCAGCAGTACCAGCGGCGGAGCGCCACACAGTACGACGGCCAGCGCCAGACACAACCGTTGTCCCTCGGAGAGGTCTCGTGGGTGCATCGCGAAGTCGATCTCGGGCGACAGCCGACTCAGCAGGGCACGGCAACTGCCCGCCTGCACGCTGAAATCGGAGTCGGCGGCCGCACACTCCTCGGCGACCGTGGGGGCGTACAGCAGGTCAGCGGGCTCCTGCGGCACCAGTCCGACCGCCTTGACCAGCTCCGCAGGCTTGGTACGACGTGGGTCGGCTCCGGCGGCGATCGCCGTACCGGAGCGGACCGGCACGATGCCCACCAGAGCGTTGAGCAGTGTGGACTTGCCGGCGCCGTTGCGGCCCATCAGCGCGACGATTTCACCGGCGTTGATGCTGACCGACACTCCACGCAGCGCCATGACGTCGCCGTAGGCAACGACCAGGTCAGTGGACCGCGCGAGCTCCGCACCGTGCACAGCAACCGACCTCTGGGGCGCAGTAGAGTCCAGCCGGCTCCGCAACGCCACAGCAGCCCGCCGGGCGTCGCGCACCGACAGCGGCAGGGGAGACCAACCGGCCAGCCGTCCCAGCTCCACCACAGGCGGTGCGACCGGTGCCGTGATCATCCGGTCCGCCGGAAGTCCAGTGGACACGGCAGCCGCTCCGCCCGGTACTTCGATCACGCGATCGGCGTACTGGATCACTCGCTCGAGACGGTGCTCCGCCATGACCACAGTGACGCTCAGGTCGTGCACGAGCCGCTGTAGTGCGGCCAGCACCTCCTCGGCCGCCTGTGGGTCCAAGGCAGACGTCGGCTCGTCCAGCACGAGCACCGCAGGATGCGAAGTGAGCGCGGCACCGATAGCAGTCCGCTGCCGCTGTCCACCGGACAGCGAGGTCAACGCCCGATCCCGTACGTCGGCCAACCCGAGCAGATCCAGAGTCTCCTCGACCCGTCGCCGCATCACATCCGGCGCGACACCGAGCGACTCCATGCTGTACGCGAGCTCGTCCTCGACCGTGTCGGTGACGAACCCCGCCATCGGGTCCTGCCCGACCAGACCGACCACATCGGCCAGGTCGCGCGGCCGGTACTCGCGGGTGTCCCGCCCGTTCACCAACACCCGGCCGGACAGCGTGCCGCCGGTGAAGTGCGGCACCAGTCCGTTGATTGCCCGCAGCAACGTGGACTTGCCGGAACCGGTCCGGCCGATCACGAGCGCCAGCTCACCCTCGGGCACGGAGAAGCTCACGTCCCGCAGCGCTGGCTCCGCGGCACCGTCGTACGTGACTGTCACCCGGTCGAACTCGATCATGTGACCGCCCGCCTGACCAGCGGCGGTGCGACGAGCGCCGGCGCCAGTCCGATCAGTACGCCTACAACCGGCAGCACCGGAACCGGTGGCACCACCAACGGGCCAGCCAGCAGCAGACCGTAAACACCGCGCGCCGCCGCAGTGACCATGGCTCCGGCTGCGACTGCTCCGGAGGCGACGACCAACCACTCGGGCAGCGCCCAAGGGTCAGGCCGGTACCGCGTCCGCGTGACCCGCTGCCGCCCGATCGCCATGGCTCCGACGGAAAGCAGCAGTCCCACGACCAGTGTGGCCGCGGCGATCGGGAACGACATGGCGTCGGTCAGCAACGCATAGACCCCGAGCAGAATGCCCAGCAACCCCAGCAGGACGGAGACCGCAGTCGTACGACGCTGCGCCCGGGGGACCTGCGCCGTACGCCCGTAGCCGCGAGAGTCCATCGCGGCGGCGAGCTCCACCGACCTGTCCAAGGCACCCTCCAGCACCGGCATGGCCGTCGTACGGAAGGAGCCGCGGGTGCGGCCGCGGAGGCGACGGGCAGCGCGGATCCGGCGGGCGTCCGTCACCAACTGTGGTGCGAACGTCAGCGCGACCACACAGGCAACGCCCATCTCGTAGAGGGCCCCGGGCAACGACTTGAGCAGCCGCCGCGGACTGGCCAGTGCGTTGGCCGCACCGATGCAGCAGAGCATGACCGCCAGCTGAAAGCCGTCGTACAGCGCGGTCAGCAGTGCCTCGAGGGTGACCTCGCCGCCGAGCTTGACCCCGTTTGCCCAGTCAGGCAAGGGGATCTGCGGCAGGATGAACAGCACCGTGTTCCCTTGCGAACGGGTGGAGAGCAGTGCCTGCAGCACCACGCGGACGCCGACGACCACCAGACCGAGTTTGAGGAACGCGGTGTAACTGCTGGCCCAGGCAGCGTCGGAGCGGCGGGCGGCCACCACGAATCCGGTGACTGCGAGGATCAGCACGAGCAGGACCGGGTTCCGCGTCCGGCTGGCCGCCACGGCCATGCCGAGCGCCCACAGCCACCAGGCCCCCGGGTGGAGTGCCCGGGGGAGCGTCAGTTGATGGACAGTACGCACTTACTTGGCGGTGCGCCGGCGGTTGAGGGCCAGACCGCCGCCGGCCAGGGCGAGCACGACCACAGCGGCGATGATGATGCCCGTCCACGGCGCACCATCACCGCCGTCGTCGGAGGAGGAGGCGGCCGGAGAGGTCACCGCGGTCGAGCCGACCGCGGCACCGATCTGCAGCGTCACCGGGGTGTCGGTGGCCGGGACCTGGATGCTTTTCACCTGATCGCCGCAGCCCTTGGCCGGATAGCCCGCGATGCCGCAGGTCAGGCCCTTCTCGATCCGCACCGGCGCGACCGCCGCGAGGATCTTGGCGCCGTTCGCCTGGGCGTCCGTGACCACGCAGGTGCCGGTGGCCTGTCCCGGAGTCTCACCGCTGGCCGCGTCCTCCGGCGTACCGGGGTCGACGACCAGAGCCACGCGCTTCTTGCCGGTCTCCGCCGGGGTCTTGCCGCAGATGGCTTCGAAGTCGCCGGCTGCGCGCGGCACGCGGGGCTTGGCGCCGCCGACGGCGTACCGCCAGCCTTCCACCGCCCCGTCGGCCGGGACGACGGCGTCAGCGCCCTTCTGGGAGAAGGCCCACTGGCCTGAGCTCCACTGGTAGTAGCCCCAGAAGCGATAGCCGTCCTCGGCCTGGGCGGTGGTGGCGACGGTCCCAGCCAGCAGGAGACCCGCCAGCGTGGCGAGGACCAGTCGTACGGTCCGGTGTGCAGTCATCTCGTGTCCTCTATCGGGCTCATGGCCCGGTGGAGGAGGTCCCGCCTGCTCCGGCAGGGTAGGGGCTCCACCCGCGGACCACGGCGGGTAGTTGAGCCTGTCTCCCTGCGGCACAGTGTTCCGGCTCGCCACCTGAGGTGGCCTACGGTTGCGGGTCAGCGCCGGACTCGGACCGGCTTCCCTGTGCACGCAGGAGTGGTTCGACCGAAGCCTACTCTGCGGAGGACAGACTCATCGGGCCGTAGACCTCCCGGCCGTCCTCCAGCAGGTACACCTGGCCGACGCCACGCTCGGCCAGGTCCCGCCAGCTCTCACCGAGCCAGCTCTCCGCGTCACCCTGAGCGGAGAACTCCGCCCCGCCGACCTCACCCGGGTCGACCAGGGCGCCGCTCGCGGTCTCGAACCGCCAGCTCCAGCTCATGAGCCGGGCCGGGTCTGCGGCGAGTTCTGCGCGGTCTTGGCCGGGTCCCGCTCGACGATCCCGCCGAGGACCTCGTCGATCCGCTTGAGCAGGGCTTCCTCGAGCTTCACACCGGAGGCCTTCACGTTCTCCACGACCTGCTCGGGGCGGGACGCGCCGATGATGGCCGAGGAGACGTTCGGGTTCTGCAGCACCCAGGCGATGGCGAGCTGGGACAGCGCCAGGCCGGCCTCGTCCGCGAGCGGCTTCAGCTCCTGCACGCGGCTCAGCACGTCGTCGTTGAGGAACCGCTTGATCATGTTGGCGCCGTTCGCGTCGGTGGCCCGCGAACCTTCCGGTGGCTGCTGACCGGGCAGGTACTTGCCGGTGAGCACGCCCTGCGCGATCGGTGAGAACACCACCTGGCCGATGCCGAGCTCCTCCGAGGCCGGCACCACCTCGGCCTCGATCACCCGCCAGAGCATGCTGTACTGCGGCTGGTTCGAGACGAATGGGATGCGCAACTCCCGGGCCAGCCGGTGGCCCTCCTGCAGCTGCTCGGCGGTCCACTCGGACACGCCGATGTAGAGCGCCTTGCCGGACCGGACGACGTCGGCGAAGGCCTCCATCGTCTCCTCCAGCGGCGTCTCGGTGTCGAACCGGTGCGCCTGGTAGAGGTCGACGTAGTCGGTCTTCAGCCGCTTCAGGGAGGCGTTGATCGACTCGTGGATGTGCTTGCGGGACAGGCCGGTGTCGTTCGGTCCGAACGGGCCGGTCGGCCAGTAGACCTTGGTGAAGATCTCCAGCGACTCGCGCCGCTCACCCTCCAGCGCCTCGCCGAGGACCGACTCGGCCTTGGTGTTGGCGTAGGTGTCGGCGGTGTCGAACGTGGTGATGCCGGCCTCCAGGGCCGCCCGCACACAGGCCTTGGCCTGTTCGTTCTCCACCTGGGACCCGTGCGTGAGCCAGTTCCCGTACGAGATCTCGCTGACCTTCAAACCACTGTTGCCGAGATAGCGGAAGTCCATACCCCTGACCCTACTGTCCCCGGATGGCGGGCACCCTCCCGGCGCCCGTCGTACCGAGGATCAGGACGGCTTCTCGCCGCGCTTGACCATCGGCTTCGGCAGTCGCCAGCGGCGCATCTGCATGGTCCGGCGGACCGCGTAGAACCCGAGGCCCTTGGTGGACTCCTTCGGGAACTTCACCGTCACCGCCCGGCGCAGCCCGGCCGAGAGCAGGAACCAGTCCAGGGCGATCAGCAGGATCATCGCCAGGAAGAGCAGGTTGACCACCCCGGCCAGCCAGAGGAACTGCCGGGAGAAGACCACGCCGATCAGGGACACCGCCAGCAGGATCGGCAGCGCGAACTCCATCACCGAGTAGCGGGCGTCCACGTAGTCGCGGGCGAACCGCCGGACCGGGCCCTTGTCGGCGGCCGGCAGGTACCGGTCGTCGCCGGTGCGCATGGCGTCCTGCATCTTGGCCCGCTCGGTCCGGACCTTCTCCCGCCGGTACGCCGAGGCCTCCCTGCGGTTGCGCGGCTTCTTCAGCGCGGCCTTGCGGGCGGCCTCCGCCTCCTTGCGGGTCGGCGTGGGGCGTCCCTTACCGCCCGGCTTGCCCTGGGGGTCGGCGGGTACGGTGGTAGCTGTCTCAGACTTGGTACGACGGAACACGGGGTCTGAACCTCATTCGGCAGGGCAGGTCGACTCGGGGTGGTCCCCGGACCTGGGTACCACTTTATCGGGGCCGGTCCTGATGGTGTGGTGACCCATAGGGACATAGGGTGGTTGACGCACGCCGGGTCGTCACGCCGGCACAGAAGGGGTACGGATATCGATGAGCATCTTCAGGCGGATGTCGACGATCTTCAAGGCCAAGGCGAACTCCGCCCTGGACAAGGCCGAGGATCCTCGCGAAACCCTTGACTACTCGTATCAGAAGCAGCTGGAGCTGCTGCAGAAGGTACGGCGGGGCGTGGCCGACGTGGCCACCAGCCGCAAGCGGGTGGAGCTGCAAGCCTCCCAGCTGCAGTCCCAGTCGTCGAAGCTCCAGGAGCAGGCGCAGAAGGCGCTCTCGATGGGCCGTGAGGACCTGGCCCGGGAGGCCCTGACCCGCAAGTCCGGGCTGCAGGGCCAGATCGACGACCTGCAGACCCAGCACGCCCAGTTGCAGGGCGAGGAGGAGAAGCTGACGCTGGCCTCCCAGCGGCTGCAGGCCAAGGTCGAGTCCTTCCGGACGCGCAAGGAGACCATCAAGGCCACCTACACCGCGGCCGAGGCGCAGACCCGGATCAACGAGGCCTTCTCCGGCATCTCCGAGGAGATGAGCGACGTCGGCCTGGCGGTCCAGCGGGCCGAGGACAAGACCCAGCAGATGCAGGCCCGGGCCGGCGCGATCGACGAGCTGCTCGCCTCCGGCGCGCTCGACGACGCCAGCGGCAGCAGCAAGGACAGCATCACCCTGGAGCTGGACCGGATGTCGTCCAACTCCGACGTGGAGAACGAGCTGGCGGCGATGAAGGCCCAGCTCTCCGGCGGCAGTGCGCCGAAGGAGATCTCCGGTGAGGCACAGCAGCCCGCTCAGTCCGCCCAGCAGCCAGTGCAGCAGCCGGCAGCCGAGCCGGTGCGACCTCAGGACGGAGACGTTCGATGATCGTTCGCATCATGGGTGAAGGCCAGTACCGGCTGGCCGACGAGAAGCTGGACGCGCTCAACGCGGTCGACGGCGACCTGGAGAAGGCCGTCTCGTCAGGCGACGAGTCGGCGTTCCAGACCGCGTTCGCCGCGCTGCTGGAGTTCGTCCGCTCCGGTGCCAAGGTCCCGGACGACGAGCTGCACGACTCCGACGCCATCCTGCCGCCGGGCGACAGCTCGCTGGCCGAGATGCGCGAGCTGATCAGCGGCGACGGCCTGATCGCCGGCTGAGCAGACCCGGCGCCCGGTCGACCCGGCCGGGCGTCACCGATCATCCGTCCCCGACCCGGCGGCTGGTCACCACTGGTAGTCATCTGAAGACCCTCGGGCCCGTTCAGCGGGCCCGAGGGTCTTTGCACGCCCGGCGGGTTGCGCAGCGGTAAACACTCGCGATCAGTGCTGTTGTACGCCGCATCCACGTAGTACTCTCTGGATCACGTCGTTGTGGGGGCGACGTTCAACGAGGTCCGTGACGGGGAGTGGGTTGGTCGCGGGCATCGCTTTTCACCTGTGGGGGGTGACTGTGCGTGACTGAATTTGTCATGTCCGAGGGGTTGGCCGATTCGGCTGACCTACGGCCGGCGCCGTCGGGGGAACGACGTCGGCCGGTCTGGCTGGTTCCGGACGAGATCCCGGCGATCCTGCCGCGATCGGCCCGCTACACCGAGGCGCGCTGGGTGGCGAAGTACCGGCGGTACTCGCTGGCGGCCGATGTCGGCGCGGCGCTGATCGGCGGCTCGCTGGCGATGGTGGCGCGGTTCGGGGCCCAGATCAACCTCGGCTATTTCGTGCTGACCGCGTTGCTGCCGATCGCCTGGCTGGCCTGTGTGGCGCTGCAGCGGGGCTATGAGACCCGCTACTTCGGCACCGGGCCGGAGGAGTTCCGCGCGATCATCCGGGCCGCGGTGGCGCTGACCGCGCTGCTCGCCATCACGTCGTACGCGACCAAGAGCGAGGTCGCTCGTGGTTTCGTCGTGCTGGCGGTGCCGATGACGTGCTTGGCGGCGATGGTCGGCCGCTGGCTGCTGCATCGCAGCATCTCCTGGCGGCGGTTCGCCGGGCGGTGCATGCGCCGGGTGCTCGTTGTCGGGCGCACCGACCAGGTGAGCACGCTGCGGAGGCACCTGGAGGAGCGACCGGCCGACGGCTACATCGTGGTGGCGAGCTGCCTGCCGCGCGGTGACGCCCTGGAGGGGCCGGAGCTCGAGCGGCTCGGCCGGACCGAGATGGACATCCTGGCCGCGGTCGACCAGTACGACGTGGAAGTCGTCGCGGTGGCCGCCGACCCGGAGCTGGCCGGCTACACGCTGCGCAAGCTGTCCTGGGCGCTCGAGCAGCGCGGTGTCGAGCTGATCGTCTCGCCGGGCATCGTCGAGGTCGCCGGTCCGCGGATCTCGATCCGCCCGGTCGCCGGCCTGTCGCTGCTGCACCTGGAGCGACCGTCGGTCTCCGGCGGGCCGCACCTGCTGAAGAGCATCTTCGACCGGGTCGTCGGCTGCCTGCTGCTGCTCGGCGTCGCGCCGATCCTGCTCGTCACCGCGGCCATGGTGAAGCTGACCAGCCGCGGGCCGGTGCTGTTCCGGCAGACCCGGGTGGGGCGCAGCGGTGAGCAGTTCTCGATGCTGAAGTTCCGGACGATGGTCGCCGATGCCGAGGCCCGCAAGGCCGAGCTCGTCGCGCTGAACGAGGGCAACGGCGTGCTGTTCAAGATGCGCGACGACCCGCGGATCACCAAGGTCGGCAAGTACCTGCGCCGGTTCTCGATCGACGAGCTGCCGCAGCTGGTGAACGTGCTCCGCGGCGACATGTCGCTGGTCGGTCCTCGGCCGCCGCTGCCGGCCGAGGTCGCGCAGTACGCGATCGACGACGCGCGACGGATGCTCGTGAAGCCGGGCCTGACGGGTCTGTGGCAGGTCAGCGGACGGAGCGACCTGACGTGGGAGGAGTCCATGCGGCTCGACCTGCGCTACGCCGACAACTGGTCGATCGCTCTGGACCTGCTGATCCTCTGGAAGACCGCTCGCGCCGTGCTCGGTAGCGACGGCGCCTACTGAAGAACTCGCCCTGGCCATCTGCCGGCCGGCGCGATGAACGCACCAAACGTCGGGGGACGTCAATTACGCGGTGCATTCCCGAGGGGGGAATTCATGATGCAACACCTCAGTGCCGAGCCCGGTACTGATCAAAACACGACCGAAGACACCACGGTCCGGTCCGAAGCCGCGACCCTGGTGATCCAGGCCGCGTCGGGGGACCAGGGCGCGTGGAGCCGGCTGGTCGACCACTATGCGCGGCTCGTCTGGGCCGTGACCCGCAGCTTCCGGCTCAGCGACAGCGATGCCGCGGACGTCTCTCAGATGGTCTGGCTGCGGTTGCTCGAGCACATTCACCGGGTCGACCCCGAGCGGGTCGGGGCCTGGCTGGTCGTCACGACCCGCCGGGAATGCCTGCGGGTACTGGCGTTCCGCAAGCGGGTCCTGCTCACCTACGAGTCGGCCGCGTTCGAGGGGGTCGCGGGGGACCAGCCCGAGCTCGACGCCGATCTGCTCGCCGGCGAGCGGGCGCACGATGTACGGCGTGCGCTCGAAAGCCTGCCGGACCGGTGGCAGCAGCTGCTCGGCATGCTGATGGCCGACCCGCCCGCGCCGTACGCCGAGATCTCCGCCACGATCGGGATCCCCATCGGGAGCATCGGCCCGATCCGCGGTCGGTGCCTGGAGAAACTCAGACTGCTGCTTGCCTCCTGAAGCAGCACTTGTACCGGTCCGGACGGCTTGCGATCAGAGAATGATCCAGGCGGTCCGGACCGGTCGCTGTGTGCTGCCGGGCCAGCGGAGCAGGAAGCTCACCAGCCGCGCTGCGGTCGGGCCCTCAGTGTCGCCGCCGCGGGACTCGACCATGACCGGACCGGACGGCGAGACCCGCAACTCGATGGTCAGGTCGGCCTGCCCGCGGACGTCGACGTCCAGGGTGATGCCGTGGCCGGCGAACCGCAGTCTGCGGATGTCGCCCGTACCGGGTGCGTCGACGATGCTGTCGAAGACCAGATCCAGGACGTCGAGATCCCGCTCGTGCCGCCCGAAGGCGGCATAGCCGACCGAGCGGAGCAGCGCGATCTGCTCGCCGGCGGCACGCTCAGGAGGCCCGATCATGCTGCTCAGCGCTCCCCTTGGACCTTGATCACGCTGTCCTGGTCCTGGCCGTACGGCGCACCCTGCCAGGCCGCCCAGTTCACCCGGTTGCCCTGCTCGTGCACGATGAAGTTCCATGGCCCGGCGTAGGTGTTGTCGAAGAACCGGTTGCCCTGGTGGAGCGTGATCGCGTCCTGCACGGTGGCCTTCTGGTACGGCGACCAGGTCGGGAACGTCCCCCAGTTGGAGAACAATCCGTTGTAGCCGCAGCCGGTCCGGAACGCACAGGTCGCCCCGATCTTGTCCGGCTCGAGGGTGAAGATGTTGTCGTGCACCCGGACGTTCTGCGTCTTCCACCGGCAGTCGCTCAGGTACGGCTGCTTGGTGATGGTGGTCGCGTTGCAGGTCTTGGCGTTGACCACCGAGGGATTGACCAGCGTTCCCGAACCGGTGCTGGTGTTGGCCGCCGACCCGGCGAACCGGTCGGCGTTCTCCCACAGGATCACGCCGGCCCAGTTGTCGGTGAACACGTTCCCGCTCACCTCGAAGGTCTGGTTGAAGACGCCGGTCACCCGCGGGTCGCTGCCGGACTCGGAGATGTACAGCGCGGGCGTCGGGAAGCCGCTGTTCTCCGGTCCCTTGCCGAGACCGTTGCGGAAGAAGGTGTTGCCGCGGATGCCGGCGTTGTAGCTGGTCTCGTAGAGGATGCCCTCGGCCAGATTGCCGGAGATGTAGTTCTCCTCGATCACGAACCCGGTGTTGTTGGTGTCCGCCCACAGCCCGACGCTGAGGTTGTCGTGGATCCAGTTGCGGCGCACGACCGCACCGGTGACCTCCCAGAACTTGCCGCCGCCCGTGCAGCCGCAGCCACCCTTGAGCTTCTCCCAGTCGTCGGTGTTGTTGCCGGTGATCTCGTTGCTCTCGATCGTGATGCTGGCCACCTTGCCCGGGTTGTAGGCGTTGAAGCCGTACTGCCCGTTGTCCTGCAGGCAGTTGCCCCGCAGCACATTGTGGTCGCCGACCATCACCCCGGCGCCGGCGTTGTCCTTGATGGTGTTGCCCGCGATCGTCCAGCGGCCGGCGGAGTCATGGTTCACCACGCCCTCGTCATTGTTGCTCCGGACCGCACCGAAGTTCTGGATGGTGAGGTTCTTCACCGTGACCCCGGTCGCGTAGCCGGTGAAGGCGTAGCGGTTCTCCCGGCCGCCGTCGATGATCGCCCCGGGCGCGCCGAGATAGGTGTTGCCGTCCTTCGGGATCACCTGGGCGTACGGGCCGTTGCCGAGTTTGTGCGTTCCGGAGGTCAGGTAGAAGGTGGTGCCGGCCGGGTTCGACTGGGTGAGCGCGTCGAGCTTCTCGTTCGGGCCGACCACGACCGCGCCGGCCGGGGCGGTGGCCGGGCCGGACAGCGCCTTGGCATCGCCGCAGATCTTCGCCGACGGCTTTGTCGGCGCGGTGACCTGAGTCAGGGTGGCCGCGGGCGAGGTGGAGCCGGGACCCGCCTTCTGAGTCGGCGAATCCCCGGTGAACACAGCGATTCCGGTCACCACCAGGGCGGCGACGAGGACCACCGCGGTCGCGACGATCGTGCGCGGGCGCCGGTACCACGCGGGTTCGTCGCCGGACGCCGGCGGTCGCGGGTCGCGCTGTTCCATGGGGTTTCCTTCGGGGGGCATGTGGTCCTCGAAACTCAGCGTCGGGCGGTTACCGGGTGCTCGATCGCGTACCGGTAGATCTCGAGCAGTTGCTCGATGCTCTGGTGTGGTTGATGCAACTTCTCGTACGTCGTCCGGGCCTGCCGGCCGAGGTCGTCGTACCGGTCCGGCGAGGCGTCGACGTCGAGCAGGAGCTTGGCGAGCGCGTCCGGACGGCCCGGCTCGAACAGCGCGCCGTCGACGCCGTCGGTGATCAGGTCCGGGAACGACCCGTGCCCCGACGCCAGCGGCGGTACGCCGACCGCCATCGCCTCGACGACCACCAGGCCGAACGTCTCCTCCCACTCCGAGGGCAGGACGACGCCCCGGGAGCGGCCGATCAGCTCGAACACCTGCTGCTTGCTCATCATCCCGCGCAGCTCGACCGACGGCCTGGTGGCCGCCCACGCGGTCACCTCGTCCAGCATCGGGCCGCCGCCGGCGATCACGAGCCGGAGCGCGTCGTCACCCGCGATCGCCCGATACGCGTCCCAGCCCTTCATCAGCAGGGGTGCGCCCTTGGCCGCGTCGAGCCGCCCGACGTACGTCACCTGCCGCTCCCGCGGTCCGCCGACGGGACCGTCGTACGGAACGACGTTGTGCTTGACGAAGGACCGGTCCGGATCGAAGTCCATCGCGGCCATCAGGCGACGCTGCGACTCGGAGATGAAGATGTACGCCGAGACCAGCCGGCGCCAGGTGCGGCGATGGCTGCGGGCGTTCAGCACCGTGGTCGAGGTCGCCAGCGCCGATCCCCGGTAGCAGCGGTGGATCACCGCGGCGGCCGGGTTGCCGCCGGCACAGTCGTGACACACCTCGCCGTTGCGGAAGAAGTCACCGCTGGCGCACAGCAGTTTGTAGTTGTGCAAGGTGATCACGGCCGGGACGCCGGCCTTGCGGCACGCGTACAGGACGGACGGGCTCAGCAGCGGGAACGTGTTGTGGATGTGGACGACGTCCGGGCGGTCCTGTTCCAGCACCGCGGCGAGATCCCGCCGGCTCGCGGGGTTCCAGACCACGCGAGCGGGCAGCGTCGCCTTCTGCCAGGCGGGCCAGTCCTCGATGTCGTCACTGTGCCGTTCGAAGTGCCGGACGTCGTGGCCGAGTGCGGCCAGCGCCTCGCTCTCCTGATCGACCACCCGGTTCTCGCCGCTCGGCGCGGTCGACCGGTATCGGTTGTGAACCAGCAGGATCTTCATCGCATCCCCTCGCGGGTGGATGTGGAATAGACGAGTGACGCGGCCAGCGTCAGTTCGAGCAGGTACGGCGACGCCTCGCTGAGTCCGCTCTCGGTGAACGAGGCGATCACGCAGTAGGCGACGAGGAAGAGCGCGAGGGCCCGGTGCGGGCCTTGCGGCCGGAACCACGCGGCGGTCAGGACGAAGAGCACGAGCATGATCGTGAGCGCGACCCCGACCAGCCCGATGTCGTAGTACGTGCCGAGCCAGTTGCTGTCGATCGGCAGGCCGTTGAAGGACTTGTTGGACAGGCCGAAACCGAAGAAGGTCTCGAAGGTCGTTCGCGGCTGGGCCAGGATCGAGTCCCACACCGCCTTCCGGCCGGTCAGTGCGCCGAGCTCCTGGGTGTCCTGCCCGCGGGCCAGCCAGGTCGCCACCACCGAACTGAGGGTGAGTGCCCCGACGGAGAAGACGACGATGCCGATCGCGAACGCCTTGCGGACCCGCGACCGCGCGGTGAACAGGCTCAGCCCGGCGATCAGTACGCCGGCCAGCAGCGCGATCAACGCGGTCCGGGTGTGGGTCAGGAGCAGGACCGGAATGGCCACCAGCACACTGGTGAACGCGACCGTGCGCCGGAGGTGGCCGGACATCCACAGCACGATCGTGAGGCCGGCGGCCACCGCGGCGTAGTGCCCGACCTGGGTCGGCGGGATCGGCCAGATGATGCCGCCGAGCCGGTCCTCGGTCAGCGCCAGTCCCGGCGCGACGAACAGACCGAGGACGACCGAGGCGAGGATCGCCCACAGGACCATGAGGTGCGTGCGCACCAGCAGCAGGTCGCGGCGGGTCCACCACGGCGTCAGCAGCCACAGCACCAGGGCGAACCCGCACAGGCGGCCGGCCCGGAACAGCGCGCCGAACAGGAACTCGGCGCGGACGCTGGCCAGCAGTCCCTCCACAGCCAGGGTCAGCAGCAGGAAGATGAAGACACTCGGCCGGATCCGGACCGGCCGGTTCACCATCAGCGCCACTGTCAAGGCGCCGATCAGCGCCAGCTGCGCGATGAGCTTGCCGACCGATCCCGGAATGGGCAGCAGGTGCGGGGCGCCGGGGAAGAACGTCATCACGTTCAGCACCAGCAGCGCCCAGGCCAGCTGGACGCGCCGCCGCCGGCGGACCTCGGGCGCGACGACCCGCCGGGTCGGGCGGTGCCCCAGCCGGGTGGCCAGCTGGGTACTGAGGCGGGCGGCGACCGTGGTCATCGGCGGAACATCTCGACGTCCACGGTCCTTGGCCGGCCGGCCTCGGCCTCGGCGACGCCGACGCCCTCGTCGGTACGGTCCGGACGCAGGACCACAGCGGTGTCCATCTCGAGGCCGGCCAGCCGCAACATCTCGCCGGTGGCCTGGATCCTGGTGGTGGTCGACTCGCCCGCGGTCACGACGACCGCGGCGTGTGACGCCCAGGTGCCGAGGTGGTCGGCGCCGAGCTCCGGCCGCAGGGTGGTCAGGGTCAGCACTAGATCGGCGACCTCCCAGGCCGCGTCGAGCTGGATGTCGCCCGAGTTCGACGGCCGGCTGGTGTCGCTCAGGTGCAGGTAGCACCCCTGCGCCGGGCCGGCGGCCGGGTCGGGGCGGTGGACGTCGATGCGCTGCCCCGGCGCGCTGAAGCGGGACTCGTGCGTACCGTGCGTCTTCACCCCGAGCATCCCGGCGAGCCGGCCGGACTCGGTCAGATCGGCCACCAGGACGTGTTTGCCGTCCTCGGCCTGCGCCACCGCCAGCGCCGCCACCACGAGCGCGCAGGTCTTGACGTCGTCGACGCTGACCACGGCCATGGCCGGCGTGGGCCGCTCGCCCCAGAAGATGCGCTGGTCGAAGTGCTGCACCATGAGCCGCACCTCTGGCTGCTGCCGTTGCGACTGGCGCAGGTAGCGCGGACGCGGCAGCAGCTGGAAGCGCGACGGTCGTGGGCTGCTCAGCCGGATCCTGGTGCCCAGGGCCTGGGCGATGTCCTGGCGCTTCCACAGCTGGTCGGAGATCAGCGCGCGCACGATGACGAAGCCGAGACCGATGAACAGTCCCGCGATCAGCCCGGTGCCGGCGTTGATCACGAGTGTCCGCTTGGCCGAGGCCGGCACCGGAGAGGCCGCGTCGAGCATCCGGCTGCTGTTCATCCGCAACGCCTGCGTCGACTGGTCGAGCAGCTGCTGGGTGACGTAGACGTATCGGTCGTGGGCGGCGCTGAACCGGATCCCCTCCGGGCTGTTCGGGCGACTCATCTGGTCCGGGTTGTCGCCTGCGGCGATGACCGCCTGCTTGGCTACGTCCAGATCGTTCTGGGCCGAGGTCAGGTCGCGGCGCAGCGGCGCGTCCTGCAACGCGATCTGCTCCTTGCGGTAGACCAGGAAGACCTGGGCGACCGCCGTGGCCAGCTTGGTCGCCTCGCCGCTGGTCTTCGCCCCCGCGGTGATCTCGAGTACCCGGTCGGTCTTGGCGCCTACGGAGTACTCCTTGAGCAGGTCGTCCTGGGTCACCGGCAGCTTGAGCAGGTCGATCACCCGCTGCGCCACGGTGTGCGTGGTGGCCAGGCTGACGTCCGTGGCCATCGCCTTGGCCGGGTCCTCACCGTCGCGATGGGTGAGCAGCAGCCGGGTCGATGACACGTTCGGCGACGGCATGACGACCGTCGACGCCAGCCCGCCGGCCAAACCGATCAGCGCGACGATGAGCCAGATGCGCAGATGCCGGCGGACGGCGTCGCGGAGGAAGCGGAAGGTGACCAGTGCGTCCGGCGGGAACGCCTTCGACGGCTGGTCGTCGAACAAGCCGTCGTCGTCGGCCCAGGCCGGGTCGCTCACGACGGGTTCGTTGGAGGGCTGGTTACTCATTTGGTCCTCCTCGCGGTGCCGGTGAGGAGGGTGGGCAGCCGCGAGCTGGACCTGCGCGCGGACTGCGAGACGCGGCCGATGGTGCGGTCCGTCGGGTCCGGATCGGTGACGACCAGGCCGTCGATGGTGCGGTCGTCGGCCGCGGCCGCGACCGCGAGCCGGGCCAGTTCCTCGGCGGTCACGGTGCCCGCCGACAGGGCCACGATCGTGTTGGTGGTCGGCTCGGCGCCGGCCACGTGCGGCGCCTCCCGGTCGACGACGACCAGATGGATGCTCAAGGCGGCGTCATCGGACCCTTCCTGGTGCGAGTCGACCACGATCGAGGTGGAGATGCCGATCGAATTGGCGAGCGTCGCGAGCTGCGGACCGAGCGGCAGCGCCTTGTCGTCGCCGGCGAACGAGATGACGGTCAGCGAGAGCGGCCCGCGGCCCTTCACGTCCAGGCCGAGGTGGTGCAGCGTCTTGCGCAGGCTCCAGGCCTCGACCGCCGTCGGTGAGTAGTGCTCGAGCAGATAGGCCCAGTCGGAGGCGTCGTTCGCCCGGTACGACGAGACCGATGCCAGCACCGGTAGTCCGACCGCGTCGGCGAACTCGTCGCGCAGCCGCAGCCTACGGTCGCCACGCACCTTGGCGAGGACGCCGATCGATCCGGCCACCGCGCCGATGAGCGCACCGAGCAGGCCGAAGATCCCCAGATGAATTGCCATATTGCCGCCCCGTGCGGTTGTCGCCTGTTCCAAGACCCGTGCCCCCGTTTTCTTCCCCAGGTCGCCGGGCAGCTTCTGGTCGGTGGTGACGAAGACCAGGTAGACCTCGGCGACGGCGTTCGCCAGTCGCATCGACTGACTGGCCGTCGTGCCCTTGGCGTCGATCTTGATGACGTCGGCAGTGACGGCGGTGACCTTGACCCGGCCGCGGACCACTTCGGTCGGCAGCGGCGGGGTCAGGTTCTGTCCGGCGCTCTTCAGCACCGGCTCGCTCTCCGCGATGAAGACCTGCGTGTCGATGCTCTGCGTGCCGGTGGCCTTCTCCGAATCGGCCGCCGGCGGTGGCGGCAGCACCACGAGCGAGGTGGCGGTGTGCAGGGGCGGCACCAGGAACCCGGCGGCCACGCCGCAGAGCAGGCCGGCCGCTGCCACGGCAGCCACGATCAGGCGATGCCGACGGATGGCCCGCCAGGACTTCTTGACGTCGAGCTGCTGTGTGCTCACAGTCCCCTCCAGTCGAACGCCACGGTGTTGTCTGTTAATAGAGGGCGGCGAGCGGAGGCTGATACAGCGGAAGTGCGGTCAAGACCGGAATCGGAAGGTGCTGACCGCCGGGGCGTCCGCCGACAGGGTCCCGGCGCCGATCAAGGTGGTGATCGGGACCTTGTGGCCGAACCGCGGTGAGTACCAGCCCAGCAACGGATCGTCGCCGCCGCGGTGCGCGGTCCAGGTCAGGCCTGCCGGCAGTTCGACGACCGCCGAGCCGGTAGGCCACTCCAGCCGTCCGGTCGCGCGGTCCAGCTCTACGGTCACCTCAGGTCCGAGGTGCCAGGCGATGCGTACGTCGGCCGTTGCGTCGAGGTGGTCCTCGACCTGCAGCACGCCATGATCCAGTACGGCGGTCCGCCGGTGAATGACCGGTGTTTCGCCGGCCTGGTAGCCGTCGTGCTCGGCGTCCCAGGTGATCACGTCACTGTCGGCGGCGTACCGGCGTACGCGGGAGGTTGCTCCGCGCAGCCAGAGGAACGGGCCGCCCTGGACGGATTGCTCCGCGCCGGCGACCTCGACGGTGTTGTGGGCGATGGTCGAGCGGAAGTAGTTCCGCCACTCCTCCTCGCCGTGGTAGCAGTACGTGCCCGGGTCGGCCAGGACGTCGACGCCGCCGACCCGGACCTCCAGGGACAGCGCGTCGCAGTGCGCGTGTGCGGCGATGGACAGGAAGCCGTGCGGGCCGGCGTCGGCGCGGCACCAGATCTCCGGACCCGCGTCGCGGCTGCGGAGGATCGTCAGGCCGGCATCCTCGAAGTGCTCCGGTCGGTCGGCCGGCCGGTTGCGTTGAGTGCCCTCGACGAGCGAGCCCACGATGACCGACGTCGCGGTCGCCGGGGTCTCCGGCCACCACGGCGCGCGGCCGACGACGGCGGCGCCGAGCGACAGGTATGCCGACCAGTTGTGGACATTCGGCGGATCGAGAACGAGCACCATGCCCTCGTCGTCGTCACCCTGGCGGGGCGGCCGCAGCGTGTCGTCGACAATCGACGCGGCCACGTCGACGGTGCGCGTGAGCAGGGACCAGGTGTCCGGGCTGAGCGGATGACCGGCCTTGTCGGCCTCGAGAGCGGCGTACAGGCCGAGCTCGGAGACGAAGCGGTGGTAGTCCGTCGCGAGTTCGCGGTTCACGCCGGACGGGAAGGTATTGGCGTCGAGTTCCTTCTCCAGCACGGCTGCCGCGTCGGCCCGCCAGCGCGTGCTCTTGCCGAACCAGGGGAACGCGCAGGCGCCGACGAGCTGCCCGGCCGCCTCGGCGATCACGTGGTTGTTCGCCGACGAGCCGCGGCTCTGGAACGCCGCGAGGTAGCACTGGTGCCAGTAGATCTGCCGGAGGGCGAGCTCGTTGTGCTCGAACAGGTCGGTGATCTCGGGCCAGTCGTTCAGCAGCCGGCGGATCCAGGTCCAGCTGATCAACCGGGTGCCGAGCTCGATCCCGCTGGCCCAATGCACGCCGGACAGGAACGGGTTCGACCGCCACCAGTCGTTCAGGTGGTCGGCGACGCGCTCGGCGTAGGTGTCGTCATGGGTCAGGTACCAGGCCGCGGCGAGCTGGGTGAGGTGGTGGTGGCGGGACAGCTCCCAGACCTGCTTGATGTTCCCGACCACCTTCTCGTTGCGGTGGTTCAGCTTGAACACGTACTGCGCCGGGTCCGACCGCCTGCCGGTGGTCGGGTCCCGGAACCAGTCCGGAGCCTTCAGATCCGTCCGGTCGACGCCGAGCACCTCGAGCTTGCCGGCCATGATCGCGTCCGCGGTCGTGATGACGGCCTTGCGGACCTCCTCCGGTACGGCGCACGCGGTGTGCGGCGGGAGCGTCGTACCGAAGGTCAGCTCCTTGCGCAGCGGGAGATGAACCTGCACGTCCTGCCCGGGCCGGACCTGTTGGTAGGCCCAGGCGGTCCGGCGCGCGTGGTCGCGGGTGCGCCACACCAGCTCGGTGGGGGACATCCGGCGCAGGCGGCGGACGTACCAGCCCAGGGGCTGGCGGCTCACACCTGCTCCGGCTTTCCGCTGGTCAGGCTACGGTCGACGGCGATGGTGGCGCGGGTGGTGGCGACCAGCGAGTCGAACGGGATCGGCATCGGGCCGCCGGACTTGACCGCGGCGACGAAGCGTTCGAGCTCGGTCCGCTGGCCCTTGTCGGTGCCGCGGGCCTTGCGGGTGGCCGGTTTGCGGCCGGTCCACACCGAAGCGCTCTGGAAGTTGTCCAGCCGGCCGTTGCGGCCGCCGCCGGTGATGTCGAGCGTCTCCTTCGGGAACCGCGCGTTGCCGCCGCCGACGTAGCTGATCGTGCCGGCCGAGCCGTTCGCGAACCGGAGGGTGACGATGACGTCGCCGGCGTCGGGACCGGGTACGGCGTACACCTCGGTGGGCGCGCTGTTCAGCCACCAGCTCAGGGTGTCGATGAAGTGCCCGCCCTCACCGGCGAACCGGGTGCCTTCCTTGCCGGCGTCGAGGTACCAGCTGGTGGAGTCGAGCTTGCCGGCGTTCACCAGGTACCGCAGCGAGAAGTTGCCGCCCGGGTCGCCGAAGCGGTCCTTCAAGCCGGTCAGCAAAGGGGCGAACCGGCGGTTGAACCCGACCATCAGCCGGTCGTTGCCGGTGGCATCAACCGTCGCGACGATCCGGTCCAGGTCCTCGTCCGTCAGCGCCAGTGGCTTCTCGACGAACACCGCCTTGCCGGTCTCCAGCGCCCGGCAGGCAAGCTCCGCATGACTGCTGTGCCGCGTCACCACGAACACCGCGTCCAGCGACTCGTCCGCAAGCACGGCCTGCGACTCCGTGGCGATCTGCTCGAACCCGAACTTCTTCTGCGCGTTCGCCGCCGACAACGACTTGTTGGTCGCCACATGCGCGAGTACGGCGTCCTCGTTCTTCTGCAGATGAGGCAGCAGCATGCTGGACGCATAGTTCCCGGCTCCGATGAACCCAAGCCTCACGGATCCGGTTGTGGCGCTTGCAGGTCGCGCAACAGTTGCTGTTTGTGGTGCGCTCTCGTGCTGTGGAACGTCCGGGTACTCGAACAGGAAGCCGACTCCGGGGAGGGCGCCCGAGCTGAGTTGCTGGTAGGCCTCGGTGGCGTCTGCGATGGGGAAGGTGTTGGCGATCAGGGAGCCTACGTCGATCTGTTCGCGGGCGATCAGGTCGATGAAGCATTCCAGGTTGCGGCGTTCGGTCCAGCGGACGTAGCCGGCCGGGTAGTCGATGCCCTGGAGCTCGTAGCGGTCGTCGTACCGGCCGGGGCCGTAGGACCGCGAGAACCGGACGTCGAGCTCCTTGTCGTAGTACGCGTTCCACGGCAGGTCGAGCTTGGTCTTGCCGATGTCGACGACCCGGGCCCGGTCGCGGGCCAGCCGGGCGGCCGTCTCGACCGGACCGTTGGAGTGACCGCCGGCGGCCAGCAGGATGTGGTCGGCGCCCAGCCCGTTCGAAGCCTCCAGCAACGACCGCTCGAGCGACGCGACCCCGGCCTCGTCGGGCGACGAGCAGTGCAGCGCACCGGCCTTCTCCGCCATCCGGCAGCGGTCCTCGACCGTGTCGATCCCGAACACCCGCACCCCGGCCGCGACCAGCAACCGGACCACGAGCTGACCGACCAGCCCGAGCCCGATCACCACCGCGGTGTCGCCGAGCTGCACCTCCGCCTGCCGGACACCCTGCATCGCGATCGCACCGACCGTCGAGAACGCGGCTTGTTCCGGCTGCACCCCGTCCGGCACCGGCACACACAGGTTCAGCGGCACCCAGTTGTACTCCGCGTGCAGCGCGAACTCGTTGCCCGCGGCAGCGACCAGCTGCCCGACGCTGAACTCTTCCGCCCCGGCGCCGACCTCGACCACCACACCGCACAGCGAGTAGCCCAGCGGCGTGTACGAGTCGAGCTTGTTCATCACCTTCTTGTAGGTGTTGAGCGCGCCCTGCTGGGCGACGGAGTCCAGCACCTTCCGCACCTGGTCCGGACGTGCTTTGGCCTTGCCGACCAGCGACAGCTTCGCCTCGCCGACCTTCATCAGCTCGGTCCCGGTGGAGATCAGCGAGTACAGCGAACGGATCAGCACGCCGCCGGGCGCACAGGTGGGCGGAGGCACGTCCAGGACCGCCAGCTCACCGGACTTGTAGTTCTGTGCAACCTGCTTCATGTCCGTCCTTCAGAGAGAGGTAATGGTCACGCCGAGGGACCGCATGTGCCGGGTCCAGGTCTCCAACGTCAGCAACTGCCAGATCTGCTTCGAGTAGTCCTCGCGCCCGGCCCGCTCGTCGTCGACCAGTCGCTGTACGGCGGCCCGCTGCAGGAACCCACTCCCGACGAGCTCGCCGCGCAGCAACGTGTCGTCGACCAGTTCGCGCAGGTCGTTGCGGATCCAGGCCCGCAGCGGCGCGCTGAACGACGCCTTCGGCCGGTAGATGATCTCCTTCGGCAGCCACGCCTCAGCCGCCTTCTTCAGCGCGAGCTTGCTCACCCGCCGGTGGATCTTCTCGCTGCCCGGGATCGAGAACGCCGCCCGCGCCACGATCGGGTCCACGAACGGCGTCCGGACCTCGGTCGACGCGGCCATGCTGGACCGGTCGGTGTAGGCCAGGTTGAGCCCGGGCAGGAACATCCGCGAGTCGGCCAGGCACATCCGGTTCACGTGATCGTCGAGGGTGGTGTCGTGGTAGATGTCGCTGTGCTCGGCGAGCAGCTTGCCGACGTACGGCTCCAGGTCGGGGCTGATCAGGCCGGCCAGCTGGTCCCCGTCGTACATCGTGTAGCTGCGCCGGAACGCGGTCTCCTCGGACAGGTTCGCGAACGTCTCGAATCGCTTCGCCCACCGCGCGTACCGGAGTCCGCGACCGTTGACGGTGACCGGCAGCCGTCGTACGGCGGGCCCGATCAGACCGTTCCGCAGTACGCCGGGAAGCCGCTGGTACTGCGCTCCCATCACACAGGCGAGGTGCTTGCGGTAGCCACCGAACAGTTCGTCGGCGCCCATCCCGGACAGCAGCACCTTCACCCCGGCGTCACGCGCGGTGTCGCACATCAGCAGCGTGTTGATCGCGGCCGGGTCGCCGATCGGCTCGTCCAGGATGTCGACGATCCGCGGCAGCAGTTCGACCACGTCCGGGGCGATCTCGATCTCGTGCAGGTCGATGCCGAACTGCTGGGCCACCTTGCGGGCGTAGATCGCGTCGTCGGGCATCGCCTCGAGCTTCTGGTCCTGCGCCCGGAACGTGATCGTGTACGAGTCGACGCTCGGATCCATCCGCTTCGCCAGCACAGTCACCAGGCTGGAATCCAGACCGCCGCTGAGGAACGTGGACACCGGGACATCGGCGACCATGTGCGCGGCGACCGACTCTTCGATGATCGTGCGCAGATCGGCGCGCGGGCCGGCCGCCGCCTCGGTCGCGACGTCGGTCACGCGCCAGTACGTCTCGTGCCGCATGCTGCCGTCCGGCCGGAACTCCGCCCACGACCCCGGCGGCAACTTGTCCACGCCGTCGATCGCGCAGCGCTGCTCGGGAAGCCAGTAATAGAGCATCGACGCGATCAGCGCGCCGGGCTCGGTGCGGAGCTCGGGGCCGACCGCGGCGACCAGTGCCTTGAGCTCGGACGCGAAGATCACGCCGCCCTGCCGGCGCAGGAAGTACAGCGGCTTGATGCCGAGCGGGTCGCGGACCAGGTACATGCTGCCGCTGTCCTCGTCGAGCATCGCGAACGCGAACATCCCACGGAACCGCTTGAGGGCTTCCGGGCCCCAGCGTCGCCAGGCCTCCAGAACCACCTCGGTGTCGCCGTTGGTGCGGAACGCGACGCCGGCCTTGGACAGCTCGGCGCGGAGTTCCTTGTAGTTGTAGAGCTCGCCGTTGTAGCAGATCGTCAGGCCGCGCTTGGTGAACGGCTGGTCTGCCTCCGACGACAGATCGATGATCGACAGCCTGCGGTGCGCCAGGAAAGCCCGGACATCACCCTCGTCGAACGCGTACACGCGGTCGGCGTCCGGACCGCGGTGCGCGATCCGGTCGCTCATCGTCTCGGCGAGCGCGTAACCGTCGTGCTGCTGGTAGCAGCCGGCGATGCCGCACACCTCAGGATCCCGTCGCCCGGGCGACGTCACCGACGTGGCTGACGTGACCGGTGAGCTGGTCGAACACCCCGACGTAGGCCTTCTGCTGGTGCTTCCAGGCGAGCACCTGCTCGACCCGTTCGCGGCCGAACCGGCCCATCCGGCGGCGGCGGACCTCGTCGTCCAGCAGTTCGACGATCGCCTCGCCGTACAGCTCGACGTCGTTGGGCTCGACGTACACGGCGGCGTCCTCGGCCGAGACCTTGGTCTCGACCAGGTCGAAGGCGACGACCGGGAGCTCGAAGGCCATGTACTCCATCGTCTTGTTCATCGTCGACACGTCGTTGAGCGGATTCTTCGGGTCCGGCGACAGGCCGATGTCCGCGGTCGACATCACCGCGCGGACCGTCTCGTCCGGCACCCGGCCGGTGAACTCGACGTGCTCGCCGAGGCCGAGCTCGTCGCGGAGCGCGACCACCTCGTCGAAGGAGTCACCGCCACCCATCAGCGTGAACGCGATATCGGTCCGGCCGAGCTTGTTGACAATGTGATCCGCCGCGCGGACCACGATGTCGACGCCGTCCTGCGGACCCATCACGCCGATATAGGTGACCAGGTAGCGGTGGCCGCGCCTCAACATCTGGCGCGACTCGTCCGTACCAGACGGGTCGCGGCGCAACTTGTCCGGGTCGGGCCCGGTGCGAACCACGGTCACGTCGTGGTTCGCCTTGCCGCTGCGGGTGATCGCGATCCGCCGGTACGAGTCGTTCGTCGACGTGACGTGATCGGCCTTGCGGTGCGTCATCCGCTCGAGGAACCGCAGTCCCTTGTACGGCAGGCTCGTCGTACCGCCGAAGCGGGACTGGAACAGCTCCGGGCACAGGTCGTGGTGATCGAACACGAAGCGGGTCTTGTCCAGCCCGCGCAGCAGCATCGCGATCGGCCAGAAGATGTCCGGCGGGTTGCACGCCTGCAGTACCTGGAACTTGCCGGCCTTGCGGGCCCGCAGCACCAGCCGCAGCGTCATCAGGAACGAGTAGGCGTACTCCGCGACGAAGCCGATCTTGCTGCCACCGGGGGAGTAGGCCTTGTACTGGTGCACGGTCACCTCGTCGATGACCTGGTACGACGGGTCGCCCGGACCCTTCGGGCACACGACGGTCACGTCGTACCCGGACGCCACCAGGGCCTTGCACTCCAGCCAGACCCGGCGGTCGAACGGCACCCAGAGGTTCTGGATGATGATCAGGACGCGCGGACCGCTCACCAGCCCACTCCTTCGTATCCGGGCAGCGCCTCGACGGCTGCGCCGAGCCGGCCGACCAGGTCGATGGTCCGGGCCGGCGGCGCGCTGAGCAGGGCGTCGATGGCCGCGGTGTCGGTCGCCGAGACGATGGCCAGGTCCGCACCGTCCAGGGCGGCGGCCGGGTCGTCGGTGAGGACCCGCTGCAGGTGCGGGAGCTTCGACGTCACGTGCCGCAGGTTCGCGCCGACCAGGCGGCCCGGGTTCACGATCGCGTCGTAGATCCGCAGGTTGTAGCCCTTGCCGATCAGCCGTTCGGCCAGCTCGACGTTCGGGCTCTCGCGCAGGTCGTCGGTCGCGTGCTTGAAGCTCAGGCCGAGCAATGCGATCTCGCGGCCCGGGCCGGCGATCACGCGGTCGACCACGTCGCGGACGGACCGCTCGTTGGTGGTCAGCGCGCCGGCCAGCAGCGGCAGGTCGGTGTTGTTCATCCGGGCCAGGTGCAGGACCGAGCGCAGGTCCTTCGGCAAGCACGAGCCGCCGAACGCGAAGCCGGGCTTCAGGTAGTACGGCGAGATGTTCAGGCTGGTGTCCTGGACGAAGATCCGCATCACCTCGCGGGAGTCGACGTCGTAGTGGCGGAAGATCCGGCCCATCTCGTTGGCGAACGAGACCTTGGTGGCGTGGAACGCGTTGCAGGCGTACTTGAGTGCTTCCGCCGTACGAACGTCGACGATCTGAACGTCGACATCCAGGTCGCGCTTCTCGAAGATGAAGCCGAACAGGTCGGTCAGAGCGGTACCGACCTTCGGGTTGCGCGTCCCGACCACGACGAACGGCGGGTCGTAGAAGTCGGCCAGGCCGGACCCTTCCCGCAGGAACTCCGGGGTCATCGCGGTCCCGAAGGTGACGCCCTCAGGTGCCGGCACCTCATTCAGCACCTGCTCGACCACCTCGTCGACCGTGCCCGGCGGGACCGTGCTGCGGACGACGACGCTGTGGAACCCGGACGACGGCGGCACGACCACCTGCATGGCCTCGGCGATGTCGCGGACCGCACGCCGGATGTAGGTGAGATCAGTGCTACCGGCCGGTGTCGACGGCGTTCCCACACAGATCAGCGAGACGTCGGCACTGTCCAGCGCGAGGCGTGGATCGGTGGTCGCGTGCAGTCTGCCCGCGGTGACCCCGTCCGCCACCAACTCGTCCAGGCCGGGCTCGACCACCGGGCTGTGTCCCTCGGTGATCGGACCGACCTTGGCGGTGTCGACATCGACGCCCCAGACGTCGTGGCCGTTGGCGGCCAGGCACGCGGCCGTCACCGACCCCACATAACCCAAGCCGAATACGGCAACCTTCATAACGCCCCCCACAGGCTCAATCGCACGAATCCCCCACGTACCACAGCGCACAGGAGAGCGCGCAGGCCGGTTCGCTGATACATACCTGTGGAAAATCGGCTAGGGGAAATTCCGCGGAACGTATCCTGAGTCACGCAACGTGTTCGGCGTCCCAGACATCGGAGTGATCATGGAAGCCCTCTACGACCTGCCGTCCGGCGACCGGGTCCGGGTCATCGACACCGCCACCGTCGGCCAGAGCCTCCCGCGGATCCTCCAGCTCTATCGCGAAGGCGCCACCGAGCCGGTCTTCTTCGGCGACCAGCCCCGCCCCGAAGGCGTCGTCATCTCCTTCGACCAATGGGCCGAGTACGAAAGCCTCAAGGAAGACGCCGAAAACGACCGCCGCCGGGAACAAGTCGTCCGAGAGCGGCTGGCGACCGCCGGGCCGGAAGACTGGGTGTCGTTCGAGGATGCCGCCCGCGAGGGTGGCTGGGACCTCGACGTCGAGTCCGATGACGACACGAATGGCGGGTCGACCCCCGGCCGCGCTTGATGGGCTACCACCTGATCCTCCACGAGGACCTCCGGGCGCAGATCAATGCACTGAGTGAGGAGCGCAAGCGCAACCCCGGCGGCGAGGCGGCCAAGGCGTACGTCGCGGTGATCAAAGGGCTGAAGGCACTCAAGGACGGCAGGGAGACCGACTACCAGGGAAAGCAGCTCGGCTACGGTCCGGGTTCGCACGACCTCCGCGACTGTGCGGAGCTCAAGGTTCCGGTGGTGAACGAGTTCACGCCTGGCGGCTTCCCCCGGGGTCCCTCACACCGGCTCACCTACCGGGAATTCGAGCCTCTTCCGCGGGTTGAGGACGGCAGGGTGGTCAATGATCCGGACGCCATGGCGTACCGGCAGGTCGTCGCCTTCGCCCACCGTCGCGACGATCCGGCGGCGATTACCGGGCAGCGGTTGGGGCGGGAGCGGGGGATGCCGCAGCGGGATCTGCATGGGCTGTCTCGTGGGGGACGCCGGGCGTGGGGCCGTTGCGGGACGGGGTGCAGACGACGCCGCACCGGGTTCCGGTGCCGCTGGAGCTGATCCGGCAGGCGGCGATTTTGCGGGACAGCCCGCCGGCCGGTACGAGGCCGGCGCCGGAGGCGGCGCCTGTGGCGGACGTCAATCGCCCGTCCGGCCCCGGCCGATCCCAGTCTCAGGAGCGCTGAGCACGATCGGCTCGTCCGGGCGTGGACGACGAGACCTTGGCGGAGGTCAGGCGGCGTCGGTTGTGTGTGCGATGAAGGAGACCTCGGTCTTGTCGTCGTCGAGCGCGATGTTGAGTGACGCGTCGAGCGCCTGTGCGAGCCTCGCTAGCAGGGGCAGCGTGGGAACCGTGTCAGAACCTTCGATCCGCGAGATCTTGGCCTGCGTCAGGCCGGCACGTGCGGCCAGCTCGGTCTGGGTGAGTCCGAGCTCCGTCCGCCGGCCGTAAACAGCTTGCGCGAGGGCCATCGACAAGCGGATCTCGCGACGAGCATCGGCGACATCTCCAGGCTCGGTGAAGCCCGCCCCGAGCTTCTGCTCGCGCAATGTCTTCCAACGACTGTGGCTCATGTCTCGATCTCTCCTTCCTCGATAATCCGGAAGAACTCCTGATGTGCCGGGCCGTGTTCTGTCTCACAGACCTTCTTGGCCAGCATGGCTCGCTTGACCTCGGAGTCCTCCCCGCATGCGCGTCTTCCGAAAGACAGTCAGCAGGACGACTCTCCGATCAGGTGCTAACCAATAGGTGATCCGGATGGCGGCGCCGTCGAGGGGTCGGACGGAGCTCCCGGACGCCCTCGCCGAGGTGTCGTGCGTACGGTTCTCCGAGTGACGGAGCATATTCGGCGAGCAACCCGACGAACTCGTCGACCTTGAGGAAATGGTCGGCGGGGAGACTCTCCAGCCAGGCGCGGACCTCCGGCTCGACCTCGATCGCGTAGAGCTCGTCCACAGCCCGACGATATATGTCGTTGACGACATATGCAATCCGGTCTGCGGCGCGATCGAACCCGAATCCGGTTCGGATGTATCAGACCGGCGGCTCGGTGATCTGTTTGTGCGAATGGCAGAGCCGAGGCGTGGGGAGCGACGGATGAGGGTTCTGGTCACCGGGGATCGGGGTTATATCGGGGCCGTGATGGTGCCGTTCCTGCGGGATGCGGGGCATCAGGTGGACGGGCTGGACACCGGGTTGTACGAGGGGTGTGACCTGCTGGGCGGGCCGGACCCGATCGGGAACCGGAAGCCGCGGGACATGCGGGACGTGACCGCGCAGGAGCTCGAGGGGTACGACGCCGTGGTGTGTCTGGCCGCGTTGTCGAACGATCCCCTGGGGCACCTGAACCGTGACTCGACGTACTCGGTCAACCTCGACGGGACACTGAACGTCGCGCGGGCGGCCAAGGACGCCGGCATCGAGCGGTTCCTGTTCGCCTCGTCCTGCAGCCTGTACGGCGCCGCCGGTTCGGAAGCGGTCGCCGAGGACGCCGAGATGTTCCCGGTCACGCCGTACGGCGAGACCAAGGCGCTGGCCGAGCAGGAGCTGGCGAAACTCGCCGACGACACCTTCAGCCCGACGTACCTGCGCAACGCCACCGCGTACGGCGCCTCGACGCGCCTGCGCCTCGACATCGTGGTGAACAACCTGACCGCGATCGCGATGACGAGCGGCCAGGTCCGGCTGGAGAGCGACGGGACGCCGTGGCGCCCGCTGGTCCACATCGAGGACATCAGCCGCGCGTTCCTGACGGTGCTCGAGTCGCCACGCGAAGTCATCCACGACCAGGCCTTCAACGTCGGCCGGTCCGAGGACGTGGTCCAGGTCCGCGACATCGCCGAGATGGTCCGCGAGGTGGTGGCCGGCTCGACCCTGTCGATCGCCGACGGCGCCGGCCCGGACCTGCGCAACTACAAGGTCGACTTCAGCAAGCTCAACGACACCTTCCCGCACCTGAAGCTGGAGTGGACGGTCCGCAAGGGCGTCGACGAGCTGTACGCCGCGTACCAGCGGCACGGCCTCACCCTCGACGACTTCAACTCGGCCCAGTTCGTCCGGCTGCGCCGGATCCAGCAACTGCTGTCCGCGGGCCTGGTCGACGACCAGCTGCGCCGGCAGACCGACGAGCCGTTCCCCGGTCCTGGGGACGCACTCTTCAAGGAGAAGCACTGACATGGGGGATCCAGTCGCCTGCCGCCTCTGCGGCGAGAAGCTGACACGCACCTTCGTCGACCTGGGCATGTCGCCGCCGTGCGAGAGCTACCTGCGCGCCGACCAGCTCGACAGCGGTGAGACCTTCTACCCGCTGCACGTCCGGATCTGCGACAACTGCCTGCTCGTCCAGCTGCCGGCGTACGTCGCGGCCGACGACGTGTTCAGCGACTACCTGTACTTCTCGTCGTACTCGACCAGCTGGGTGGAGCACGCCCGCCGGTTCGTCGTCGACATGCAGGAGCGGCTGGACCTCGGCGCGGAGAGCCTGATCGTCGAGGCGGCCAGTAACGACGGCTACCTGCTGCAGCACGCGGTGGCCCTCGGCATCCCGGTGCTCGGCATCGAGCCGGCCGCGAACATTGCCGAGGTCGCCAACGAGAAGGGTATCCGGACCGAGAGCTACTTCCTCGGCGAGGAGACCGGGACCGACGCGGCCGCCCGGCACGGCCAGGCGGACCTTGTCGTCGGCAACAACGTGTTCGCGCACGTGCCGGACATCGTCGACTTCGCCAAGGGCCTGCGCGCGCTGGTGAAGGACGACGGCCTGGTGTCGCTGGAGTTCCCGCACCTGCTCCGGCTGATCGAGCGTCGTCAGTACGACACGATCTACCACGAGCACTACCAGTACCTGACCCTGAAGACCGCCGCGCTCGCGTTGGAGAAGGCCGGCCTGAAGGTGGTCGACGTCCAGGAGCTCGCCAGCCACGGCGGATCGCTGCGCGTCTTCTCGACACCGATCGAGACGGCGGGGGAGCCGTCGGAGCTGGTGCTGAAGGTCCTGCAGGACGAGGCGGATGCCGGCCTGCACACGGTCGAGGGACACGAAGGCTTCGCCAAGGACGTGTTCGCGATCAAGGCCGACCTGGTCACCTTCCTGGTGCAGGCCGCCCGGGCCGGCAAGACGGTCGCCGGGTACGGCGCTCCCGGCAAGGGCAACACGTTGCTGAACCACTGCGGTATCCGCGAGGACCTGCTGCCGTACACGGTCGACCGGAGCCCGCACAAGCACGGCATGTTCCTGCCGGGCACGCACATCCCGATCCACGCCCCGGAGCGCCTCGCCGAGACGCGCCCCGACTACATCGTGATCCTCCCGTGGAACCTGCGCGAGGAGATCGTTCACCAGCTCGGCTACGCACGCGAGTGGGGCGCGAAGTTCGTCGTACCCATCCCGCGTCTCGAAGTGATCTGAATCGTCTTGGGGATCTGAACAAACGTGTTGGGGGGAAGGGAAGTCAGATGAAGGTCGTGATCTTCTGTGGGGGCTTCGGGCTGCGGATGCGCAGCGGGGTGGACTCCGCACCGAAACCGATGATGACGATCGGCGACCGGCCGGTCCTGTGGCACGTGATGCGGTACTACGCACACTTCGGCCACACCGAGTTCATCCTGTGCCTGGGCTTCGGGGGGTCCGCGGTCAAGGAGTACTTCCTGCGGTACGAGGAGACGGTCTCCAACGACTTCGTGATGTCGAAGGGCGGACAGCGGATCCAGCTGCTCGACTCCGACATCAGCGAGTGGAAGATCACCTTCGTCGACACCGGGATCGACACCAGCATCGGCGAGCGGCTGCGCCGGGTCCGTCCGTACCTGGAGGACGACGACGCGTTCCTGGCCAACTACGGCGACGTGCTGACCGACGCACCGATGGACAAGATCGTCGATCACGTGATGACCAGCGACATCACCGCCAGCCTGCTCGCGGTCCCGCCGCAGGCGTCCTTCCACGTGGTCGAGTTCGACAACGACTCCCGGATCACCGGGCTGCGGTCGGCCGCCGACCTGAACGTGTGGATCAACGGCGGGTACTTCGTGATCAAGAAGGAGATCTTCGACGTCCTGCACGAGGACGAGGATCTGGTCGGCGACGCGTTCCCGCGGCTGTCCGCGATGCGCAAGCTGGAGGCGATCCCGCACCACGGGTTCTGGGCGCCGATGGACACCCTGAAGGAGCGCAGCCAGCTCGAGGAGCTGTACCGGTCCGGCAAGAAGCCATGGGCGTTGTGGAGCCACGAGTCCCGTGAGCAGCAGGCTCAGGTCCTGGACAAGGCACCCTTCAGCACCCCCGGCGACCCGGTAGTGGTGGCGATCTGATGCTGCCGTTCCAGCTCGGCCTGATCGACGGGCCGGTCCATCTGGTTGCCCTCGGCGCCCATCCGGACGACATCGAGATCGGCTGCGGCGGCACGCTGCTCAAGCTGGCCGAGTCGGTACCGGAGCTGACCGCCGAGTTCGTGATCGCGACCGGGACGTCGCTGCGGCTGGATGAGGCCCGCCGGGCGGCGGAGCTGTTCCTGCCCGAGTGCGAGGTGACGGTGACCTCGGCCGAGCTGCCGGACGGCCGGCTGCCGTCGTACTGGAACGAGACCAAAGAGTTGCTCGAGGCAACGGCTCGGGGGAGCCGTCGTCCGGACCTGGTGCTGGCGCCGAGCCGTACCGACGCGCACCAGGACCACCGGCTGATCGCCGAGCTGGCGCCGACGGTGTGGCGCGACCACCTGGTCCTGCACTACGAGATCCCCAAGTGGGACGGCGACATCAGCCGGCCGTGGCTGTACGTCGAACTGACCGAGGAGCAGCTGCGGGAGAAGGTCGCCCGGCTGCACAAGGCCTATCCGTCCCAGGTCCCGCACGACTGGTTCGACGAAGAGGTCTTCGCCGGGCTGGCCCGGCTGCGCGGGATGGAGTGCCGGGCGAAGTACGCCGAAGCGTTCACCACGGCCAAAGCGACGTTGTCATGGTGACCGGAGGGGGACAAGTGAGCGTCAAGTGTCGTGGGTGCGCGGGGGAGAACGTCGTACCCGTGGTCGATCTGGGGCCGCAGCCGTGTGCGGACTACTTCCCGCCGGCCGAGACCCCTGGTCCCGATCCACGCTGGCCGCTCGAGCTCTGGCTGTGCCGGGACTGCACGCTGGTCCAGCTCGGTCCGGTCGAGCCGCAGCTGCCGGAGGAGCCGCTGGCGGTCGAGTCGGCGACGAGCATCGCGCACGCGGAGAAGTCGGTGAAGGAGATCCTCACCGAGTACCCGGAGCTGAACGGCGGAGTCGTGTTCGAGTTCGCCAGCCACCACGGTGGCTCGTGGCTCGAGCACCTGTACGCCGCTGGGTCGCGGCTGGCCGGTGACGGCGAGAAGGCCGGTCTCGTGATCGACGTGCACGGCATCGTGCACGAGCCCCAGTACGGCGAGATGCTGAAGCTGCGGGCGGAGCGGCTCGCGCCGGGCGGCCTGTTGGTGATGGAGTTCCACCACCTGCTGCCGTTGTTCATCGGCAACCAGTTCGACACCATCCGGCACGGCCACTGGGCCTACGTCTCGCTGCGCGCGCTGCAGAACGTCGCGGCGCTGCACGGCCTGACGGTCGAGTCGGTGAAGCAGGTCGACATGTTCGGCGGCAGCCTGATGGTGATGCTCCGGCACACCGCGGACGCGAAGCCGGACGCCTCGGTCGACGTACTGCTCGAGGACGAGGACGCCGCCGGGATCGCCGACGAGGTGCAGCTGTCCAGCCTGCAAGAGGCTGCCTGGCACGCAGCCGGCGCACTGCACGACGAGCTGGCCCGTCACAAGGCCGCCGGCCGGACAGTCCTCGGGTACGGCGCTCCTTCGAAAGCGCCCGTGCTCCTGGACCTCAGCAAGGTCACGACGGACCTGCTGGAGTTCACGGTCGACATGGCGCGGGGTAAGCACGGACGCCGGATCCCCGGCGGTTGCGGCGTACCGATCCGGCCCATCGACGAACTGCGGGCCGCACGGCCGGAGGTCGTCCTGGTGCTGACCTGGGACATCGCCGACGAAGTGATCTCGCAGTTGGAGGCCGGTGGCGGCTGGGGTGCGACGTACCTCGTCCCGCTGCCCGAACCCCACGAAGTCGTGGGCTGACGCATGAAAGGGGTTCTGCGCCGCCTCACCTGGGGACTCGCCGATCAGGCTGTGACCAGCCTGGTCAGCTTCGTGGTCGGCATCGTCGTCGCGCGGTCGCTGGGCGCTGTGGAGTTCGGCGCCTTCAGCCTCGCGTGGGTGACGTACGGGGTCGTGGTGAACATCTCCCGCGGCCTCGCCACCGACCCGCTGGCGGTGCGGTTCAGTGGAGTGCGGCGGTCGCAGTGGCGGACCGCCGTGGCGAGCTCGACCGGGATGGCGATCGCGGTCGGGCTGATCCTCGGCGCGATCTGCGTCGTCGTCGGTTTGTTGCTCCCCGGCCGGACCGGTCCGGCGTTCCTCGCGCTGGGCATCGTGCTGCCCGGGCTGATGCTGCAGGACAGTTGGCGGTTCGCGTTCTTCGCGTCCGGTCAGGGTGGCAAGGCGTTCATCGCCGACATCACCTGGGCGACCGCGCTCGTCCCGCTGCTCTACCTGGCGTCGCGGGACCCGAGCGTCACGCGGTTCGTGCTGGCCTGGGGCGCGGCGGCCGCGTTCGCCGCCCTGGTCAGTGGTCTGCAGGCCGGGGTCGTACCCCGGCTGTTCCGGGCGATCGACTGGCTGCGGCATCATCACGACCTCAGCCTGCGCTACCTGGTCGAGAACCTGACCATCAGCGGGGCCTACCAGCTCAAGATGTACGGCCTCGGCGCGTTCGCCGGGATCGCCGCGGTCGGTACCGTCCGCGGCGCCGAGATGATGCTCGGCCCGTTCTTCATCGTGCTGTCCGGTATCGGTCTGGTGGCGGTCCCGGAAGCGGCCAGGGTGCTGCGGCGCCGGCCCAAGGCGCTGCCGCTGTTCAGCCTCCTGCTCGGTGGGGCGCAGGCCTTCGCAGCGCTGATGTGGGGCCTGGCGCTGCTGTTCCTGCTGCCGGACAAATGGGGACACGCGTTGCTCGGCGAGGTGTGGCTGACCGCGTCCGCACTGTTGCTGCCGGCAACTTTGTCGGTGATGTTCGCCAGCTTCTACACCGGCGCGTCGGCCGGGCTACGGGCGCTGGGCGTGGCCAGGAGAAGCCTGCGCGCCCAGCTGTACGCGTCGGCGGCGTACCTGATCGGCGGCGTCGGCGGCGGCGCGCTCGGCGGCGCGCTCGGGTCGTCCTGGGGAGCGGCCTGCGCGACGTTCGTCGGCGCGATCGTGTGGTGGTGGACCTTTGGGGTGGGGATCCGGGAGCGGTGGGCGCAGCTGGAGGCCGGCGAGGCTGTGCCCGCCGCGCCCGAAGTGGGCACCCCGCCCGTCGAGGCCGCCCAGTTGCAGGAGGAGATGCCAGAAATGAGGAGCATATGAACGCCGTACCGCGGTTGAGCATCGGCCTCCCGGTCTACAACGGTGAGAAGTACCTGGCGGAGTCCCTGGACGCTCTGCTCGGACAGAGCTACACCGACTTCGAGCTGATCATCTCGGACAACGCCTCGACCGACGGCACCGAAGAGATCTGCCGGCAGTACCTGGCGAAGGACTCGCGGCTCAGCTACTACCGGCAGCCGGTCAACATCGGCGCCACGCCGAACCACAACTGGACCTTCGAGCACTCCAGCACCGAGCTGTTCAAGTGGGCGTCGTACGACGACCTGTACGGCCGGGACCTGCTGGCCCGCTGCATCGAGGCGCTCGACGACGACCCGCACCTGGTCCTCGCGCACGCGTACCAGGCGATCATCGACGGCGCGGGCGACATCGTGCTGGAAGTGGACTATCCGCTCGACACCACCAACCCGCATGCACCGGACCGGTTCCGCAGCCTGCTGTTCGACGTGGGAGGTGACGACTTCTACGGCGTGATGCGCTCGGACATCCTGCGCCGTACGCCGTTGAACGGCAGCTACCACCACTCCGATCGGACGATCATGGCGGAGCTCGCCCTGTACGGCCGGTTCCACCAGGTGCCGGAACTGCTCTTCTTCCGCCGCGACCACCCGGACCGGGCCGAGCGGGCCAAGCCGACCATCCGGTCCCGCTCGGCGAACATGGAGCCGAGCCGGGCGAGCCGGTTGCGCAATCCCACGGTCCGGCTGATCGGTGAGTATGTCGGCGGCTTCGTCGGCGGGATCCGGCGCGCGCCGCTGTCGTCGGCCGACCGGCGGGAGTGCTACGGCCACCTGACGCGCTGGCTGGCCAGTCGCGCGGTCCGCCGATCGAAGGGGCGGATCGAGGACAGCAAGCCGGCCGCGGCGCCGACCGCGATCCCGGACAGCTCCGCCGTCGCCGGTCAACGGGGGGTCGCACAAGGATGAGCGCGGCCGTTGCGGACAGAGCGCCGAAGATCGCCGTCTTCGGCCTGCTGGGATCGGGCAATCTGGGCAACCACGGGTCGCTGGACTCGATGCTGTGGTTCCTCCGGCGCGACCACCCGGAGGCGGAGATCAGTTGCGTGTGCTCGGGTCCCGAGACGCTGGAGCGCCAGTACGGCGTCCCGTCGGTCGCGATGACCTGGTTCCAGCAGCACGGTCCCGGCCGGTCCCGCGTCACGACCATCCTGCGCAAGATGTTCGGCAAGGTGGCCGATCTGATCCGGATGCCGCTGCTGCTGCGCCGCTACGACCTGATCATCGTGCCGGGCATGGGCGTTCTGGAGACCACCCTCGAGCTCAACCCGTGGGGCTTCCCGTACGCGCTGTTCCTGATGTGTCTGTCGGCGCGGATCGCGGGAGCGCAGGTCGCGTTCGTCAGCGTCGGCGCGAACGTCGCGCGCGAGCGGTCGATCCGGTACCTGTTCACCAACGCCCTGCGGATGGCGACGTACCGCTCGTACCGCGACAGCTACTCGCGGGACGCGATGCGGCAGATGGGCCTGGACACCAGCAAGGACGCGGTCTACCCGGATCTCGCCTTCGCCCTGCCGGAACCCAAGGAGCCGGCGGAGCCGGAGTCGCGCGATCCGCGGCGGACCATCGCCCTCGGCGTGATGGAGTACCACGGCACCTCGGCCGACCGGGGCCGGTCGACGGAGATCTACACGCAGTACGTCGGCAAGATCATCGACTTCGCCCGGCGGGTCGTCGACGAGGGCTACCGGATCCGGCTCGTCACCGGTGACCCGGCCGACGAGGCCGTCGTGGCCGCCGTCGTCGACGATCTGCGGCAGACCCGGCCGGAGGTGGTCGACGAGCAGGTGGTCCGGGAGCCGGCGGAGTCCCTCGGCGAGCTGATGGAACAGCTGGCCGGCGTCGACCTGGTGGTCGCGTCGCGGTACCACAACGTGCAGTCGGCGCTGAAGCTGTCGAAGCCGACCATCTCGATCAGCTACGGGGTCAAGAGCGACATCCTGATGGAGGGGATGCGGCTGGCCGAGTTCCGGCAGCCGATCCGGGACCTCGACGTGGACCGGCTGATGGACCAGTTGCACGCGCTCGAGGCACGCGCGGGCGGCCTCGAGTCCGCGATGCGGGAGAAGAACGCCGAGTACGCCGAGCAGCTCGAGCGCCAGTTCGCCGTACTGTCCGACCGGTTCTTCGCCGGCCGGCCGGCGCCCAGGGGCAGCGACCAGTAGGAGGATCGATGGACGTCATTCAGGTACCGAGGATCGCCGGCGCGCTGCTGTTCATGCCCACGCCGTACGTGGACGAGCGCGGCTTCTTCTGCCGGACCTTCGACCGCGCCGTGGTCGCCGCGGCCGGACTCGATCCCGACGCGTTCGAGCAGGACAGCGTCTCCCGCTCGGTGAAGGGCGTCATCCGTGGCATGCACGTGCGCTCCGGCGCCGGTGAGGCCAAGCTCGTCCGCTGCTCGTCCGGGGCCGTCCTCGACGTGGTTGTCGACCTCCGGCCGGACTCACCGACGTACCGCAACACCGAGTACTTCGACCTGACCGGCGAGAACCAGGTCACCGTTTACGTCCCGGCCGGCTGCGCGCACGGGTTCCAGGCGCTGACCGATCCCGCCGACGTGTCGTACCGGATCGACCGCGCCCACGACCCGCGCGAGGACGTCTCGATCCGGTTCGACGATCCCGATCTCGCCATCGCCTGGCCGCTGCCGGTCACGCTGATGTCGGAGCGGGACAAGGCGGCATCATCACTGGCACTGGCCACTGCGAGGCTGACATGACGAAATCCTTCGGTAACTCCGTCGCGGCCAACAAGCGGCTGCAGGACCTGATCCCCGGCGGCGCGCACACCTACGCCAAGGGCGAGGACCAGTACCCGGCCGACATGGCGCCGGTCATCGACTACGGCGACGGCGCACATGTGTGGGACGTCGACGGCAACGAGTACATCGAGTACGGCTCCGGCCTGCGCGCCGTCAGCCTCGGCCACCGGCACCCGAAGGTCCTCGAGGCGGTCCGGCGCGAGATCGAGCGGGGCAGCAACTTCGTCCGGCCGAGCATCATCGAGCTCGAGGCGGCCGAACGCTTCCTCACCTCGGTGCCCACGGCCGAGATGGTGAAGTTCGCCAAGAACGGCTCGGACGCCACCACCGCCGCGGTCAAGCTGGCCCGCGCGGTCACCGGCCGCCCGCTGATCGCGCTCTGCTCCGACCACGCGTTCTTCTCGATCGACGACTGGTTCATCGCGCGGACGCCGATGTCGGCCGGCATCCCCGAGGAGATCGGCGGCCTGACCGTCGGCTTCCCGTACGGCGACCTGGCCGCCACCGAGGAACTGCTGATCCGGCACGAGGGACAGATCGCCTGCCTGATCCTGGAAGCGGCGACCCAGCACGATCCGCCGGCCGGCTACCTCGAAGGCCTGCGCGACCTGGCCCACCGCTACGGCGCGCTGCTGGTCTTCGACGAGATGATCACCGGCTTCCGGTTCTCCGCGTCCGGAGCCCAGGGCCTGTACGGCGTGACGCCGGACCTGTCCACGTTCGGCAAGGCACTCGGCAACGGGTTCGCCGTATCCGCGCTCGCGGGCCGTCGCGAGGTGATGGAACGCGGCGGACTGCGCGACAGTCACGAGCGGGTGTTCCTGCTCAGTACCACGCACGGCGCCGAGACGCATGCTCTCGCGGCGGCGATCGCCACCATGAACGTCTATGAATCCGAGGGCATCGCGGCCCGCCTGCACGAGCTCGGCAACAAGCTGGCGGCCGGTGTCGGTGAGGTCGCCGCGGCGGCCGGTGTCCAGGACCACGTCGTCGTTCGCGGCCGGGCCAGCAACCTGGTCTTCGCGACACTCGACGAGAACCTGGCGCCGTCGCAGCCGTACCGCACGCTCTTCCTGCGCGAGCTCATCCTCGGCGGTGTGATCGGGCCGTCGTTCGTGGTGAGCAGCGCCCTCACCGACGCGGACATCGACCGCACGGTGGAGGTGGTCGCGCAGGCCTGTGCCGTCTATCGCCAGGCGTTGGACGCCGGCGACCCGACGGAGTGGCTGGGCGGCCGCCCGGTCAAACCGGTGTTCCGCCGGTACGTGTAACTGATGACGCGGCCACGGGGCCGCGCCCGCCGATGGACCTCTCGAGGTGGACGGCTGGGGCAAGCAACGGGGACTTGGTCCGAGCCGGAACAAGCCGGCTCGACGAGAGGGGGGTTCATCATGCATTCCATTTATGTCGACGCCGAGTTCGGCGACGACGAACGCAGGCAGAAGCTGTACGACGGCGACCTGTTCGTCTACTCGCCGCGACCGTCGACCCTGGCGCTCACCGAGTTCGCCGGACAGCTGGCCCGGGAGGCATTCGCTCCGTTGGACCCGGAGACGGCACAGTTCGACATGGCGGTCGAGGACTACGCGGCGCTGCTCGCCGAGCTGAAGCCGCGCTTCATCCACCATCCGGAGTCGAAGCGGCTGATCCAGGCGATGCTGGTCGACTTCGGCTGTGATCCGGAGCAGGTGTACTTCGACGTCCCGCGGATGCGGAGCTCGACATCGAACGACTACCTCACCACCGGGATCGCGTTCGCCTTCCACCCGCATCGCGACACCTGGTACTCGGCACCGAGCTTCCAGCTCAACTGGTGGCTGCCGATCTTCGCGATCACCGCGGAGAACGGGCTCGCCTTCCACCCGAGGTACTGGCAGACCCCGGTCCGGAACAGCTCCCGGGTCTACAACTACGCGGAGTGGAACGCGACCAGCCGCAAGATCGCCGCGACCCAGATCGGCACCGACACCCGGGTGCAGCCGGTGCCGGAAGAAGAGGTCGAGCTGATGCCGCAGCTTCGTCCGATCTGCAAGCCCGGCGGCATCATCTTGTTCTCGGGTGCGCAGTTGCACTCCAGCGTGCCGAACAGCTCCGGCCGGACACGGTTCAGCATCGACCTGCGCACCGTTCACCTGGGCGACGCGCTGGACGGCCGGGCGGCGCCGAACATCGACTCGGCGTGCACCGGCACGACGATGGGCGACTACCTCCGGGTCAGCGACCTGGAGCACGTCCCGGCCGACGTGGTCGCCGCCTTCGACACCCCGAGCGCCGCGATCGCGTGACTCGTCCGGCCGGCGTCACTGCGACGTCGGCCGGACAGCTCTCATCCGGGCGAGCCGGTCCGTCAGCAGGGCTGCCGACGCGATCACGAGCAGGCCGCAGCCGAAGCCGCCGAGCGTGTCGGTGGGATAGTGCGCGGTCAGGTGGATCTGGGCCCACGACATCAGGCCGCCACCGACCAGGGCCGCGGCCAGCACGATCGCCGTACCCACGATCCGCCCGGCACGCAGCAGGTCCGCCAGCAGCAGCCCGAGGACCATCGCCGCTGCGGTGGCCGCCGCGGTGTGGCCGCTCGGGTACGACAGGAAGTCGTCGTGGATCCGGCGGTCCACCAGCGGCTTGAGCACAGTCGTGAGCGCGCTGGTCGCCACGATGCCCAGGACGGCCACGACGGCCAGCCGGCGGCGTCCGGCGATCAGGCAGAGCGAGGCGACGGCGACGACCAGCACGGTCCGGCCGACTGGTTCGCCGAGCCAGTCCAGGGCGCGGATCAGGTTCCACGCGTCGGCGGGTGAGTCGTCGACGACGTTCTGGACCCGGGTGTCCAGCCGGCTCGGACCGGTGTCACCGGCGTACAAGATGGCCGGGACGATCGCCAGGACCGCTCCGAGAATCGCGAGTACGGCGACCGGCCGGCGAAGCTCCGGTGTCACCGCGGGCCGGGTGGCCGCACGCGGCTGGGCAGCCCCGTTCGCAGCATGCTCCGACAGCATTCCCCACCCCGACGCAAATTCTATCCAAGGGTTGTCGAGTCGCCGTCGCCGACGGCCCGCGCGCGTAGTAGTCTGCGATGTCGCTCCGCCGACGGGCGGGTGAACTCCTGGGGATGTGAGGCACGTAGGTTTGCCGTCACCTTTGGTGACGATCTCCGTTTGACAGTTCTGACAGGGAGACTGCGGACTGCGCCGGGCACGCACCGTGTTCGGACGTTGGCAGCGCGAGACGAGGGGCCGGTGTGAGCGGAGCAGAGGCGCCGGATGCGGTCGATGGCCGCCGGCCGCTCTGGGTGGTGCCGCACGAGGTGCCCGCGATCGTCCCGCTTCCCTCGCGGTCGACCGAGCCGCGCTGGGTAGGTGTGTATCGCTGGGCCGCAGTGGGCGGCGATCTGCTGGCCGCGATGCTCGGTGTCTCGATCGCTCTCCTGACCCGGTTCGGCTACCACGTCGGCAGCGGCTACCTGATCGTGAGCAGCATCCTTCCGCTGGCCTGGGTCGGCGCTGTCGCGCTGTCGAAGGGCTACGACCCGCGGTACTTCGGCGCCGGTCCGGACGAGTTCCGTTCGCTGCTGCGCTCCGGTGTCGGCCTCACGGCAGCCGTCGCGATGGCGTCGTACGTGACCAAGACGGAGATCGCCCGCGGCTTCGTCGTACTGGCGATTCCGGTGATGGTCGGATCCGCCCTGGTGCTGAGGTACGCACTGCGGAAGGACTTGCATCGGCATCGGCTCAGAGGCCGCTGTATGCACAGGGTTCTCGTGGTCGGGCGTAACGGTCCGGCCGCGACGCTGTGTGAGCACTTGGAGAGCCGCCCGACCGACGGGTACCGCGTGGTGGCGACGTGCCGGCCGCGCGGCGACGGGCACGCGAACGGACCACTGCAGCCGGAAGAGCTGGACGAGCCGGACATTCTGGCCGCCGCCGACCGGCATGCGGTCGAGGTGGTCGCCATCGCGACCGATCCCGAGCTGGCCGGGCAGTCGCTGCGCCGGGTGTCCTGGGCGCTGGAGCAGCGTGGCATCGAGCTGATCGTCTCGCCCGGCATCATCGAGGTGGCCGGCCCGCGGATCTCGGTGCGCCCGGTTGCCGGCCTGTCGCTGCTGCACCTCGAGCGCCCGTCGGTGAGTGGCGGACCGCACCTGATGAAGGCCGTCTTCGACCGCGTCATCGCCCTCGGGTTCATCGTCCTGCTGGCCCCGGTGCTGATCGGGCTGGCGATCGCCGTCCGCTTGTCCAGCCCCGGTCCGGTGCTGTTCCGGCAGCAGCGGGTCGGCCGCGCCGGCGTCGAGTTCACGATGCTGAAGTTCCGCAGCATGTACGCCGACGCCGAGCAGCGGCTCGGTGATCTGTACGCGTTGAGCGACGGCAACGGCGTGATCTTCAAGATGCGCGACGACCCGCGGATGACTCCGCTCGGCCGCTGGATCCGGCGGTTCTCGCTCGACGAGCTTCCCCAGCTGTTCAACGTGCTGCGCGGCGACATGTCCCTGGTCGGCCCGCGCCCGCCGCTGTCGGAGGAAGTCGCCCTGTACGCCGCGGACGACTCGCGGCGGATGCTGGTCAAGCCCGGGATCACCGGCCTGTGGCAGATCAGCGGCCGCAGCGACCTGTCCTGGGACGAGTCGGTCCGGCTCGACCTGCGGTACGTCGACAACTGGTCGATGACCCTTGATCTGCTGATCCTCTGGAAGACCGTGCGCGCGGTGATCTATGGCGCGGGAGCATACTGATGGACCTTCACGCACCGGTGTACATCGCCGGTCACCGCGGCCTGGTGGGCTCCGCGATCTGGCGCCGGATGGAAGCGGCCGGCTACACGTACCTGATCGGCGCCTCGTCGTCCGAGCTGGACCTGCGCGACCGCGCGGCGACGTTCAAGTTCCTGGCCGAGCACCGGCCGGCCGTGGTGATCGACGCGGCCGCTCGGGTCGGCGGCATCCTGGCGAACCGGGACCACCCGACCGAGTTCCTCAGCGACAACCTCCGCATCCAGGTCAACCTGATGGACGCGGCGCTCGAGGTCCGGACGCGGCGGCTGCTGTTCCTCGGGTCGTCGTGCATCTACCCGAAGTACGCCGAGCAGCCGATCCGCGAGTCGAGCCTGCTGACCGGTGAGCTCGAGCCGACCAACGATGCCTACGCGATCGCGAAGATCGCCGGGATCATGCAGGTCCAGGCCGTGCGGCGCCAGTACGGACTGCCCTGGATCTCGGCGATGCCGACGAACCTGTACGGCCCGAACGACAACTTCGACCCGGCCAGCTCGCACGTGCTGCCGGCGCTGATCCGCCGCTTCGACGAAGCCCGGCGTACCGATGCCGGTGAGGTCGTGCTGTGGGGGAGCGGTACGCCGCGGCGCGAGTTCCTGCACGTGGACGACCTGGCCGACGCGTGCCTGCACCTACTCGACTCCTACGACGCGCCGGAGCCGATCAACGTCGGTGTCGGTGCGGACGTGACGATCCGCGAGCTGGCCGAGCTGGTCGCCCGCGTCGTCGGGTACACCGGTGCCATCAGCAACGATCTGTCCAAGCCGGACGGCACCCCGCGCAAGCTGCTCGACGTGAGCCGGCTGCTGGCGCTGGGCTGGAAGCCGTCCATCGACCTCGAAGACGGTGTAGCCGCCACTTACGCCTGGTATCGGGAGCATGTCTCGTGAAGAAGGCGTTCGTTACCGGGATTACCGGTCAGGACGGGTCGTACCTGGCGGAGCTGCTGCTCGCCAAGGGCTACGAGGTGCACGGACTGATCCGGCGCGCTTCGACGTTCAACACGCGGCGGATCGACCATCTGTACGAGGATCCGCACGCCAAGGACAAGCGGCTGTTCCTGCACTACGGCGACCTGACCGACGGGTCGCGACTCGTCACGTTGCTGGCCTCGATCCAGCCGGCCGAGGTGTACCACCTGGCCGCGCAGAGCCATGTCCGGGTCTCGTTCGACGAGCCGGAGTACACCGGTGACACCACCGGGATGGGTACGACGCGGCTGCTCGAGGCGATCCGGATGATCGGGCTGGACTGCCGGTTCTACCAGGCGTCGTCGTCGGAGATGTTCGGTGCGACGCCACCGCCGCAGAACGAGGAGACCCCGTTCCACCCGCGGTCGCCGTACGGCGCCGCGAAGCTCTACGGCTACTGGATGACCCGGAACTACCGCGAGGCGTACGACATGTTCGCGGTGAACGGGATCCTGTTCAACCACGAGAGCCCGCGCCGCGGCGAGACGTTCGTGACCCGGAAGATCACCCGCGCGGTCGCCGCGATCAAGCTCGGCCGCCAGGACCGGGTGTACCTGGGCAACCTGTCCGCCTGCCGCGACTGGGGCTACGCGCCCGAGTACGTCGAGGGCATGTGGCGGATGCTGCAGCACGACACCCCGGCCGACTACGTGATCGCGACCGGAACGTCGTACTCGGTCAAGGATTTCGTCGCACTGGCCTTCGACCACGTCGGCCTGGACTGGGAGGAGTACGTCGACTACGACGCGCGGTACGAACGTCCCACCGAAGTGGACTCACTGATCGGGGACGCGTCCAAAGCCACCTCCGAGCTCGGCTGGAAAGCCCAGGTGCACGTGCCCGAGCTCGTCCGGATCATGGTCGACGCGGATCTGGCCGCGCTGACCCCAGAGGACTGACTGATGACCGACATGCAGACGGCAGCCACCATCGCGGATCGCGTCGATGTGCTGGGCATCCATGTCAGCGTGACGAATCTGGACCACACGGTCGCCACGTTCGCTCGCTGGATCGACAACGACGACCGGCACTTGGTCTGCGTGACCGACATGAACGCGCTGCTGCACGCGCGCGCCGACGAGCGGCTCACCGAGGTCTACAACACGGCCGGCCTGACGGTTCCCGATGGCATGCCGTTGGTGTGGGCGGGTAAGAAGGCCGGGTTCGAGCGGATGGACCGGGTCGCCGGACCGGATCTGCTCGAGCGGGTGATGGCGGAGGCCGCCGAGCGTGGCTGGACGCAGTACTTCTACGGCGGTGCCGAGGGGGTGGCCGCGGAGCTGCGTGGGAACTTCCAGGAGCGTCATCCCGCGCTGAAGGTGGTCGGCACCGAATGCCCGCCGTACCGGCCGTTGACGGAGGCCGAGGACGCCGCGGTGGTCGCGCGGATGAACGAGGCGCGGCCGGACATCATCTGGGTCGGACTCGGCGCCCCCAAGCAGGAGCGCTGGATGGCCGACCACCGGGATCGGCTGAACGCCTCGATCCTGATCGGCGTGGGCGCCGCGTTTGATTTCCACACCGGCCGGCTGGACCGGGCGCCGCTGTGGATGCAGCGCGCCGGGCTGGAGTGGAGCTACCGGCTCTACAAGGAGCCCAAGCGACTCTGGCGGCGGTATGTGCTGGGCATCCCACGTTTCGCCCTGGGCATCCTCCGCCATCCTCCGCGCTCCCTCTAGAGTGCTGGAGTGAAGTTCCGGCGGCCGAAGCTACGTCGGCTGGCCGGACCGGCCGGTCGTGCGAGCTGGGGTCTGGCCGATCAGGCGTTGTCGAGCCTGAGCAACCTCGCGGTCGGGGTGGTGGTCGCGCGGTCCAGCACGGTCGCCGACTTCGGTGTCTACGCGCTGGCCTTCGGCGGATACACGATCGCGCTCAACGTGTCCCGTGCGATCGCGACCGAGCCGCTGGCCGTCCGGTACTCCGGTGAGCGATCGCCCGACTGGCAGCGAGCGGTTCGCGCCAGTACGGCGACCGCACTGCTGGCCGGATTCCTCGCACTCCTGGTAGGCCTGGCGATCGCGGCGTTCCCGGGGGTGCCGTCTCGTGGAGTGCTCATTGCGTTTGCGGTGACGATGCCGGGATTGCTGCTCCAGGATGCGTGGCGGTGGGCGTTCTTCGTCGTCGGCGAGGGCCGTCGGGCGTTCGTGAACGACCTGATCTGGTTGCTCGCGATGCTGGCGATCTTCGGCGGGCTCTATCTCACCGATACTGCGTCCGCCTTCTCGCTGACGTTCGCCTGGGGGCTGGGTGCGGTGATCGCGGCAGTGGCCGGGCGGTTCCAGGCCGGGGTGGCGCCACGACGGCAACTGATCCGCGAGTGGGTACGGCGGAACTGGGATATCACCCCGAAGTACGTGGGGGAGATGCTCGCGGTCTCCGGCACCATCCAGGTCTACATGGTCGGCATCACCGCCGCCGCGAGTCTCGCCGCCACCGCTGGTATCCGTGGCGCCCAGGTCCTGCTCGGCCCGGTGAACGTTCTCAACCAGGGCATCCGGATGATCTCCGTCCCCGAGGCAGCGCGGGCGCTCCGGCACTCCTACCGTCGACTGTGGCTGGTCGGCCTGGCCATCTCCTTCGGCGTCGGTGCGGGCGCGCTGGCCTGGGGTGCCGTCTTCCTGTTGCTCCCGCCGTTCGTGGGTCGTCAGCTCCTCGGCCCGGGCGTCTGGACCCAGGCCCACGAGGTCCTGATCCCCGTCATCCTGCTGCAGGCCCTGGGCGCGTCCAACGCCGGCGCCTTCGCCATCCTCCGCGCCCTCACCGCCGCCACCCGCGGCCTCCGCGTCCGCCTGATCTCCTCGGTCATCCTGATCACCTGCGGCATCACCGGCGCCTTCCTCTGGGGCCCCAAAGGCGCCGCCTGGGGCCTGGCCACCGCCTCCTCCATCACCCTCCTCCTCTGGTGGAACGAAGCCCACCGAGCCATAACCGCCCACCGCGGCACCACCCCACCCCCACCCACCCACCCATCTCGCCCCTAACCCCCGCACCCCTCACCCACGCGAGGGGGTACCCCCTGGCGTTGTGGGTGGTCAGGGGACGGTGATGGTGGAGTAGCCGCCGCGGACCGTGTTGTGGCCGTCGTAGACCTCGATGCGGTACATCTGCGAGGTGCCGGAGGGAGCTGCGGGGTCGGTCAGGGTGATGTTCGGGCGGCTCCACACGACGGGCAGCCCCCACCGGTTGCCTACGGCAAGGGGGTCTGCCCGAACGGGCAGACCCCCTTGGGCCGGGTAATGGAGCACCGGGTTACGGGATCTTGACGGTGACTGACGGGCTCTTGACGATGTTGCGGCCGTCGTGGGCCTCGATGTGGAACGTGTACGTCGAGCCACGCGTCAGTCCCCGGTTCATGACGGTGTAGGACTTCCGCAGCTCCCAGAAGTACGTCGTGTACTTGGCCGAGGCGATGAGCGTCGATCCGCGGAACACGTTGTACGTCAGCGACAGGTTGTCCAGGTCGTACACGTCGGAGTATTTCACGTAGACGCGGCCGGCCGACGTCGCCGTCACCATCGGAGTCTTCGGTACGGCGGGAATCGCGCCGCCCGGCGTGTTCGTGAACCGGGTCAGACCGCGCTGCGGCTTACCGTTCACGTTCAGGAAGTCGCCGCCGACCCAGAGGTCGGTGCTGGTGCCGGCCATCGCCAGCGGCCCGACCTGGGTGGTGCTGCCCTGATCGGCATCGGTGTTCGGGAACCAGGGGCCGAGGTTGCCGTTGATCGCGCTCTCGACCAGCAGATAGTGCGTCCCGGTGCCGTTGCCGAAGGCGCCGGAGGAGCGGCAGTCGTGCGCGTGCGAGCCCTTGTAGACCCAGTCGCCGATCGCCTTGATCGCCTCGGTCGCGCCCAGGCACTTGTTCTGCCAGAGCAGCTGGCCGGTGGACACCTGCGCGGCCAGGACGCCGTCGTAGCAGCCGCTTCCGTCACCGCCGTTGGAGACGAACACCTTGTCGCCGAGGGTGTCGATGTCCTTCACCCGCGTCGTGCAGGTCGCCGTCGGCTTCGGGATCGCCGCCGCGGCCGGGAACGAGTAGGCCGCGCCGGTGGTGGTGTTCAGCATCGCCAGCGAGTAGTGGTCCTGGCCGTTGATCGTGCTGAACGGGCCGCCGACGAAGACCCGGGTGCCGTTGTCGGACACGTCGATCGCGTACACGTCGTTGTTGGCGTTCGGGTTCCACGGCAGCAGGTCGCCCTGGATCAGCCGGACCGCTCCGAGCCGGTTGCGGACGGTACCGTCGATCGTGCCGAACGCGCCGCCGATGTAGACACTGTTGCCGTAGATGGCCAGCGCCTTCACCCGGGCCGCCACGACCGGGTCCCAGGCCGCCACCAGCTTCCCGGTCACGACCGAGAACATCGCGATCTTGCTGCGCTTGATGCCGTTGACGGTGGTGAAGTCACCGCCGATCACGACCCATTTGCCGTCCGCGCTGGTGGCGATGCTGTACACCGGCCCGTTCAGCGTCGGCGCGAACGCGGTCGGAGCTCCGGTGGTCCGGTTGAACGCCGCGATGTAGGTGCGGACGGACTCGCCCTGGCCGGCCGGCTTGCCCGGCTGCCGGATCTTGGTGAACAAGCCGCCGGCGAAGACCGTGTTGCCACTGATCGCGAGCGCGTTGACGCTGTTGTTGGTCTGCCACGAGGTCTGCTTGATCGCCGAGACGGCGGAGCCGAAACCCAGAGTCGCCGCCACCACCGGCGGTCCGGAGGGGATCAGCGCCGCGGCCAGTACAGCCGCGCCGGTGACAATGGCCAGCACTAACTTCTTCATTGATGTCCTTCGGACAGGCGGGGGTCGTACAGTGCGTGCCTCATCACGCACCAGCAGCGGACATTAGCGCTGTAGGAGGCCCACTGGAAGCGGACCTCCCACGCGCGTTATGACTTTGTGCCAGAACTCCCAGACAGGGCCGGTCAGCGGGCCACGTAGTGAGACTGCACTTGCGCCGGAGTGAGCGCGTAGGGATAGACCGCGGCCTCGTCGATCCCCATGCCGGTCTGGGTCGCTCCGCCACCCGGCCAGGTGTTGGTGTTGTCGTACCCGACCCGCCACCAGCCGTAGTACACCGAGGCTGATCCGACCAGCGCGCTCCCGGTCAGCATGCCGTCGACGTACAGCTTCATCATGCCGTTGTCGTAGCTGCCGACGACGTGGTGCCACAGCCCGTCGTTCTTGCCGGACGGGCTGGTCAGCGTGCGCTGCGTGCCGTCGTTCACACCGAAGACGATCGATCCGTTGGTGCGCATGTAGAGCATCCGGTCGCCGCCACCGCCGCTGTTGCCGGTCTTGGAGTTGCCGAAGCCGATGATCCGGCCGCCGCGGGCGACGCCGCTCTGCTTCACCCAGGCCTCGACCGTGAACTGCTGCGGCATGCTGTACGCCTTCTCGCCGACCATCCGGCCGGTGGTCGTGCTGACCGTCATGGCGGTGTTGCCCGTGATCGCGCCGGCCGCGCCCAGCGTGACCCCGGTGAACGTGCCGTTGTTGCTCTGACCCGAGGCGTCGACGGAGGTCGTCGTGCCCGCTGCTTCGCCGAGCCGCCAGTAGGCCTGCGGACCGTCCGCGTTGATCAGCTGGTCGTACGCCGTCGAGGCCGTGGTGGCGACCGTGATCGGGTCCGAGTAGTTGCCGCGGACCGTCGTACTGCCGTCGGTCACCTCGACCCGGTAGTTGGTCACCTCACCCGGCACCGAGGTGGTGTCGGTGAAGTGCAGCCACGGCCGGTCCCACGGCTTGGACGTGGCGGTCCAGGTCGCGATCGTGGTGTTGCTGAAGCCCTTCAGCAGCCGGTAGGTCAGCGTGCTGTCGTCGTTGTCGAGCACGGTCGGGAAGTAGATCTGCACCACGCCCGGCTGGACGCTGTAGGGGAGCAGCTTGGCCGGCTTCGCCGGAGCCGCACCCGGGGTCGCGTTGGTGAACCGGGTCAGACCCTGCTGGGCGACGCCGTTCACGTGCAGGAAGTCGCCGCCGGCCCACAGGTCGTTGCCACCGGTCGCGAAGGCCAGCGGGCCGACGTTGGTGACGCTGTTCGGGTCGGCGTCGGTGTTCGGGTACCAGGGACCGAGCGACCCGTCGGTCAGCTTCTCGCTCAGCAGGAAGCGGTAGTCGAAGCCCTGCGGGAAACCGCCCGCACCCTGGTTGGCGCAGTCGTGCGCGTGCGAGCCCTTGTAGAGCCAGCCGTTGACGACCTTGATCGCCTCGGTCGCGCCGAGGCACTGGTTCTTCCACTTCAGCGTGTTGGTCGCGATGTCGACCGCCCAGGTGCCGTCGAAGCAGCCGCCGCCGTCACCGCCGTTGCCGAAGTACACGGTGTCGCCGCTGGCGTCGATCGACTTGACCCGAGTGGTGCACGAGCCGTTCGGCGGCGGTACGGCGGACGCACCGGGGAACGGGAGTACGGCGCCGGACAGCGGGTCGAGGCTGGTCACGGTGTTCTGGTTGGTGCCGTTGACGGTACTGAACTGGCCACCGGCGTACACCTTGGAGGCGTCGTCGGCGACGTCCACGGCGTACACGTCGCCGTTCGTCGCCGGTGCCCAGGGCAACAGGGTGCCGAGGTCGGCGCTGACGGCCGCCAGCCGCAGCCGGTCCACGCCGTTCACCAGGCCGAACGAGCCGCCGAAGTAGACCGTCGTACCGGACACGGCGATCGACTTGACCCGGAAGGAGACCGAGGGCTTCCAGTTCGCGACGAGGGCGCCGGTGGCGGTGTCGAAGGCGGCGATCCGGTTCCGGGTCTGGCCGTTCACCGTGGTGAAGTCACCGCCGACGAAGATCCGCGCGCCGTCCGCGGTGGCGGCCACCGCGTAGACCTGGCCGTTCAGAACCGGGTTGAACGAACTGACCAGCGCACCGGTGGTGGCGTCGAACGCGGCCAGGTACGCCTGGGCGACCTCGCCGGTCCCGGCTGCGGCACCCGGCGGACGGACACTGGTGAACCGGCCGCCGGCGTACGCCGTCCCGGCCGCGACCGCGATGCCCTGCACGCTGCCGTTGGTCTGCCAGGTCGAACTGTTGACCGCCGAGAGCGAGGCCTCGGTGCTCTGCGCAGGTGGCGCGAACACGAACACCAACGACCCGGCGATGAGAGCGCCCACGATCCCCAGACGCGCGAACGTCCATCTCTTCTGCATCCTGCGATGTCCCCCTCGGACACGGGCGCCACCCACGGGCGCCATCCCTGGTTCTCCAGAACCCCCGAGAGAACCCCCGAGGAGAGAGTAAGGCACGCGACGAGATGCCGTGTCCACCGCGCGCCCTGGTGCCTATATCCTGGGGCGCTGGCGCGAAGGAGTGAGGTAGCAAATGGAACCGGGCACCGTGGTCTGGCGGGAGACCGCCCAGTCACTGCTACGGCAGAAGTGGCTGATCATGGGCTGCATCCTGCTCGGACTGGTCGGCGCCTCGGTGTTCGCGCTCTCCCAGACGACACGGTGGACCGCGTCGAGCCAGCTGGTGATCGGTCCGGCGGTGCCGCCGGCCCTGGTGGGCAAGCTGTCCACGAGCGCCGACAAGACCGGTCCGCTGGGCATGGATCTGCCGGCCGAGACGCAGGCCCGGGTGATGGCCAGCCCGACGCTGCTGCGGGCCGTGGTGCAGTCGCTGGGGATGCCGGACAACGAGGACACCCTCCAGGACCTGGCCGCGGTGACCCGGGTCAAGGCGGTCACCGACAACGCCTACCTGATCACCACCGACGGCCCGACCGCGGAGAAGGCGGTCGAGCGGGCCAACGCGATCTCGACCATCTACCTGCAGCAGCGCAACGACGAGGCCAAGGCGCTGCTGACCAACCTGGCCGAGCAGGCGCAGGCCCGGTCGAAGACCGCCACCCAGCAGTCGCGCAGCCTGGTCAGCCAGATCGACGAGGCGATCCAGCGCGACGACAACCAGACCGCCGCCGCACTGCGCGACCAGCGGGTCGGCCTGGCCACCGAGGCCCGCCAGGCGGCTGACGACGCGGCCGCGATGCTCAAGGCGCTGACGACGGTCGGTGCCGGCAGCGAGCTCGTCACCCCGGCCACGACCGACACTGCGAGCTCCTCGCCGATGGTTGCCCGCGACATCTTGGTCGGCGGCATCCTCGGCCTGGTGCTGGGCTTCGGCCTGGCGCTGCTCCGGTCCCACCTGACGCCGTACATCCTGACCCGCGACCAGTCGGCGCGGGCGGCCGGTTCGCCGGTCATCGCGGCGTCGGAGGGCCACCGTCGCCGGTTCTGGCGCCGGGCCGCTCCCGAGCTACCGCAGTACGAGATCACCGCGCTGGGCGCCGAGGCGAGTGGCGCGCTGGCTCGCCGGGAGCTGAACCCGCGGGCCTTCGCCGGCGGCGGCCCGGGCGCTTTGCTGGTCGTCTCCGCGTCGCCCACGCCGAACTCGGCGGGCATCGCGCTGGCCATGGCCGAGGCGAACGCCCGTGACGGTCGCGAGACCCTGCTGGTCCTGGCCGACATCGAAGGTCCGCCGGTACTGCCGCACCTGACCGGTCACGAGGGCCTGACCGACCTGGTGATGGAGCCGGCCGCGACGCGGGCGATCCGGGCGCGGAAGCTGTTCCGCCCGGGTACGGTCGCCGACCTCTACGTGCTGCCGCCCGGGTTGAACCACGAGGAGACCGCGGAGGCGGTCGGGCCGTCGCTGGTGCCGGGCATCGTGGCTGACCTGCCGCCTGGGTACTCCGTGGTGATCCACGGTCCGGCGTCGGTCGGGCGGCACGGCATCACGCCACTCGCCGCTGCTGTCGATGCGTCGGTACTCGTCGTGCAGGTCGGTCTCGACAAGGAGATGGATGTCGCCCGGCTCACCGGCGCCTTGCAGTTCGCGGGCGCTCCGGTGCTGGGCGTCGTCCTGATCGGCGCCTCGCCCCAGGACGAGACGCTGGGCATCCCGCTGAACTACAAGCCGCTCGACTCGGCTGTGCCGCCGATCCGCTGACTGTGTTGTCATGATGCGGTCCACGATCGCTGCTCCTTACGGCAGTACCCGGTTGGCGCGACCGGTGCCGGGGACGGTTGCGGGGGAGATCGAGAAGCCGGCTTGGTTCTGGCTGGTGCTGTGGTGCCTGTTCGTGCTCGGCGTCCAGCCTTGGTCGTCACGAGTGGCCGCACCGCAGGGGACGACGGGGTCGACGAACAGCGTCATGAAGGGCCTGTTGCTCGGGGCCATCTTCCTGATCGCGCTGGCGGCGACCAAGCCCGGCTTCCGGACCCGGGTGAATCCGGCCGGCTCCATGTACGTGATGTACGTGCTGTTCGCCTGTGCCACCGCCTTCCTGCTGGCGGAGCCGATGGGACCGTTGACCCGGCTGGCCCGGTTCCTGATCGGGCTGGTGCTGGTGTTCCTGCTCTGGCGGCCGCTGGTGCAGGTTCCGGAGCGGCTGATCCGGGCACACCTCTGGGCGCATCTGTTGCTGGCGGCAACAGTCGTGCTGAGCCTGGCGTACGCGCCGTCGCAGGCGTGGCGGCCGTTGCGGTCGCTCGGCGCCGGGTACCGCCTGCAGGGCGTGATCATCCCGATGCTGCCACCGCGCGTGGGCGAGGTCGGCGCGATCCTGCTCGGGCTGGCGCTGATCGGGCTGATCTGCCGGAAGCTGTCGCTGTTCCCGGCCGTGGGGTTGATCGGGCTGGGCGGCGTACTGATCGCGGCGAGCCGGACCCGGACGTCGGCGGCGGCGGTCGCCCTCGGGCTGGTGATCGCCTTGATCGTCACCCGGAAGACGTGGGCCGGACGGATCGCCAGCCTGGCGGTGCCAGGGCTGCTCGGGCTCGCGTTCCTGACGATCGGATCCCTGCACGCGTGGTTGCTGCGTGGGCAGGGGGCGCAGCAGATCAGTTCGCTCAGCGGCCGGACCACGAGCTGGCAGGCGGTGCTGGACGAGAAGGTGTCCATCCAGACCGCGATCATCGGCCACGGGCTCGGCAACAAACGTGTGCTGCTGCGCCGCGGCGAGGGCGACATCGACGTGATGGCGATCGACAACAGCTGGCTCGGCCTCTACTGGGAGACCGGCCTGCTGGCCGTCACCATCGTCGCGATCGCCCTGATCCTCGCGTGGATCTCGGTGCTCCGCGCGCCCACGCCGTACATCCGGGCCTGCGGAGCACTCCTGCTCGGCTATGTCACCGCCGCCTCGCTCAACGAGAGCGGCCTGTCCGACCTCAGCTCCATGACCTTGCACCTGCTGGTCGCCGCCGCCGTGTGCGACGCCGACCGAATACGTTCGCGAAGTCGCGCGCTAGCCGGTCACTGAGTCCTGGTCGAAGCCCGCCTGCTGCCACTGCGACCACGTCATGGTTCTTCCGCGGAAGGCGAAGCGGTTGGCCGGACTGCCGGCGATCTGGTAGCTGTTGCGGCGGAACGTGACGGCGCCGGGCTTGGTGGGGGAGCCCTTGTTCTCGACCACGCCGGTGGTGGCGGTGGCGTCGGCCATGACGACGATGTTGCCCTCGATCACGACGCCGGTCAGGACGTACGTGCCACGCGGGCCGTCGCCCCGGGTGCGGGACTGGATCGAGATGCCGTTGCGATTGTCCTTGACCAGGTTGCCGCGGACCTGGACGTCGGCGGAGGTGTTCACGTTGATGCCGCCGCCGTCCCAGAGGCTCCCGCCGGAGCCGCGGCCGGTGCCGAAGCCGTTGTTCTCGACCACGTTCAGGTCGATCAAAGCCTGGTAGCTGATCTCGTACCGGATCCCGTCGGCAGCGTTGTCCCGGATCCGGTTCCCGGTGATCCGGCGGTCGTACTCGGCGATGTCGCTCCACATCCCGATGCCGCGGTTCGCCACGATGTCGTTGCCGCTCACCTCACCCGACGACCGGGTCGACTTGATCCCGCCGGACTCCCAGTCCGCGATCCAGAACCCGTCGGTGTTGTTCCTGGTGACCAGGTTCGCGGTGATGCGTACGCCGGCCGACTTGTACTGCCCGATCCCGAGCTGACCGTTGTCCGCGACCGTGTTCCGGCTCAGCGTGGCGCCGTCGCCCTCGATCACCATGATCCCGACCGCGTGGTTCCAGCGGACCTCGTTCCCGGTCACCTTCCATCCGCGGCCGACCTGAAGCGCACCGCCCTGTGCGCGGCTGGCGAAGTGCTCGATCGTCAACCCGGTCACGGTGACGTTGTCGGCCGACTTGTCGATCGCGGTCTGCGTCCGGGACAGCTCGACCTGATGGCCGTCCGGGTCGTCTCCGACGTACACAGCGTCCGCGGCGTAGTCGCCGAAGAACGTTCCCGGCTTCAGGTCGCTGCGACGCATCACCCGGGTCAGGTGCTTCCCGTCGACGAACACCTGCTCGCCGCGCTGGCACGGCTTGGCCTGGTTGTCCTCACACTGGCCCTTGAGCGGGTACGCCGCCGGCAGCGCGCCACGCACCACCCAGGCGTTGCCGGACCGCTTCCATCCGGTCAGCCGCACGGATCCCGTGAGTACGACGCCCGCACCGCCACCGAGCGTGTCACCGGTCCGCGGTTTGATCGTCCGGCTGATCCGGTGCACACCCTTCGCGAAGCAGAACACCGTGCTCTCGGGCGCCGCGTCGATCACCGACTGCGGGTCCTTGCCCACCGGGATCGCGGTTCCCTGGCAGGGCTTCGCCGTACCAGGTCCGGTCGGTCCCAGCGCCGCCGCGGCCGCGGGCGGCGGACCGGTCGGAACGGCCACCGTGGTCGTTGCCGGCCCAGCAGTCTGCGAAGGCTCACCGGAACCCGAGACCGTGCCCGGGCTCCCGGAGTCCGAGCACCCGGCCAGCAGCAACAGCACGACGGCACCACCCGTCGCGACAACCCGACGCCTCATCCACGCCCCTTCTCACCCCCGGCGAACAGATCTGCGTGAGACTACCCGCCCCAAGGCCGACCCCCACCAGCCAGCCCACCTCCCGCCCCACCCACCACTCCAACCCCACCACAACAACCGGCGACCCCGACCAGCCGATCCAATCCCCGAGCCCCCAGAACCTGTCCAAGGTCCCCAGGTGGTGTCCCGCGCCACCGATCACCCGCCCAGCCGATGCACAGCTGCCGGGGCCTGGCTCGGGAAGTCGGGACCTCGGACAGGTTATGCATTGTCTGCGGCGCCCGGAACCTGTCCGGGGTCCCGAGATTCTGTCCGGGGTCCCGAGAACCTGTCCGGGGTCGCGAGAACCTGTCCGAGGTCCCTGGGAGTTGTCCGAGGTCCGGGAGTTGTCCGAGGTCCCGACGAGTTGTGCGGGGTCCCGAGGAGTTGTGCGGGGTCCCGAGAACCTGTCCGGGGTCGCGAGAACCTGTCCGAGGTCCCTGGGAGTTGTCCGAAGTCCGGGAGTTGTCCGGGGTCCCGAGGAGTTGTGCGGGGTCCCGAGGAGTTGTGCGGGGTCCCGAGAACCTGTCCGGGGTCGCGAGAACCTGTCCGAGGTCCCTGGGAGTTG